>CAWDVX010000007.1:0-439778 GCA_963805835.1 uncultured Actinomycetota bacterium | reverse complement strand
GCCGGATCGATACCTCACCTTCTCGGACTTCACGTTGGACCGTCGCGCCTGGGAAGCACTGCAGATCCCCGTCGGGTTGGCCTTCTTCTTCCACAACTCCGAGATGGACAAGACGGTGGCCTTCTATCCAGGGCCGGCCGGAGCCACCGAGTCCGAACTGGACCTCGACGCCTGGAGCTCCATCAGCGGCGCTGACAGCCGACTGGGCATGCTCGCCGACGATGTCGAAGCCCTGCTGGTGCGGGTCCCCGATCGAGACCACGCGGATCCGGAACTCAATGCCCCCGCAGAGTGCTACCTGGTCCCCATCGACGCGTGCTATGAGTTCGTGGGCAGACTGCGAATGTTGTGGCGGGGCTTCGACGGTGGCCACGAGGTTCGAGAGTTCGTCGACGAGTTCTTCGAGCGGATCAAGGCGCGCAGCAAGGTGGCTTCAGCGTGAGCAGTCTGACGTTCACCATCGTGGACGTGGCCGCAGAACAGTTCTCGGTCACGCCGCGACTGACTGCGCGCATCGGCATCACGGCGCCGGCGACGCCGAGCCGATTCAGGCGATCGCACTGCGCTGCCAGATCCGCATCGAACCGCTGCGTCGGCCGTACTCCGACGAAGAGGCCGCGGGCCTGGTCGACCTGTTCGGGCCGCGCGAGCGGTGGGCCAACACTCAACGCACGTTCCTGTGGCAACACAGCACCGCGATGGTTCAAGGCTTCACCGGCGTCACCGAGATCTCACTGCCGCTGGAATGCACGTACGACTTCGAGGTCGCGGCGTCGAAGTACCTGCACGCCCTGCGCGACGGCGCCGTTCCATTGCTATTCCTCTTCAGTGGAACGGTGTTTGTGCCGGGCGAACGTGGCTTCTCGGTTCGTCAGGTGTCCTGGGAATGCGAAGCCCAGCACGAGATGCCGGTCGCGGTGTGGAACGACCTCGTTCGGATCCACTATCCCAGCGCCGGGTGGGTGCGACTCGGGCACGACACCGTATCCGCGCTGGCCGCATACAAATCGGCCCGCGGGATGCTCGACTTCGACGACGCCGTCACCACATTGCTCGCCGAAGCCCCGCAACTCAACGCGCCGACCCCGACGCCCGAGGAGGTCCGGTGAAACCTACCTGGGATCGGGCCCGTGCCATCGCCGACGCGGTGCTCTACGAGGGTTACCTGCTCTATCCCTACCGAGCGACGTCCAGCAAGAACCAATCCCGCTGGCAGTTCGGGGTGCTTGGACCACCCGGGGCATCGGATGCGGGGATTGGCGAGAACGACAGCATGTCGGCGCAATTCCTGGTCGACGGTGACAGCGAATTGACCGTCGTCGTACGTTTCCTGCAGCTGCAGCACCGCCGCGCCGAACGCGATATCGGCGGCGGCACATTCGAACCGGTCGACGAATTGACCAGCGGATTGCAGTCATGGGTCACGTGGGACGAGGCGGTGGAGCGCGAACTGTCTTTCGGCCCCTTCCTTCTCACCGACCTCACGCAGCCGCGCACCTTGGGCGTGGAGGTCGCTGAGGGAAGTGAATCCGAGAACGTCGACGGCGGTCGGCTGGTCCGCACCAGATCCGCCATCCAGGCTGAGTTGACCGTCGCGGTCGAGCGCGACGTCGACTTCTACCGGGTCAGCGTGGCGGTTCGCAATACCGGCGCGGCCGAGGCCACCAAGGACGCGGCCATCGCCACGTCGTTGATCGGCACCCACATCATCGCTGAAGTGGCTGGTGGAGAGTTCATCTCACTCCTCGAACCGCCGGATTCCGCGACGGACGCGGTGTCGCGCCTGGTCCAGCACCGCTGCTTCCCGGTGCTCGCCGGGCGGCCGGGCGAACGCGACCTGCTGCTGATCTCGCCGATCATCCTCTACGACCATCCCGAGATCGCCGAACAGAGCGAAGGCGCCCTCTACGACTCCACCGAGATCGACGAAATCCTCACGCTCCGTGTGATGACGATGACCGATGAGGAGAAAGCACAGGCGCGTGCGACCGACCCGCTGGCGGCGGCGATCATCGACAGGTGCGATTCGATGTCGCCAGAGGCCTTGCAGCAATTACACGGCATCCTGCGCAACCCGCACGCGCCAGAACCCGGGCACGCGCCGGGACTCGACGCGTTGGATGAGCAAATGAGGTCGGCCGGGCTGATCCCGGAGATCCCAGAAGGTGTCGATTGGTGGGATCCGGTGGCCGACAACGCCGTCCGTCCCGACCTCGACGCCGTTCTGGTGAACGGTGTGCGTGTTTCCGCGGGCAGCCGAGTCCGCCTGCGGCCGTGTCGGCGCGCCGATGCGCAGGACATCTTCTTCGCGGGGAAGAGCGCCCGCGTCACTTCCGTCCATGAGGACGTCGACGGCCAGCAGTACGTCGGCGTAATCGTCGAGGACGATCCAGACGTCGAGATGCCCGACTCCTACGGCCGATATCTGTACTTCGCGCCGGACGAAGTCGAGCCGATCGATGCAGGAGTAGTCAGCCCAGATAGGAGTTCATGATGGATGTAATTGGTTGGGTAGCAACCGGTGTCGTGGCCGTTGTGGTCTTGGGCGGGGTCGTGGTCGGACTCCGCTCCATCCCGGACGTGCGACGGTACATGAAGATACGCAACATGTAGTTGGGAGTTCGTCAACCAGATGACAGCCCGCATCCTGGTCGCCGGAATCGGCAACATCTTCCTCGGAGACGACGGGTTCGGACCCGAGGTGATGCGCCATGTCGTCGGGCAGTCCCTAGGCGCCGATGTGCACCCGGTGGATTATGGAATCAGGGGAATGCACCTCGCCTACGACCTCCTCGAGGAGTGGCACGCGCTTGTCCTCGTCGATGCACTGCCGAATCGCGGGGCGCCCGGGACGCTTCATATTTTCGAGGCCGACCACGAAACCCTCTCTTCCACGGCCGGTCTCGAAGCGCACAGCATGGACCCCGCGGCCGTGTTCGCCACCCTCAACGCACTGGGCGGCACCGCACCGCAGACGATCGTCATCGGCTGCGAAGTCGAAAACATCGAGGACGGCATGGGCCTGTCGGAACCGGTCACCGCGGCGGTGCCGTCAGCGGTCGCGGCGATCAACGACGTACTTGGCTACCTTGCCACCCGCGCGCCGGCGCCTGCGGAGGGCTGACTGATGTGTCTGGGAATCCCGGGGCAGGTCGTCAAGATGCTGGAGGGCTACGGCGACCAGTTGGCGTTGGTCGACGTCGCGGGCCAGAACCGCAAGGTGAACATCGGCATGCTGCCCGAGGAGACATTCGAATCCGGCGACTGGGTGATCATCCACATGGGATTCGTCGTCGAAAAGACCGACAAAGCGGGTGCCGACGCCGCCATGGCCGGCCTGGAGATGATGGGCAGGGGCTCGGAAACGGGAGAAGACCCCGGCCAGATTCCCAGGGCGTTTCCATGACCGGGCGGCGCAGGCTCCGTGTCTGCGTGCACGGCGTCGTTCAGGGAGTGGGGTTCCGGCCGTTCGTCTACGCATGCGCGGCCGCGTTCAGCCTGTCCGGATCCGTACGCAATGACAGTTCCGGTGCCGTGATCGAGGTTGAGGGCGGCGCCGGCGAGATCGATGACTTCCTCGCCCGCCTGCGTGAGCGACCGCCTCCGCTGGCCGTCATCGAATCGATCGAGACCCGCGATATCGCGGTTGTCGGCGGAACCGGTTTCACCATCGCCGACACCTCCCGATCGGCTGGGGGCCGCACGTTGGCCTCCCCCGATGTCGCGATGTGTGCCGAATGCGCCGTCGAGCAGAGTGATCCTACAAACCGGCGTTACCGGCACGCATTCATCAACTGCACCAATTGCGGCCCGAGGTTCACCATCATCGCGTCGCTACCCTATGACCGCGCATCAACGACCATGTCTGCCTTTACGATGTGCGCCGCCTGCACCGCCGAATACCACGACCCAGCCGATCGGCGATTCCACGCCCAACCGGTGTGCTGTCCACAATGCGGCCCCGCAGTGCGATACCGAAACAGCGACGGCCGATCGATCGAATCCGAAGCTGCGCTGCAGCAGGCACGGAGACTGCTCAGCGATGGCGGCATCGTCGCGGTCAAGGGCATCGGCGGATACCACCTCGCGTGCGATGCGGCCAACGAGCGCGCAGTCGCGGAGCTACGTAAGCGAAAGCGGCGCGGGGACAAACCGTTCGCGGTGATGGTCGCGGACCTGTCGACCGCGCGCACCATCGCCGAGATCGATGACGGATCGGCGCGGCTGCTGTCCGGTGCGCGGCGGCCGATCGTACTGATGCCGCGTCGAGAGGGTGCCCCGGTGGCCCACGCGGTGGCCCCGCACAATCCAGACCTCGGTGTCATGCTCGCGTACACACCCCTGCATGCGCTGCTCTTCGGGCTCCCTGGTGACGAACCGGGTCCGACGGCACTCGTGATGACATCGGGTAACCTCGGCGGAGAACCGATCTGCTTCACAGACGGCGATGCGCTGGAACGACTTTCGCAGCTGGCTGACGCTTGGCTGATGCACGACCGGGAGATCCTGGTGCCGTGCGACGATTCGGTTGTGCGATTCGCTTGCGTCGGCGAATTGCCGATAAGGCGCTCGCGCGGATACGCACCGCTACCGGTATCGCTGCCGGCGGCCCTGCCGCCGACCCTCGCCGTCGGCGCCGACCTCAAGAACACTCTGGCTGTGGCCGATGGAAAGTACGCGTGGCTCAGCCAGCACATCGGGGACATGGACGACCTGGCGACGTTGTCGGCATTCGACTCGGCACGCCACCACCTGCAGGCGCTGACAGGGGTCGAACCGGAAGTGCTTGTCGCCGACGCCCATCCGCTGTACCGATCGACCGCCTGGGCGCACCGGAACTCTCGAGGTCGGCCGGTCCGGACGGTTCAGCACCACCACGCCCATATCGCCTCGGTCATGGCCGAACACGGTCTCGACGGGTCGCGGCCGGTACTCGGATTCGCCTTCGACGGTACCGGCTACGGACCCGACAATGCGGTGTGGGGCGGCGAGGTGCTGCTCGCCGACTACAAGGGCTACCGGCGGCTTTCACACCTGCGGTATGTGCCGCTGCCCGGCGGGGACGTCAGCGTCCTGCGGCCGTATCGGATGGCGCTGGCGCACATGTGGGCCGCGGACATCACCTGGGATCAGGACCTGGCGCCCGTGCGAGCATGCCCGGAAGATGAGCAACGCGTACTGATCCACCAGCTCGAGACCGGCCTGGGTTGCGCTCCGACGTCCAGCATGGGACGGCTGTTCGACACCGTCGCCTCGTTGGTCGACGTGCGCCAGGTCGTCGCATACGAGGCACAGGCGGCCATCGAGCTGGAGGGGATGTCCCGCGACGCCACCTGCGGCACAGCCACGTACCAATTCGCCATCGACCTGACACATGCCCCGGTCGTCATCGATCCGACGCCCGTGATCACAGCGGTCATCGCCGACACTCGATCCGGGGTGGCGGCGGGTGTGGTCGGCGCGCGGTTCCACCGGGCAGTGGCGGATTTGATCGTTCGACTGGCCACCACCGTGGTACCGGATACGCCGACCGTCGCGCTGTCGGGTGGAGTTTTTCAGAACGCATTCCTGTTACACCTGGCCGTGTCTGGCCTGCGGGCCAAGGGTTTCGACGTGATCACTCACAGTGTCGTGCCACCGAACGACGGCGGGATCGCATTGGGCCAACTGATGGTGGGAAATTCGTCATGAGGAAGGGAGGCCGCTGATGTGCTTAGCGGTACCGGGAAGAATTGTCAGCATCGAGGACCGTGACGGCACCCTGATGTCCGTCGTCGATTTCGGCGGAATCAAGAAGGACGTCTGCCTGGAGTACATACCCGACGCGGACGTCGGCGAATACGTGGTCGTCCATGTCGGTTTCGCGCTGCAACGGCTCGACGAGGAATCAGCGATGCGGACACTGGCCGAATTCGAGCACCTCGGGGTGCTCAAGGAGGAGTTCTCCGACGGTTTCGAGCTAGCCGCCCAACAAGCCGGCCTCGACAACCCCGACTCCGGGTCCAATGTCGCCGCCGGGGCGGCTCCGACACCCAATGTCGCCGCCGGGGCGGCTCCGACACCCAATGTCGCCGCCGGGGCGGCTAAGACGCCCAACGGAAATTCTGAGGTGAAACCATGAAGTACCTGGATGAATTCAGCGACCCCCAGCTCGCCCGCCGTCTCGTCGACGAGATCAAGGCTGCCACCAGTCAACGCTGGTCGATCATGGAAGTATGTGGCGGACAGACACATTCGATCATCCGGCACGGCATCGACCAGCTGCTGCCGGACACCATCGAGATGATCCACGGCCCCGGATGCCCGGTCTGCGTGACTCCGTTGGAGATCATCGACAAGGCGTTGGAGATCGCGTCACGTCCCGACGTGATCTTCTGTTCTTTCGGCGACATGCTGCGCGTTCCCGGCAGCGAGAAGGACCTGTTCCAGGTCAAGAGCCGCGGAGGTGACGTACGAGTTGTCTATTCGCCACTGGACGCGCTGAAGATCGCGAAGGAGAATCCCGCCAAGCAGGTGGTGTTCTTCGGAATCGGCTTCGAGACCACAGCGCCCGCCAACGCGATGACGGTCTATCAAGCCAAGCGGCTCGGCATCGACAACTTTTCACTGCTGGTATCCCACGTTCTCGTGCCCCCGGCGATCTCGGCGATCATGGAATCGCCGACCTGCCGGGTGCAGGCGTTCCTGGCGGCAGGTCATGTCTGCACGGTGATGGGAACCGAGGAATATCCGCCGCTGTGCGACAAGTACAACATTCCGATCGTTGTCACAGGATTCGAGCCGCTGGACATCCTCGAGGGAATTCGGCGCACGGTGTTGCAGCTGGAATCGGGTCGCCACGAGCTGGAGAACGCCTATCCGCGCGCCGTGCAGGTCGACGGGAACTCCGCGGCCAAAGCCATGCTCCTCGACGTCTTCGAGGTGACCGACAGGGCGTGGCGTGGCATCGGCATGATCCCGAGTAGCGGTTGGCGGCTCTCGCATGCGTACCGCGACTACGATGCCGAGCACCGTTTCTCCGTCACCGATATCCACACCGAGGAATCGCCGGTATGCCGGTCGGGCGAAGTGCTCCAGGGCCTGATCAAGCCGCACGAGTGCGAGGCGTTCGGCACGTTGTGTACACCGCGTAATCCCCTTGGGGCCACCATGGTCTCGTCGGAGGGGGCATGCGCCGCCTATTACCTCTACCGGAGACTGGAGGTATCGAATGCCTGAAACCCCTGCCGATCTCGGTGCGACCATCGACATGGAAGCCTGGGTTTGTCCCGCTCCCCTGCGGAATTCACCCAACATTGTGATGGGACACGGTGGCGGTGGGGCGATGTCGGCCGAACTCATCGAGCACCTGTTCCTGCCGGCGTTCGGCTCGGCGGCCGACGCGGCAATGGGCGATTCTGCGGTCCTTGAGGTCGGCAATGTGCGGCTGGCATTCTCGACGGATTCCTTCGTCGTCAAACCACTGGTCTTCCCGGGAGGCACGATCGGCGATCTCGCGGTGAACGGCACGGTCAACGATTTGGCGATGGCGGGTGCACGGCCGGTGGTGCTGTCCACTGCGTTCATTCTCGAGGAGGGCACCCCCCTGGATGAACTGGCACACGTTGCCCACGCGGTGGGAACAGCGGCGATGGCGGCGGGCGTCAAGCTGGTGACAGGTGATACCAAGGTGGTCGATGCCGGCCACGGGGACGGTGTCTACATCAACACCGCAGGCATCGGCCTCATCGACGAACGCGCCGACATCCGGCCGCAGCGTGCCACCGAGGGCGACGTCGTGATCGTCAGCGGCGACATCGGAGTGCACGGTGTCGCAGTGATGAGTTGCCGCGAGGGATTGGAGTTCGGCACCACGGTGGCCAGTGATACCGCGCCGCTGCACGGGCTCGTGGCAGCGATGATCGACACGGGCGCCGATGTTCACGTACTACGCGATCCGACCCGCGGTGGGGTCGCGGCGACTCTCAACGAGATCGCCAAGACCGCGCACGTCGGAATCTCGCTGGAAGAGCGGGCATTCCCGATTCCCGCCGAAGTCCGCGACGCCTGCGGTCTGCTGGGCCTCGACCCGCTCTATGTGGCCAACGAAGGCAAGCTGCTCGCGTTCGTTCCGCCCGCGGACGCCGACAGAGTTCTCACCGCCATGAAAGCGCACCCGCTCGGCGCCCATGCCACAGTGATCGGTCGCTGCGTCGCCGAACACCCCGGGATGGTGTCCGCCAAGACCGCACTGGGCGGCACCCGCGTCGTCGACCTGCCCATCGGCGAACAACTACCGCGGATCTGCTGAATGAGCGGGCACGAGACCTTCGCCTGCTACGCCTTCCCCCCCAACGAGCTGGGCTATTGCGGACCCGCCGATGTTGCTCATGCCGAGCTTGCCTCACATGCGCGGGAATTCGACGGCGCATGGCCGTATCTGCAGGCCATTGCCGATGCCGCGGGGATCTCGGATCCGCTCGATGATGATGTCGTGCGGAACTATTGGGTCGGGGGACCCCTGCTGGACAAGGTCGACCCTGCCGAGCTGTTGTCACGCCTTCGTAGCGCATTCGCCGGCCAGGTCACCGGACTGCTGGGCGATCTAGACGGACAGGCATCCGCACTGGCCCACCACAGTTTTCACGTCTTCGTCGTCTACCCCTGGATCCGGTTCCTTGATCGTGATCCGGCCACGCCGGTGCGGGTCATGCAGGACTGCCGGATTCGCTGGGGCACTGTCGACTCGGTCGCGGGCGACCACGCCGAGATAATCTGTCGCCCCTTGTCCTTCGATGCCGGCGTGCTGGCACTGGGAGATCCGCGCGTCGAAACGGTGCGGTGGAGCAAGAACGGCGAGTCCCTGTCCCCGCCGCCCGCCCCCGGAGAGACGGTATCGGCCCACTGGGACTGGGTGTGCGGGTCGTTGACCGACGCGGACGCGAGCGCACTCGCCGAAGCGACACAGTTGACACTCGACCTGGTCAACGCTGCCAGAAACCGGCCTGAAATTCACCACTGATCGCGCGGAACATCGAAGTCCGCGCACAGCGCACGCCAGACATCCCGGGGGTCGAGACCGTCCTCGATTGCCTGGGCGGGGGTGCGCCCGTCGAGCCCGGTCAGAACGTGGTCGACGAGCAACGACGCGCCGCGCACCGAACCGAACTGTCCATCGACGAGCTCGTGGAATTCCGTCAACCGCACGTCGCCCAACCTACGCCGTCGGCCCGATCGCTTCATGGCACACCCGTACCGGATCTTGGACGCCTGAAACCGACGCGCCGGCCTCTCGTGCGGCCTCGCGATAGCGAGGCGATGACAGCACCTCGCACACCGCCGTGGCCAACGCCCGGGCGGTAAGCGGCCGCACCAGCAGCGCACTACCCTGCCGCACAATGCGATTGGCGATCTCCCATTGATCGCCGCCGCCCGGTACCACCACCAGCGGAACGCCCGCCAGCAATGTCTTGGACACCATGCCGTGCCCGCCACCACAGATCACCACGTCGGCGGTCGACAGCAGTTCGTCCTGTCGGCCGAGTCCGACCACCGCCCATGGCGGCACCGGACCGTCGGGCCCGCCCAGCCGAGATACCACGACCCGCGAACCCTCCGGGAGCACCTCCCCCGGTGTCAGCGTGTCCAGGGCCAACTCGGTCAGGCCGCGGACGCCGGTCTTCGCCGTCGACGGTGCCACCACCACCACGGGGCCGGAGCCGGCCGGAATCTCGAGCTCCGAAGACGTCGGCTCGAAGTGCAGCGGCCCCACGATCACGGCCTCGGAAGGCCAATCGGGTCGCGCCAGCTCGAGGGCGGGCAGCGTGGCGATCAGACGTCGCCGAGGACCCGGATCGACTGTAGGCAAACCGATCTCGGCACGTGCCGCCGCCCGCTGCCGAAGTCCCTCCCGCCACGACCGGGCGGACATCGCACGCAGCACCGCGTCGCGGACCCTGCCGCGGATGCCGATGCCCGGCGCCAGCCCGCTGCCGATCGGTGGCAGTCCCTTCGACGGCCGATACAACGGCTGCGGGTTCAGTTCGACCCACGGCAGCCCCAGCAGCTCGGCGGCGAACGCGCCGGCGACGGTGATCACATCGGACACCACCAGATCCGGTGCCAGCTCTGCCAGCTGCGGCGCGTTCAGCACCGCCATCCGCGCAGCACGCTGATTGATCTTCGCTCCGGCATCGCCATCGTCGTCCGCCTCTGTCGCGTCCAGTCCGAGAAGCTCGATCGCGTCGACCCCCGCCTCTTTCGCCACGGCCAGCCGCTGCGTTCCGGTCAAAAGTGTCGGGGAGTCCCCGCTGTCCAGGAAGCGAAGACACAGCGCAATGGCCGGAAAGGCGTGCCCGGGATCGGGTCCGGCAACGACCACGACGCGCATTGGGCCTACCATGCCACAGCGCCACCCCATAGGCTGAGGACATGACTGACCAGGCATCCGGAGTGAGACCCGACCTCGACAACGTCCGTACCGTAGAGACGTTCCTCTACGCACTGCAGGACGAGGACTTCGACACCGTCGACCGCTCGCTGGCAGACACCATCGAATGGCAGAACGTCGGATTCCCCACCATCAGGGGCCGCCAACGCATCGTCGGCATGATGAGACGAGCCGAGGGCCGTATGGGCTTCGAGGTGAAGATTCACCGGATCGCCGCCGAGGGCAATGCCGTGCTGACCGAGCGCACCGACGCGATGGTTTTCGGGCCGCTGCGCATTCAGTTCTGGGTGTGCGGCGTATTCGAGGTACACGCGGGCCGAATCACCCTGTGGCGGGACTATTTCGATACGGTCGACTTCTTGAAGGGGACCGTCCGGGGAATCGCGGCGACGGTGTTCCCCTCGCTGCGCGCGACGATGTAGCCGGGTCGTTCGCGTCCGAACCACGGTGTCGTTCCCATCCGCAACGACGTCGGCAACGAATAACACCTGTGACTAGCGATGACAGGGTGCATGGCGGCGTGCTGGTGCTGCCCGGCGGCAAACCGCGGGACACCGCGGCGGCACGAACCTGGCAACTGGCCAATCAGCGCATGCAGTGGCTGGCCTGGTTCCTGCGGCGCAACCTGGACAGTTCGGTGAGGGTGCAACGCGTGCAGTATCGGAAGCGGGGCTGGAACAGTCCCGAATTCGATGCACTTCGCGACGCGGAGTCCGCGCTCCAAATGATGTTGCGTGACATCGATTCCGATCGCGTCGTGTTGGTGGGCCACTCGATGGGTGCCCGCGTCGCGGTGCATCTCGCGGCGCGCAGCAACGTCGCCGCAATCGTCGCACTCGCCCCGTGGTGGCCGGAGAATGACGCCGATCTGGTGCCGACCAGCTGCCGGCTGCTGACCCTGCACGGCACTGCCGACAACTGGACCGACCCACGTTCTTCGCGGGAGCAGACCCGCCGGGCCAGTCAACGTGGTGTCGATGCGCGGTGGCTGGGCTTGCCGAGTGCCGGTCACTATCTGTTGCGCGACGTCGACACGTGGCACCGGCTGACAGCGGAATTCATCGCCGAGCAGCTCGATGCGAGCTGCTGCTAGGCGCGGCGCAGGTGTCCGAGTTCGTCGAAGGCCTGCGCCCAGCCGAGCAGGCGATCGGTGGCGTTGGACAGCTCACTGCGGTAGCGCTGCTGCGCCATCGGTGAGCTCGACATCGATCCGGTGTTGGCCGCTGACACCAATTGCGCGGCCGCTGTGACCATCTCGTTGTACTGACGGCTGCCCTGTTCCAACTGTGCGGTGAACGCCTGGATGGTTGGAGCCAAATGCGCGCGCGACGACGGCGCAGAACTGATCGCCCGCTCCATCGACACCACCTCATTCGCGGTCGCGGCCATCGTGGCCGCGGTCTGGTTGGCCGCGGCCGAAAGCTCACGAAGCTCCTCGTCGGGAAGCATCCGGCCCCGTTCCATCACGCCGAGCAGCGAGAGCAGACCGCGTTCCGAGGCTGCCAATGCGGCCATCGGTTGGCGGGCGGCTGAGCCCCACGCCGGAAGCCGGCGCGCGGTCCTTGAGCGCTGCGGCGGCAACGGCTCGCCCCGCAGCCAGCGGTAGCGAAGGAACGACAGAGTAGCCAAGAATGCGGCGCCGACCGCGATCGGGGCCGGGATGAACAGTGCCCAGAACGGGGTCTCCCACGCCGACAGCAGGCCGGTCACGCCGATCCAGAACAGCGACGACACCGCGAAGAACACGCCGAGCCGCAACGCCCAGCGTCGCTTGCGCAGCAGCTTGGCGCGCGGATCCGCTGCGGCATTGAGCTTTTCGGCCAGCAGGTCGGACCACTCCGCCGCGGTGTCCACCCCGCGCTGCGCCAGCGAGCGCCAAGCCTCCGGTCTACCCGCTCGCGATTTCACTGCTGTCCCTCACGGAAGTTATTGCGACAGCGGATTTTCCGGTGTCGCCTGAGTGTTGGTGGCCGGCGTGGCGGGCGCGGTGGCCGTGCCGCCGGCCGGCAACTGCTCACCACGCATCGACGCACGGATCTGCTCGAGGCGTGAATGACCCGCCATCTGGACGCTGGCCGATTGCACCTCCATCATCCGACCCTGCACCGAGTTCTGCGCGAGCTCGGCCGACCCGATGGCATTGGCGTAGCGGCGCTCGATCTTGTCGCGCACCTCGTCGAGGCTCGGCGTGGTGCCCGGCGCAGCGAGTTCACTCATGGATCGCAGCGACGCACTGACCTGCTCCTGCATCTTGGCCTGCTCGAGCTGGCTGAGCAGCTTGGTGCGCTCGGCGATCTTCTGCTGCAGCATCATCGCGTTCTGCTCGACTGCCTTCTTCGCCTGGCCTGCGGCCTGCAGCGCCTGATCGTGCAGACCCTTGAGGTCCTCCACGCTCTGCTCTGAGGTCACGAGCTGAGCGGCGAACGCCTCGGCGGCGTTGGTGTACTCGGTGGCCTTGGCGGCGTCCCCGGCAGCAGTCGCCTGGTCGGCCAGTGTCAGCGCCTGACGGACGTTGACCTGCAACTTCTCGATGTCGGCCAGCTGCCGGTTGAGTCGCATCTCCAGCTGACGCTGATTGCCGATGACCTGTGCGGCCTGCTGCGTCAACGCCTGGTGTTGCCGCTGGGCTTCCTCGATCGCCTGCTGGATCTGCACCTTCGGATCCGCGTACTCGTCGACCTTGGAGCTGAACAGCGCCATCAGGTACTTCCACGCCTTGCTGAACGGATTGGCCATCGGTTCGTTCCGCCTTCGTGTGTGTGGTTGTCCCGGCCATGGGCCGCCGGCTTACCGTGCTGCCCAATCTATCGGGTCGGCGAGGGTCGCCGCACGCACACCGGCTCAGGCCACCGCCATCGACACAACCTGCGGAATCACGACCTTGGTCGCGGCATCGATGTTGGCCGCGCCGACCGAGTCGCGCTCGAAGGCGGCGAGCTCCTCGCTGGCCATCTCGTCGCCGGCGTCGGTGAGAACGCGCGATAGCGGCACGTCCAGGGCCGTGCAGATGGCAAGGAGCAACTCGCTGGAGGCCTCCTTGCGTCCGCGCTCGACTTCCGAGAGGTAACCGAGGCTGACCCGCGCGGAATCGGACACCTCACGCAGGGTGCGGCCCTGCTCGGTGCGGGCACGGCGCAGCACGTCGCCGATCACCTCGCGCAGCAATGCCGTCATCGTGTCCCCTTCCAGGAGGTCAGTCGGTGGGCTTTGTATTAGGGCAACGCCGCAGGCGAGCTGGTGGTTCCCGGATCGCGCAGATCTCTGCAGTTTGGCGCAGAAACCGCAGCTAGGGACGTCGCCGTCAGGGGGAAGCGGGGCGTGCGCGCGAATCGCGGACCGCCGAGACGATGTAGTCGACGCCGGTGACCATCGTCAGAAGCACGGCAGCCCACATCACCACCCAGGCCCCGGTGAGCCAGGGACCCGACAGCGGCAGCACCAGAAGGCCGATGGCCACGGCCTGGACGAGGGTTTTCAACTTTCCGCCCCGACTGGCCGGGATCACGCCGTGGCGGAGGACCGCGAAGCGCAGCACAGTGATGCCGATCTCGCGAACCATGATCACCACGGTCACCCACCACGGCAGCTCGCCGAGTACCGAAAGGCCGATCAAAGCAGCGCCGATGAGGGCTTTGTCGGCGATCGGATCGATCAGGGTGCCGAATTCGGTGACCATTCCGTAGCTGCGCGCCAGCGCACCGTCGAATCGGTCCGTGATCACGGCGACGGCAAACACGATGAATGCGGCTATCCGCCAGAATGTTTCGTGGCCGTCGCCGATGAAGAGAAAAACCAGGAAGACCGGAACCAGCGCCAGTCGGACACCGGTGAGCACATTGGCGATGTTCGCCACCCGGGCACGCGGAACCACTGGTTCGGTGGTGGGTTCGCCTGGCACCGCAACAGAATATCTGTTGCTCCGACCGATACTCTCCACGTGTGAGCGCAGATCCCGCACCGGCCGCCATCCGGCGGGCCAGAACGTCGGATGTGCCAGCGATGAAGGCTCTGGTCGACATCTATTCCGGGAAGATCCTTCTGGAGAAGAACCTGGTGACGCTCTACGAGGCCGTCCAGGAGTTCTGGGTCGCCGAGATCGACGGCGAACTGATCGGGTGTGGCGCCCTGCACGTGCTGTGGTCCGACCTGGGTGAGGTGCGCACCGTTGCGGTACACCCAAAGGTCAGGGGGCAAGGAGTCGGCCACGCGATCGTCGACCGGTTGCTCGACGTGGCCAGGGATCTGCACCTGTCGCGGATCTTCGTGCTGACCTTCGAAGTCGCCTTCTTCAGCCGGCACGGCTTCCAGGAGATCGACGGCACGCCGGTCACGGCGGAGGTCTTCGAGGAGATGTGCCGCTCGTATGACACCGGCGTGGCGGAGTTCCTCGACCTGTCCTACGTCAAGCCGAACATCCTGGGCAACACCCGAATGCTGTTGACGCTTTAGCGAGTCCGTGCGTGCCGGGTCTGCGGCCCTTAGCGGGTTGACTCCATGCACCTGGCACGCCGCAATCACCCGTTAAGCGTTCGCGCCTTTACTCGTCGTCGCCGGCCGAGTCGCCGCGAATCAGCATCAGCGTGGCGGCTAGCTCGTCGGGCTTGACCAGCACCTCGCGCGCCTTGGAGCCTTCGCTCGGACCGACGATGTTGCGCGTCTCCATCAGGTCCATCAAGCGGCCCGCCTTGGCGAAGCCCACCCGCAGCTTGCGCTGCAGCATCGACGTCGAACCGAACTGACTGGACACCACCAGCTCGACAGCCTGCAGGAACACGTCCATGTCGTCGCCGATGTCGGGATCGACGTCGGTGCGCTCGCTGTTGGGCTTGGCGGTGGTCACTCCCTCGGTGTACTCCGGTTCGGCCTGGTCCTTGCATGCGCTGACGACAGCGTGGATCTCCTCGTCACTGACGAACGCTCCCTGCAGCCGGATCGCCTTGTTGGCGCCCATCGGGATGAACAGGGCGTCGCCCATGCCGATCAGCTTCTCGGCGCCCTGCTGGTCGAGGATCACCCGGCTGTCGGTCAACGACGACGTGGCGAACGCGAGCCTCGACGGGACGTTGGTCTTGATCAGGCCGGTGACGACGTCCACCGATGGCCGCTGAGTGGCCAGCACCAGGTGGATACCGGCGGCGCGGGCCTTCTGGGTGATCCGGACGATGGCGTCCTCGACGTCACGCGGGGCGGTCATCATCAGGTCGGCGAGCTCATCGACGATGGCCACGATGTACGGGTAGGGGCGGTACTCGCGCTGGCTGCCCAGCGGTGTCGTGATCTCCCCCGACCGCACCTTCTTGTTGAAGTCGTCGATGTGCCGCACACGGCTCGCCTGCATGTCCTGGTAGCGCTGCTCCATCTCTTCGACCAACCACGCTAGCGCCGCGGCCGCTTTCTTCGGCTGGGTGACGATCGGGGTGATCAGGTGCGGAATGCCTTCATACGGCGTCAGTTCCACCATCTTCGGATCGATCAGGATCATCCTGACCTCTTCGGGAGTGGCCCGCGCCAGCAGCGACACCAGCATGGAATTGACGAAGCTCGACTTGCCCGACCCAGTCGAACCCGCAACCAGCAGATGCGGCATCTTCGCGAGGTTGCACGAGATGTATTCGCCCTCAATGTCTTTGCCCAGCGCGATCACCAGCGGATGATGGTCGCTGCGCGTCGACGGATCGGTGAGCACGTCGGCAAGCCGTACCATTTCCCGGTCCACGTTGGGCACCTCGATGCCGACGGCAGACTTGCCGGGGATCGGCGCGAGCATCCGCACGCTCTCCGTGGCGACCGCGTACGCGATGTTCTTCTGAAGCGCCGTGATCTTCTCGACTTTGACGCCGGGTCCCAACTCGACCTCATACCGCGTGACGGTCGGACCGCGGGTGCAGCCAGTCACGGCGGCGTCCACCTTGAACTGCTGAAGCACCTCCGATATGGATTCCGACATGCGGTCGTTGGCTGCTGTACGCCGCTTGGGCGGGTCGCCCGCAGCGAGCAGATCCAGCGACGGCAACGTGTACGGCCCCTCAACGACGCGGTCGACGATCTTGGGCTTGGGTGACTTCTTCTTGCGGGCCCTTGCTGTCGGTTCGGGGATGGTCGGCGTGTCGTCTTCGATCGGATAGTTGTCCATCGGCGTGCCCGAGGGCCAGGCCTGCGCCCCGTCCTCGCGGTATCCGCAAGGGTCGTCGTAATAGCCATCGGAGAGGTGGTCGGTTTCGCCCGCGACGTATTCCTCGTCGTCGTAGTACCCGTCGTCATACCCGTCGTCGAAGTCATCACCACGGAAGGCACGCAGCGAGAACATGGTCCGAACGGTGTCGGGCACGTCGCGGATCGTGGTGCCGGTCAGCAGAAGCAAGCCGAACAGGGCGCCGATGAACAGCAGAGGCGCCGCGATCCACGCGGTCAGCCCTTCCGAGAGCGGACCGCCGATCGCGAAGCCGAAGAAGCCGGCGGCATGCTGTCGCGCGACCGAGTCCGCCGGGGATCCCGCCGCCAGATGCCACAGCCCCAAGGCAGGCAGCGCGATCATCGCCACGCCGAGGATCAGCCTCGGGCGAGCATCAGGGTTGGGCTCGGTACGCATCAGGAGCACAGCGACGACGGCCAGCAAGAGCGGTACCAACGCGACCGAGGAACCGACGAGCACCCGCATGAACGTGTCGATCCACGCCCCGACGGGCCCCGCCGCACCGAACCACGAACTCGCCGCGATCACCACGGCAATACCCAGCAGCGCCAGCGCGATACCGTCACGTCGGTGACCGGGCTCGAGTTCACGCGCCCTCCCGACGGACCGCGCCGTCGAGCCGGCTCCCCTGGCCAGCATCAGCCAGCCGGCCCGTACCCCGCGACCGACGGCGGCTCCCGCCGACGAAATCGGTGACAGATTCCGCCGCGGCGCCGGCTTCCGCTTCTGCGTCGTCCGCGTTCCGGCCCGTGCACCCGACTTTGACCTGCTAGAACGGCTGCCGGAACGCGAGGCGGTCTTAGTAGGCATGTCTGCAAGCCTAGTCGCAATAGCCCCAGATTCACCATCAGCCACACGGGTCACAGAAAGGTATCAATCGCAGACCTCTTCCGACATAGCGTGCCCGGATGACTGAAACGAACCAGGTCGCGGGCATTCCGACCGCCAGCAAGGTGCTTTGTGCTGTATATGCGCTGATCATCGATAGTGGCCCTCGTCGCGACGTGGAGCCAGAACATCGCCTACCTGGAGCGCGGGGCACAGTTCCTACCCGCATTCTGGGAGGACACCAAAGTCACTCCCGCGTCGAGGTCGATCACCGTCGACCTCTTCCTGCTCGGCCTACCGGTGCTGATCCTGATGTTCACCGAAGCACGCAAGCACGGCATCAAGTTTCTATGGGCGTACGTCATCGGCGGATTCCTGATCGCGATCAGCGTGACGTTTCCCCTGTTCATGATCGCGCGCGAATTGCGCATCGCCAAGACTGATCCGACACAGCTGCGTACCGCCGACACCGTCGCGCTCGTGCTCCTAGGGATCGGGATTGTCGCGTTCGTCGTCTGGGTGGACGTGCTGTGAGTTTAGTTAGGTCCGCTGAGTAGGGTGAGCTCACATCCGGCCAGCACTCACCGAGGAGTTCACCGCTTATGCCCGTCGTCGTCGTCGCCACCATGACCGCCAAGCCCGAATCCGTAGACGCCGTCCGCGAGGCCTGCACGAAGGCCGTCGAGGCGGTGCACCAGGAGCCGGGCTGCGAGCTCTACTCGTTGCACGAGGCCGACGGGACCTTCGTCTTCGTCGAGCAGTGGGCGGACGCCGACGCGTTGACGGCGCACAGCAAGGCACCGGCGGTCGCCGCTCTGTTCGGCACCGTCGGCGAACTGCTCGACGGCGCGCCCGATATCAAGATGCTGCAACCCGTCGTTGCGGGCGATCCGAGCAAGGGTGCACTGCGTCCGTAATGCGCCCCCTTGACGGCAAGGTCGCGTTCATCACCGGCGCTGCCCGCGGTCAGGGCCGCGCGGAGGCGGTCAAGCTGGCGTCGGACGGCGCGAACATCATCGCGGTCGACATCTGCGACCAGATCGCGTCGGTGCCCTATCCTCTGGCCTCTGCCGACGATCTCGCGCTGACGGTCAAGCTGGTCGAGGACACCGGTGCACGAATCGTGTCCCGGCAGGCCGATGTTCGGGATCGCGAGGCGTTGAGCGCCGCCCTTCAAGCCGGACTCGACGAGTTCGGCCGCCTCGACATCGTCATCGCCAATGCGGGTATCGCGCCGATGGAAACCGGTGACGCCGGCTGGCGCGACGTCGTCGATGTCAATCTGACGGGCACGTACCACACCGCCGAAGTCGCGATCCCGACACTGATCGAACAGGGCGAAGGCGGCTCGATTGTTCTCATCAGCTCCGTCGCGGGCCTTGTCGGCATGGTCAGCGGGGACCCGGGCGCCATGGGCTACACAGCGGCGAAGCACGGCATCGTCGGGCTGATGCGTCAGTACGCGAATATCCTTGCCGAACATAGCATTCGGGTGAATTCCGTACACCCGACAGGGGTGAACACGCCGATGATCGACAACGACTTCGTCAGGGCCTGGCTTCAGCGCATGGGGGCCCGGGGCGGGGGCAACGCACTGCCGGTGCCCGCGGTCGAGCCAGAGGACATCGCCAACGCGGTGGCGTGGCTGGTTTCCGACGCCGCACGCTATGTGACCGGTGTGACGCTTCCCGTGGACGCGGGCGCGATCGTCAAGCGCTAATGGCACACCCACCAGCCGCACAAACTGCATTCGGCCCGATGGTGCTGGCCGCCATCGAGCAGTTCGAAGCACCGCAGCGCCGGTTCGTGAACGACGACTTGGCGTTTGCGTTCCTGCCCGCCGGCCTGCGTGCGATGGTGAGTGCGACGCGACTGGGTCCCCTCCGGCGCCTGATGGTCGCGGCCTCGGAGCGATCGGGGCGGGGACTGTGGGTGAATCTGGCCTGCCGCAAGCGCTTCATCGACGAGAAACTCGACGACGCGTTGCCGGGCATCGATGCGGTTGTCATACTCGGCGCCGGTATGGACACCAGGCCGTATCGGCTGGCCCGCCGATCCGCCATTCCGGTGTACGAGGTCGATCTGCCGGTGAACATCGAACGCAAGGAAGCTGCCGTACGCCGGGTGCTTGGCGAAGCGCCTCCGTCGGTTCGGCTGGTTCCGGTGGACTTCGAACGCGACGCTCTGGCTGCCGAACTGGCCAAGGCCGGCCATCGGGGTGATGACCGGACCTTCTACATCTGGGAAGGCGTGACGCAGTACCTGACCACCGGCGCGGTGGACGCCACCTTTGCATACCTGCGCGACGCGGCCCGGGCCAGCCGGTTGGTGTTCACCTACGTGCGACGGGACTTCATCGACGGCACGAACATGTACAACGCGCGCTCGGCGTATCGCAGAATGCGCGAGAATCAGCAACTGTGGCATTTCGGACTGGACTCCGACGAGGTTTCAGGAGTCGTCGCAGAGTACGGATGGCGGCTGATCGAGCAGGCGGGGCCGGACTACTTCCTGCGCCACTATGTCGAGCCCACCGGCCGCAGACTGAGCGCATCCCAGCTCGAGTGGACGGCTTACGCCGAGAAAGCCTGACGCTAGATCTCGATGACCGTTGGCACGATCATCGGCTGACGGCGATAGGTCTCGCCGACCCACTTGCCGACCGCCCGGCGTACGGCCTGGGCGATCCGGGCGACATCGGTGACCCGTTCTGAGGCAAGGGCTTCCAGCGCTTCCTCGACCTTACGAGTCGCGGCTTCCAGTGATTTTGGATCCTCGGAAAAACCGCGCGAGTGCAGTTGTGGCGCGGCCGCCAACTTGCCGGAGCCGCTTCGCAGGACCACGGTCACGCCGATGAAGCCCGCAGACAGCGTGAGCCGTTCACCGACGACCGTCTCGCCGACGTCCCCGGTGACAAGACCGTCGACGAACATCTTGCCTGTCGACACCGCACCTGCAATCGATGCCCGGCCCGCCACCAGATCGACGCTGACACCGTTCTCCGCCAGCACGATGTTCTCTTCGGGCACCCCCGTGCGTGCCGCCAGCGCCGCATTGGCGCGAAGCATCCGCCAGGTTCCGTGTACCGGCATCACATTGCGTGGGCGCACGCCGTTGTACAGGAAGAGCAGTTCCCCGGCATACGCATGTCCGGAGACATGCACGCGGACATGAGCATTCGTCACGACACGCACGCCGATCTTCGCCAGTGCATCCAGCACACCGAAGATCGCCTCCTCGTTGCCGGGTATCTGCGACGACGACATGATGATGAGATCGCCCGACGTCAAGGTGATGCTGCGATGCTCACCGCGCGACATCCGCGACAGGGCGGCCATCGTCTCGCCCTGGGTGCCCGTGGTCACGAGCACCACGCGTTCGGGAGCCAGCATCTCCGCGGCGCCGATGTCGATGATGTCGTCGTCGTTGGTGAGCGTCAGATAGCCCAGTTCCTTCGCGATCCCCATGTTGCGGACCATCGATCGCCCCACGAATGAGACCTTGCGGCCCAGCGCCACCGATGCATCGATGATCTGTTGCACGCGACCGACATTCGACGCGAAACAGGCGACGATGACCCGTCCCTGCGCCCCGCGCATCAGCCGGTGGATGTTCGGGCCGATCTCGCTCTCCGACGGACCAACGCCGGGGATCTCGGAATTCGTCGAATCGCACAGAAACAGGTCCACTCCGGCGTCGCCGAGCCGCGACATGCCCGGCAGGTCGGTCGGCTTGCCGTCGGGTGGAGACTGGTCGAGCTTGATGTCGCCGGTATGCAGGACGGTGCCCGCACCGGTATGTATCGCGATGGCCAAACATCCAGGAATGGAGTGGTTGACGCCGAAGTACTCGCATTCGAAGACGCCGTGGGTGGAGCTCTGCCCCTCGTCCACCACCTCGAATACCGGTTTGATGCGATGTTCGCGACATTTCTCCGCCACCAGAGCCAGCGTGAACCTCGAACCGACCACCGGAATGTCGTGGCGCAGCTTGAGCAGGAAGGGGATCGCGCCGATGTGGTCCTCGTGCGCGTGGGTCAGCACGAGTGCCTCGATGTCCTCGAGGCGGTCGTGTACGAGGCGCAGGTCCGGAAGAATCAGGTCGACACCGGGCTCATCGTGTGTTGGGAACAACACCCCGCAGTCGACGATCAACAGTCGGCCCAGATGCTCGAAAACCGTCATGTTGCGGCCGATTTCGCTGATGCCGCCCAGCGCGGTCACCCGTAGGCCCTCTGGGGCCAGCGGCCCCGGCGGCGCGAGTTCCTCGTTCACTAGCGCAGCACCGTTGCGGCGCGCATATCAGCGGCCAGCGCGTCGATCTGCTCCGGCGTGGCCGGTATCTGCGGCAGCCGCGGGTCGCCCGCGTCGAAGCCCAGCAGCCGCAAGCCCTCCTTGGCTAGCGTCACACCGCCTAGTCTTGCCTGCGCCGTGGCCAGCGGCCCGAGCGTGACGTTGATCTTGCGTGCAGTCGCGACATCACCGGAGTTGAACGCCGACAACATGTCCCGGAGCTGACTCGCGGCCAGGTGGCCCCAGACACTGATGAAGCCGACTGCGCCCATCGCCAGCCACGGCAGGTTCAATGCGTCGTCGCCCGAGTAATAGGCCAGCCCCGTCTCGGCGATGATCTGCCCGCCGCCGTGCAGATCGCCCTTGGCATCCTTGATCGCCACGACGTTGGGATGGGTGGCCAGCGTGCGGATGGTGTCCCACTCGATCGGAATGGCGGACCGCGGCGGAATGTCGTACAGCACCACGGGCAGTGGCGTGGCATCGGCGATGGCCGTGAAATGCTCGATCAGTCCGGCCTGCGGCGGACGCGAGTAGTACGGAGTCACCAGCAGCAGTCCATGCGCGCCTTCACCCTCGGACGCCCGCGCGAGTTCGATGCTGTGCGCGGTGTCGTAGGTCCCCGCGCCGGCGATGATGCGGGCGCGGTCACCGACTGCCTCCAGCACCGCCCGCAGGAGCGTCAGCTTCTCGCCGTCGGTCGTCGTCGGAGACTCACCGGTGGTGCCCGAAAGCACCAGGCCGTCGCAGCCTGAGTCGATCAGACGGGTCGCCAGCCGGGCCGCGGCATCGGTGTCCAGGGTGCCGTCGGGCTTGAACGGCGTGGCCATCGCGGTCAGCATGGTGCCCAACTGGGCCGTCACGTCGAATCCGCCGGTGCTCACGCCCAGCAGATTACTCGCTCGGCCTCACGCTTCTGTGGCTAGCGGGCTGGTTGCCACCTCGGTGCCGTCGGCCAGTGCATAGATCTCGAAGTCCGAGAACACCTGCGGTGCGACGTCGGTCAACTGGCGCAGACACTCGATGGCGAGTCGGCGAATCTCCAGATCAGCGTGCTCGCTGGCCCGCATCGCGATGAAATGGCGCCAGGCGCGGAAGTTGCCCGTGACGACGATGCGGGTCTCGGTCGCGTTCGGCAGCACCGCGCGGGCGGCCTGCCTGGCCTGCTTGCGTCTCAGTACCGCCGGCCTGTCCCCGGGCTCATCGCCCATATATTTCGCTTCGAGCCTGTTTAGCAGTTCGGTGTACGCCGCACGGCTGGCGTCGGCGGCGGCGGCGAAGATCTCCGCAAGCTCCTTGTCGTCCTCCATCCCCGGGGGCAGGACGACCTCCGAATCGTGCTCGGGGACGTAACGCTGCGACAGCTGCGAGTACGAAAAATGCCGGTGCCGGATCAGCTCGTGGGTGGCCGACCGCGAGATCCCGGTGATGTAGAACGACACCGAGGCGTGTTCGAGCACCGAGAAGTGGCCGACGTCGATGATGTGCCGCACGTAGGAGGCATTGGTCGCGGTCCGCGGATTGGGCTTTGACCAGCTCTGATAGCAGGCACGTCCGGCAAACTCCACCAAAGCGGGCCCGCCGTCGGCGTCGGTGCCCCACGGCACGTCCGGCGGCGCAAGGAACTCCGTCTTGGCGATCAGCTGTACGCGCAGCGGCGCGATCTCGGCCACGGCTCACCCTAACGCGGCGCTTTCTCGCGTTGATTACTGACGCACGCGTTTGGACACCGTGTCGGAGGGGAATTAAGCGGTCCTCAGTCGGCGTTTAACGCAACACCGATCTCGGAGGGAGGGCGGCCAATGCCCACTGATTATGACGCTCCTCGCGCCCGGAATGCCGACGACGTCGGCGACGAGTCTCTAGAGGATCTCACCGCCCGGCGACGCGAAAAAGCCGACGTCGCGGTGCTCGACGTGGACGACGGAGACGCGGTCGACTCGATCGACCTGCCCGATATCGACCTGTCGGGTGAGGAGCTCACCGTTCGCGTGATACCCAAGCAGGCCAACGAGTTCACGTGCTCGAGTTGCTTCCTGGTGCAGCACCGCAACCGGCTCGCACTGCAGTCGGGTGATCGATTGGTGTGCGCGGACTGCGTACGTGTAGACCGTGTAGACGAGGTGGCGCCACCCTCCGCGTTAGAGTTGACGCCATGGCGGCCCCGACGGTGGCATCTCGTCTGCTCGACGTGATGGAGTTCGACGTGCTGCCGATGACCGAGCGAGGTGTTGCGGCGGGCAACAAGGTGTTCGGGGCCGCGCTGTTGCGCAAATCCGATATGTCGCTGGTGCTCGCCGGGACGAACAGCGAGACCGACAACCCGTTGTTGCACGGCGAGATCACCACCCTGAATCAGTTCTATGCGTTGCCGGAGCGGCCTCCGACGCACGAGCTGATGTTCCTGTCCACCCATGAGCCCTGTCCGTTGTGCCTGTCGGCGATCACCTGGGCGGGGTTCGACAATTTCTACTACTTCTTCACCTACGAGGATTCACGCGACGCCTTCGGCATCCCGCACGACCTGAAGATCCTCAAGGAGGTGTTCGGAGTCGAGGACGGCGCTTACCGCCGCACCAATGAGTTCTGGACTTGCTCCTCGATCCGCGACCTCGTCGACTCGGAACCCGAGCCGCTGCGCACCGAGTTGCGAGAGCAGGACCAGCGGATCCGCGACGTCTATGCGCGGCTATCGCAGACGTATCAAGAATCCAAGGACAACAACGATATTCCGTTCAACTGACCCATCCTCGCCACCAGCGCCGGCTTGCGCCCCTGCGGATCGGTTCGTCGTTCACCAATTGACGATGCGTCGAGCGTTGGGTTAACGCACGCGTCTCGCCTGCAACGTGACTTAACCCAACACTCGTCGGAGGTCGGCCACCATGTCGCCCCGCTTCACCGACACAGACGTCGCCCAGTCCCAGCCAGCCCGCCATCGTCTGCAGCTCGATCGCCAGCGCGCGGAGCTATCCGCGATGGCTGCTCCCCCGCTTCGGCGAATGCGCCGACGACATTCAGCGCTCCCGCCGTGCGATCGGCCTTCAGGTCGACCCGCCCGACCAGCCTGCCGTCCAGCAGGAACGGCCATACGTAGTAGCCGAACTGACGCTTGGCCTGCGGCACATAGATCTCGATGCGGTAGTGAAAATCGCAAGAGCCGCTCGACCCGCGGCCGGAAGAAGATCAACGGGTCGAACGGGCACAGCAGCGCCGTTCCACGATCTCTGCGAGGAATCTTTTGGCCCGCAGGCATATACGCCGGCGCCGTCCATCCGTCTACCTCGACGGTCTCCAACTCCCGTCCGCCACCAGCTTCGCGACCGCCGGCTTGCTCTGCTTCGGGCTGAGCCGGAAATAGTCACGAATGTCGGCCTCCGTCGCCACGCCGAGCGCCCCGCGCAGCGCGCAGCGTCAACTCCCGCACCGCTTCGTCGTCGTCGACCTGCCTGGCGATCACCTCCGGCGGCAACACACGCTCGGTGAGGTCGTAATGGCGCGCGAATCCGATACGGGTGGCCGTCGTCAGCACGCCCGATGACCACAGCGCCTCCGTCACCCACTTGGTGTCGCTGCGGTCCCACATACCCCTTTCGGCCGGCCGCTTGCGGCCGCGCTGTTCGGCGCCCAGATGTGCTTCGATCTGGCCGGCGGTCGACGGTCCGAGTTCCGCGATGGCGGCGACGATATCGTCGGCCAACCGCCCGCTCTTCTTGACGATCTCCTTGCCCCAGCGGCCGTCGCTGTACTCCCGCATCCGCCACCGCATCAGCGGCCAATCGTCCACCGCCATCAGTGCGGCCTCGTGCGCCCAGTACTCGACGAGCAGCCGCGGAGACCGGGCGCTGTGGCTCCACGCCGCGCGGTCCAGCACGTCGCGGTCGTACGGGCCGAGGCGGCTGAACACCGGCGCGTAGTGGGCCCGTACGGCGACCGACACCGAATCGAGCTGCAGCACTTGGATCCGTGAGACCAGCCGGCGAAGGTGTGCGCGTGTGACGGACCCCGCGGGTTTCGGCTCGGCGAAGCCCTGGGCGGCGACGGCGATCCGGCGGGCTTGCGTCGCGGTCAGCACCGTCTGCTCTTCGCACAAGCGCTCATCGCTGAGCTCACGGGCGCACGTAGCTGAAGAACCGGTAGCGCAAACCGGTGGAGCTCGTCAACCACTCCCCTTCGGTGCCGATCCAGTGTTCATCCAGCGTGGGCGCCATCGCATCGCCGTCGTCGCGGGGCAGGTCGACCTCCACCTCGGTGATCTCGCACCGCGTCGCGAGTGGCAGCGCGAGCGTATAGATCTGTTCACCGCCGATCACCCAGGTGATGTCGTCGGTCAGGGCGTCCTGAAGCAGGGGAACGACGTGTGCACCCTCGGCCATGTAGTCAGCCTGCCGCGTGAGTACGACATTTTTGCGCCCGGGCAGCGGGCGCACCTTCGCGGGTAGCGATTCCCAGGTCAACCGACCCATGACGACGGTGCGTCCCATCGTGAGTTCTTTGAAGCGGGCCTGGTCCTCGGGCAGCCGCCACGGGATACCGCCGCCGCGGCCGATGACACCAGAGCTCGACTGGGCCCAGATGAGCCCAACAGTCGTCATACCGCCACGGGCGCCTTGATCGCCGGATGCGGGTCGTAGTTCAAGATCGCGACGTCGTCGTAGGTGTATTCGAAGATCGAATCACGGCGGGGCCAGAACAAGTTCCGGGTACGGTCGCGGTTCGCGGCTCAGCTGCTCGGTGACCTGCTCGACGTGGTTGTCGTAGATGTGGCAGTCGCCGCCCGTCCAGATGAACTCGCCGACGTCCAGGTCCGCCTGCGCGGCCATCATGTGCGTCAACAGCGCGTAGCTGGCGATGTTGAAAGGCACGCCGAGGAACAGGTCGGCGCTGCGCTGGTACAACTGGCAGCTCAACCGGCCGTCGGCCACGTAGAACTGGAAGAACGCGTGACACGGCGGCAGCGCCATCTGCGGGATCTCACCGACGTTCCACGCCGACACGATGTTGCGGCGAGAATCCGGGTCGGCCTTGAGTAACTCCAGTGCCGCGCTGATCTGATCGATGTGCTCACCTGACGGCGTCGGCCAAGACCGCCACTGCACGCCGTAGACCGGGCCGAGATCACCTGTGTCAGAAGCCCATTCGTCCCAGATCGTGACTCCGCGCTCCTGCAACCAGCGCACGTTCGAGTCGCCCCGGAGGAACCACAGCAGCTCGTACACGATCGACTTGGTGTGCACCTTCTTCGTGGTGAGCAACGGAAATCCCGCCGTCAGGTCGTAGCGCATCTGGTGGCCGAACAGGCTGCGGGTGCCGGTGCCGGTGCGGTCCGATTTCGGGGTGCCGTGCTCGAGCACCAGGCGAAGGAGGTCCTCATACGGCGTGCTTATAGACCCAGTGACCGGCACTCGGCCAGCTTACGTCCAGAGCGAAGGAGTAGAACGAAAGGCATGCCAGCGACACGCGAGTTCACCGACAGCATCACCACCGCCGACGGCACCTGCCCGGTCACCCTGCACACCCCCGAGGGCGACGGGCCGTGGCCCGGAGTCGTCATGTACCCCGATGCCGGTGGTGCACGCCAGACGTTTCGCGACATGGGCGACCAGCTGGCCGCCTACGGCTACGCCGTACTCGTGCCTGACGTCTACTACCGCGACGGCGATTGGGCACCGTTCGAGATGGCGAGCGTGTTCAACGACGACGCCGAGCGCAAGCGGCTGTTCTCGATGATCTCCAAGGTGACGCCGGACATGATGGCAGCCGACGCGGGTGCGTTCTTCGACTATCTGGTGTCGCGGCCCGACGTCAGCGGCGAGGCGTTCGGAACCACCGGCTACTGCATGGGTGGGCGGATGTCCCTGGTGGTCGCGGGCCGGCTCCCGGAGCGGGTGGCGGCGGCGATGTCGTTTCACGGCGGCGGCCTCGCCGCCGACGACCCCGGCAGCCCCCACCTTCTGGCCGATCAGATGAAGGCGGCCGTCTACGTCGGCGGCGCGGAAAACGATGCGTCCTTCACCACCGATGCGGCCGAGACCCTGGCCAAGGCACTCACGGCGGCCGGTGTCGAATACACCATCGAGTGGTATGGGGCCGCGCATGGCTTCGCCGTCCCCGACAACGCCCCGTATGACCCGGCGGCAGCGCAGCGGCACTGGGACGCCATGGAGTCGTTCTTCGGCGTCCACCTGGGCTGACCCCGCGTAACGCCGTTGCGGGCCGGTACGCAACCATGAACGGATGGACGAACAGGGGACTGCAGAGCAACCGGATTCCGGCGACGGATCGCGGATCGACCCGGTACTTGCTCGCAGCTGGCTGTTGGTCAACGGCGCGCAGTACGACCGCTTCGCACCCGCGACCGCGTCCCGCGCCGACATCGTCGTCCTCGACATCGAGGACGCGGTCGCCCCGAAGGACAAAGTGGGCGCCCGCGAGAACGTGATCCGTTGGCTGGCCGACGACAACAGTGACTGGGTCCGCGTCAACGGGTTCGGCACGCCGTGGTGGGCCGACGATCTCGAGGCGTTGAGCAAGACATCGCTCGGCGGGGTGATGCTCGCGATGGTGGAGTCCGTCGATCATGTGACCGAAACCGCCAAGCGGTTGCCGAACGTGCCGATCGTGGCATTGGTGGAAACGGCCCGCGGTCTGGAGCGCATCACCGAGATCGCCGCCACCAAGGGCACCTTCCGACTGGCCTTCGGCATCGGCGACTTCCGACGCGACACCGGGTTCGGGGACAACCCCACGACCCTGGCGTACGCGCGCTCGCGGTTCACGATCGCGGCCAAGGCTGCACATCTGCCCAGTGCGATCGACGGACCGACCGTCGGCTCCAGCGCCCTCAAGCTGAGCGAGGCGACCGCGGTCTCCGCCGAGTTCGGCATGACCGGGAAGATCTGCCTGACACCCGACCAATGTCCGACGGTGAACGAGGGACTGTCCCCCTCACCCGAGGAAATCAGTTGGGCCAAGGAGTTTTTCACCGAGTACGAACGCGACGGCGGGGAGATCCGCAACGGCTCCGATCTGCCACGCATCGCGAGGGCGAACAAGATCCTCGATCTGGCGCGCGCCTACGGCATCGAGGTGTCGGAGTTCGACGACGTCGACGACCCTGCGCACATCCCCGCGCCGTCAGACACCTACCACTACTGAGATCGTCGGCTCCTGGCCGCGCTGGTCCGGGTGGCGGCTGTTGCGCAGAAACGTTCTGATCGCGCGCAAGATCCCTCGGCCGGCGTAGATGCCGGCGACGACCGACAACGACGATCATCACGATGAACATCAACAGCCAATTGCCGTGCTTCGAATGGCCGACGTTCCACCAGATGATGGTGAACAGGACGGCGCACACGAACACGACGATGTCGCGCCAGTTGCCCGAGTAGGACGTTGCCACCTCGCGCAGTGACCGCTTCTTTTCGTAGGCGGCGACCAGATCGTCGACGCGCCCGTCGATGACTCGCTGCAGGTTCGTGCGGCGCGCGGCGTCCCCTGTCTCGGGAATCCGCTCGAGCAGGTCCATGTCCTTGTCGATCATGCCGCGCAGGTCCGGCGGCCCTTGATGTTGCCCGCCGCGACGCCAAGCAGCGCGCCGCCGGCGATCGGCGCTGCGCCCAAAGCGAGTTCGGCGATACCCGGCATGTTCCTCTTCTCTGTCATTCCGTCAGCTCACTGCTCCGACGGTTTCGACGGTGCCGTGCACCCTTAGTTCGTGTGGTCGCGGCTCGGATAGTAGACCGTATCGCCGACGTGGGCGCGGCACCCCGACTTGTCGCCAAAGCGATCCGCGGGCTGCCCGGAGCGGCGGCGCAGTTGTTCCGGGCATGCGGGCTATCGGACGCAGGCCATCGGCGGACACATCGGCCTACGCTGCACCGCGCCTGTGGCGCTTGGTCACCTCACTCCATCAACGCTGCAGCGACCGTCGCGCCGAGGTTCCAGCACGCCTCCAGGTCACCTCTGCTTGGCTTCCCTGATACGACCACTGTTTCGGCGGCCTTCGTCCAGCCCAACCCGGTGGTGATGGAGTCGATGCCACGCTCGGCGCCCTCGGTGCCCTCGTTGCCGTGGAGGTAGACACCGAACGGCCGCCCACGGGTCGCGTCCAGGCACGGGTAGTAGCAGACATCGAACGCGTGCTTCATCGCACCGCTCATGTAGCCGAGGTTGGCCGGCGTACCCAGCAGGTAGCCGTCGGCCTCGAGCATGTCGGTCGCCGACACGGTCAGCGCCGGCCGACGTATGACCTCCACGCCTTCGATCTCGGGATCCGTTGCCCCCGACACCACCGCCTGGAACATTTCCTGTGTGTGCGGCGACGGCGTGTGGTGAACGACGAGCAACCGCGGCACGGGCTACCTCCATCCAATGGTCCAACGATCCGATCAACACTCGCCTTCGCCAAGACACTCAGCATGAGGAGCGCATCGCCTGGGCCCACCGTACTGCTGCCGCGGCTTGAAGGCTTACAGCGCGGGGATGTCAAGAACTGTGCGGTTGGTCTGCGAAAACTGCAGTAGCCCAGTACGACACGACGCGGGGAGGGCGTTGAGTCAGCCACATGTGCGGCGGAGCTGGGGTCTTGAGGGACATCGGCTGATCGAGGAAGCGCGGAGCGCCCGACAGACACTCGCGACGCTGACCGTTCGCAGTGTTGCCAACCCCTACTTCGTTCCGCACCACTGCCATGAAGTGGCTGGAAGCCGCGGCACGGTCGGCACCAGATCCACGAGACCCACGGCAGACCGTAAAGGAGCTGGAAATCATTAACGGCGCGGTCGGCCAAGCCCAAGGCGCCCTCCAGCATGTCGGTCGGTGACACTGCCAGCGCCGCCCGGCGCACGACGTCGACGCTCTCGATCTCGGGATCGGTGGCACCGGACACGACGGCCTCGAACATCTCGTGTGTATGTGGAGACGGTGTGTGGCGGACGATCAGCGGCATCTTGGTCATTCGGCCTCCTGCAATTCGACGGCCTTCTTCATTGCCTCTCTCGCCCGGCTGCGGTCGCCCGCGTAGTCATAAGCTCTCGCCAGCCGGTACCACCGCAGCCAGTTGCCCGGGTCCTTGTCCAGCTCATCTCGCACGGTTTCGAACAACGCGTCGGCGGCATCGCGTTGGATCCGGCCGGACGCCATTCTCGGCAGCCCGCTGACGTCGAGCTCCATGCCCTCCCCGAGCGCCAGTCGCGCGAGCCGCTGATGCGCGAGGCCGGCCCGCAGCGTGCTGACCATCACCCAGATCCCGATCAGCGGCATGATGAGCACCGCCACGCCCAGCCCGATCGCCGCGACGCTGCCGGAGGTGATGAAGGCCATCGCGATGCGGCCGAGCAACAGGAAGTAGACGACCAGCGCGACGCACATGAAGCCGATGAGCAGCTGAATGCGCAGTGCGCGACCGCCGTCTGTCATGCCAGGTCGAGGAGCGGCTCGATGCCGACGGTGAGCCCGGGGTGTTCCTTCACCTTGCGGACCGCCAGCAACACGCCGGGCACGAACGAGGTCCGGTCGAGGCTGTCGTGCCGGATGGTCAGCGTCTCTCCCTGTGTACCGAACAACACCTCTTGATGCGCGACGAGCCCGGCCAACCGCACCGAGTGCACGGGTATGCCGTCGACGTCTGCACCGCGAGCGCCGTCGAGACCGGTGCTGGTGGCATCGGGGTTGGGTGGCATGTCTTTTCGCGCTTCGGCGATGAGTCGCGCAGTGCGGGCCGCGGTGCCCGACGGAGCATCGGCCTTGTGCGGATGGTGGAGCTCGATGACCTCGACCGACTCGAAGAACCGTGCCGCCTGCTGCGCGAAATGCATCGACAGCACGGCGCCGATCGCGAAGTTCGGAGCGATGAGCACGGCGACGTCGGGCCTGGCGGTCAGCCAGCTGCGGACCTGACCGATCCGCGTGTCGTCGAAACCGGTGGTACCGACGACGGCGTGGATGCCGTTCTCGATGAGGAACTTCAGGTTGTGCATCACCACGCCGGGGTGGGTGAAGTCGATGACGACCTCGGTGTCGCTGTCGGTGAGCAGGGTGAGCGGATCGCCAGCGTCGACCTCGGCCGACAGGGTCAGGTCGTCGGCGTCGTGAACCGCCTGCACCATGGTCGCACCGACCTTGCCCTTGCTGCCCAGCACTGCGACTCGCATGCGCTCACCCTAGTTTGTCGGTGGCGTTGAATCCCCGTTCACACCCTTTGCCGCGGCGTAGTTTCTGGAGGCATGGATCTGTCCAGTTGGACCTTGGGCCTGTCGCTCATCGTGCTGACCATCGCGATCAACACGACTGGAGTCGTGCTGCTGGCGTTCGGCCTCGAAAGGAGAATTCGGGTCGGGGCCGACAGACACCTGGATGATCCTCGACGGGCGATCCCGGCGGTAATCGGCCACATCGGAACGGTCGCGTTGATACTTGCCGCTCTACATGGGACAGGGAGCACGCTCTGGGCGTCGGCATATCGGTGGCTCGGCGCATTCGGTTCGTTCACCGACGCATCGCTGTATTCGCTCGGCACCATGACGACGTTCGAAGTGCCGGGTTTGGTGTTGTCATCCCGGTGGCGAATGCTCGGCGCGCTGGGCCAGCCAGATGCTGCTGGCCCCAACCAATATCGACACCACCAAGACAACGGCAAAACCAACCATAGACCGGCTATTCCGAAGGTTCCCGTGCCTTCAGCATGCGCCCTGCTGCGGGATCCACTGCTGCAGAGTTTCATGGCGCCCTGATTTGTTATCGAAGCGAATGTGCGGCTCCTCGGGTTCTCGTGGGTAGCGTGACCTGCAGTCCGCCGAGGCAGAAGTAGATCATCGAGGTCAGTGTCTGGGCCGAGTGGTGGCCGAGCGGCTGCCCAAGGTGGCCGCGGTACTGGCTGTCGGTGATACCGATTGGCGCACCGTGCAGGTGATCATCACTCGCACCGAGTTCGTCAGCGACTCGGCGATGGCCGGTTTGGACGCCAATCTGGCCGGGCGGATCGCAAAGTGGCATTGCTGGTCGCGCAGGAGGGTCGTCAACGCTGTGGATGCCACGGTGCGCGGGACGATCCCGACGCCGTGCGTGAGCCGGTGCGCCACGAAGACAAGCGCAATTTCGACATGATCGCCATCGGTGACGGCACCGCCAAAGTCGACGGCATCGTCGCCGCCGATGCCGCCTTAAATCTGACGGTCAGCGGATTCCTCACAGCCACAGGCCCGGAGACCTACGCTTATCGCTATGAGGCAAGTCTTGTTGCGGGCCGTTGTGCTTCTCGGATCGTGGGCGATCGGGCTACTGGTCGCCGCCTGGGTTGTTCCCGGAGTCTCGTTAAAGGTTTCGGGGTTCATCGTCGCTGTAATGTTGTTCTCGGCGGCGCAGGCACTCCTGTCCCTGTTGATCTTGAAGTTGCCCCGTGAGTATGCAGCGCTGATGCTCGGCGGCACCGGCCTGGTGTTGACCATCGTCGCGTTGAGTCTCGCCTCGGTATGGACGCATGGGCTCACCATTCGCGGCTTTGCATCCGGGTTGGCCACAACGGTCGTGGTGTGGCTCGTGACAACGGTCGGGGCGATTTCACTGCCCAGTCTGTTCGCCCGCGACGACGCCGGCGCAGGGGAATCCGTCGACGGATAACTGCTGGTCGCCGTCAACACTCGGCATTTCGCTCGGCGCGCCCGGTCGGTAGCATCCTGATATCTCGTCCAACCAAGGAGGAACGCGATGGGCGATACGCATCACGACCCGACGGATCACTTCCGGACCACGCAACCTCATGCCGGTATGGCGATGAAGAACAACTTCCTATGGCCCGGCTTGATCCTTCTGGCCGTCGCCGTGTTCGCGATGATCAGCACCGCTATAGCTGCCGCCTACCAACACTACGAGTGGCTCGCCACGACCGTGCTCATCGCCGTGCTCGGAACGATCGCTGGAGCGCTGTGGTTTGTCGTTGAGCATCGGCGTGTGAATCGCATCGACGCGCGGCGTGCCCACACCCCGATCGTCGGCCACCCCACCGCGCTGCCTGAAGCTTAGGATCCGGCCAGACGGTGAGGAGCGCAAATCGACGCTAGCGGGTACATCTAGCGCTCGGTAAGCCCGTTGCCGCCGGAGAAGATCGGGGCAGTGGCGACTGCACGGGCTTGGGATACGACTCGACGTCGACAAGCCGCCGGTACTTGCCGTCGTAGCTGGACCACGGGTGCTCGAAGAGCGCGCAGGGGCCTCCGCGAGAAGCCCGTGGATGCCTGCCAGCTCTGCCGCCCTTCCGTGCAGTACAGCCCCAACATATCTACAGCGGGGATGCGCCCCGCAGGTGCTCGAAGATCAACGACGTCTGAGTACCCGCCACGTCGGCGTCGGCGTTGAGGTTCTCGACCACGAACGATCGCAGGTCGTCGGTGTCGCGCGCGGCTACGTGCAGGATGAAGTCCTCGGCTCCGGCCAGAAAGTAGACGTCCATCACCTGGGGCTTGCGCCGGATCTGCTGGATGAAGTTGCGGATCTTGCCGCGGGCGTTGGATTGCAGGCTCACCGAGATCATCGCCTGCAGGGTCAGACCGATGGCAGCCGGATCGATATCGGTGTAGAAGCCTCGAATCACGCCCAGGTCCTGTAGCCGCCTCAGCCTGGCGTGACAGGTCGACGCCGCGATGCCGACGCTGTCGGCCAACGCGCTGTTGGAGATGCGGGCGTCGCCGTGCAGCGTCAGAAGGATCCGCCGATCCACGTCGTCGAGGTCGATTGCCCGAACATCCTTCGGCGAACCCGGAGGACGCGCCGCCGACGTCGATGTTTCTTCACTCATGCGGCTATATTAGCGAATTATCAACAGTAATATTGCCATTCGATCGAATATTCTTCACACTTGAGGAAGCAATTCCGACTATAGGAGCGATCATGCGCGTCGGCATTCCGACCGAGATCAAGAACAACGAATTCCGTGTCGCCATCACCCCGGCCGGTGTCGCAGAGCTGGTCCACCGCGGCCACGAGGTGCTCATCCAGGCCGGCGCGGGCGAGGGCTCGGCGATCTCCGACAACGACTTCAAGCGCGCCGGCGCCCAGATGATCAACAGTGTCGACGAGGTCTGGGAAGAGGCCGAGCTGCTCCTCAAGGTCAAGGAGCCGATCGAGGCCGAATACTCGCGCCTGCGCGCGGGCCAGACCCTGTTCACCTACCTGCACCTCGCCGCGTCGAAGCCGTGCACCGATGCCTTGTTGGCTTCCGGCACGACGTCGATCGCCTATGAAACCGTTCAGCTGCCCGACGGCTCCCTGCCGCTTCTCGCGCCGATGAGCGAGGTCGCAGGGCGGCTCGCCGCCCAGGTCGGCGCGTACCACCTGATGCGCAGCCATGGCGGCCGCGGCGTGCTCATGGGCGGCGTGCCCGGCGTCGCACCCGCCGAGGTCGTTGTCGTCGGCGGTGGCGTGGCCGGCTACAACGCCGCCCGCATCGCCAAGGGCATGGGCGCTCATGTGTCCGTATTCGACGTCAACATCAACACACTGCGCAAGATCGACAACGAGAACAGCGGAGCGATCGAGACCCGCTACTCATCGATGCTCGACCTCGAGGATGCAGTCAAGGAGGCCGACCTGGTGATCGGCGCCGTGTTGGTGCCCGGCGCGAAGGCGCCCAAGCTGGTGAAGAATTCGACTGTCGCACATATGAAGTCCGGTGCGGTGCTCGTCGACATCGCGATCGACCAGGGTGGGTGCTTCGAGGATTCGCGGCCCACCACCCACGATGACCCCACCTTCCCGGTGCATGACACCGTCTTCTACTGCGTGGCCAACATGCCGGGTGCAGTCCCCCGCACGTCGACCTACGCGCTGACCAACGCGACGATGCCGTACGTGCTGAAGCTGGCGGACAAGGGTTGGCAGGCGGCCTGCGAATCCGATCCGGCGCTGGCCAAGGGTCTGTCGACGCATCAAGGCTCGCTGCTGTCCGATCAGGTGGCCACCGACCTGGATCTGCCATTCACAGATCCTGCGGCACTGCTGGCCTGACCGGGATCACCTGAACAGCTCCCCGTCGACGTAGAACCATCGACGGGCCCGCACCGCGAAGCGGGACCGCTCATGCAGCGTTCCCCCGGCCACGACAGGTGCAGATCGGCCTGAGCGTCTGCTTCGCAGGTAATGGGCGCGAAATTCGACCTCACCCGTTTCGTCGCCGGGTCGCCCCGCGACGGTGTCCACGATCTCCAGTCCGGTCCACGTCAACTCGACGTCCGCCGTCAACGCCTCGGGCCGTGTCCTCGGATGCCATGTCTGCCAGACGTAGTCGAGGTTGCCGACCGCATACGCGCTGTAGCGCGCCCGCATCAGTTGCTCGGCGGTCTCGGCCCGACGTTCGCCGGTGTGCAGCGGCAGACAACAGCCACCGAACGGCTCATGCGACCCACAGGGACACAACGCGGCCGCATGCACTGTCACAGTGTGTGCCAATGCGTCTACCCGAGCAGCGTCGGCATCAACAGGGCCGTCAGCTCTCCGATCAGGGGGCGCATGTTCTCCGCCTTCGGGTCATCTGCTTGCGACCGCGTCAAGATCGCAAGCAGAACGCGTTGTCCCTGCGGCCCGTACGCGATGCCCACGTCGTTGGTGCTGCCGTAGTCCCCGCTGCCGGTCTTGTCGGCGGTGGTCCAGCCCGGCGGCAGCCCGGCCCGGATGCTCGACGTCTGGTTGGCGCGCATCCAGTCCTCGAGCAACCCGCGTTGGGCAGGCGCGAGGACGGCGCCGTCGAGTAGCGCGCGGTAGCCCCCGCCGAGCGCCTCGGGTGTGCTGGTGTCGCGGAGGTCGCCGGGGATCGCCGAATTCAGCTCGGTCTCCCATCTGTCCAGCCGCGTGCGCTCATCGCCGATGCTGCGGGCGAAGGCGGTGACAGCCTGCGGGCCGCCGATCCTGTTCAACAGGATGTTGGCGGCCGCATTGTCGCTCCGCTGCAGCGCGGCCTGGCACAGCTCGGCCAGCGTCATCTCACCGCCGGCGCGCGGTCCGGTGACGGGCGAATTCGGCAGGATATCCGCTGGGTCGACGAACATCCTGTCGTCGAGGGCGAGCTCGCCGTGCTGGGCCATCTGCAACACCCGCGCCGAGGCGTAGACCTTGAACGTCGAGCACATCGCGAACGGATCCTGCGCACGATGGGCGACGGTCTTGCCGGACATCAGGTTCGTCGCGAAAACCCCGATTGAGGCGTTGTGCCGCCGCTCCAAACCCTGGATGGACGCGTCCACCGACGACGCCGGGTCGGCCAACGCGAGCTTGTTTGACGATGCGGCCACTGCTGCGAGCGTCACCCCGCCGAGCAGGACGTGTCGCCGGGACAGTGGCTGGATGTCGGCGCCGGAGCGCCTCAGTCGAGTCATCGATGCCAGACTAGGCGATCAGCGTGTCATGGCCCGAAGGGGCTGCGGCAGCGGCCTTTTCGAAGTTTGCGGGCCGAGGACAGCGCCACCGTATGGACGGGTCAGCAGTTTGCGCGCGACAGTGTTGACCTCATCGAGCGTCACCGCTTCGATCTTGGCGAGGGTATCGGTGATGCTGCGATGCGCGCCGTAGTTCAGCTCGCTGCGGCCGATCCGGTTCATCCGGGATCCGGAGTCCTCGAGCCCGAGCACCAATCCGCCACGCATTGAGCCTTTCGCAATCCGGTATTCGGTCTCGGTGATGCCGTCGCGGGCCACCGCCTCGAGCACGTCGGCCGTCACCCGAACGACCTCGCCGAAGCGCTCCGGCAGGCATGCCGCGTAGATCGACAGGGCACCGCTGTCGGCGAAGGTGTCCACCGTCGAGTAGACGGAGTACGCCAGCCCGCGTGTTTCCCGGATCTGTTGGAACAGTCGGGAACTCAGGCCGCCACCCAACGCGGTGTTGAGCACCGCGAGCGCCCATCGATGCTCCCAGTGCCGCCCCGGTGTGCGGACGCCCAGCGACAGATGCGTCTGCTCGGCATCCCTGTTGACCAGCTGCAGCGACGGCCGCCCCGACACACGGCCGGTGCCCTTGCGCGGTGGTAGCGGTTTGCGGCCGCGAACCAGCCGTGGACCGAAGTGTTCGCGCACCAGCGCCACCACCTCGTCGTGGTCCACGTTCCCCGCGACCGCAACCACCATCCGCTCCGGCGTATAGCGACGCATGTGGAACGAATGCAGTTGCGTCCGTGTCATCGCCGCAATCGATTTCGAACTGCCGATCACCGGCCTTCCGACGGGGTGAGTGCCGAACATCGCCGACAGGAAGACGTCGCCGAGCGTGTCCTCGGGATCGTCGTCGCGCATGGCGATCTCCTCGAGCACGACGTCGCGCTCGATCTCGACATCGTCTGGGGCACAACGCCCACGCAACACCACATCGGCGACCAGGTCGACGGCCAGTTCGAGGTCGGTGTCGAGCACGTGTGCGTAGTAGCACGTGTGCTCACGCGAGGTGAAGGCGTTCAGCTCGCCCCCGACCGCGTCGACCGCCTGCGCGATCTCCACCGCGGTGCGTGTCGGCGTCGACTTGAACAGCAGGTGTTCCAGGAAGTGCGCCGCACCGGCAACGCTGGCTCCCTCATCGCGGGAGCCGACGTCGACCCACACCCCGACCGACGCCGAATGCACCGACGGGATGTACTCGGTGACCACGCGCAGGCCACCGGGCAAAACGGTGCGACGCACCTTGGAAATGTCCCGAGTTGATGATTCCGCGTTTCCGACGCCGCGGCGCAACGCCCTAACTGGTGGCTGCTGCGGCATCTGCCGGTGCAGCATCAGGGGATGCTTCAGCTGTGTCGTCTTCGGCGACGAGCACCAGCGAGATCTTTCCGCGGTTGTCGATGTCGGCGATCTCCACGCGCAGTTTGTCGCCGACCGTGACGACGTCCTCCACCTTGGCGATCCGCTTGCCGCGGCCCAGCTTGGAGATGTGCACCAAGCCGTCCCTGCCGGGCAGCAATGACACGAACGCTCCGAAATCGGTTGTCTTGACGACGGTTCCGAGGAAACGCTCACCGATCTTGGGCAGCTGCGGGTTGGCGATCGCGTTGATCTTGTCGATCGCGGCCTGCGCCGCATCGCCATTGGACGCGCCGACGAACACGGTGCCGTCGTCCTCGATCGAGATCGAGGCACCGGTTTCCTCGGTGATCGAGTTGATCATCTTGCCCTTGGGCCCGATGACCTCACCGATCTTGTCGACCGGCACCTTGATCGTGGTGATGCGCGGTGCGTACGGGCTCATCTCGTCGGGCTTGTCGATGGCCTCCGCCATCACCTCGAGAATCGTCAGTCGCGCATCCTTGGCCTGGGCCAGCGCCGCCGCCAGCACCTGCGATGGGATGCCGTCGAGCTTGGTGTCGAGCTGCAGCGCGGTGACGAAGTCCTTGGTGCCTGCGCACTTGAAGTCCATGTCGCCGAACGCGTCCTCGGCGCCCAGGATGTCGGTGAGCGTGACGAAGCGCCGCTCCGAAACAGTCTCAGCGCCGCCGTCCGCTTGCACTTCCACGTCATCGGAAACCAGACCCATCGCGATGCCCGCGACCGGAGCCTTCAGCGGCACACCGGCGTTCAGCAGCGACAGGGTCGACGCACACACCGAGCCCATCGACGTCGAGCCGTTGGAGCTCAGCGCCTCCGACACCTGGCGGATTGCGTACGGGAACTCCTCGACGGACGGCAGCACGGGCATCAGGGCCCGCTCGGCCAGCGCGCCGTGGCCGATCTCGCGACGCTTGGGTGAACCGACGCGACCGGTCTCACCGGTCGAGTACGGCGGGAAGTTGTAGTGGTGCATGTAGCGCTTGCTGGTCTCGGGTCCCAGCGAGTCGATCTGCTGGGCCATCTTGACCATGTCCAGCGTGGTGACACCCATGATCTGGGTCTCGCCGCGCTCGAACAACGCACTGCCGTGTGCCCGAGGCACCACGGCCACCTCGGCCGACAGTGCCCGGATATCGGTGACGCCACGGCCGTCGATGCGGAAGTGGTCGGTCAGAATGCGCTGGCGCACGAGCTTTTTGGTGAGCGATCGGAATGCTGCCCCGATCTCCTTCTCCCGGCCGGCGTACTGCTCGGCCAGCCGATCGAGCACCTCGACCTTGATCTCGTCGGTGCGATCGTTGCGCTCTTCCTTGCCGGCGATCGTCAGCGCCGCGGACAGCTCCTCGGTGGCCACCGAGGACACGGCGTAGAACACGTCGTCCTGGTACTCCGGGAACACCGGGTAGTCGGCGGTCGGCTTGGCGGCCTTCTCGGCCAGCGCCTCCTGTGCGGTGCACAGCGCGGCGATGAACGGCTTCGCGGCCTCGAGGCCCTCGGCGACGACGGCTTCGGTCGGGGCGCCGGCGCCGCCGGCGATCAGCTCGATGACCTTGTCGGTCGCCTCGGCCTCGACCATCATGATCGCCACATCGTCGGCCGTCTTGCGCCCTGCGACGACCATGTCGAAGACCGCTCCTTCGAGCTGCTCGACAGTCGGGAACGCGACCCACTGACCGTCGATCAGCGCGACGCGCACGCCGCCGACGGGACCGGAGAACGGAATGTCCGGAAATCTGGGTCGACGCCGACGCGGCGTTGATGGCCAGGACGTCGTACAGGTCCTTGGGGTCCAGGCTCAGGATGGTGACCACGACCTGGATCTCGTTGCGCAGACCCGAGATGAACGTCGGGCGCAGCGGCCGGTCGATCAGGCGGCAGGTCAGGATCGCGTCCGTGGACGGTCGGCCCTCACGGCGGAAGAACGAGCCGGGGATACGTCCTGCGGCGTACATCCGCTCCTCGACGTCGATCGTCAAGGGGAAGAAGTCGAAGTGGTCCTTCGGGCTCTTGCTGGCCGTGGTGGCCGACAGGAGCATGGTCTCGTCGTCGAGGTAGGCGACGACAGCGCCGGCGGCCTGCTTGGCCAGCCGACCGGTCTCGAAGCGAATGGTGCGGGTGCCGAAGCTCCCGTTGTCGATCACGGCGGTGGATTCGTACACGCCGTCTTCAAGTTCAACTACAGACATGGGTGTCCGTATGGCCTCTCTGAAATTCACAGTCTTCACTGTTCAGCTGTTTTCGCGTTGTCACAGCGTGTGAACCACCGGCCTCGATTTGGCCACGGCCATCGATCGAAGCTGCCGGGTATCAGACCCGGCAGCCACTACCGAAGACCGCGCGATCAGGCATGTCGTTGATCCAACACAATCCGATATGACACGCGGGAACGGCGCTCGCGGAGCTGCGATCACCGCACCCAAACATTCGAGCCGAAACCGGCTATCGAACTCATCCATCCTACATTGCAGCAGGTACGGCACCGAAATCCGCAGCAGTCCCCGCGGGTCTTTCAGTTCACGTCCTCCACGCACACAGTGAAGTTGCGCTCGTCGTAGGCATAGCCGACGCCGGTGGAGCACTGGTCGACGTTGGCGACGTTCTTCAGGATCTCGGTGGCGCGCTGGCGATTGGGCACCGAGGTGTCGGCGCAGTCCACTTGCACCGGATCCTTGTCGTTGGTCGGATCGATGCTCATGCAGTTCCCGACCACCCAGTTGACGTCCATGCAGATCGTGGTGCTGGTATCGGAGAAGGTGCTGCGCATCGAGTAGTACGAATCGACGTCCGCCGGGCACTGTTCACTGTTCTCGACGGTGGCGGCCACCTTGAAATTGGACTCCGTGCTACCGCAATCGACCTTGGTCACCTCGGGCCGCTCCGGCGTTCCGCCCGTCTTCAGGCAGTCACCGACCACCAGGTTCGCGGCGGACGGGGACGAACACCCGGCCAAACCCCCGATCGCAAGGATCGCCCCCGCGACAACCGCGGGCAGGTTGCGCACGTGCGCAGGGTCAGCGACGCAGGCCGAGACGGTCGATCAAGGAGCGGTAGCGCTCCACGTCGACCTGAGCGACGTACTTCAGCAGGCGGCGCCTGCGGCCGACGAGCAGCAGCAGACCACGTCGTGAGTGGTGGTCGTGCTTGTGCATCTTCAGATGCTCCGTCAGGTCGGCGATCCGCTTGGTCAGCAGCGCGACCTGGGCCTCCGGCGACCCGGTGTCAGTGTCATGCAGGCCGTACTGGCCCAGAATGGTCTTCTTCTGTTCGGCAGTGAGCGCCACGAAATTACTCCATCAAGTCGGTCCGCGAACATCGGGCCTTCGGCCCCCTAAGGCGCAGCCACCGCGAACTGCAGCACGCGCTCGGTCGGCGGCGAGTCTAGCAGGGCCGCGGCTGAGCTGCGAAATCCAGCACCGCTGCTGAGCTGCGAAATCCGGCACCGCGGACTGCGATCGCAGTTCTAGTGCGCGGCGAGGATGGCCCGCGCCCGCTCGGTGTCGGTGCCCATCGCCGTGACCAGGTCCTCGACCTTGGCGAACTTCTCCTGCCCCCGGATGCGCGCGACGAAGTCGACCGCCACGTGCTGGCCGTACAGATCGGCCGATGCGTCGAGGACGAACGCCTCCACGGTGCGCGTCCGCCCCGAGAATGTCGGATTGGTACCCACCGACACCGCAGCCTGATACCGCTCACCTGGGACGACGGCGCCCGCGATCGGGCCATGGCCGAGCACTGTGAACCACGCCGCGTAGACGCCGTCGGCCGGGATGGCCGAGTACATCGGCGGTGCCACATTGGCCGTCGGGAAGCCGAGCACCCTGCCCCTGCCGTCGCCGCGGACCACGACGCCCTCAACGCGATGCGGGCGTCCGAGCGCCTCGGTGGCGGCGACGACGTCACCGGCGTCGACGCAGGACCGGATGTAGGTCGACGAGAACGTGACGGTTTCGTCCCGGTTGGTGGCTGCGACCTCAGCTACCAAGGACATGCTCTCCACCGCGAACCCGAAGCGGTCGCCGGCCTTGCGCAGCAGGGCGACGTTGCCCGCGGCCTTCTTTCCGAAGGTGAAGTTCTCGCCCACCACGACCTCGACGACGTGCAGACGCTCGACCAGCAGTTCGTGGACGTAGCGCTCGGGCGTCAGTTTCATGAAGTCCGAGGTGAACGGCATGACCAGGAACACGTCGATGCCCATTTCCTCGACCAGCTCGGCACGACGGGTCAAGGTCGTCAGCTGGGCCGGATGGCTGCCCGGGAAGACGACCTCCATCGGATGCGGGTCGAAGGTCATCAGCACCGTCGGCACGCCGCGCGACCGGCCCGCCTTCACGGCGTGATTGATCAATTCCTGATGACCCCGATGAACACCGTCGAACACGCCGATGGTGACCACACATCGGCCCCAGTCCGTCGGGATCTCGTCCTGTCCCCGCCAGCGCTGCACAACGCAAGCCTACGGCGCGCACGCTCCTGCGGCCCCGCCAGATCCCCAGATCAGGTGATGATTGCCTAAACTTCGTAACTGTGAATCCGAACGGTAACCCGCGCGACTTGACGATGGTCGCCCAGGATTACCTCAAAGTGATCTGGACGGCCCAAGAGTGGTCGCGGGAGAAAGTCAGCACGAAGATGCTGGCCGAGCGGATCGGCGTGTCCGCGAGTACCGCGTCGGAGTCCATTCGCAAGCTGGCAGACCAGGGGCTCGTCGATCACGAGAAGTACGGTGCCGTGACCTTGACCGACGCCGGCCGGGCGGCCGCGCTGGCGATGGTGCGCCGGCACCGCCTGATGGAGACGTTCCTGGTCCGCGAGCTCGGCTACAGCTGGGACGAAGTGCACGACGAGGCCGAGGTGCTCGAGCACGCGGTGTCCGACACCATGCTGGACCGCATCGACGCCAAGCTCGGTCATCCCACCCGCGATCCGCACGGCGATCCGATTCCTGCCGCGGACGGCCATGTTCCGACGCCCGATGCGCGTCAGCTGTCGATGTGTCGCGACGGCGACACCGGAGTGGTCGCCCGCATTTCCGACTCCGACCCGGAGATGTTGCGGTACTTCGACAGCGTCGGTATCAGCCTGGATTCGCGGTTACTGGTACTGGCCCGGCGCGACTTCGCGGGCATGATCTCCGTCGCGGTCAAGTCCGCCGACTCTGGTGAGCACGAAAAGGGCACCACCGTGGATCTGGGAAGCCCTGCCGCAGACGCAATCTGGGTGGTCAGCTAATCAGCGCGAGCAGAAGCGAAAACTCCTGAGAGGCTTACCCGCGGGGCGATATTGAGTCAGCTCGCGCGCAATCAGCGACGCCGAATGGCGCGCATCGGTACCGATACCGGACCGCGCAATGACGGCGTGGTGCTCCAGCGAACGGGGCCCGCCAGCTCCAAGCCATCGACTCCATCGAGCAAGTGGTCGATCGCAGTGATCGTCTCCAGCCGCGCCAGGTGGGCACCCAGACAAAAATGCACACCGTGGCCGAAGGCCAGGTGACCTGTGGTGTTGCGGTGGACATCGAAGCGGTCGGGGTCGGCGAACCGCGCCGGGTCGCGGTTGGCCGAACCGTAGAAGAGGACCACCCGCCCGCCCCGCGGGATCACCGTCGCTCCGATGCGCACCGGCGCCGTCGTGGTCCTGGTGACCCACTGCACCGGCGAGCCCCACCGGGCGGTTTCCTCCACCGCGGCGCGGAGCAGGCTGCGGTCATCGCGTAGTGCAGCGAACAGCTCCTGATCCTGCGCAAGACGTATCAGCAGCATGCCGAGCAGATTGGTGGTGGTCTCGTTGCCCGCGACCAGGATGAGCAACGCGTAGTAGAAGGCTTCGTGGTCGGTGAGTTCACCGGCTGAGATGCCCGCCTGCAGCCGAGTCAGCAGATCGTCGGCTGGGTGCACCGCGCGCCGGGCAAGTTCGGCGTCGAGGTAGCTGCGTAGTCGGATGTAGGCCGCGATGTTGGAGCCGAACAGACGAGCCATCTCGCCCACCGTGCGAGGACCGGTCAGACCGGCGAACGCATCGGAGACCCGGCGAAAAGCCGGCCACTGATCACGGGGAATACCCAGAATCCTGGCGATCACGTTGATCGGCATCGGGACGGTCAACGCCGGCACCATGTCGACCACCTCCCGATGCGCCAGGGCCGACACCCCGGGTGCCGCGAGCTGCCGAATGTCGGCAGTCAGGGTGGCAATCGCCTTCTTGGCGAACACCGGTGCGGTCAGATGGCGCAGGCGGGTGTGGTCGGGCGGATCGGAGAAGATCACGGCACTTGGGGCGAAGGACCGCAGCGTGACCCCGTCAGCCGACGAGAAGCGCCCATGGTCGCGAACAGCGCTGTACACATCCTGGTAGCGGGTGAGCATCCAGACACCGAGTCGCTCATTTACCACGACGGGATGCTCGCGCAGGCGTTCGTACTCGGCAAAGGGGTCGGAGATCGACTCGGGCAGGGTGGGGTCGAAGGTGGTGCGGACGATCCCGGCCGCCGCCAGCCGAGACCGCGGACGCCGCAGATCGCGGTACGCGCCCGCCGCCATCGGGCGCAGCAGATCGGCAACGGAGGCGCGGGCCGCCGCCGCCGCGGCTTTGGGCGGTGGGCGGAGGAGGTCGGTGGCCATGGTCACGAACGCTAGGGCCGGACGCCGTCCACCGGAATGCGCAAATCGGACACTCTTTTGATACTTTCAGACACATGGTCGCCACCGCCGGCGTGCCGGGCTGGGATGTTCCCCGCTCGGCGGCGATGAGTCGTCACATCCTGGAGGCCGCGGCCAGATACGGGCTTGACCCCGCCCTGGGCTTGTCCGGCACTGGTTTGTCCGCAGAACAACTGGCCGATCCGCGCACCGAGGTGCAAGCCAGCCAGGAGCTGGCGATCGTCCGCAACGTCATCGGCCGGCTCGGCAACATCCCCGGTCTAGGGGTGGAAGCCGGCTCGCGGTACAGCCTGGTCGACAGCGGGATCCTGGGTTATGCAATCATTTCCAGCCCGACGCTGGGCGACGCCATGGAGGTCGCGCGTCGATACATCCCACTGTCGGCGGCGTTCCTCACGCTGGCCACCGAAGTCACCGACTCCGAGGCGGTCTTCGTGTTCGACGACACGTCGATTCCCTTCGATGTGCGGCAATTCCTGCTCGAGCGAGACCTCGCGGCGATGCTGCGCAATCTTCCACTGGTATTCGGTCCGCGTGACAGCCCGGTGCCCGCCCGGCTGGAGTTGAGGCAGCTGCGCTTGCCCGGCGAGTTGTTCGACGTCAGGGGTCTGTCGCTGACGGTCGACAACGATGCCTCCCGCAATGCGTTGATCATTCCGGCCGAACTCGTCTCGGCGCCCATGCCCGCAGCCGATCCCCAGACCGCGGCAATCTGCATCCGCCAGTGCCAAGAGCTACTTGACCGCCGCCGCGAACGCCGCGGCGTGTCCGCCGCGGTCCGACTCCGACTGATCCAGGACACGGCCCAGATCCCCTCCATGGGGCTGGTCGCCAAAGAGCTCTGCATCACCGAACGGACGTTGCATCGCCGTCTGACGGCTGAGAACACCAGCTTTCGCGCCTTGCTCGACGAGGTTCGGGCGACCCTAGCCGCCGAACTGCTGGCATCGGGGTTCTCGGTGGAGCAGACCGCCCGCCGATTGGGCTACTCCGAAACGGCGGCATTCACGCGCGCCCATACGAGGTGGAGCGGGCACCCGCCGAGTCGGCAGCGTGCTGCCGGCCCACCCCGTTGAGCTAGAGCGTGGCCGGCCGCAGCACCACGACCGATTTGGTCCGTAACGCTTGATCTTCCAGTAATGCGATCACGCGCCCGTCGAGGGCCGTTGCGGCGTAAACGCCCCCGATACCGGCGGGTTCCAGCGGCCCTGCCGTGGCGGGCGTCCTCGGCCTGCTCGGCGGTCAAGTCGCGACGCGGGAAAGCCAGCAGGCAGGCCTCGTCGAGGTTGTAGGACAATCGCGGCTCGTCGGCCAATTCGTCAAGCGGGCACGCCTCGTCCAGCCCGAAGTGACCGACGCGGGTGCGCCGCAGCGCGGTCAAGTGCCCACCCACGCCCAGCGCCGCGCCGACGTCGCGGGCCAGCGCGCGGATGTAGGTGCCACTGGAGCAGTCCACCTCGACATCAACATCGAGGAGGCCGCCACTGCGCCGCACATCGAGCACGTCGAACCGGTCGATGCGAACCTTGCGCGGCGCGAGTTCGACGGTCTGCCCTTCCCGGGCCAGCTTGTACGCCCGTTGGCCGTCGACTTTGATGGCGCTGACCGACGACGGAATCTGGTCGATCTCGCCACGCAGCGCGGCCACCGACGCCTCGATTTGCCGATTCGTCACCCTCGCCGCGGAAACCGTCTGCAGCACTTCACCTTCGGCGTCCTCGGTCGACGTGGACTGTCCCAGCCGGATCGTCGCCGCGTACGACTTGTCAGTCGCGGTCAGCAGCCCGAGGATCTTGGTGGCCCGTTCGATGCCGACGACCAGCACCCCCGTGGCCATGGGGTCGAGCGTTCCTGCGTGACCGACCTTGCGGGTGCCGAAGATGCGCCTGCAACGGCCCACCACGTCGTGACTGGTCATGCCGGCCGGCTTGTCCACGACGACAAGGCCAGCTTCGGTCATAGCACGATCGCCGTAAGCGCCAGGCCGTCACGCACCGACCAGCGGCCCGACAACGTCTGCAATGGTGGCCCCGACAGCGCAGCGGGATCGATCAGAATCCGTGACTCGAACGCACCCGAAGTGCCGCCGCCGTCGACGTCGAAGGTGATGTGCGCGTCCTCGAATCCCAGCCAGCGCTTTGTCACGGGGAACCATGCCTTGTAGGTGGCCTCCTTGGCGCAGAACAGGATTCGATCCCAATGCAGTCCGTCCGGCAACGCCCGCAGTTCGGCTCGCTCCCCCGGCAGACTGACGGCGTCGAGCACACCCTTGGGCAGCACGTCGTGCGGCTCGGCATCGATACCCACCGAACGAACCGCGTCGCGCCGGGCCACGGTTGCGCCACGGAAACCCTCACAGTGGGTGAGGCTGCCGACAATGCCGTCGGGCCAACACGGTTCGCCCTTCTCCCCCTTGAGGATCGGCACGGGCGGCAGGCCGAGTTCGCCCAGCGCCTCCCGCGCGCAGTACCGCACGGTGATGAATTCGTTGCGCCGCTTGGCCACCGACTTCGCGATCAGGGGCTCTTCTTCGGGCAGCGGCGTGAGTTCCGGCGGGTCGGTGTACATCTCGGCCGCAGCGAGCGCCATCGCGTCGCCTGGCAGCACACCGGAGAGCAGCGCCGCCATGACGGTCACGGCTGCCTGGCCTGGATGCGCTGCTGCACCTTCTGGGCGTGCTCACGCATCTCCTGGGTGATCTCGAAATGTCCACCGAACTCGTTGAGGTAACCCGGCGCATATTTCGGGTCCGGCAGCACCTGCCGCAGCCATCGAAATGGCTTGCGGCGGCGCCACTCCCGGGGATACCCGACGGAGACCTCTTCGTGGCGCACCCCGTCGTACCACGTGGTGCGCGGGATATGCAGGTGCCCGTACACCGAACACACCGCGTTGTAGCGAGTGTGCCAGTCGGCGGTGGCCGTGGTGCCGCACCACAGCGCGAATTCGGGATAGAACATCGCATCGCAGGGTTCGCGGACCAACGGAAAGTGGTTCACCAGGACGGTCGGGTTCATCCAGTCGAGGTCCTCGAGGCGCTTGCGGGTGGAGGCCACCCGATCGCGGCACCACGCATCCCGCGTCGCGTAGGGCTCAGCCGACAGCAGAAACTCGTCGGTGCCCACGACGTTGCGCTCGCGGGCGATGGCAAGGCCCTCCGCCTTGGTCGCCGCTCCCTGCGGCAGAAACGTGTAGTCGTAGAGCAGGAACATCGGCACGATGGTCGCCGGGCCACCCTCTTCCGTCCACACCGGGAACGGGTGTTCTGGACTGATGACGCCCATCTCGTCGCACATGTTGACGAGGTAGTCGTAACGGGCCTTGCCGAAGATCTGCATCGGATCGCGATTGGTCGTCCACAGCTCGTGATTTCCCGGCACCCAGATCACCTTGGCGAAGCGCTTACGCAGCAGATCCAGCGCCCAGTAGATCTCGTCGGTGCGCTCGCCGACGTCGCCCGCCACGATCAGCCAGTCGTCGGGGGTGGACGGGTACAGCGACTCGGTGACCGGCTTGTTGCCGGTGTGACCGGTGTGTAGATCACTGATCGCCCAGAGAGTGGGCTGCCGGCCATCACGCGTCACAGCCCTCCAGCCTACGTGCGCGCGAAGATGCTCTCGCCCCCCAACTAGAACAGGTTCTCGTTTCCGCTTCGGAGTCTCTGCGCGGGCCGCTACACTCCCCGGGCAGGGTCGGACCCGACAACGGCGGCCGTGCCGCCACGACAGCAGGGGGTGCAATGGTCGCCAAGCTGCGCGTTATCGCAGCGCTGTGTGCGCTCGTCGCAGCGGTGATCGTGGCCGTCCAGTCCCATCCCGGCGACCCTCTGCAGGTGCGCGCATCGGATATTCCGATGACCAACGTCACAACGAGCATCAAGTACCCGGTCATCGACCTGACCGATCCGGACCCGTTCAGTCCGTGCCGCGACATCCCGCTCGACGCGGTCGGGGCCCTCGGCCTGGCCTTCACGCCGCCATCCCCCGAGGAAGGGCTGCGCTGCAAGTACGACGCCGGCAACTATCAATTGACCATCGAGCCGTTCGTATGGAAGACGTTCGAGGAGGCCTTGCCCGCCGACGCCATCCAGCTCGACATCGAAGGCCACCGCGCTGCGCAGTGGTGGGTGATGAAGCCGACTGACTGGAACAACCGCTGGTGGATCACCTGCGCGCTGGCGTTCGACACCAGCTACGGCTTGATCCAGCAGACGATGTTCTTCTCGCCGATCTACTCCAACCCCCCTCCCGACTGCATGCAGACCAACCTGCAGCGCGCACACGATCTACTGCCGTACTACAAGTTCCAGGGCGACTCTAGCCAGTGATCTTGTCCATCGGGCTCGAGCGTTCGAGCATGCCGATGGCTTCTTCGCCGTCCCACCGGTAGCGCACACCTGCCTGCTGTAGCGCCGGAAACGTCCAGTTGGCCATCTTCTCGAGCATCTCGGCGGGAACCTCGCTGGGATCGGTGATGTCGTGCGTCGACACCACCGTTTCGCCCTCGATCCGCACCGCGCCCCTCTCGGTTTCGAGTACGACCGACACTTCCTCGCCTCGCGGCTGCAGCCGCGTCAACCACGGCGCCGACACGACACGTGCCGGGATCAGGTCGCCGTCACCGTAAGACACGTATCCCTCGTTGAACGCGGGCTCACCGTCGGGCCGCGGCGGATAGGCGATGTAGCCGAACGCCCGTCCGCTCGGAAAGAGCGCTGACTGCCAGCAGTGGCCCCAGAAACCCTCCAGCCGGCGCACGCCCTGGCGGCGGATGCGCAGGCCGGTTCCGCTGAATACGTGCTCTTCGCCCGCCACATGCACCGAGCCGGTCGCCCGGAACAGCTGCTCGTAGCGCGGCCCACCCATCAGGTCGCCCACGATCGACGTCTTCAACTGCGAATCCGCCTCGGCCTGCAGCGCGCCCTGCACCCATGGCGGCACGGCCATCTTCGCCTCCACCTCGAACCTCAGGTCGACCGGCGGACCGTCCTTACGCCCGGCGATCAGATCGGTCGATGAGGTCGCGTCGGCCTGTCCGTCGAACGTCATCGTCCACACGTCGAACGGCGCGACGCACGTGAACGCGAGCGGGCCTGCGCCGAGCACCGTCGGCTTACCATCCGGGCCAGTGGGCGGCAGGCTCTTGCCTTCGCCCCGTAGCCGATACACCCGTCCGTCGGCGAAGGCGACGTTGACCTGAACCCCGTGTGACTCCCAGTTCGCGGCCACCGCTTCGACACCGATGCGCGGCAACCCCACATCGCCGCGATCGTCGAGCACCCAGAAACTCACCGAATCCCGCATCTCGGGGTTGTCCGGCCGCTGCGCGAACATGTACTCGCGCTGGGGGTCGATGCCGCCAGTCAGGTCAATCGCCATGCGATGCTCCCCCCAGATAGGTCTCGACGTAGGTGACGAACAGCGGCCGAATTGTGTTCAGATCCAGACCGAATGCCTGTGGGTCCGCCTTCGGACGCGGTTCCCGGCTCTCGGCGTTCTCGGCCCACCAGGCCCGCATACCGTCCTCGAACTCCTCGGTCACCGGTTCGCCGAGCCAGGCATACAGACGGCGGACCTCGCCTATCGGGTCGTTCTGCATAGCGCGAAAGTCGATGTCGTAGAAGCGATCATCGGCGCCTGTCGCGCGGAACTTCAGGGCGCGGTCCATGCCCGTCGACCACTGTTTGACGTTGAGCTCACCGAGATAGGAGCGGTCGATGTCGTCGGTGAATCCACCCACGATGTCGGCGTAGACGTCGGCGACCGACAACATCACGTCGGTCGGATCACGGTGCGTCATCACGAAGCGGGCATCGGGAAACACCCTGTCGAGGTAGTCGAGGGAGATCACGTGAGCAGGTGATTTCAACCGCCATGGCCGCCGCGGCTCGCCCCACTGCAACAGCTTGAGCACGCGCCGTTCGTAGCGGTAGGTGGAGGTGAAATCGGCGCGCTCGAGCAGCCAGTCGGAGTACGACGGTATCTGCGCGAACGCTTGGAACATCTGCGATTTGAAGTCGAGCGCCATCAGGTCAAGGCATTCCATCGGCCCCTGGATGTCGTTGGGAACGTGATGCCTGGTCCCGACGACGACCGGCCGCTGTTCGGGCGGGATCCGCGGATCGTCACCCCGGACGGTCGACGGCGGCGGGCACGGTCGCGTGGACTCCCAACTGCGCAGGTAACGAATATGGGGATCGCGAGCCAGCAGGAATGACAGCGCGGTCGAACCGGTGCGCGGCAATCCGAGCCCGAACAACGGCGCGTCGATCGGCGCGTCGTCGATCTCGGGGTGACGGCGATACCAGTCCTCCACCTGCAACCGCTGGCACAGGTGCAATCCGAGGCGGTCGTAGATGAACGCTTCGCCGCGCGCATTCAGCCGAGCCTCCTCGCGCAGGGCGCGCACGAGGATCTCCAGGCCCTCGCGGAAGGAGTCGTCGCCGAAATCGTCGAGGCCGGTGCGCTCGACCGCGGCGGACATCAGTTCACCAGGTGATCCCACGGCGCACCCCTCAGCTCGCTCGCGAACCTAATTTCGCGACAGTATGCTGTCACTATTATGAGCGACTCGTCAATAGCGAACCGACGCGCCTACGACAACCGGGCGCGGCAGAAGAAGGCGGCCCAGACGAAGGAGCGCATCGTCGGCGCAGGCAGTGAGTTGGTACACGCCTTCGACTCGTGGAACTGGCGGAATCTGACGTTCAAGGCGGTCGCCGAGCGCGCGGGCGTCGGTGAGCGGACCGTGTATCGGCACTTCCCCACCGAACGGCACCTGCACGACGCGGTGATGCAGCGCCTGGAGGCCGAGGCCGGCGTGTCGTACGAGGATGTCGACCTGACCACCATCGGCGAGGTCACCGCCCGGGTGTTCGCGTCACTGCAACGGTTTTCGGTGCGCACGTCCGTCGAGACGCCGCAGGACCCGACATTCGTCGGTGTCGATGTGCGCAGGCGAGATGCGCTCATCCGCGCGGTCTCGGCGTCGGCTCCGGGGTGGTCGGCAGCCGAACGGCAGATGGCGGCCGGTCTTCTCGACGTGCTGTGGAATCTGCCCAGCTACGAACGGCTGGTCGGGGTGTGGGGTGTCGCCGGTGCCGATGCCACCCGTGCGATCGGCTGGCTGATGGCGAAGGTCGTCGCGGCAATCGAGGACGACGATCCGCCGCCTGCGTAGCCTGTGTGGGATGACCGCGGTATCCGATCCCCTCACTACCTCACCTGCCAAGGGAAAATTCAAGGCATTCACCCGGCGGACGCTGAGCAGGGTCCTCCACCTACCGCCTCATACGTGCGACTACACCGTGCATCGTCGGGTGCGGGTGCCGATGCGCGACGGTGTCGAACTGCTCGCCGACCACTATGAGCCGATGACTGCCGAACCGGCGGGCACGCTGCTGGTGCGGTGCCCGTACGGTCGGGCGTTCCCGTTCTCCACGCTTTTCGCCGGCGTGTACGCCGCGCGCGGCTACCACGTTCTGTTCCAAAGCGTGCGGGGCACATTCGGCTCCGGAGGCGACTTCGATCCGATGGCCAACGAGATCGCCGACGGTGCGGACACCGTCGAGTGGTTACGCCACCAGCCATGGTTCACCGGCTCGTTCGCGACCATCGGCCTGTCCTATCTGGGCTTCACGCAATGGGCCCTGCTCGCCGATCCGCCGCCGGAGATGACGGCCGCTGTCATCACGGTGGGTCCGCACGATGTCAGCGGCCCGCGGTGGGGCACCGGCTCGTTCGCGCTGAACGATTTTCTCGGCTGGAGCGATCTGGTCGCCCGCCAGGAGGATCCGAACAGGCTGCGCATGATGATCCGGCAGGCCCGCGCGCGGCGTGCGCTGGCCCGCGCGACAGGCGGGCTACCGGCCGGCGAGGCGGGCCGCACGCTGCTGGGCAACGGGGCGCCCTGGTGGGAGGACTGGCTCGACCATCCCGAGGCCGACGACCCGTTCTGGGACAACAGAAACATCCGGGATGCGTTGAAGCGCGCCGATATTCCGGTGCTGCTGATCGGCGGGTGGCAGGACCTGTTCCTGGAACAGACGCTCACGCAGTACGACGCATTGAAGCAGCGCGGCGTCGACGTCGCCGTGACCGTCGGGTCGTGGACTCATACCCAGATGATGTCCAGGGCCGCACCGACCGTGATCCGCGAATCATTGGAATGGCTCGACGCGCACCTTCGTGGCCGAGGCACGACGCGCAGTCCGGTCCGCGTGCACGTGAACGGGAAGGGTTGGATCGACCTGCCGGAGTGGCCACCGACGATGCCCGAACGCGTGCTCTACCTGCAGCCGACCGGTCGGCTCGGCGATGCGGCTCCGCCGGACACCGCACCTTCAAGTCGATTCACCTACAACCCCGTGAATCCGACACCCACCATCGGCGGCCGACTACTCGCACCCGAGGCCGGCTACCACCGCGACGGCAAGCTGGCCGAGCGGCCCGACGTGCTGTGCTTCACCGGCGACCGGCTGCCGGCCGATCTGTATGTCGCGGGAACGCCGGTCATCGAGCTGTCGCATTCGTGCGACAACCCGTATCACGACCTGTTCGTGCGCATCAGCGAAGTGGACGCCAAAGACGTCTCCCGCAATGTGAGCGACGGCTACCGCCGCAGCCCAACGGTTTCGCGGGGTACCGACACCATCCGCATCGAACTCGACCCGATCGCACACCGGTTCCGTGCCGGTTCGCGAATCCGGGTTCTGGTCGCCGGAGGCTCACACCCGCGGTTCGCGCGCAACCTCGGCACCAGCGAGCCGATGGTCAGCGGCCGCGAGATGATGGTGTCGACACATACCGTCCATCTCGGTGAGGGCGGTGTGTCGCGACTGGTGCTGCCCGCGGGCCCAGAGCCCCCGTCAGGCCACTGAGCGGCGCACCCGCTCGGCGATCTCGGCGAGCGCCGCGTCGGACTGCACCGGCGACGCCCAGTCCGGGTCGACCGGCAGCGGCACCCAACTTCTGCAGCCCGCGTAGTCAGGTCTGCGTTGCAGTCGTATCGGTTCGCGCAGCGCACAGGCCTGCACCACGAGCACGGTGAGGCGGTGCTTGGGCCGGAAGTCCAGTCGGTCGGCACGTACCGACTCAGCGGTCCAGATGTGCAGTGGTTCGAGTTCGTCGATTCGCTCGGGTCGACTGACCTCCACGGCGGCAACGACTTTGGCGCCGGCCCGCAGGATGACGTCGTCGTCGGTGCTGTCGGCGGCGGCGGCATCGAGTAGATCGCGGTGTTCGGGCCGCACTCTTTCGGCATGGCTGTGGGCGACCGTCGGAAAGAACAGGAATCGCGACGCGGTGAGCGCGAACCGCTTCTCGTGAATGCCGCCCTTGCGCAGCAACACCGTCTGTCTGCCGTCGAGCAGACCGTGCACCGCCGCGCTCCACTCCTTGAGTGCGGGCCGGGTGAGGGTGGCCGTCATGCCGTGGACGTCGCCGCTATCCGGCGCCGGCGGCCAGCCGCGCCCGCACCTCGGGACGTCGCAGCGGCGGAACGGTCTTCGGCGGCTGGCGTCGCGGCGCAAGCCCGGCCAACAGCCGGGTGGTGATCGCGGTGACCTCAGCAACTGCTTCCTCGAACACCTCGACATTCGCGCCCGACGGCCGCGTGATGCCGCTGACCTTGCGCACGTATTGGCGCGAAGCCGCCTCGATTTCCTCGGCGGTGGCAGCCGGTTCCAGGCCACGTAGCTCGGTGATGTTTCGGCACATGGCTCCACGATAGGTTCGATGGATGACTAACCCCAACGACGTTGATGTGCTGCTGGTCGACACCCAGGATCGGGTGCGCACGCTGACGCTGAATCGCCCGCAAGCCCGCAACGCCTTGTCCTCGGCGCTTCGCACGCAGTTCTTTGCAGCACTGCGCGATGCCGAGAGCGCCGATGACGTCGACGTCGTGATCTTCACCGGCGCCGACCCGGTGTTCTGCGCGGGGTTGGATCTCAAGGAACTCGGCGACTCCACCGAGCTACCCGACATCTCGCCGAAGTGGCCGGCCATGACCAAGCCGGTGATCGGCGCGATCAACGGCGCCGCCGTGACCGGCGGGCTGGAGCTCGCGCTGTACTGCGACATCCTGATCGCCTCGGAGAATGCCCGCTTCGCCGACACCCATGCCCGGGTCGGGCTGCTGCCCACCTGGGGTTTGTCGGTGCGGCTACCGCAGAAGGTGGGCGTCGGACTGGCCCGCCGGATGAGCATGACCGGCGACTATCTGTCGGCCGCCGATGCGCTGCGGGCGGGGCTCGTCACCGAGGTCGTGCCACACGACGAGCTGATACCCACCGCTCGCCGGGTGGCGGCGTCGATCGTCGCCAACAACCAGAAGGCGGTACGCGCCCTGTTGGCGTCGTATCACCGCATCGACGACGCAGGCACCGCCGGCGGCCTGGCCATCGAGGCCGACTCGGCGCTCGACTGGATGCGCTCAGCCAGCGGCGACGATATCGCCGCCAACCGTGAGGCGGTGTTTGAGCGCGGACGGGCGCAGGTCCGGTGAACGAGGGCACGAGCGCCGCGGCAGCGACGAGTGGCGCCAGGCGATTCCCGAGTCGCGTCGCCCGATGACTCAGGCGCTGGGTGGGATGGCCGGGACGTCAGGGACGTTGATGTCGACGCGCACCACCTGCTCGATCCCCGGCTGATATGTAACGGGCTCGGCTGGGGTCGGGCCGAACGTCGGACTCAGCTCACCGCCGGGACCGGCGAACTGGACGTTGAACGTCGGCATGACCGGGGCGCTTGTGATGTAGAGCGCCTCGCAGATACCGTCCCTGAGCCTGGAGCGGAAGAACTGACCGACGGCGACCTTGCGGGTGTCGGCCACCGTGGCGCCCTCGGAGAGAACCACCGACGATCCTCGACGAACCGACCCGAGTGCTGACGTTCCGACGCACTGGTCGGCGTCGTCGACCTCGGCGAACGACTGACGAATCTGCACGTAGACAGCGGTGCCGACGGTCGGATCGGCCGTCGATTGCGGTGCGGCAAAAAGGCTTGCCGATGCAACGACCGCCGGGACCACGACCACAAGAACCACGACCACAAGGACGTAGGCGGGCCGCTTCATGAAGTCGAGCCTAGCCGGTGCCCGAAACGAGCCAGCGACCGGAAAAGGCCCGCCAGCCCACGAACACCAGCCGCAGCACCATGAAGGTCGACAGCCCGGCCCAGATGCCTACCAGACCCCAGCCGAACGCCAACGAGAGCCAGATCAACGGCAGGAACCCGACCAGTGCGCTGATCAACGTGGCATTGCGCATGAACTTGGCGTCGCCGGCACCGAGAAGTACGCCGTCGAGCGCGAAAACTATTCCGGCGACGGGCAATTGAGCCACCATAAACCACCACGGGACGCCGATGGCGTCGAGCACAGATCGGTCATCGGTGAAGACACTCGGAAAGACCGAGGCGCCGACCGCGAATACACCTGCCAGCACCGCCGAGGCGATCGTCGAGAAGATGGTGACTCGCCACGCCACCGACTTCGCGTGCGCAAGTTGGCCCGCGCCCAGCGCGGCGCCGACCAACGACTGCGCGGCGATGGCAAGCGAATCCAGCACCAGCGCAAGGAAATTCCACAGTTGCAGCACCACCTGATGCGCCGCGACCGCCGCGGCGCCGAACCGGGCGGCGACGGCACCCGCAGATACGAAGCAGGCCTGAAACGCCAAGGTACGCAGAAGCAGATCGCGGCCCAGCACGACCTGCGCCCGCAGCACGGCCGGCTGGATCCGCCACGACACCCGCTCGACGTACAGGGCGCGCAGGAAGAGCAGGCCGGCGAGCCATTGCCCGACGAGGTTCGCAACGGCAGAACCCTCGAGCTCGAGTCTGGGCATGCCCAGCCAGCCGTACACAAGTGATGGGCAGAGCACCGCCGAGACCGCGAAGCCCGTCACGACATAGCGCAGCGGGCGCATGGTGTCCTGCACCCCGCGCATCCAGCCGTTACCCGCCGCCGAGATGAGAATCGCCGGCACCCCGAAGATCGCTATCCGAACCCACGGCAGCGCCTCGTCGGCGATGTCGGTGCCCTCGCCACCCCCGGCCAGCAGCGCCACCAGCGGTACGGCGGCGGCGTGCACCACCACGACGATCAGGCAGCCCAGACCCAGCGCCAGCCAGGTGGCCTGAAGGCCCTCGCCGATCGCCGCCGAGCGATCGCCGGCGCCGAAGAACCGCGCCGAGCGGGCGGTCGTCCCGTAGGACAGGAAAGTCATCTGCGAACTGAGCGTGGCCAGGATCAGCCCGCCGATTGCAAGGCCGGCCAGCGGCAGGGCGCCGAGTCGGCCGACGACGGCGAGGTCGAACAGCAGGTAGATCGGCTCGGCGGCCAGCACCCCGAGCGCGGGTAGCGCCAGCCCGGCGATGCGGCGGCCGGTGGCAGTCGGTACCGCCGACTCGTCGACCGGGTCAGCCAAGGCGCCGGCCGACGACGTCGGCGAAGGTGCACGCAGACGGAGTCAGCGGAGGGCCTCGCCAAGCGCCCGCACGACGTCCTCGGCAGACCCCGTCGCCGAGTAACCGGCGGCCAGTCGGTGCCCGCCCCCGCCGAATGTGCCGGCGAGGCTGGCCAGGTCGTAAGACTTCGCACGCATCGACACCGACCAGTGCCCCGGTTCGATCTCCTTGAAAACCGCCGCCACCTCCGCCTGTTGGGTGGTGCGCACGATGTCGACGATGCTCTCGACTTCCTCGGGCCGCGCGTTCTCCCATTCCTGGTGCCCCACCACGGCGTAGACCAGGCCGCGACCGCCGGCAGCGTCTGGCACCAGCTGTGCCGACGCCAGCACGCGCGACAGCATCGGCAGCCATGCGAACGGGTGCGTGTCCAGCAGCGTACGGCTGATCGAGGCATTGTCGACGCCGAGATCGACAAGCCGCGCGGCCAGCCGGTGGGCGCGGGCACTGGCCCAGCGGAACGAACCGGTGTCGGTGGTCAGCCCGGCATACAGACAGTGCGCGACGCCGAGATCGATCGGCTTGCCCCAGGCGTCGAGGAGTTCGGCCACCAGCATCGTGGTGGAGTCGGCCGACGGGTCGACGAAGTTGGCGGTGCCGAACAGCAGATTGGAGGCGTGGTGGTCGATGACCAATACCTCACGGTCAGGGTCGGCCAGCTCGCGCAGCGCACCCAGCCGGTTGACGCTGGGAATGTCGACGGTGACCACCAGATCGGCGTCACGACGCAGGGCATCGGGCCGCACGAGCAGGTGCGTGCCCGGCAGCGTGCGAAGCGATTCGGGCAGTTCGGCCGGCGCCGCGAAGCTGACCTGGACGCTCTTGCCCGCATGGTCGAGTACCAACGCCAGCGCAAAGCCCGCGCCGAGCGTGTCGGCGTCGGGATACACATGGCATACCACGCTGATGGTGTGCGCCACGGACAGCAGGTCGGCGGCGGTGCGGGCGTCGACGCGTTCGCCCGCAATAGGTGTGTCAGTCGCTTTGTCGATCGCGGTCACGGGTGTCCTCAGCGTCGAACTCGTCGTCTCGGTCCCCACCGATCTCGTGCGCCCCTTCTCCACGGTACGGGTCGGCATCACCGGCGTGCTGGGCACCTTCTCGAACTCTTGCCAAATCCTCATCTGCGGCGCGCGCCCGAGCGAGCAGTTCCTCCATCCGGTCCGCCACGGCGGGGACGGTGTCGCGTTCGAACGCCAGCGTAGGGGTGAACCGCACGCCGAGAGCCGCGCCCACCCTCGTACGCAGCACACCCTTGGCGCTGTTGAGCGCGGCCGCCGCACCGGCGTAGTCCGGTTCCTCGTCGAGACTGCGACCGAACACCGTGTAGAACAGCGTCGCGTCGTGCAGGTCACCAGTGACCTTCGCGTCGGTGATCGTGAGGCCGGCCAGCCGCGGATCCTTGATCTCGAACTCGATCGCCGAGGCGACGATCGTCGCGATCCGCTTGGCCAGCCGGCGTGCACGTGCCGGATCGGGCATTCCTAGGTTCTCTGCTTCTCGACGAGCTCGTACGTCTCGATGACGTCGCCTTCCTTGATGTCGGAATAGCTCAGCGTCAGACCGCACTCGTAGCCGTCGCGGACCTCGGTGGCGTCGTCCTTCTCCCGCCGCAACGACTGAACAGTCGCGTTCTCGGTGACCACCACACTGTCGCGGAGCAGTCGCGCCTTCGAGTTGCGTCGGATGACACCCGAGGTCACCAGGCAGCCGGCGATGTTGCCGACCTTCGACGACCGGAAGATGGCACGGATCTCGGCGCGGCCGAGCTCCTTCTCCTCGTAGACCGGCTTGAGCATGCCCTTGAGCGCGCTCTCGATCTCGTCGATGGCCTGGTAGATCACCGAGTAGTAGCGGATCTCCACACCCTCGCGGTTGGCCAGTTCGGTGGCCTTACCCTCGGCGCGGACGTTGAACCCGATGACGATCGCGTCCGAGGCCGACGCCAGGTTGACGTTGGTCTCGGTGACGCCGCCGACGCCGCGGTCGATGACACGCAGCTCGACCTCGTCGTCGATCTGGATACCCAGCAGGGCCTCCTCCAGCGCCTCGACCGTGCCGGCGTTGTCGCCTTTGAGGATCAGGTTCAGCTGGCTGGTTTCCTTCAGCGCCGAATCCAGGTCCTCGAGGCTGATCCGCTTGCGGGCTCGCGCGGCCATGGCGTTGCGCTTGCGGGCGCTGCGCCGGTCGGCGATCTGGCGGGCGATGCGGTCCTCGTCCACGACGAGGAAGTTGTCACCGGCGCCCGGCACCGAGGTGAAGCCGATGACCTGCACCGGCCGTGATGGCAGGGCCTCCTCGACGTCGTCGCCGTGCTCGTCGACCATGCGGCGAACACGCCCGTAGGCGTCGCCCGCCACGATCGAGTCGCCGACGCGCAGCGTGCCTCGGGTGATGAGCACCGTGGCCACCGGCCCGCGACCGCGGTCCAGGTGTGCCTCGATGGCCACACCCTGGGCCTCCATGTCGGGGTTGGCCCGCAGGTCGAGCGCCGCATCGGCGGTCAGCACGACCGCCTCGAGCAGCGCCGGGATGTTCGTGCCCTGCTTCGCCGAGATGTCGACGACCATGGTGTCGCCGCCGAATTCCTCTGGCACCAGACCGTATTCGGTGAGCTGGCCGCGAATCTTCGCCGGGTCGGCACCTTCCTTGTCGATCTTGTTGACCGCCACGACGATCGGGACGTCGGCGGCCTGCGCGTGGTTGATCGCCTCCACCGTCTGCGGCATGATGCCGTCGTCGGCGGCGACCACCAGGATTGCGATATCGGTCGCCTTCGCGCCGCGGGCACGCATGGCGGTGAACGCCTCGTGACCCGGGGTGTCGATGAAGGTGATCGGCCGGATCGTGCCGTCCAGATCGACCTCCACCTGGTAGGCGCCGATGTGCTGGGTGATGCCGCCGGCCTCCTCCTCGCGGACGTTGGCCTGACGGATCGTGTCCAGCAAGCGGGTCTTGCCGTGGTCGACGTGACCCATGACGGTGACCACGGGCGGACGGGTTTCGAGATCTTCCTCGCCACCCTCGTCCTCGCCGTAGGTGAGGTCGAAGGACTCCAGCAGTTCACGGTCCTCGTCCTCCGGGGACACGACGTGGACGACGTAGTTCATCTCGCCGCCCAGCAGTTCGAGCGTCTCATCGCCGACGGACTGGGTTGCGGTGACCATCTCGCCGAGGTTGAACAGCGCCTGCACCAGGGCAGCCGGGTTCGCGTCGATCTTCTCGGCGAAGTCGCTCAGTGACGCACCGCGCGCGAGCCGGATCGTTTCGCCGTTGCCGTGCGGCAGCCGCACGCCACCGACGACGGGCGCCTGCATGTTCTCGTATTCGGCGCGTTTCGCCCGCTTCGACTTACGTCCACGCTTGGGCGCACCGCCGGGACGACCGAACGCACCCGCGGCACCGCCACGCTGGCCGGGACGACCCCCGCCGCCGGGACGACCGCGATAGCCGCCGCCTGCGGGTGCACCGCCGCCGCCACCGCCGGGGCCACCGGTGCGGTAGTTACCGCCGCCACCGCCCGCGCGGCCACCGGCGCCTGCGCCTGCGCCGGGACCACGACCACCGCCGCCGGGACCAGGGCGAGGTCCTCCCGGACGACCGCCGCCACCGGGACCCGGCCGGGCTCCGGCCGGACGCTGAGGCATATTGCCCGGCGACATGCCGGGCGCGGGGCCCGGGCCGCGGGGCACCCGGACGGGGTGCCTGCGGACGCGGAATCGGCCGATCGACCGGCTGCTGGGAAGAGAATGGATTGTTGCCGACGCGCGGCGCCCGCGCGGCGGGCTTGGGCGCACCGGGTGCCGGACCGGGCCGGGGACCGGGTGTCGCGCCCGGAGTCGGGGCCGGGCGGCCGGGGGTGCGGCCGGTGCCGCCGGTGCCGCCGGTGGAGGCCGCGGCGGCAGCGGGCGGTGGCGCCGGTGCGGCCGGCTCCGCGGGCGCAGCAGGCTTGGGCGCCGCCGGCTTCGCGGGTGCTTTCGCGGCCGGCTTGGGGTGAACCGTTGCCGTCTGCCTTGACCTTGTCCGCAGCCGGCTTGGCGCCGCCGAAGGATTCGCGCAACCGGCGCGCGACGGGGGCCTCCACGGTGGAGGATGCGGATTTGACGAATTCGCCCTGATCGCTCAGGCGGGCGAGAACTTCTTTACTGGTGACACCGAGTTCTTTTGCCAACTCGTGTACACGGGCCTTACCTGCCACTACAACTCCTGTCTAGGAGGCGGCAGCGGTGGTTGGCGCCGCGCCTCGGGTTAGCTATGACGCATGGTCATCGAGACTTCACGGTGTGCTCATGTTCTTCGCTACCTATCCTGTTGCCGAGGTGTGGGAAACGCTTAAGTGCTGCTAGCAGCGCTTACGTGCTCCACGACCGCGGTGGTATCTGGTGAACCGCTGATGCGCAACGCTCGAACGAATGCCTGCCGCCGGATTGCTGCGTCCAGACACTGCGGATCGAGATGCAACCATGCACCCCGCCCCGGCAGTTTTCTCGCGGTGTCAACGGTCACGACACACTTGCCGTTCCCGCCGTCCACCGCGACTACACGAAGCAGTTCGACGGCCAGCTCTCGCTTTCGGCAGCCGACGCACGTCCGGACCGGTCCGTTAGGGACGTCTGTCGCGGATCGAGCCTCAGCAGCCGAAGTCTCGCGCTGGATCACGGTTCAGTCTAGCCACACCTGGTCGCCGGGCCGAAATGGCCGCCCACACCGATCGGTCGTGTCCCGGCGGCGGATCAGCCCGCGGGTACTGCCTCCGCATCGCTGCGGATGTCGATGCGCCACCCCGTCAGCCGCGCCGCCAGGCGGGCGTTCTGCCCCTCCTTGCCGATCGCGAGCGACAGCTGGAAATCCGGCACGACGACACGCGCGGCCCTGGCGGTCTCGTCGATGACGCTCACCGACACCACCTTCGCCGGCGACAGGGCGTTGGCCACGAACTTCGCCGGGTCGGGGTCGAAGTCGATGATGTCGATCTTCTCGCCGGACAGCTCGCTCATCACATTGCGCACACGTTGGCCCATGGGCCCGATGCAGGCACCCTTGGCGTTGAGCCCGGGCACCCGTGACGCGACCGCGATCTTCGAGCGGTGCCCGGCCTCGCGTGCCACCGCGACGATCTCCACCGAACCTTCGGCGATCTCGGGAACCTCGAGCGAGAACAGCTTGCGCACCAGATTGGGGTGGGTACGCGACAACGTGATCAGTGGTTCGCGGGCGCCGCGGGTGACGCCGACGACGTAGCAGCGCAGGCGGTCGCCGTGGTCGTAGCGCTCCCCCGGCACCTGCTCGGCGGCGGGGATGACACCTTCGGATCCTTTGGTCTCGCTGCCCATCCGCACGACGACCAGACCGCGGGCATTGGCGCGGGCATCACGCTGAATGACGCCGCCGACGATGTCGCCTTCGCGGGCCGAGAACTCGCCGTAGTTCTTCTCGTTCTCGGCGTCGCGCAGCCGCTGCAGGATCACCTGACGCGCGGTGGTCGCCGCGATGCGACCGAAACCCTCTGGCGTGTCGTCCCATTCAGAAATGACGTTGCCGTCCTCGTCGGTTTCGCGTGCCATCACCTGGACCATGCCGGTCTTGCGGTCGATCTCGATGCGCGCATCGGCCTCGTGGCCCTCGGTGTGGCGATACGCCGTCAGCAACGCCGACTTGATGGTTTCGACCACGACATCGACCGAAATGCCTTTGTCAGCCTCGATGGCGTGCAATGCCGCCATGTCAATGTTCACCGCGGAGCCTCCTTCTCAGATTGACCGGCCAGCTCCAGCTCACGCTGATTCGGAGGTGAGAACTCAACCTGTACAACTGCTTTGGTGATGCTGTCCATCGGCACCTCGCGGACCGAGAGGTTGGCACCGCGACCTTCACGCACCACCAATCGCACGGCACCACCGCCGGTTTCACCCAATCGGCCGGTCAATCGGGCGCCGTCGGACATCGTCAGTTCGACCCTGCGGCCGCGGGCCCGTCGGAAGTGTTTCTCTGTGGTCAGCGGCCGGTCCACTCCGGGCGAGGTGACCTCGAGGACGTACGGAGTCGCGCTGTTGTCGACACGGTCGAGGAGTTCGGATGCCGAACGGGACAGGGCGGCGGCCGTGTCGAGGTTCAGGCCTTGGTCACCGTCGGCCACGACGGTGATGCGCGGTGGGCGCGCGGCCACGTCGATGTCCACACTCTCGATCTCGTAGCCTGCGCGCGCGAACTCGCCGCCAAGTAGCTCGACCACCTGTTTCTGCGACGGTAACCCCGCAGACCCCTCCGTCACGGCGAGCTCCTCATCTTGAGTTGTCTCCAACACTGGTTCGGGTACCGATGGAACAGACACACCGAACCGCGTATCAACGATACGCCAGCGCCGCCGTCGTAAACGGCAAAAGCGCGGTGGCGGTGGGTGGTCCCCTCAATGGCAAGATGTTGCAGGTGCCGAGTCCACAGCCGACGCTCAGCAGGCGACAAGTCCTGGTCGGGACGGCGGCGTTGGCGTTGCTAGGTGCGTCGCGCGGCGGCGTGCGGATCACCAGAACCGCCGCCGGAAGTCGATGAGCTGGCCGCGCAACTCGATCGGGCGCGTTCCGACAGTCAACTGGCCACCGACGCCGCAGCCGCCGCTCGCGGGGACATCGCACAGGCGCTGACCGCGGTCGCCTCCGAGCGGTCGGCACACGCCCAGGCGCTCACCGACGAACTCGTCAGGATGCGCGGGACGGACGCCCCCACCAGCGCCACATCCGAGCCCACCAGCACCACGGCCGAGCCCGCCAAGGCTCCGACCGTGCAGGACGTCATCGGCGCGCTGCGGGTATCGGCGGACAGCGCGGCCAACCTGGCCGCCAAGTTGTCGGGTTACCGGGCCGGCCTCCTCGGCTCGATCGCCGCCGCATGCACCGCGGCGTACACCGTCGCGCTGGTTCCGCCGGAGAGACCGCAGTGACGTCCCCCGAACCCAGGCCCGAGCCGACACCCACCACGACGACGTCGTCGCGGGCCGCCGAACCCACCAGCCCGTCGCGCCCGCCGAACGCCGCCGACGCCGCGCTGTTCGACGCGATCGCGACCGCACAGGCGACGATCTATGGCTATGGCGTCGTGTCGGCGCATTCCACGCCCGACTTGAACTCCCTGGTGTCGACTTCGATGGCCCAGCACCGCGACCGGCGCGAGGAGGCCTTGGAGATGCTGGAGGCTCGATCGGTGCAGGCCCCGCTGCCCGCAGCGGGGTACCAGTTGCCGATGGAGGTCGACAACCCCACCGACGCCGCGAATCTCGCGGTGCGGATGGAAGAGGACGCGGCCGTCGCGTGGCGCGCGGTCATCGAGCAGGCCACCGACGATCAAGAGCGCGCGTTCGGCGTCAGCGCGCTGACGGAGTGCGCGGTCACTGCGGCGCGGTGGAGCCGCGTACTTGGCACGAAGCCGATCACGGTCGCCTTCCCCGGCGGCAGCGAATAGGCCCCGCTAGTCGGAGCAGCGCCGTCGCGATCTCCGCGGCCGCGTTCCCAACGGCGACTTCGCGGGTCTCGCCGGTGAATCGGTTGCGCAGCTCCACCACGCCGTCGGCCCAGCCGCGACCGACCACCACGATCCACGGCACCCCGAGCAACTCGGCGTCCTTGAACTTCACGCCGGGTGAGGCCTGCCGGTCATCGAGCAGCAGGTCGAGACCGAGCCGATCGAGTTCGGCCGCCAATTCGCCGGCACCGGCTCGCGCCGCCTCGTCCTTATTGGCGATGACGACATGGAGGTCGAATGGCGACACCGACGACGGCCAGCGCAGCCCAAGCTCGTCGTGCTGTTGTTCGGCGATGACCGCGACCAGTCGCGATACCCCGATGCCGTATGAGCCCATCGTCAATCGCACGGGCTTGCCGTTCTCGCCGAGCACATCGGCTTCGAAGGCGTCGGTGTACTTGCGGCCCAGCTGGAAGACGTGGCCGATCTCGATGCCGCGCGCGGCCACCAGCGGACCCGCGCCGTCCGGCGACGGGTCACCCTCACGGACATCGGCGGCCTCGATGGTGCCGTCGGGAGTGAAGTCGCGGCCCGCCACCAGATTCGACGACGTGCTTACCCTGCTCGTCGGCGCCGGTGATCCATGACGTTCCGTCGACGACCCGTGGATCGACGAGATAACGAACACCGTTGGCCAGCAAGCCTTTCGGGCCGATATAGCCGCGCTTCAGGAATGGGTACCTGCGCGAAGTCGGCATCGTCGAGCATGGCGTACTCGGCGGGTTCGAGTGCTGCACCCAGCCGCTTGTCGTCGACCTCGCGGTCGCCTGGCACGCCGACCGCCAAGAGTTCCCACTCGCCGCCCGGTTCGCGCACTTTCAAGAGCACGTTCTTCAGCGTGTCGGCCGCCGCGATCTCACGGCCGAGTCCCGCTCCATTGGCCCACTCGACCAGCGTCGCGATGGTCGGGGTATCGCCGGTGTCGTACACCTGCGGGTCGGGTAGACCTTCGAACGGAATCGGTTCGGGCACTGCGGTGATCACGGCCTCGACGTTGGCGGCGTACCCGGATTCCGGACACCGCACGATAGGTGTCCTCGCCGATATCGCTCTCGGCCAGGAACTCCTCCGACGCGCTGCCACCCATGGCGCCCGACATCGCCGAAACGATCACGTAGGACACTCCGAGCCGTTCGAAAATCCGCTGGTAGGCCTCGCGATGTGCGTGGTAGGCCTGCTTCAGCCCGTCGTCGTCGACGTCGAACGAGTACGAGTCCTTCATGATGAACTCGCGGCCGCGCAGGATGCCCGCACGTGGACGCGCCTCGTCGCGGTACTTCGTCTGGATCTGGTAGAGCCGCAGCGGGAAGTCCTTGTACGAGGAGTACTCCCCCTTCACCGTCAGCGTGAAGAACTCTTCGTGGGTGGGGCCCAGCATGTAGTCGTTGTTTCGCCGGTCCTTCAGCCGGAAGACGCCGTCGCCGTATTCGGTCCATCGGTTCGTGGTCTCGTACGGCGCCTTGGGTAGCAGTGCGGGGAACAGGATCTCCTGGCCCGCCAATGGCGTTCATCTCGCTGCGAACGATGTGCTCGATCTTGCGCAGCACCCGCAGCCCGAGCGGCAGCCAGCTGTACAGCCCCGGGCCGACGGGCCGGACGTAGCCGGCCCGGATCAACAGTTTGTGGCTGGGCACCTCGGCGTCGGCGGGGTCGTCGCGCAGCGTGCGCAGGAACAGCTCGGACATGCGGGTGATCACAGCCGACAACCTTACTGATAGAGCCGGCTAGAGCTCGCCCGCCTCCACCGCCTCACGGGTGTGCTGCGCGGCCGCGATCTGGCGCGCCGAGAAACCGATCCAGAACGCGGCGACGCCGACGATCACGGCGATGCCGGCGACCCACAGCAGCGAGTAGGTGTAGCCGTAGCCCAGCGCGTCGAGCTGGGCGGGAGTCATGTCCTTGACCGGCCCCGTCGTGCCGCCGAGATACAGCGTGCGTGAGGTCTGCACGGCCTGGATCACGACCAGCACCACCGGGCCGCCGAGGTTCTGCACCATCAGCGTGATCGACGACACGGGACCGATCTCGCGGGGGCCCACCTCCGCGACCGCACACAACGGCAGGATCACCGCGATCACACCGATGCCGAACCCGCCAACCACGATGGGTCCGAACAGGTCCGGGAAATACGGGATATCGCGTGTCAGCGTCGAACCGAACAGCATCGCCGCCGAGCGACGAACAGTCCCGCCGCCGATGATCAGCCAGCGCGGAGCCACATGCGGGGCGAGCTTGGCCGCCACGATGCTGCCGATGCCGAACGCGATGGCGAACGGCACGAAGCAGATGCCGGCCCGCAGCGCGCGAGTAGCCGAGCACGTCCTGCACGAGAAGCCCGATCATCACCGTCAGCGGTCAGCATCACGCCACCGGCCAGGAACAGCGAGACGAACGTCATCACCCGGTTCCTGTTGTCGAACACCGAGAACGGCACGATCGGGTGGTCGGCGGTGCGCTCGACGATCAGGAACGCGAGGAAGAAGACCGCCGACGCGACACCCGCCCCGATCACCCAGGGGTCGACCCAGCCTCGCGGTGGCCCCTGGGTGAACACCAGCACCGCCGAGGTGCAGCCCAGCGTGGCCAGCAGGCGCCGGTGACGTCGAGCTTCAGCCGTTCGTGATGGGTCTCGTCGATATTGGAGACGGCGATGGCGATGATGACGATGCCGATCGGGATGTTGATCAGGAACGCCAGCCGCCACGAGATGACGGTCAAGGCGCCGCCGAGCACCAGGCCCAGCACCGAGCCGATGCCCTGCATCGCCGCCGACACCGCCATGCGCGCGGTTGCGGGCCTGTCCGACCGCGTACGTCGTCGCGATCAGCGCCAGACCCGTCGGCGCGGCGATCGCGGCGCCCGTGCCCTGCACCGCGCGCGCGACGATCAGCGTGACGCCGTCGGTGGCCAGGCCGCACACCAAGCGACGCGATCGTGAACACGCCGACACCGGACAGGAACGCGCGTTTGTGGCCGATCGCGTCGCCGATACGCCCGCCGAGCAGCAGCAGCCCGCCGAAGGCCAGCACGTAGGCGGTGATGACCCAGCTCTTGCCCGCATCGGACAGGTCGAGGTCGGCCTGCATGCGCGGCAGCGCGACGATGACGATGGTGCCGTCGAGCGTCGACATCAGCTGCATGCCGGTGATCGCGACGATCGCGATGCCCAGCACCGACGACGACAGCGGTGTGGTGGCCCGGTCCGACGACCCTGAGGAACCGCCCACCGCAGACATGGATTGCCAGCCTACCGAGTGGTGATTCTGGCGTAGTCAGTCGCGGTGTGCGCGACCAACTACACCGAAGTCACAGCTAAAGCTCTCCCTGGTCGATCGCTTCCTTGACTTCCTGCGCGTGTGCGACCTGCGCGGCGGTGTAGCCGATGAACAGCGCGACGGCGCCCACGATCACCGCGACGGCGGCCACCCACAGCAGGCCGTAGGTGTAGCCCTGGTCCAGCGCGTGCAACTGCGCGTCGTTCATGCCCTTGACCGGGCCGTTGGTGCCGCCCAGGTACAGGGTGCGCGAGGTGATGACCGCCTGGATGACGGCCAGCACGACGGGTCCGCCGAGGTTCTGCAGCATCAGCGCGATCGCCGACACCGGGCCGATCTGGTCGAAACCGACCCCGGCGATCGCCGACACGCATCAGCGGGACCACGATCATGCCGATGCCGAAGCCGCCGACGGTGATCGGGAGGACCAGGTTCGGGAAGTACGGGATGTCGGCGTCCAGCGTGGAGCCGTAGATCATCGCCGCCGAGCACCAGCACACCACCGGCGATCACCAGCACGCGCGGCGGGAACTGCGACACCAGTGCCGAGGACACACCCAGGCCGATGCCGAGCGCGATCACGAACGGGATGAAGCCGACGCCTGCGCGCAGCGCGCTGTAGCCCATGATGTCCTGGACGTACAGGCCGATCAGCACGGTCAGCGTGAACATCACGCCGCCGGCCAGGAACACCGCGGCGAACGTGGCGACCCGGTTGCGGTCCTTGAACAAGCTCGAACGGCACCACCGGGTTCTCGGCGGTGCGCTCGACGTAGACGAAGGCCAGCAGGAACGCCGACGGCCGCCAGGCCCGAACCGATCGTGACCGGCGACACCCAGCCCTGCTCGGGCCCCATCGAGAACGCGAACACCGCGGCGGTACAGCCCAGGGTGGCCAGGATGGCGCCCGCGGCGTCGAGCTTCAGCCGCTCGCGGTGGGTTTCGCGCAGCGTGGTGCGGGCCAGGTAGATCATCAGCAGCCCGATCGGGACGTTGACCAGGAACGCCCAGCCGCCATGACACCTCGGTCAGCGCGCCGCCGACGATCAGACCCATGACCGATCCGATGCCCGTCATCGCCGCGAAGATCGCGGTCGCGGCGTTGCGCGCCGGGTCCCTTCGGGAACGTCGTCGCGATCAGCGCGAGAGCGGTCGGCGAGGCGATCGCCGCGCCGACACCCTGCAGCAGCCGGGCGGTGACCAGTGTCGCCTCGTCCCAGGCGAGACCGCACAGCACCGAGGCGATGGTGAACAGCGCGACGCCGACGATGAAGGTGCGCTTGCGCCCGATGATGTCGCCGAGGCGACCGCCGAGCAGCATCAGGCCGCCGAAGGTCAGCACGTAGGCGGTGATGACCCAGCTGCGGCCCGCGTCGGACAGGCTCAGCTCGTCCTGAATCTTAGGAAGCGCGACGATGGCGACGGTGCTGTCCATGGTGGCGAGCAGCTGCATGCCGCCGATCGCGATCACCGCGGCGATGAAGCGCCGCGACGGCAGCCAAGCCGGGTAGCTGCTGGTTCGCTCGTTCACGGGGTTTCCCACGTGCCCAGCGTAGCGACCGTTTTGCCCCGCCCTCGGCGTCGCGGTACATGGCAGCCCGCTCTGCGTCATTGAGAGCCGTCATAGCGGGTTACCTTACAGTAATCTTAAGAACCCTTTAACTGCCGAAGGCCGCCACAGCGCCGATCACGATGATCGCCGGAGGCCGAATGCCCTCTTCCCGAATGCGTTCCGGCGCGTCGGCAAGGGTGGCTCGCAACGTCCGCTGCGCCGCCGTGGTGCCGTGCTGCACCACCAGAACCGGCGTATCCGCAGGTCGGCCGCCTTCCAGCAGTGCCTTGGCGAATTGCTCGATGCGTTCGACGGCCATCAGCAACACGATCGTGCCGGACATCGCGGCCAGCGCATCCCAATTCACTAACGATTCCGGATGGTCCGGCGCAACGTGCCCGCTGACCACCACGAACTCGTGCGTGACGGCCCGATGGGTGACCGGAACGCCCGCCAGCGCGGGAACAGCTATGGCACTTGTCACACCCGGCACGACTGTGACAGGAATCCCAGCATCCGCGCATGCGATCACCTCCTCGTAACCCCGCGCGAACACGAACGGGTCGCCACCCTTGAGCCGCACGACGAACTTGCCCGCCCTGGCCCGGTCGATCAGCACGTCGTTGATCGCGTCCTGCGCCATCGCGCGGCCGTACGGGATCTTCGCGGCGTCGATGACCTCGACGTGCGGCGGCAGTTCGGCGAGCAGTTCCGGCGGCGCCAGGCGGTCGGCGACGACGACGTCGGCGTGGGCCAGCAGGCGCCGTCCGCGCACCGTGATCAGCTCCGGGTCGCCGGGCCCGCCGCCGACCAGCGCCACCCCGCCGGGCAGCACCCCGGGCGTCTCCGCCGCGATGAGTCCCTGCTGCAACGCCTCGTGGATCGCCGACCGGATCGCCGCCGAGCGGCGGTGTTCCCCACCGGCAAGCACGCCGACGGACAAGCCCTCGTACTCGAATGACGCGGGCGTCACCGCGGTGCCCTCACGCGCCACGTCGGCGCGCACGCAGAAGATCCGGCGCCGCTCGGCCTCGGCGACGACAGCGGCATTGACATCCGGGTCGTCGGTGGCCGCGATCGCGTACCAGGCGCCTTCCAGATCGCCGTCGCGAAACTCTCTGAGCTCCAATGTGATTCCGGGTCCTGCTGGCTCAAGGCCTCGACCGCCGGCGTGGCGCTGCGGGAGATGACGTGCACGTCGGCACCGTTGGCCACCAGCAGCGGCAGCCGGCGCTGCGCCACGGTGCCACCGCCGACGACGACGACCTTCCTGCCGGTCAGGCGCAGGCCGACGAGGTAGGCGTTCTCGCTCACCCGGCGAGCTTAGAGGTTGCCGCCGCGGCCACGAAGCGGGTGATGGCATGCGGGTGGGCGGCCGGATGGGTGTGCAGGTAGCTCGCGTGCACCCCGGCATGCACCGCGCCGTCCCTGACGGTCGTCGATATCGCGGCCGCTGATACACCCAGGCTGGCTGGATAGCTGTCGTCGAATGTGACTGCGGTGCGGTGGAACTCGTGACCGACGGCGCGGTCGCCGATGGTGTACAGCGACGATTCGGTGACCGCCACCGCGTCGCGGTAGCCCAGTGTCAGGCGGTCGGTGAAGCGCGCCGACCCGGACAACACGCCGCACATCGGATACCCGTCGAGCTCGTCGACCAGATAGGTCAGGCCAGCGCATTCGGCGTGCACCGGCGCACCGGATGCGGCCAGGCTCTTGATCTGCTGCCGCACAATGTCATTGCCGGACAGTTCGGTGCTGAACTGTTCCGGGAATCCGCCGGGCAGCACCAGCGCTGCGGTCTGCGCGGGCAGCGGGTCGGCCAACGGGTCGAACTCGACGACCTCGGCGCCGGCCGCACGGAGCAGTTCGCGGTGTTCGGCGTAGCCGAAACTGAACGCCTTCCCCGCCGCGAGTGCCACGGTGACGTTGTCCACGCCCGAAGGTGCCACGGCGGGGTCCCAGGGCGCGTCGGCGACCCGGCTGACCGCGATCTCGGTGATACCCCGGAGGTCGACGTGACGGCTGACCTGTCCGATCATCGCCTCAACCGCAGCACTGCGCCTGCCGGCCATGCTCGACGGCGGTGACCAGGCCGAGATGCCTTGATGGAACGGTCAATTCGTCGACTCGCGGGATGGCGCCGAACACCGGAACCCCGGCATGTTCGCATGCCTGGCGCAGCACCTCCTCGTGGCGCGGCGAGCCGACGCGGTTGAGGATGACACCGGCGATCCGGATCTTCGGGTCGAAGGTCGAGAAGCCGTGCAGCAGGGCCGCCGCGCTGTGACTCTGGCCGCGAGCGTCGACCACCAGGATCACCGGCGCACCCAGCAGGGCGGCCACGTGTGCGGTGGATCCTTCCGCGGTGCCGGTGAAACCGTCGGCGATCCGGCCGTCGAACAGCCCCATCACGCCCTCGACGACCGCGATGTCTGCGGCGGCGCTGCCGTGCCGGTACAGCGGGCCGATCAGCTGTTCGCCGACCAGCACCGGGTCGAGGTTGCGGCCCGGCCGTGCCGCCGCCAGCGCGTGGTAGCCCGGGGTCGATGAAGTCCGGCCCGACCTTGAACGGCGCCACGGCGTGGCCCGCCCGCCGCAGGGCACCCATCAAACCCGTTGCCACGGTGGTCTTTCCGCGCCCGACGCCGGCGCGGCGATGACGACCGCTGGCGTGCTCATGCTCACGTCGACCCGCGAGCGTGCGCGAAGTGCCGAAATCGCACGGCGTGTCGGCCGTCAGACACGCACGCTCGCGGAGAACGATCGTCACCACTCGATGCCCTTCTGGCCCTTGCGGCCGGCGTCCATCGGGTGCTTGACCTTGGTCATCTCGGTGACCAGGTCGGCGGCGTCGAGCAGCGGCCTGCGGGGCGTCGCGGCCGGTGATCACGACGTGCTGGGTGCCCGGCCGGTCGCGCCAGCACCGCGACCACCTCGTCGACGTCGATCCAGCCCCACTTCAGGGGTAGGTGAACTCGTCGAGCACGTAGAAGTCGTGGCGCTGCTCGGCCAGCCGGCGGGTGATCTCGGCCCAGCCGTCGGCCGCGGCGGCGGCATGATCGTCCTCGTTGCCGTGCTTGCGCGACCACGACCAGCCCGCGCCCATCTTGTGCCACTCGACCGGCCCGCCGACGCCGTGCTCGTCGTGCAGCCGGCCGAGTTGACCGAAGGCCGCCTCCTCGCCGACCTTCCATTTGGCGCTCTTGACGAATTGGAACACCGCGACGGAGAAGCCCTGATTCCACGCCCGCAGCGCCATACCGAACGCCGCGGTCGACTTCCCCTTGCCCGCTCCGGTGTGCACCGCGAGCAACGGAGCGTTGCGGCGCACGCGGGTGGTCAACCCGTCGTCGGGGACGGTGGCCGGTTGCCCCTGTGGCATGCGTGACTCCTTCGTATGGGCTCTCGCTCAGGCGGCGGTGCGCACGACGTCGGTGAGGTTATCGGCCCGCAGGTGCTCCAGACGCACCGCGGTCGCACCCAGATGACCGGCCAGCTGCTCTGCCAAACCCAGTCGAACATAGGACGTCTCGCAGTCCACGACCACGGCGGCCGCACCCTCGGCCACCAGCCGGGCGGCCGCGACCCGGGCGCGGCCCAGCGGATCGGGCCCGCCGGTCGCCCGACCGTCGGTGAGCACCACCACCAGGCTGCGGCGTGCGCGGTCGCGCGCCTTCTCCCGGACCACCACGTCGCGCGCGGCCAGCAGGCCTTGGGCCAGTGGAGTTTTGCCGCCGGTGTCGAAGCGGGCCAGCCTGCGGCCCGGCGATGTGCACCGACGACGTCGGCGGCAGCAGCAGCCGGGCGTCGGATTGACGGAACGTGATCACCGCGACCTTGTCGCGTCGCTGGTAGGCGTCGCGCAACAACGACAGCGCAGCCCCGCTGACCGCCGACATCCGGTCGCGTGCGGCCATCGATCCCGACGCGTCGACCACGAAGATCACCAGATTGCCTTCGCGGCCTTCGCGAACGGCGTGGCGTACGTCGTCGGGCAACGGCCGCGGCCGTCCCGGCGTGCGCTGGTGTCCGGCCGCGGCCAGCAGCGTTCCGAACACGTGCAGCCCGTGACCCTCGGTGGCGTCGCGTGGTCGACGAGACGACGGTTCCGGTGCGGTTGCGCGCCCGCGACCTTCGCCCCGGCGCACCCTCTCCCACACCGGGAACCACGAGTGCGCGGGTCCGGAAGACCGCCGACGGCGGGGCGCTGGGGCGGGTAGCCGAGTTCGAATTCCGCTGCGGCACAGAATGTTCAGACGATTCGCCGTTGGACGTTGACTCTCCGCCGCCTGGCGGGTCGGGGTCCGGCTCGTGATCTGCGGACTCCCCCGCCTGCTGCATCGCCTCGTCGAGCTGTTCGGGGTCGAGGCCGGGGTCGTCGAACGGGTCGCGGCGGCGGCGGTGCGGCAGAGCGAGTTCGGCCGCCACCCGGATGTCCTCCTCGGCCGACGGTGTCCGCGCCGCGCCAGGCAGCGTGCGCGACCGCGGTCCGGGCGACGACCAGATCGGCGCGCATGCCGTCGACGTCGAATGCCGCGCAGAGTGCCGCGATTCGCCGTAACTCGCTGTCCGGCAACGACACCGCGCCCACCCTCTCGCGCGCGGCGGCGATGCGATCGACCAGTTCGGCGTCGGCAGCGGCGTAGCGTCTCGGCGAAGCCGGCCGGGTCGGCCTCGAACGCCATCCGCTGCCGGACAACCTCCACGCGCACGTCGACGTCGCGCGAGGCGTGCACGTCGACGGTCAAGCCCGAACCGGTCGAGCAACTGCGGGCGCAGTTCGCCCTCTTCGGGATTCATGGTGCCGACGAGCACGAAACGCGCTTCGTGGCTGTGCGAGACTCCGTCTCGCTCGACGTGCACCCGTCCCATCGCGGCGGCGTCGAGAAGCACATCGACGAGATGGTCGTGCAGCAGATTGACCTCGTCGACGTAGAGCACGCCGCCGTGCGCGCGGGCCAGCAGACCGGGCGAGAACGCGTGCTCGCCGTCACGCAGCACCTTCTGCAGGTCCAGTGAACCGACGACGCGGTCCTCGGTCGCACCGATCGGCAACTCGACCAGCGCGGCCCCGTCGACCGCGGCCAGCACCTCGGCAAGCCCGCGCACCGCGGTCGACTTCGCCGTGCCCTTCTCGCCGCGGATCAGCACGCCGCCGATCTCCGGACGCACCGCGCACAGCAGCAGCGCCAGGCGCAGGCGGTCGTGACCGACGATCGCGCTGAACGGATACGTCGTCACGACTTGACCATCGGGACGTGCGGGATGCCGTCGTCGAGAAACTCCGCGCCGTCACGGACGAAACCGTGGTGGGCGTACATCTCCTCGAGATAGGTCTGCGCGTTGATACGGCACGGGTAGTCACCGACCTCGGCCAGCGCCGCCTGCAAGCAGCCGGGTGGTGTGGCCCTGGCCGCGTGCCTCGCGCTTGGTGCACACCCGGCCGATGCGAAAGCCCTTCTGGCCACCCGGATGCTCCTCCATCAGCCGCAGCGTGCAGATGACTTCACCGTCGGGCCCCTCGAGCCAGAAATGGCGGGTCTCGGCGAGCAGGTCCCGTCCGTCCAGTTCGGGGTACGGGGTGGCCTGCTCGACGACGAACACCTCGACGCGCAGTTTGAGCAGCTCGTAGAGCGTTGCGGCGTCCAGATCCTTGGCCCAGCTTCGACGTAGGGCGACCGTCATCCGGCGTTCACCGGCCCGGCGTGGCCCACAACAACCGGGTCCTTGGCTACCTTCGGGTCAGACACCCGTTCGATCACTCTCCGTGGTCGGTTCTCTCGGCTTGGCGATCTCAGGTTATCCCGCCCGCATCTTCCGGCGTCGGCCCAGGTCGGCCGCGAGCCGAGACTAAGGTGGCTGTCGTGACCGAGTGGGAGCCAGACGTGCTGGCCGGTTACCGGCAGCAGACGTTCGAGCTGGGACCGGATCCCGACGGGGAAGGGCAACTCGTCGCCACGCTGGTGCGCGCGAGGCGAGGCCGACCCGACAGCCACCCGCGCCGTGCTGGCGGTGCACGGCTTCACCGACTACTTCTTCCACACCGAATTGGCGGACCACTTCGCCGAGTCGCGGGTTCGCCTTCTACGCGCTCGACCTGCACAAATGCGGCCGCTCCTGGCGGGAGGGCCAGACTCCGCACTTCACCACCGACCTGGCCCGCTACGACCACGAACTGACCCGCGCGCTGGACGTCATCGGCGCCGAATCGTCGGCCGAGCGTGCTCGTGTACGGGCACTCCGCGGGCGGGCTCATCGTGTCGTTGTGCCTGGACCGGCTGCGCCGCCGGGGCCTGACGCAGCGCAAACATGTCACCGGTCTGGTGCTGAACAGTCCGTGGCTGGACCTGCAGGGCCCGGCGGTCCTGCGTGCCGCACCCACCGGTGCGGCGATCGCCGCGCTGTCGCGGATGCGCAAGCTCACCGTGGTGCGTTCGCCGACCGAGGGCGGCTACGGCACGACGCTGCACCGCGACTACTCCGGCGAATTCGACTACGACCTCAGATGGAAGCCGGTCGGCGGATTTCCCGTCACGTTCGGCTGGATCCATGCGATCCGGCGCGGACACGCCAAGCTGCACCGCGGGCTCGACGTCGGTGTGCCCAACCTGATCCTGCGCTCCGATCACAGCGTGCGCGAGGTCGAGCGACCCGGACAGCATCCAACGCGGCGACGCGGTGCTCGACGTCAAGCAGATCGCCCGCTGGGCCGGATGCATCGGCAACCGGACCACCATCGTGCCGATCACCGACGCCAAGCACGACGTGTTCCTGTCCGTTCCGGAAGTCGCGGCAGGTCGACCTACCGTGAGCTGGACCGCTGGCTCGACTGCGTACATTGCCGATGACGTGCAAACCGCGGCAGCGACAACATAATCCGAACAGGGGATGACGGGATTGGCTCACTTCGACATCGCGATCATCGGGACCGGTTCGGGCAACTCCATCCTCGACGAACGATACGCGGACAAGCGGGTGGCGATCTGCGAACAGGGCGTGTTCGGCGGCACGTGCCTCAACGTCGGCTGCATCCCGACGAAGATGTTCGTCTACGCAGCCGGTGTCGCCCAACAGATAAGGGAGTCATCGCGATACGGCATCGACGCCCACGTCGACGCCGTTCGCTGGGCCGACATCGTGTCGCGGGTGTTCGGCCGCATCGATCCGATCGCCGACGGCGGCGAGAACTACCGACGCTCATCGCCGAACGTCGAGGTCTTCGCCAGCCACACGCGCTTCGCGCCGACGAAACCCGACGGCCGCTACGCATTGCGCACCGAGGACGGCGACGAGTTCACCGCCGACCAGGTGGTGATCGCGGCGGGCTCGCGGCCCGTGGCGCCGGAGGCAGTCACCGCATGCGGGGTGGACTACCACACCAGCGACACCATCATGCGCATCGAGGATGTGCCCAAGCATCTGATCATCATCGGCGGGGGCTTCATCGCCTGCGAGTTCGCGCATATCTTCTCGGCCCTCGGCAGCCATGTCACGCTGCTCATCCGCGGGCAGCACCCTGCTGCGCGGCCACGACGACGACATCGCCATGCGGTTCACCGACATCGCTTCCAGGAAGTGGGAGATCCGCAACCACCACGAACTCGCCGACGCACACAACGTCGGCGACGGCGTGGAGATCACGTGCACGGACGGCACGAAGGTGCGGGGCGACACGCTGCTTGTCGCCACCGGACGCGTACCCAACGGCGACCTGCTCGACGCCGAGAACGCCGGCGTCAAGGTGAACGCATACGGCCAGGTCGTCGTCGACGAGTTCCAGCGCACGACCGCGCGCGGCGTATTCGCATTGGGCGACGTGTCGTCGGATTTTCAGCTGAAGCACGTGGCCAACCACGAGGCCCGTCGAGTGCGGCACAACCTATTGCAGGACTGGGACGACACCGAGGCGCTCATGCCGTCCGACCATCGCTATGTGCCTTCGGCGGTTTTCACCGACCCGCAGATCGCCAGCGTCGGCTTGACCGAAAACGAGGCGCGAGCAAAGGGTTTGAAGATCAGGGTCAAGATTCAGGATTTCGCCGACGTCGCGTACGGCTGGGCGATGGAGGACACTACGGGGATCGCGAAGATCATCGTCGACGACGACAGCGGCCTGATTCTCGGCGCACACATCATGGGACACCAGGCATCGTCGCTGATCCAGCCGTTGATCCAGGCGATGGCTTTCGGGCTGCCGGCCCAGGACATGGCCCGCGGTCAGTACTGGATTCATCCGGCGTTGCCGGAGGTGGTCGAGAACGCGCTCTTGGCGTTGTGCGGCGAACCGCCCTGGCCGCCGTCCAAGAGGCATTGACCGGCCCGGTCGTACCCGCCACCGTGGTCGGATCCCAGGCACTGGGCCGGCGGCTGCACCGAGTCCTCATCCATGCGCCTGAACTCGGCCATCTGGGGCTGCCCTGGTGCTCAGACGCAGCACTGAGTCTCTACTTCGGCGCGTCCTGACGATGAATCCTCAGCAGCGAGAACCTATACGGTCCGCGAACACCATCGGTCTGCCGACCGCATCAGCATCGACGTCGTGCTTCACGGCGACGCAGTCGGGACACGATGGGCGACGAACGCGGCACCAGGGGATCGCATCGGGCTCGCGCACCCCAAGTCCTGGTTCAATCCTCCGGAGCATGCCGATCGCCATATCCTCGCCGCCGATCTCGCTGGTCTGCCCGCAGTCGCACGGCTCATCGAAGAACGCGAGCATCCCGACACTATCGCGATCGTCGAGGTCCTCGATGCGGACGACCTCGACTACCTACCGAAGCGTCCGGGAGTGCGGGTCATCACGTCGATCGGGACCGGAAACGGCGAAACCGCCAGCGCTTTGGCGCGTTTGGTAGCGCAGAACTGTCTGGCCGACGGAGTTGGGTACTGCTGGTTCGCCGGCGAAGCATCCGAGGCGCGCAAGGTTCGCAGGCTCCTCCGCCACGAGCACGGTTGGGCCACAGATCAAACGGACATCCTCGGCTATTGGCGACGAGGGGCTGACGAGTGGTCCAATCGCTTCGCACCGCACGGACCCCGAATGTACTCACTCTACGAGAAGGCCATCGCGGAGGGAAAGAGCGAGAAGGTCGCGCTAGAGGAGTTCGACGATGCCCTGGAGCGTCTGGGCCTTTGAGTGGAACGCAACCCAGAGGGCGACTCCGCCGCCTCCTGAAAAACCATGCGCACGTCGGAGTCCGTCACAGCTTTCAACTGCAGCAACCGGATTGTCCGCGCGACCTCCATGGATAAGCCATCCCCCCGCGGCCAACTCAGTGCGTCCGTCTCAACCGCGCTGAACCGAAAAGCCCCAAGGCAATTCGAGGCGATGCGCGGCGAGCAGTTCCGAATCCGACAGGACGTCTGCGATCGTTCCGTCTGCGACAATGACGCCGCCGTCCATGACCACCGCCCGGTGGCACAGCTGCGCCGCGTACGGCAGGTCGTGGGTGACGATCAACATGGTGGCGTTCAGGCCCGACAGCGTCTCGGCCAGCTCACGTCGCGCGACCGGGTCCAGGTTGGCCGACGGCTCGTCGAGCACCAAGATGTCGGGCTCGCAGGCCAGCACAGTCGCCAGCGCGGCCCTGCGCCGCTGGCCCGCAGACAGGTGGGTGGGGCTTCGCTCAGCGTGGTCGGTCAGCGATACGATCTCCAACGCGCTCGCGACCCGGGCCGCGAGGTCCTCACCGCGCAGCCCGAAGTTCGCCGGGCCGAACGCGACGTCCTGAGCGACGGTCGGCATGAACAACTGATCGTCGGGGTCCTGAAACACCAGCCCAACACGCCTTCGGATGTCGTGCAGACTCTTGCGGTCCAACGGAATTCCGCTGATATGCACCGATCCGGACGTAGCTGTCAGGACACCATTGAGATGCAGCATCAGGGTCGTCTTACCCGCCCCGTTGGGCCCGAGTACCGCGACCCGCTCGCCTGCTGAAACCGTCAAGTCGACTCCATCGAGAGCGACCAGCCCATCCGGGTAGACGTGACGAAGGGCCTCGATGCGGATGGCGGTCACAGGGTCACCCATGCCGTCACCGACACAGCGACCGCCGCGGCGGCCGGGAGCATCGCCACCGCCCACTGCGATGCGGCGGCCCTTGGAGCGGCGCCGATCACCGCGAGATCCGGTGCCTTGCCGTCGAATCCACGAGACAGCATCGCCGCATACACCCGTTCCCCGCGTTCGTACGAGCGCAGGAACAACGCGCCGATGCCGGTCGCGATCGCGCGGGCCTGATGCAGAGCGCGCGGTGAGTCACCGCGCGCGATTCTGGCCATCCGCATACGGCTCGCCTCGGCGGACAGCAGGTCGATGTAGCGGATCATCAGCACCAGCACCGACGTCACGACTGCGGGAACCGCGAGCCGGCTCAGTGCAGCTGGCAATTCGGTCGCGGATGTCGTGGCGGCGACAGTCAGTGCGGCCGCCACACCCAGGGTGCCCTTGACGACGATGCCCCATGCCGCCCACAACCCGCTCACTGAAAGCTGCAGCCCCGCAACGTCGATGCGCTGGCCACCCTCGGCGAACGGCAGTAGCACCGCAAGCACCAAAAAGGGCGCTTCGATCAGCATGCGCGGCAGCACCCACCGCAGGGGTATCCGCGCGAACTGCCACGTGACGACGATGATCGCCGCATAGATGGCGAACGGCCAGAACATCTCTCGCGGTGTTGCGACGACGGCAAGGACGAAGACCACCAGGCATACGATCTTGACCTCGGCCGGTGTCCGGTGCACAACGGAGTCGTCGTGCCGATAGAGGGGATGCGCGCCCGCGCCCATGTGTCAGATCCGCTTGTCGCCGGCCCGCCGGCTTCGGCTGTTTTCGCCGGCCCGCCGGCTTCGGCTGCTTTCGCCGGCCCGCCCGTGCGCAATCAACCAGAACGCCGAGCCGGCCACCACGACGGTGACGAGGACACCGACGATGCCTGCGATTCCCCCGGTGCCGTCCTGGCCGCCGATCGCATAATCGGCCAGTGGCGAGGTGGCCATTGCATGATCGGAGGCGTGTTGGGCGATGCAATCACCGGTGAGCACTTCACCGTCGGCGGTTTCGGTGACCTGGCAGCCCCGCAGGGTCGCGGAGTCCAGTCCGTCCGGGCTGGAGCTGGCAAAGTACGACACGACACCGGCGATCACCAGGGTGGCCGCGGCGAACGCGATCCAGAACGACCATCGCTTCATGCCGGCACCTCCGCCCGCGCGCCGCGCAACAGATACACCAGGTCGGGACGGGATCGGGCGACCGCCATCACGGTCACGGCGGTGATCACTCCCTCCCCGATGCCGATCAGCGCATGCGTGCCAAGCAGGTAAGCGGCCACTGTCGGAAGTGACGTGGCACCGGCGCCGCCGATGGCGTATTCGACGACGAATGCCATTGAAGCGCTTACTGTTCCGGCCAGTGCGGCGATGAACGAGATGACGCCGAGCACGGCCACCGGCACATCGGGCTTCCGCCGCCGCACAATCGCATAGACCACGACGGCTGTCGCGTACCCCACCGCGACGCCGACGAGGGCCATATTGGTGATGTTGGTGCCCAACGCCGTGATCCCGCCGTCGGCGAACAGCAGCGACTGCACGATCAGCACAATCGCGATGCACAGCGCGCCGGTGTACGGACCGACCAGGATCGCCGCGAGCGCACCGCCGAGCAGGTGCCCGCTCACGCCCGGCAGGATCGGGAAGTTGACCATTTGCACCGCGAACACAAACGCCGCGACGAGACCGGCGAGCGGCACCGTGCGTTCGTCGAGTTCGTTGCGCGCCTTCACAGCGCACAGCCCGATGGCGACGATGGCGAGGACGCCGAATGTCACCGACGTCGGCGCGTTGACGATGCCGTCGCTCATATGCATGGCGACGTAGTTCGATGTCACCCGACGAGCCTAGAACCCAGACCGAACACCTGTCTAGCTGAACAGATGTTCATGTGTGGGTTTGAGGTGCTCAGAATTTCCTGGCTCGATCAGCCCCGAACAGTTCGTTGAATTGGTCGTCGGTCAGCGTCAGCGCCATGCGTCACTGGTCAGCCGTGCCTGGCACCGATCCAGTGCAGCAGGTCGTGCACTGTTTCGTCCTCGAGCCGATAACTCACCGCGCGGCCCACCCGCGTCGAGCTCACCCAGCCCTGCTGACGCAGCACCCGCAGGGCCTGGGACACCGCGTTCTCGGACCTGCCCAGTACCGAGGCGAGATCGCCGACATTGATGCCGGGCGCACGGTGCAGCACGAGCAGGATCTCCAGCCGATGGGGGTCGGACAGCAGGTCGAAGCGCTGCGCCCAGCCACCGGTGTCGACGTCGGCGAGCGCCGTCGACGCCCGCCGCACCGCCGCCTTGGCGTCTGCCTGTTCGCTCACCTTCGCCACCCGTCAAATCTAGCCCTCGACCGCACCGCGCGGGCCGCGATCACACGCCCGCTGCCCTAAACGAACTCAGTCCAGGAAGCCGTGCAGAAGGGTGGCCGACCCCTCGACGTGAGCCCGCATCGCGGCCGCCGCCCCCTCGCAGTCGCCGGCGAGTATCGCCATCACGATCGCCTCGTGTTGCTCGTCGGAGTGGGCGATGTTGCGCGCCAGCAACGGAATCTGGTCGAGCAGGCCGTTCAGCCGCATCCGGTTCTCGGCCAGCAACGGCACCAGCGACGGCGAACCGGCAGCCTCGGCGATCGCCAGGTGCAGCCGCGAGTCCAGCCGCCGGTAGTCCTCGGGCGCCGCACCGCGAACGTCGGTCAGCCGCGTCCACAGCACCTCCCGTTCGGCTAGCGGTCAGTGTGCGGCTGGCGGCCATCCGCGCCGCACCGACCTCGAGGATCTCCCGCAACCGGAGCGCATCGTCGATTTCGGCACGCGTGACACCGTCGGTATCGCCGGTGTGGGTTGGCAACTCGTCGGCCAGGAAGGTGCCGCCGTAGCGGCCGCGCCGCGAGACCAGGTAGCCCGCATCGGCCAGCGATTTGATCGCCTCACGCACGGTGTCTCGGCTGACACCGAGCTTGGCGGCGAGCTCGCGTTCGGGCGGCAACGATTCGCCCGGCGCGAGCATCCCGAGCCGGATGGTCTGCAACAGCCGCCCGACGGTGTCCTCGAACGCATTTCCGGGCCGCACCGGACGCAGCAGAGCCTCGCTTGCGGTTGGGACGTCCGGGTCGGCAGTCATGATGGCTTACAGCGGAGTCACGTACGCCGAGCTGATGCCGCCGTCGACCAAGAATGTCGAGCCGGTGATGAATGAGGCGTCGTCGCTGGCAAGGAATGCCACGGCGGCCGCCAGTTCCTCGGGTTCGGCGAACCGGCCGACCGGCACGTGCACCAGCCGCCGCGCCGCGCGCTCCGGATCCTTGGCGAACAGCTCCTGCAGCAGCGGTGTGTTCACCGGGCCCGGGCACAGCGCATTGACGCGGATCCCCTGCCGCGCGAACTGCACTCCCAGTTCGCGTGACATCGCGAGCACCCCGCCCTTGGAGGCGGTATACGAGATCTGCGAGGTGGCCGAACCCATTACCGCGACGAACGACGCGGTGTTGATGATCGAGCCCTTCTGCTGCGGGACCATGTGGCGCAGCGCCGCCTTGCAGCAGAAGAACACCGACTTCAGGTTGATGTCCTGCACCCGCTGCCAGGCGTCGATGCCGGTGTTCTCGATGAGGTCGTCCTCCGGTGGGCTGATGCCCGCGTTGTTGAACGCGATGTCCACCGATCCGTGTGTCTGCGCGGCGGTGTCGAACAGCGCATCCACCGCGACCTGATCCGAAACATCCACCGGGACGAAGGTTCCGTTGAGGTCGTCGGCGACGGTCTTGCCGGCCTTCGGATCGATATCGCCGATGACGATGGTGGCGCCCTCGGCCGCCATGCGCTTGGCGCTGGCCAGCCCGATGCCGCTGGCGCCGCCGGTGATCACGGCGACCTTGCCGGCAAGTCGTTGGGTCAGGTCCATCAGGCATCTCCGATCGCGAAGAAGACGTTCTTGGTTTCGGTGAACGACAACGGTGCATCCGGACCGAGCTCGCGACCCAGACCCGACTGCTTGAAGCCGCCGAACGGTGTGCTGTACCGGACCGACGAATGCGAATTGACCGACAGATTGCCCGATTCCACTGCCCGCGACACCCGCAGCCCCCGCGACAGGTTGTCGGTCCAGATCGACCCTGACAGGCCGTAGGGCGTGTCGTTCGCCAGCGAGATCGCGTCGGCCTCGTCGTCGAACGGCAGCACCGTCACCACGGGCCCGAAGATCTCGTCGGTCACGGTGCGGTCGGTGCGCTGTGGCGTCAACACGGTGGCCGGGAACCAGAACCCCGGCCCCGACGGCGCGTCCCCACGGAATGCCACCGGTGCGTCGTCGGGCACATACGAGGCGACCGTCTCCCAGTGCGCTCTCGAGACCAACGGACCCATCTCGGTGGCCTTGATCGGTCGGATCCCCGACGACGACACCCTTGACCGCCGGTTCGAGCAACTCCATGAACCGGTCATAGACATTGCGCTGCACGAGGATTCGGCTGCGCGCGCAGCAGTCCTGACCGGCGTTGTCGAACACGCTGTACGGCGCCGTCGCGGCCGCCTTCTCCAGGTCGCAGTCGTCGAACACGATGTTGGCACTCTTGCCGCCCAACTCGAGCGTCACCCGCTTGACCTGCGCAGCGGCGCCGGCCATCACGCGCGTGCCGACCTCGGTGGACCCCGTGAACACGATCTTGCGCACATCAGGGTGGGTGACGAAGCGCTCCCCCACCACCGAACCCTTGCCCGGCAGCACCTGGAACAGGTCGGCGGGCACACCGGCCTCGACCGCGAGTTCGCCGAGTCGGATCGTGGTCAGCGGCGTCCACTCCGCCGGCTTCACCAGCACCGCGTTACCGGCAGCCAGCGCAGGAGCGAAACCCCACGAGGCGATGGTCATCGGGAAGTTCCACGGCGTGATGACTCCGACCACTCCGAGCGGTTCGTTGAATGTGACGTCCAGGCCGCCGGCCACCGGGATCTGCTTACCCGACAAGCGTTCCGGGCTGGCCGAGTAGAACTGCAAGACGTCGCGGACGTGACCGGCCTCCCATTGCGCGTTGCCGATCGGGTGCCCGGAATTGGCAACCTCCAGCGCGGCCAGTTCGTCGACGTGAGCATCGACGGCTGCCGCGAAGTCACGTAGCGTCGCGGCCCGCTCCGCGGGGGCCCGCTGTGCCCAATCCCGTTGGGCCACCTTGGCGCGCGCCACTGCGTCATCGACGCCCGCCAGGTCGGTCTGCTCGACGGTGCGCAGCAGTTCCTCGGTGGCGGGGTTGATCACATCGCTCGCCGTCACGCTCTGGTCCTCTCCCCAGTCGTCCCCTGCCCTGCGGGCGTGGGCCCATCGCTCTCCCCTGGCCTGCGGCCGTGGGCCCAACCCTCCGGAGCCACTCTTCCTCTCCGATAGGCCGCCGCCGCTTCGACCACGCCGGCGAACAGCCGCAGGTCGTCCAGCCGCTCCTCCGGGATGCCACTGCACCGCCAGCACCCACTTGTCCGGCGCGGTCGCAGGATCGAGCTCGACCGCCTCGATGACCCCGTCGGCGTCCTGAGCGCTGACGATCAGGCCCGCGCCGAGGCGATCGATCGCCTGATGGTGATAGCACTGCGCATCCGAGGACTCGCCGATCAAGGCGGCCAGCCGAGTTCCGGGCACGGTACGCACCGACGAGGTGGTGAACACCGCGTTGCCCTGCTGATGGCGCGTGTGGCCGAGCACATCGGGTAGGTGCTGGTGCAGCGTGCCGCCCATCGCGACATTGACCACCTGTGCGCCGCGGCAGATCCCCAGGACGGGCATGCCACGGCGTACTGCGCCCGCGAACAGCGCGAACTCGAATGCGTCGCGTAACCGGTTGTCCTCCACGGGCTCATCGGTAGCGGGTGTGACGCCGTTGTCCATAGCGTGCCGGGATCGACGTCCCGCCCGCCGGTGATCACCAGGCCGTCGAGTCCGTCCAGTACGCGCTCGGCGATATCGGCGTCCACGGGCTGCGGCGGCAGCAGTGTCGAGATCCCGCCCGCGAGCGTCGACGCCCTCGAAGTAGATCGCGGGCAGGAAGCTGGCCCGCACGTCCCATACCCCGGTCTGCGCCTTCTGCAGATACGTTGTCAATCCGATGACGGGGCGGAGTCTGCGCGATCCGCCTTCGCCACTCGCGTCAAAGCCGCTCAAATCCGCGTACCCTCTCCCAGTCGGTCACGGCGGCGTTGAACGCAGTCACCTCGATGCGGGCATTGTTGAGGTAGTGGTCGACGACGTCGTCGCCGAACGCCGAGCGCGCGATCTCGGACTTGTCGAACAGGTCCGCCGCTTCGGCCAGCGTGGTCGGTAGGCAGTCGGCGCCGCTGGTATAGGCGTTGCCCTCCAACGCCTCCGGCAGCTCCAGCTCCTGCTCGATCCCGTGCAGCCCCCCTGCGATCAACGCGGACACGGCGAGGTACTGGTTCACGTCGCCGCCCGGCGCCCGGCATTCCACCCGCATACCGTGGCCGTGTCCGACCACGCGAAGCGCGCACGTCCGGTTGTCCATCCCCCAGGCGATCGCGGTGGGCGCGAAGCTGCCGAGGGCGAACCGCTTGTAGGAGTTGATGTTCGGCGCATAGAACAGCGTCAGCTCCCGCAGAGTTGCCAGCTGTCCGGCGATGAAACTGCGGAACATCGGCGACATACCGAGGCGGTCGTCCGGATCGGCGAACACCGGAACAGTCGGCTGGCCATCGTCGATGCCGCGCAGCGAGATGTGGATGTGGCAGCTGTTGCCTTCGCGCTCATCGAATTTCGCCATGAACGTCAGGCTCTTGTCGTGCTGGTCGGCGATCTCCTTGGCGCCGTTCTTGTAGATGGTGTGGTTGTCGCAGGTGATTCGGGCGTGGTCATAGCGGAACGCGATCTCCTGCTGCCCGAGGTTGCATTCACCCTTCACGCCTTCGCAGTACATGCCGGCACCGTCCATGCCGAGCCGGATGTCGCGCAGCAGCGGCTCCATTCGGGTCGAGGCGTGCATGGCGTAGTCCACGTTGTAGTCGGTGGCGGGCGGTCAGTCCGCGGTAGCCGGCGGCCCAGGCCTGCGCGGTATCCGATGTCGAACACCATGAATTCCAGTTCCGTGCCGACATACGGCACGAGGCCGTGCTCGGTCAGCCGGTCGATCTGGCGGTTGAGGATGCTTCGGGGCGCCTGGGTGACCGGCCTGCCGTCCGTCCACGAGAGGTCGGCCATCACCATCGCGGTGCCGGGCAGCCACGGCAGTAGCCGCAGGGTGGTGAAGTCCGGCGTCATGACCATGTCGCCGTAGCCGGTTTCCCAGCTCGAGATGGCATAGCCGTCGACGGTGTTCATGTCGACGTCGACCGCCAGCAGATAGTTACAACACTCAGCGCCGTGCTCGGCGACATCGTCGACGAACAGCCGGGCGGAGACCCGCTTACCGGTGAGCCTGCCCTGCATGTCGCAGAACGCGACGATCACGGTGTCGATATCGCCCGCGGCCACCAAGCGTTCGAGGTCGGCCTGCGACAAGCATGCCCGGTGTGGCGCTCATTATCAGCGAACCTGCCCTTCCTCAGCGTTTCAGGACGACGGGAGATTGACGAGTAGTCAACCATTGACGTTTGCCCCGCCTGGTGATCGTCCTTGTGTTTTACATGATTGTCACCCCCAAAGGTAGGACATCAGACCTTTGGCCAGTTTATTCTCCCTATGCCGCACATCCGCACAAAGGAGCGAACGCATGGCCCAAGAACAGGCCCACGACAAGATGAAGCGCTCAGGCGGTATCACCTACAGCCAGGCCGGCGAAGGCTATTTCGAAAAGCGGCAGCTGAAGCGGACCGCGGGCTTCTGGGGCTTGTGGGGCATCGGCGTCGCCGCAGTCATCTCGGGCGACTTCTCCGGCTGGAACTTCGGCATCGGCGCGGCCGGCTGGGGCGGATTGGCCATCGCGTCGGTCGTCATCATCATCATGTACTTCGGCATGCTGTTCTCGATCGGCGAGATGTCGGCGGCCATGCCGCACACGGGCGGCGCATATTCGTTCGCGCGCGCGGCGATGGGGCCGTGGGGCGGCTTCGTCACCGGATTCGCCGAGACGATCGAGTACGTGTTCACCACCGCCGTCGTGGTGTTCTTCTCCGCGTCCTACGCCGATGCGGTCACCGATGACCTGTTCGGGCTCAGCATGCCGATGTGGGTCTGGTGGATCATCCTCTACGCGATATTCGTCGGCCTGAACTCGTGGGGCGCCGAGATCTCCTTCAAGTTCGCACTGGTCGTGGCGGTGATCTCGATCGGCATCCTGGTCCTTTTCGGCATCCTCGCGATCGCCAACGGCGCGGTGGACTTCAGCAGGCTCTTCGACATGCCCGCCGATCCGGCGGTGGCCGGTTCGTCGACCTTCCTGCCGTTGGGCTGGGTGGCGATCCTCTATGCGCTGCCCTTCGCGATGTGGTTCTTCCTGGGGATCGAGGAACTGCCACTTGCCGCCGAGGAAGCCCACAATCCTGCGCGCGACATCCCCAAAGCCGGGATCTGGGGCATGATCTCGCTGGTCGGCTGCGGCGCGATCGTCTTCTTCCTCAACCCGGCAGTCACCGGGTCCGCCGCGCTGGGCGAGTCCGATGAGCCGCTGCTCGACGGATTCCGCGCGTTCCTTCCGACGAACCTGGCCGCTGTCCTGTCGGCGTTCGCGCTGATCGGCCTGCTGGCCAGCCTGCAGGGCATCATGTACGCCTACGGTCGCAACATGTACTCGTTGAGCCGCGCGGGCTACTACCCGAAGACGTTGTCGCTCACCGGTTCTCGGCAGACGCCGTACGTGGCGCTGTTGGCGGGCGCGATCATCGGATTCGTCGCCCTGCTCATCGTCAACGCGAACGAGGGCGCCGGCGCCGTCGTGCTCAACATCGCGGTGTGGGGCGCTGTGTTGGCCTACGGGCTGCAGATGATCTCGTTCGTGCTACTGCGTCGCAAGTTCCCCAACGCGAAACGGCCATGGGTCAGTCCCACCGGCAACGCGGGAGCCATCGTCGCCCTCGTCATCGCCGCGGTGACGTTCGTCGGCGTCCTGATCAACCCGGACTACACGCGCGCCGTCATCGCGATCGCCGTCTTCTATGTGATCGGCCTGCTGGTATTCGGTCTGTACGGTCGCCATCGACTGGTTCTGTCACCCGAAGAGGAATACGCGGTGACCGGCGGCCTGCACGGCTTCGATCCCGAGGCCGAAGGGCTCGGCGGGACCATCGAGGACGAGATCCTCAAGGGCCATACCGACTAGGAGCGTCGCAGGTCACATACCTCGATACGTTTCCACCCCCGCAATTCGGGTAGTGTCCCATGCGTGTGCGGAGCCACCGGCGAGGTACGTCTCGACGGCCATACACCTGACACCACCGCGGTCTCGGCCATGGCTGAGACGATGTCGCCCCGGGGTCCCGACGGGGCCGGCGTGTGGTCGCAGGGCAGGGTCGCGCTTGGCCATCGTCGCCTGAAAATCATTGACCTGACCGAAGCCGGCGCCCAGCCCATGGTCGATTCGGAGCTCGGCCTGTCCATCGCCTGGAACGGCTGCATCTACAACTACAAGCAGTTGCGCCGTGAGCTGAGCGAGGCCGGCTACCGGTTCTTCTCGCACAGCGACACCGAGGTGTTGCTCAAGGCGTATCACCACTGGGGCGACCGGTTCGTCGACCGCCTCCACGGCATGTTCGCGTTCGCGATCGTCGAGCGCGACAGCAGTCGGGTGCTGCTTGGGCGCGATCGGCTGGGCATCAAGCCGCTGTACCTCACCGAGAACGCGTCGCGCATCCGGTTCGCGTCGTCGCTGCCCGCACTGGTTGCCGGTGGCGGCGTCGACACCCGCATCGACCCGGTCGCGCTGAGCCACTACCTGTCGTTCCACTCTGTAGTTCCGCCGCCACACACCATCCTGCGTGGCGTATCCAAGGTGCCGCCCGGATCGCTTGTCGCGATCGAGCCGGACGGCCGAAAGACGACGAAGACGTATTGGGAACCCGACTTCAGTCGGCGCGCGGATCGGGCCGACTGGTCCGAACGTGACTGGGAGGACGCCGTTCTCGACTCGCTTCGTGTCGCTGTCGACCGCCGTTTGGTCGCCGACGTCCCCGTCGGATGCCTGTTGTCGGGCGGGGTGGATTCCAGCCTGATCGTCGGCCTTCTCGCCGAAGCGGGCCAGCACGGCCTGCAGACCTTCTCGATCGGATTCGAATCTGTCGGCGGGGTCCAGGGCGATGAGTTCAAGTACTCCGACATCATCGCCGAGCGCTTCGGCACCGACCACCACCAGATCCGGATCGACACCGACCGGATGCTGCCCGCACTCGACGGCGCGATCGGCGCCATGAGCGAGCCGATGGTCAGCCACGATTGTGTGGCCTTCTATCTGCTCAGCCAGGAAGTGGCCAAGTACGTCAAGGTAGTTCAGTCCGGCCAAGGCGCCGACGAGGTGTTCGCGGGTTACCACTGGTATCCGCCGATGGCCGACGCCACCTCGCTGGACGATGCGGTGGCCAGGTATCGCACCGCGTTCTTCGACCGCGACGCCAACGGCATCGCCGGGCTCGTGACGCAGGACTATCTCGCCGAGAGTGATGCGAGCGCGCACTTCGTCTCCGAGCGCTTCGCACGCGCCGGCGCTGAAACCGGAATCGACCGTGCGCTGCGGCTCGACACCACCGTCATGCTGGTCGACGATCCGGTCAAACGCGTCGACAACATGACGATGGCCTGGGGCCTGGAGGGCCGGGTGCCATTCCTCGACCACGAACTCGTGGAGCTTGCGGCCACCTGTCCACCCGAGCTGAAGATCGCGCACGACGGCAAGGGCGTGCTCAAACAGGCTGCCAGGAGGGTGATTCCGGCCGCGGTCATCGATCGGCCAAAGGGTTATTTTCCCGGTGCCCGCACTGACTCACCTCGAAGGGCCCTATCTGGATATGGTCCGCGACGCCTTGTACGCACCTGCCGCCAAGGAACGTGGGCTGTACCGGCCCGAATCGGTCGACCGGCTGCTCGCCGACCCGAATGGGCGGCTCACGCCGCTGCGTGGCAACGAGCTGTGGCAGCTCGCGTTGCTCGAGCTCTGGCTGCAACGGCACGGCATCAATGGGCTGGCGGCGTGACCGCCGGAGCCGGCAGGCCGGCGACATCCAGCACCGTCGACGCCGACCACACCGAAGCGATCACGCTTGGCCTGCACGACGCGTCGCCGCAGCACCTAGTCGACGCGATGGCCGACGATGTCGTCATCGAGATGGGCTGGGGCCGGCTGATATTCGGGCAGACGTTTGCAGACCCGGCCACACTCGCCGAGGTTCTGCGGTACGAAGGGCCCGGACGTCGCGACATCTGCATGTACGCGCGTGAACCACACGTGCTCGTCTCGAAGGCGCCCGCCGAGTTGTTCATCGACCCCAGCCACACCTACCGGCTGAGGTTCTCCGATGAGACCGAACCACCCCCTGCTCCCACCGGGTTCACCGTTCGCTCACTCGAACGACCCGAAGACGCCGAGGAGATCAACCGCGTCTACATGCGCTGCGGAATGGTGCCCGCCCCGGTCGAGGTGCTGTGGGACAACAGCCAAAGAAGCGACGCGCTCGACTATCTGGTGGCGATCCGCGACGATGACGGATCGCTGCTCGGCACCGTCACCGGTGTCGACCACAAGCGATTGTTCGACGACCCCGAGAACGGCTCGAGCCTGTGGACGTTGGCGGTCGACCCGGCCAGCAGCCTGCCTGGAGTCGGAGCGGCGCTCACCCGCATTCTGGCCGGCCTCTACCGCGAGCGGGGCCGGGCATACATGGATCTGTCGGTGGCCCATGACAACGGTGCCGCCATCGCGCTCTACGAAAAGCTTGGTTTCGAACGCGTCCCGGTGATGGCCGTCAAGCGAAAGAACGCCATCAACGAACCGCTGTTCACCCATCCGCCCGAGACCGTCGAAGACCTCAACCCGTACGCGCGGATCATCGCCGACGAGGCGATGCGTCGCGGAATCTGGGTCGAGGTTCTAGACGCCGAAGCCGGCGAAATGCGCCTCTCGCACGGCGGCGCGCAGTGTCATCACGCGAGAGGCGTTGTCGGAGTACACCTCTGCGGTGGCGATGGCTCGATGTGACGACAAGCGGTTGACGCGGCGGCTTGTGTCCGAAGCGGGAATCCAGGTTCCAAGGGGTCGCCTCGCCACCTTCGACGAAAGCGACCACGCATTCCTCGACGAGGTCGGCGATGTGGTGGTCAAGCCAACCCGCGGAGAGCAGGGCAAGGGCATCACCGTTGGCATCGACGGCCCCGACGAACTGGACGCCGCCCTGGCAAGAGCCCGCGAAGAGCACCCGGCAGTGTTGATCGAACAACGCGCTCCCGGCGACGACCTCCGTCTGGTGGTGATCGACGGCAAGGTGGTGGCCGCGGCGCTGCGCCGGCCCGCCGAGATTCTCGGCACCGGCCACCATAAGATTCGCGAACTGATCGAGGCGCAGAGCCGACGGCGGGCTGCCGCCACCGGCGGCGAATCGCGCATACCGATCGATGCCGTGACGGAGTCGACGGTCGCGGAAGCCGGCTATTCGTTCGACGACGTGCTCCCCGAGGGCGAGGTGCTGCGTGTGCGCCGGACGGCAAACCTGCATCAAGGCGGCACGATCCACGATGTGACCTCGACGGTCAACCCGCAGCTTTGTGAAGTCGCGGTGCGGGCCGCCGACGCCATCGGAATCCCCGTCACGGGTATCGACCTGTTGGTTCCCGACGTCACCGCACCGGATTACGTGTTCATCGAAGCCAACGAACGGCCTGGGCTGGCCAACCACGAGCCCCAGCCCACCGCAAAGGCTTTCGTCGACTACCTCTTCCCGGGCAGTCCCGCCCTGCCGCAGGCCTGGACGCCCGACGAGCCACCGACCGCCTAGAACTACCAGGTGCTGGTGCGCATCACGATCTCGGCAGCCAGCTGCGCCGTGGATTCCTGGGCGTTTCGCCGTCCGAGCAGCTCGACCAACCGGTAGTCGCCGTACACGTAGCGCTGGCTGGCTTTCGCGACCGCGCGTGCAGCCGCCGTGCTGACCAGCGCGGTGGTGTTCATTTCGACAGGCGGACAACTGTTGTCGCGGATCGCCCCGGTGTGGTCGGCTACGCGTGGGTGACCGCGGTCGATCACCACCAGCCCGATGAACCGGTCCAGCCGGGTCGCGGCGAGCTCCCACGCCAATTCGCCGCCGATGCGATCACCGACCAGCAGGGCCCACTTCACCTCGAGCGCATCGAGGATGCCGATCACCGTGTTGGCGGTCAGCCGTGGGTCCGGGGCGATGACCACCGTCCGCAATGACGCGGTGTGCAACCGCTGGCACACCGCGTCGTAGGCCGCAGTGGCATGCTGCGCCGCACCCAGCACCACGACAACCGACCCCTTGTCGGGGCCGGCGACATCGACGGGCACGCCAATGCCGTCGACGGTGACCGTGGTGGGTGGCATTTCGGCCACGCTACAGGCGCTCACCTATAGAGCGGGTGGTTTTCGCCTCGAGCTCACACAACCCTCAGGCCGATAGCGCGCGGTCGGCCTGCTTTGCCGTGATATCCAGAAACGTCTGCGGCAGCGAACCTTTGACGGGAATCGACGCGATTGGGTGTCGGAAACGCGAGCCCGAACACCGCCGCGTCCCCGACGTTCTCGAACGAGAAGTAGACACTTTCCGGTGTGGCACTCAACTGCATCGTCTGCTCGTACACGAGCGCGTCGGCCCGCGGTGTCGGCAGCCTGGTGGTGGTCATCGGAATACCGGGTGTCGACGGATCGAAGTACGTCTCGAACCGGGCGCACCGATCGGCCACCGCGGCCAACCGGTCCAGGTCCAGTCGCCACGTCAACACCGTGATGACCATTCGGGCACCGTCGTAGCCGACGAGGTATTCCGCTGCGCTGCCCGGCCCGCGTTCGGCCGAGTCGGCGATCACCCGGGTCAGCCCGTCAGCACACCCCTCAGGCCGGGACAACATCGCGGGCGGTGCGCCGGCACCGTCGGCCTGTCCGGGCTCTCGTTCGATGCGCTCGAACTGCACACCCTGCGGAAAGTCTGCGGGGGTCAGCAGCATCTTCTCGAGTCGGGCGCCGGGCCAGGTCGCCGTGCCGGCGATCGGCTGAGCGCAGCCTCCCGCGAGTAACGCCGCGGCACCGAGGGCAAGCACATTGCGCCAGGTCATGGCGTCAGCTTAGTGGCGATCGAGGGCAGTGCAGGCCGCCGCTGTTCCAGCAGGACGAGCATGGCGTCGACGTCCACATGGCTGGTGAGCAGGTCTGCCATCACATCCAGTTGGGCGTCTCGACGTGCCTGGACGTCGATGTCGTCGGCGACCACGAATCCGCCCCGGCCCGCGGCGGCGGCGGCATCGGTGAGCCATGCCCGCCGCACGTCGTCATTGTCGAGCAGACCGTGCCAGTGAGTGCCGTAGACGGCGCCGCGACGAACTCCCACCGGGATGTCGAGGGCCAGCCAGTCGGCCTCGGTCGAACGGGTCAGGCGACCGTGATGAATCTCGTAGCCGTGAATCGGCGCATCGTGGTGGCACAGCGTCTTGTCGGGATCGAATTCGATGTCGGCGTCGAGCATCGCGAGTCCCTCGACACGTCCCGCCCGTGACTCCACCGTGTCGTCGATCCGGCGGCACAGCATCTGGAATCCACCGCAGACGCCGAGCACGGGCTTGCCGTTTCGCGCGTGGTCGACGACGGCGTCGGCCAGGCCGCGCTCGCGCAACCACGCCAGATCCGTCACGGTGGACTTACTCCCGGGCAGCACGACCACGTCGGCGTCGGCCAGATCGGCCGGATCAGTGACCCAGCGGACCAACACCCCGGGCTCACACGCCAGGGCCTCGACGTCCGTCGAGTTGGAGATGCGCGGCAGGCGGACCGCCGCGACCCTCAGCCATTCCCGCCCGCGCGGAGTCTGCGGGTCGCCGACGACGCGGTGGGCAAGCACAGAGACGGAGTCCTCGGTGTCGAGCCACAGCCCGTCGCAGTACGGGATCACGCCGTAGGTGGGCCGGCCGGTCAGGGCCTGTAGCTGCGTCAGCCCCGGGGCCAGAAGCGCGGGGTCCCCACGGAACTTGTTGACCAGGAACCCGCAGATGAGTCGCTGGTCTTCCGGTTCGAGCACCGCGACCGTGCCGTAGAGATGTGCCAGCAACCCGCCGCGGTCGATGTCGCCGACGATGACGACCGGGAGATCGGCAGCGCGGGCCAGCCCCATGTTGGCGATATCGGTTGCGCGCAAATTGATCTCGGCGGGCGAACCGGCGCCTTCGACGATCACCGCATCGAATTCTTTTCGCAAGGCGGCCAATTCGTCGGCCACCACCCTCGCCAGCCGCTCACGGTGGGTGAAGTAGTCCCTGGCGCTGACGTTGTCGGCCACGCTGCCGCGGACCACCAGCTGCGAGGTGCGATCGCTGCCGGGCTTGAGAAGCACCGGGTTGAAGCGAACGCTGGGCGCCAGACCCGCGGCCCTGGCCTGCATCGCCTGCGCCCGGCCGATCTCGCCGCCCTCGATCGTGACCGCCGAGTTGTTGGACATGTTCTGCGCCTTGAACGGCGCGACGCGAATGCCCTTGCGTGCCAGTAGCCGGCACAGTCCAGCGACGACCATGGACTTGCCGGCATCGGAGGTGGTGCCGGCGATGAGCAACGCCCCGCTCATGAATGCGCCGAACGTGCGCCCACTGCGAAAATCGGGGCGCAGAATCGCGGTGGGCGCACGTTCGGCGTCGAACTCACAATTGAGTCAGGATCTCGGCGCCGTCCTCGGTGACAACCAGCGTGTGCTCGAACTGGGCGGTCCACTTCTTGTCCTTGGTGGCGACCGTCCAATCGTCGTCCCAGATCTCGTAGTCCAGTGCGCCGAGGTTGATCATCGGCTCGATCGTGAAGGTCATTCCGGGTTCGAGCACGGTCTGCACGGCGGGCTGGTCATAGTGCAGCACCACCAGGCCGTTATGGAAGGTGGTGGCGATGCCGTGCCCGGTGAAGTCACGAACCACGTTGTAGCCGAACCGGTTCGCATACGACTCGATGACACGCCCGACGACCGACAGTGCGCGCCCGGGTTTGACGGCCTTGATCGCCCGCATCGTGGCCTCATGGGTGCGTTCGACGAGCAGCCGGTGCTCCTCGGACACGTTGCCCGCAAGAAAGGTGGCGTTGGTGTCGCCATGCACGCCGTCGATGTAAGCGGTGACGTCGATGTTGACGATGTCGCCGTCCTCGACCACCGTCGAGTCGGGGATGCCGTGGCAGATGATCTCGTTCAGAGACGTGCAGCAGGACTTGGGATAGCCCTTGTATCCCAGCGTCGACGGGTAGGCGCCGTTGTCGATCATGTACTCGTGTGCGATGCGGTCAAGTTCGTCGGTCGTGACGCCCGGTTCGACGGCCTTGCCCGCCTCGGCCAGCGCCGCCGCCGCGATGCGCCCGGCGACGCGCATCCTCTCGATGACCTCCGGCGTCTGCACCCATGGCTCGCTACCCTCTTGCGCGGTCGCTTTACCCACGTACTCGGGGCGGGCGATCGAGCGGGGCACCGGCAGCATGGGAGATACCACGCCGGGGCGAAGGGCGGTACGAACTTCCATGACGCCAGAATAGTCGGCTTCGGCGGCCACCTACTCGACGTGTAGCGCCGACAGGGCTGACCGGACGCGGGTAGGCAGCGATCCGCCATGCACCAGCCAGTCGTCGAGGGCGATCCGGACCGACGCCATGGCCATGGCCCCGATCAGACGTGGCCGCGGATCGTCGGCCGTGACCTCGCCGAGCCGAGGGGCCACCAGGTCGGCGATCGCCGCCTCGTAGCGCAGGTAGATCTGCAGCGTCCAGGCGCTCAACACCGGTGACGAACGGGTCAGCGTCGCCAGCTCACGAACCTCCCCGCTGACCCCCTCGAATCCATCACCAAGGTCGGCGAACGCCGCCATCACCGCCCCGACGGCCGACAGTTCTGCGGGTTGTCGCGCGATCGCCGCGGTGATCGCATCCAGCCAACGAGTCGTCGCCCCCTCGGCGACGGCGTCTTCCTTCGAGCTGAAGTAGCGGAAGAACGTGGCGCGCCCGACCTCGGCCGCCCGCGCGATCTGGTCGACCGTCGCCCCGGCCAGGCCGTCCTCGGCCACACGCTGCGCCGCCACCGCGGCGATTCGCGCGCGGGTGGCGCGCTGTTTGCGGACGGTGAGACTTTCTCGCGGTTTCTCTGGTGAGACTACGTCCATGATGAGACTATGTCTCACTATGGATACCGTTGGCAATGCCGCCGCGACGAAAACCCTGGAATCCTGGCGGTTCGTCCAGCAGATGCTGGCCGATCTCACCCAGACGGTGAGCGAGGACGCGATCGACGAGCGCGAGTTGATCGAAGGCCTTCAGGTCGTGGCCAAGGTGACCGGGCTGTGCGCTGAGCTGTCCGTACAGGCCGACTCCGACCGTCCTCAGTTCTTCGACATGTGCTCGGACACCCGGATGGTCGGCGGCCCCAACCCCGATGGCCGATACCTGTTGGCGATGATCCGCGGCGACCGCACCTACCGGGTGACCGGAACCCGCGGCAGCACCGCCTACCTCGGATTGCAGGTGCTCGCGGGCACAGGTCTGACGCCGCGCCGCATGGCCGGCTACGTCAGCGACACCGACCTCGTGCTCGATTCCGGATCGTTCACGCTGGTGTTCTCCGCCGCCGAACCGTCACCCGCGGCCCTCGGTACGGCTCAGTGGGTCCCCATCCCCGCGGATGCCTCGTCGATCGTCGTGCGCGAGTACGTCGGCGATCCGGACACCGAACAACCGGCGACCCTGCACATCGAAGCACTCGACCCCGAGCCGCTGCGACCGATCACCGACGCCGAGGCAGCAGAACAGTTCACCGCGATGGCATGGACCATCGTCAAGCTGGCGACGCTGCACCGGACCATCAAGCCCGAACTGCTGACGCAACCCAACACCCTCGTGACCGCCGCGGCCGCCGAACTCGGCGGCGCAGACACCACACCCGACAACCTGTACATGATCGGCACCTTCGCACTCGACGCCGACGAGTCCCTGGTGCTCGAATTCCGCCCTCCCGACACCAGGTACTGGAACGTCACCCTGGAGAACATCTGGCACGAGTGCCTGGAGCCCAGACATCGGCACAGCTCCGTCACCGGCAAGGGCCTGACGCCTGGCGATGACGGCGTCGCGCGAATCGCCATCGGCGCCAGAGACTTCGGACACGGCCATTGGCTGGACACCGGCGGCCGGCGTCGCGGCTTCATCGTCCTTAGATGGCTCGACAAACCCGAACCGCCCAACGTGAAGACCACCGTCCGCCGCGGCGAGAAGACGTCGTGAGCGCCGAACACTTTCAACCAGAGCTGCTTGTCGAGCATGCGTGCGAGCTGGCGGGCAGCGACGACTTCGGCGGCGACGACAGCTGGCGCGAGGGGTTGGCGTTGCTGTGCGACGGGCTGATCTCCGAGGCACGGCTGTCCGATCTGGGCGTCGAGATCGCCGTTTCCGACCTCGCTGCGCCCCATGGTCAACAGGCTGCAGATCATGAAGTGGCGCAAGGAGAATCCCGAGGTCGCGGCACAGAAGATCGACAGGCCCATCTTCATCGTCGGGCAGCCGCGCACCGGCACCACGATCCTGTTCGACCTTCTCGCGCAGGACCCCGAGCTTCGGCCTCCGCTGACGTGGGAGGTGGACAACCCCCACCCCTTGCCTCGGCCCGAGACGTACGACACCGACCCGCGCATCGCCGAAGCCCAGGCGAGCATCGAGATGTCCGAGCAGATCGTTCCCGGGCTGCTGGCGTTCCACCCGATGGGGGCGCTGGTCGGCCAGGAATGTGTGCGGATCACCGCCGGCCAGTTCTGCAGCATGATCTTCTCGGTGCAGTACCGGCTGCCGACCTACTACCGGTGGCTGTTGTACGAAGCCGACCACCACCCGGCCTACTGCCTATCACCGAATGTTCCTGCAGCACTTGCAGTCCGGGGTGCCCGGCGGGCCTTGTTCATGGCTGCTGAAGTCACCGGCGCATCTGTGGCAGCTCGACGCGCTGGTCGCCGAATATCCCGACGCGTTGATCGTGCAGACCCACCGCGACCCGCTCAACGTCATCTCGTCGATCAGCGCGCTCACTCATCACCTCCGCCGACTCGCGTCCGACGACAGTTCGATCCCCGACTGCGCCGGCCAGTCGTGCGAGGAGATCGTGGTCGGGCTCGAGCGCGGCATGACGCTGCGTGATTCGGAGGCGCTGGCCGGACAGCAGATCGTCGATGTGCAGTTCGCCGATTTCATCCGCGATCCGTTCGCCACCATCCGCGCGCTGTACACCGAACTCGGCCGTGAACTGTCGCCGGTCGCCGAGGACAACATGCGCGCGTTCTTGGCGGCCCATCCGGGCGACGCCGGCGGCGGCCGTTATACGTGGGCCGACACGGGTCTGGACGCTTCTCTGGTGCGCGAGCAGGTGCGCAAGTATCAGCAGCGGTTCGGGGTGCCCGACGAACCGCTCAAGTGATCCAGCCGAAGCGCAAACCCTTGCGCGGGCCGCGGATATCCACCGAGCCGCAGACCACCTTGCCGGTCAGGATGACGTGCGGGGCGCCTTCGGCGGGCGCGTCTTTGCGGTGATCGTGGGCGCTGCCGACGACCACCTCCACATCGTCGATCGACGCACTGGCGCCGTCGGGCAGCCGAAGGTCGAGCCCACCGAACTTCAGGTCGAGCTCCACGACGACGATCGCTCCGGCGAAGCGCGCCTTGGTCAGGTCGAGGTCGACCGAGCCCATCCGCCGGTGCAGCGCCAGCCGCGTCGGCACGATCCACTCCCCCTGGCGTTTGAGCGAACCGAACACGCCGCGCAGCTCCACCCGGTCGGTTGCCGTCGTGACGATCGCACCCGGGCCGGGCAGATCACCGACGAGGCTGTCGAGGTCGGAATGCAGCCGGGCGCTCGACACCAGCGCCGAACGCTCCTCGAATTCGTCGATGTCGATCAGCCCGAGGGCGACCGCGTTGTGCAGCCGGCGCAGGGTCCCGTTGCGATCCGCATCTGACACGCGCATCGGAGCGTGGTCATCGGGCCCTGTCATAACGGGATCAACGGTACCGCCAGACGGATCGACGCACCGCTGCGCGGGCTCACGCCAGATAGCTGGGAGGCAGCGAGTCGAACATGCCCTTGAGCATCCGCACCGCGTACTCCGAGGACCCGCCCCCGACGATCAACGCGGCGAACGCCATGTCGCCGCGGTAGCCGGCGAACCACGAATGCGAGCCGCCCGCGAACTCCGCCTCACCGGTCTTGCCCCGCACGTCGCCCGCTCCCTGCAGATCCTTGGCGGTGCCGTTGGTCACGACCAACCGCATCATCGGCCGCAGGGCGTCGAGGATCTTGGGAGTGATCGGCTCCTGGTCGCCGGTGACCTCCGTCTGCCGACCTTCGATCAGTAGCGGCACAGGCGTTTTCCCGGCTGCGACGGTCGCCGCGGCCATCGCCATGCCGAACGGGCTCACCACGACCTTGCCCTGTCCGAAGCCGTCCTCGGTGCGCTCGGCCAGGTTCACCGTCGGCGGCACCGAGCCGGTCACCGTGGTCAGACCCTCGATCACGTAGTCCGTCCCGATGCCGTATTTGGCGGCGGCCTGCGTCAGCCCGCGCGGCGGCATCCGGCTGGCCAGTTCGGCGAAGGTGGTGTTGCACGAACTGGCGAACGCCCGCGACATCGGCACGGTGCCGAGGTCGAAGCCGCCGTAATTGGGGACGGTGCGGTGGCCGATGTCCATGGTGCCGGGGCAGGGCAGCAGCGTATTGGGTGTTGCCATGTCGCGTTCGATCGCGGCGCCCGCCGTGACCATCTTGAACGTCGATCCCGGCGGGTAGAGCCCCGTCGTGGCGAGTGGGCCCCTGCGCGTCGGCCGGCGGCGTTCTGCGCGACGGCGAGGATCTCGCCGGTCGACGGCTTGATCGCCACGATCATCGCCTGCTTACCAGTGGTGTTGACGGCATTCTGGGCGGCGTCCTGCACGGCCCGGTCCAGGCTGATCGTGACCGACGGCGCGGGATCGGCCGGCACCTCGTTGAGCACGTCGACGTCGACGCCGTTCTGGTTGACGCTGACCACTCGCCAGCCCGCCTGGCCGTCGAGTTCGTCGACCACCGCCTTCTTGACCTCGCCGATGATGGCCGGTGCGAATGTCTCGTCGGTGGGCAGCAATTCGGCCTGCGGCGTGATCACCACGCCCGGCAGCGATCCGACCGCCGCGGCCACCCGGTCGTGGTCGGACTGGCGAAGGGTGATCAGGTACATCGGCCGCTTCGACGAACTGGCCTGCTCGGCGAGGCGCTGCGGGTCCAGCGTGTTGTCGAACGGCCGCAACGCGTCGACCACGGCGCGTGAGGTCGTCATCAGGGATCCGGCCGCCGCCCGGGCGTCCAGCGAGACGCTGTAGAGGTAGCCGGGCACCAGGACGTCGGTGCCTCCGCGCTCGTTGACCGAGGCCCGTCGGGGCGGGTCCGCACGCAGCGCCAGCGTCTGGTTCTCACCGAGTTTGGGGTGCACTCCGGTGGCGCTCCACCGCACTTCCCAGCGGCCCTCGTTGCGGACCATGTTGAGCTGCCCGTCGTAGGTCCAGGTGCGGTCCTTGGGCAGATGCCAGGTGTAGCGGTAGGCGACGCTGCCGGTGTCCTCGGCGTACTTCGAGCTCAGGATCTGTGCGTCGAGATGGGTCGCCTGCAGCCCCGCCCACGCGTTGTTCAGCGCCTGCCGCGCGTCGGCGGGCCGGTCGCTCAGCTCGGCGGCGGCCGCGGTGTCGCCGGTGGCCAGGGCGGCGAAGAACTGTTCTGCCGTCGGCTCGGGTCCGTTCGGTTTGGGTGTACACGCGGTAAGGGGCCCGACGGTGAATCCCAGCGCCGCGACCATCAGAAGCGCTAACAAACGTGATACTGAAGTTGCCATTGGGGCAGATGTTACGAATTCGAGACCCCACCATCGCGGAGGCGCGCAACGAAATCCACGAATTGCAGAGAAAGTTCGAGAGACGCCCTGCAAAACGTTGATTTCGACGAGCGTCAGGACCCCGGCGGCCGGTGCGCGCACCACCAATGGCACCGCCGGAAAGTAGGCGGCCATCTCCGAACGCGACTTGCGGAGCACGGCAGTGCCGTAGCCCTGCTTGCGGTAGTCGGGGTGGATCCAGATCCGGACGTTGACCTCGCCGGAGATCAGGTCGCCGAAGGCCATCCCGATCTTTCGCGAACCGTGGATCGCGACCAACCACGCCGCATCTTCGGCGTCGACCCGCTCCAGACCCGTCCGGATCTCGTCCTCGAGATCGCCCGCGGGGGCACCGCGACCCGTCGCCGGCTTCCCGCACATCGGTCGGTGCGTGCGGCGAAGATGTCGCGGTCGTCATCCGGGGCGAAGGGTCGCAACACCACGCTGTCCACGGACCTGGCGGGCTCACCCATGGTGAAGCTCAGCTGATTGTTCAGGTCGTCGAGTTCGGCGGCGATCCTGCGCCTCGCCACCTTGGTGAGCCGATCGAACGACAACCGCAGCACCGCCTCTGCAGCGCCGGCCGTCGTGCCGAGATGGCTTGCGATCGCGTCGATCGCGGCATCGTAATCCTCGGCCGCCACGACGACGTCGAGAAGTTCGTGGCGTCGCTCGAGCGCACGCACCATCGCATCGGCGATCTCACGGCGCGCAACCCTTGGGTCTTCGTCGGTCATGCCCACGAGCGTAAAGACCAACCCGCCGCGGGGTCTGGTATTGCGTCATGGCGGGTGCAGGCTGACGGCGATACCAGTGACGATGTCGTCCTTGTTCGTCGTCAGTCGAGAAGAACGGTCGCGAACGTGCCGACCTGAGTGAAGCCGATGCGGTCGTAGGTGGCCCGCGCGACGGCGTTGAAGTCGTTGACGTACAGGCTGGCGATGCGCCCGCTGCGCACGACCGCCGATGCCAACGTCGCCGTGCCCGCGGTGCCGATCCCGCGACCGCGCCAATCCGGGTGCACCCACACCCCCTGGATCTGGCCGACCGACGGCGACTGCGATCCGACCTCGGCCTTGAAGACCACCTGTCCGCGTTCGAAGCGGGCCCACGCGCGGCCGGCGGCGATCAATCCCGCGACCCGGCGCCGGTAGCCGCGGCCGCCGTCACCGATCCGCGGGTCGATGCCGACCTCGCCGATGAACATGTCGATGGCCGCGACCAGGTAGGCGTCGAGTTCGTCGGCGCGAACCTGGCGCACCGTCGGGTCGATCGCGCAGACGGGCGGTGTGCGCAGCGCCATCAGCGGCTGATGCTCGCGCACGTCGCGCGCCGCACCCCAGGCGTGCTCGAGTCGCTGCCACATCGGAAGCACCAGCTCGGCGCGGCCGACCAGCGACGAACACCGTCGCGCCGTGCTCATCGCCTTGTCGGCGAACGCATACATATCGTCGGTTCCGCCGCGCAGCGGGATCAGATTCGCTCCTGCGTAACAGAGAGATTCGGTGGGTCGCTGACGGGTCCAGAGTTCGCCGCCGATGGCCGCGGGCTCGATGCCGTGTTCGACGACCCGCGACGCGACCATGCAGGCGCCGACAGGATCCTCGTCGAGCACGCGATAGACCTCACCCGCTTCGCGCACAACCGATACCCGTCGCTCATCGACGAGGCGAAATAGCGGCGGAGCCGACATGGAGACTCTTTCTAACCGTTCCCGGGCGGTGCGGTGACCCTGTTCAATGTCGCCGCCGGAGCGGCTCCGTGCTCACAGGGCCATGCTCAGCTTACGGTCACAATCGGCGAACCGCTTGCGTCTGATCCGGGCGATGTGCCCATTTCTTCGGCGAGTCGCAACGCCTCCTCGATCAGCGTCTCGACGATCTGCGCCTCGGGCACCGTCTTGATCACCTCGCCCTTGACGAAGATCTGGCCCTTGCCGTTTCCGGACGCGACGCCGAGGTCGGCTTCGCGGGCCTCACCGGGGCCGTTGACGACACATCCCATCACGGCCACGCGCAGCGGAACCTCCATGCCCTCCAGTCCGGCGGTCACCTCGTTGGCCAAGGTGTAGACGTCGACCTGTGCACGCCCGCACGACGGGCAGGACACGATCTCCAGCCCACGCGGCCGCAGGTTCAGCGATTCGAGGATCTGGTTGCCGACCTTGACTTCTTCGACCGGCGGCGCGGACAGCGAGACGCGGATGGTGTCGCCGATGCCCCTGCGACAGCAGCGCACCGAACGCGACGGCGGATTTGATGGTGCCCTGGAAGGCCGGTCCGGCCTCGGTGACGCCGAGGTGCAGCGGGTAATCGCACTTGGCGGCCAGCAGCTCGTAGGCGGCGACCATGACGACGGGATCGTTGTGCTTGACGCTGATCTTGATATCGCCGAAGCCGTGCTCCTCGAACAGCGAGGCCTCCCACAGCGCGGATTCGACCAGCGCCTCGGGAGTGGCCTTGCCGTACTTCTCCATGAAGCGCTTGTCCAGCGAGCCGGCGTTGACGCCGATGCGGATCGGAATGCCCGCTGCGCCTGCCGCTTTGGCGACCTCCTTGACCCGGCCGTCGAACTCCTTGATGTTGCCCGGGTTCACGCGCACGGCCGCACAGCCCGCGTCGATCGCGGCGAAGATGTACTTGGGCTGGAAGTGGATGTCGGCGATGACGGGGATCTTCGACTTGCTTCGCGATCGCGGGCAGTGCGTCGGCGTCTTCCTGACGCGGGCAGGCCACGCGGACGATGTCGCAGCCCGACGCGGTCAGCTCGGCGATCTGCTGCAGCGTCGAGTTGATGTCATGCGTCTTGGTGGTGCACATCGACTGCACGGCGATCGGATAGTCGCTGCCCACGCCGACGTCGCGCACCATCAGCTGACGCGTCTTGCGGCGAGGTGCCAGGGTCGGCGCCGGCGGCGCCGGCATCCCCAGACCAATCGGGAGGTCATCGATGTCTCCTACTGGAACAACCTGATCGGGTTGACCAGGTCAGCGGTGACGGTCAGCAGCATGTAGCCGACCACCACAAACAAGATTACGTAGGTGGCGGGCATCAGCTTGAGGTAGTTGACGGGCGCCGCGGCCACCCTGCCGCGCGCCGTCCGAATCATATTGCGGATCTTCTCGAACACCGCAATCGCGATGTGCCCGCCGTCGAACGGCAGCAGCGGGATGAGGTTGATCGCGCCGAGCACGAAGTTCAGCTGGGCCAGGAAGAACCAGAACGCCACCCACAAGCCCGGCATCGACGGTGTCGCCGCCGATGATGCTGGCCCCGACCACGCTGATCGGCGTCTCGGGATCACGTTCGCCGCCGCCGATGGAGTGCACCAGCGCGCCGACCTTGGTCGGGATCTTGGCCAGCGACTTGCCCAGTTCGACGGTCAGATCCCCGGTGAACGCGAAGGTGGCGGGGACCGCCGACAGCGGGTTGTACTGCGTCGGCCCGAAGCGCGCGGCGGCGATACCGATGGCGCCGACCGTCGTTGGCACGTCGTCCTTGCCGGTGAACCGCTGCGTACTGGTGACGTCGACGACGGTGCTGGTCGGTTGGCCGTCGCGCTCGTAGACGACGGTGGTCGGGCCCGATGACCCCTGAAGCGCGGTCCGGGCCTCGTCGAAGGTGCTGACCGGTGTGTCGCCGACCTTGACGATCACGTCGCCGGCGCGGATGCCGGCCTCGCGCGGCCGGACCGGGACCGCTGCAGTCGGCCAGCTTGTCCTTGGTGACTTGCGAGTGCGACACAACCGGTTTCGCCGACGATCGCCTGGGTGGGCGGATGCAGGTTCGGCAGCCCCCAGATCACGGCGATGGCGTAGATCAGCACCAGGCCGACGACGAAGTTCATCGCCGGGCCCGCGGCCAGCACGGCGACGCGCTTCCACGTCTTCTGCCGGTACATCGCGTACGGCTCGTCTTCGGGCGCGATCTCGTCGATCGACGTCATACCGGCGATGTCGCAGAAGCCGCCCAGCGGGACCGCCTTGACGCCGTACTCGGTGTGCCCCAGCTTGTTGGGCCGCCGGGTCGACCACAGGGTGGGGCCGAAGCCGACGAAGTAGCGGCGCACCTTCATCCCGGTGGCACGCGCCACCCACATGTGGCCGCATTCGTGCAGTGCAACCGACAACAGGATGCACAACGCGAACGCGATGATGCCGAGCACGAACATCATTTGGTGAGTAGTCCTTTTCTTGAAGTTCTTGAAGTCTCCCGCTCGACTTCGCGCTTTGCCCGGTCGCGGGCCCAGCGCTGGGCGTCGAGTACGTCATCCACGGTAGCGGGTTCGGCGGCCCACTGGTCGGCAGCGCGCAGCACCTCGGCGATTGTTCGCACGATGGCCGGAAATCGGATGCCCCCGTCGAGGAAGGCGGCGGCCGCTTCCTCGTTCGCTGCGTTGTAGACCGCGGTCAGGCAGCCGCCGCCCGTACCGGCGTGCCGGGCGAGGTCGACGGCCGGGAACACGTCCGCGTCCAGCGGCTCGAACTCCCAGGTCGAGGCCGCGCGGAAGTCGCATGCCGGCGCCGCGGCCGGCACGCGCGCCGGCCAGCCCAGCGCCAGCGCGATCGGCAGTTTCATATCGGGCGGGCTGGCCTGGGCGAGGGTCGAGCCGTCGGTGAAAGTGACCATCGAGTGAACGATCGACTGCGGATGGACGACCACCTCGATGCGGTCGTAGTCGATGCCGAACAGCAGGTGCGTCTCGATGAGCTCGAGGCCCTTGTTGACCAGCGTGGCCGAGTTCAGCGTGTTCATCGGGCCCATGGACCAGGTCGGATGCTCACCCGCCTGATCGGGCGTGACGGAGTCGAGGTCGGCAGCCGACCAGCCGCGGAACGGGCCGCCCGACGCGGTGAGCACGATTTTCGCCACTTCGTCGGCGGCTGCCGCCGCGCAGGCACTGCGCCATCGCGGAGTGTTCGGAGTCGACGGGCACGATCTGGCCGGGCTTGGCCGCCTTGAGCACCAGCGGACCGCCCGCGACCAGCGACTCCTTGTTGGCCAGCGCCAGCCGGGCACCGCTGGCCAACGCCGCCAGCGTGGGTTTGCAGGCCCAGCGCGCCCGACGAGCGCGTTCAGCACGACGTCGGCCTCGGTGTTCTCCACGAGACGGGTGGCGGCGTCGGGTCCCGCGTAGGTGACGTCGCCGACCTGCGCGGCGGCGGCGGCGTCGGCGACGGCGACGTTCGCCACCCCGGTGTCGGCGCGCTGCTTGGCGAGCAGGGCCGGGTTACCGCCGCCGGCCGCCAGCCCGACCACCTCGAAGCGGTCCGGGTTGGCGGCGATGACCTCCAGCGCCTGGGTGCCGATGGAGCCGGTGCTGCCGAGAATCAGCACCCGCACTCGGTCGTTCCCCGGGGCCCACCGCTGGAAGCCCGCCGAACTCGCTCACCGGTCTATTGTGACGCTCCCCGCACGCGAGGGCCCCATCCGCCGGGGGGCTCCGGTCATCGCGATGACAAATGTGACGTAAATGTGACCGAGTGGGCGCCGGACCATCCGTGCGCCGCGTCACAGCGAATCCCCTTCGTCAACCGAAGGATGGCGGCCCGCCGTCCGAGACAAAAGATGGGGAATGGGGAAACCAATGAGAACAGTTCACAGCAAGACGGTCGCCGCTGCTGGTCTGAGCGCACTTGCGATCTTCGGTGCAGTCTCGTGTTCCAGCGACGGTTCGTCGGAGGCGGATTCCACCACATCGTCCGCCATGTCGACCGCCGCTGAGACGACGACATCGGCCGCACCCGCATCACCGAGCACGACGGCGATGGCCGATCCTGCCGCGAACCTCGTGGGAACCGGGTGCGCCGCCTATGCCGAGCAGGTTCCCGAGTGGCCCCGGTTCGGTCGCGGGCATGGCGCAGGACCCCGTCGCGGTGGCGGCATCCAACAATCCGATGCTCACGACGCTGACGCAGGCGCTGTCGGGTCAGCTCAATCCAGATGTGAACCTCGTCGACACCCTGAACAGCAATCCGGCACTGACGGTGTTCGCGCCGACCGACGACGCGTTCGCCAAGATCGATGCCGCGACTCTCGAGAAGCTGAAGACCGATTCGGACCTGCTGACCAGCATCCTGACCTATCACGTGGTCGAGGGTCAGGCCAGTCCCACCGCGGTCGTCGGCGACCACAAGACGCTCGAAGGCGGCACGGTGACGGTGACCGGAGCGGGCCCCGACCTGATGTTCAACGACGCCGGCCTGGTGTGCGGCGGTGTTCAGACCGCCAACGCGACCGTCTACATGATCGACACGGTGTTGATGCCTCCGGCCAACTGAGGCCGCTCTCTCACCGCGAGCTGGGCCCCGCGCCAACGCGGGCCCAGCTCGCTCTGTCTAAGGGACCCTGATGTTCACCCTTGCGCTGATCGGCTTTCTCGGCGGACTGATCACCGGCATCTCGCCGTGCATCCTTCCCGTCCTGCCGGTGATCTTCTTCTCCGGCACCCAGAGCGCCCGCGCCGACACGACAGGCGGCGCCGGGGGCGTCGCACTCGAGACGAAGCCGACATTGTCGGACAGGCTGCGGCCCTACCGCGTGATCGCCGGCCTGGTGCTGAGTTTCAGCGTGGTGACCCTGGCGGGTTCGGCGCTGCTGTCGCTGCTGCACCTGCCGCAGGACGCGATCCGCTGGGTCGCGCTGATCGCGCTGCTGTTGATCGGCACAGGGTTGATCTTCCCGAAGTTCGAGGCACTTCTGGAGAAGCCGTTCTCGAAGCTTCCACAGAAGCAGTTCGGTTCAAGCAGTGACGGTTTCGGGCTCGGCATCGCGCTGGGCGTGCTCTATGTCCCGTGCGCGGGACCGGTCCTGGCGGCCATCGTCATCGCAGGCGCAACCGGCACCATCGGCGTTCCCACGATCGTGTTGACACTCTCATTCGCCGTCGGCGCGGCGCTCCCGCTGCTGTTCTTCGCCCTTGCCGGCCGCCGCGTCGCCGAGCGGGTGGCGGCGTTTCGGCGCCGCCAGCGCGAAATCCGCATCACCGCAGGCGTTGTGACGATCCTGCTGGCGGTCGCGTTGGCGTTCAACGTCCCTGCGGCTCTGCAGCGCGCGATACCCGATTACACGGGCTCGCTGCAGGAACGTGTTGGGGGCGACGACCAGATCCGCGAGAAGCTCAACCTGGCCGGCCTGGTCAATGACCAGAACAGAGAACTCTCGAACTGCACCAACGGCGCTCCCGAGCTGGAAAGCTGCGGCACGGCGCCGGACATCAAGAACATCGCGGCGTGGCTGAACACACCGAACGGCTCGGCGGTCGACCTGAAATCGTTGCGCGGCAAGGTCGTACTCATCGACTTCTGGGCGTATTCGTGCATCAACTGCCAGCGCGCCATCCCCCACATCGTCGACTGGTACGACACCTATCGCGACCTCGGGTTCGAGGTGATCGGCGTGCACACCCCCGAGTACGCATTCGAACGCGTCGAGGGCAATGTGGCCGCTGGCGCGCGCGATCTGGGCATCACGTATCCCGTGGCACTGGACAACGGCTACTCGACGTGGACGAACTACCGCAACCGGTACTGGCCGGCCAAGTATCTCGTCGACGCTGAAGGCACCGTGCGCCACATAAAGTTCGGCGAAGGCGACTACGACACCACCGAGCGGCTCATCCGTCAGTTGCTCGCTGATGCCAACCCTTTCGTGCAACTGCCGCCACCGGTCGACGCCGAAGACGCGACGCCGCAGACGGAAACGACACCCGAGACCTACTTGAGTGTCGGCAAGGTCGTCAACTACGGCGGAGTCGGTACCTACGACGAGGGAACTTTCGATTTCAATTACCCGCAACGACTTCCAGATGACAGCTTTGCGTTGCGCGGTGACTGGGCGCTGGACTATCAGGGTGCGACGTCGAGGGGCGCGACCTCCAGCATCGCGTTGAACTACCACGCCAGGGACGTCTACATCGTCGCAGGTGGTGAGGGCACACTGACGGTATCGCGCCGTGGAAGGACCTCCGCGGTGCCCATCAGCGGTCCTCCGACACTTCACCAGATCGTCGATGACGCCGACGTCGCCGAAGGACGGCTGGAGGTCGCGGTCCCTGCGGGTTTACAAGTCTTTTCGTTCACGTACGGCTGACGACCCATCCGCATCGCGACCGGCTCCGAATGTCCAATGAAGTGAAATCGAGGCGGCACCTGCCGCCCGCGACGAAGGGAAGAGAATTTCATGCACGCAAAGAAGACTGTGGGGGTCGGCTTCGCCGCTATTGCCGCCGTGGGATTGTCCCTCGGTACCGCGACGAGCGCGCAGGCAGAGATGGTCGGCACCGGATGTTCGGCCTACGCACAGGAGGTACCGACAGGGCCAGGCTCGGTCCAGGGCATGGCGATGGATCCCGTGGCGACTGCCGCATCGAACAATCCGATGCTGACGACGCTGACCAAAGCGGTCTCCGGACAATTGAATCCGGACGTGAACCTCGTCGACACGCTCAACGGCAATCCGAGCCTCACGGTTTTCGCCCCTACCGATGATGCATTCGCCAAGCTCGACCCGGCCACGATCGAAACGCTCAAGACCGACGCTCCGCTCCTGACGAGCATCCTGACCTACCACGTGGTCGAGGGCCAGGCAACGCCGGCCCAGATCGCCGGTACGCACAAGACGTTGCAGGGTGCCGACCTGACGGTCAGCGGTATGGGCAACGACCTCAAGGTCAATGACGCATCCGTGGTCTGCGGAGGCGTGCAGACAGCCAACGCGACCGTTTACATGATCGACACGGTCCTGATGCCGCCGACGAACTAATCTGCGGCACAACAGATCAGGAAGGCGGCCCGTGCTCCCCCAGCCGGGCCGCCTTCCGCTCTTTACCCTACTGGCGTGACTTCAGTGCGATACTGTGGCCGACGGGTCCACGGTCGCCTCGATCTTGAGGATCAGGCCGTTCCGCAGCGTCAGCACCAGATACCGCGAACAGCCGGCGATCCATGAACGCCAGCAGTACCGGCTGGCCTGCCGGCCCGCTGACCAGCGTGGCGCCTGCCTCTACACTGTCCGCGATCCCGGTGCCGACTGGGCGGCCAACGCGCGTGCCGCCGGGGTCGGCTTCGCGAAGCGTTCGGGCCTGGTGCGCGACGGCACGCCGGATGAATTCGAAGCGCTTGCGGGCGAACTGGCGGTCTTCCGATTCGATCTCCAGGAGTAGGCCGCGGCACAGTCGCCCGACTGCCGAAGGAAGTCGCAGCGCCGTCAGGTCGAACGGAAGGTCATAGCGTCACCGTTGATGCAATAGCGGAGACCTGTAGGTTGCGGACCGTCATCGAACACATGGCCGAGGTGACCGCCGCAGCGTCGGCACAGAACCTCGGTGCGGGACATACCGATGCTGTCGTCGGTGCGCTCGAGTACGGCGCTGTCCAGCGGTTGCCAGAAGCTGGGCCAGCCGGTGCCACTGTCGAACTTGGTGTCGGACGTGAACAGATCCAATGCACAGCCGGCGCAGCTGAATACACCGTGCCCGTGTTCGTCATTGAGCGGACTGCTGTAGGGCATCTCGGTGCCCGCGTTTCTCAGCACGTAGTACTGGTCGGCGGTCAACAGCTCTTGCCACTCGGCGTCGGTATGGGTGACCTCGAATTCTTCTGGCGGACTAGCCGTGGCCGAACGCGCGTAGGCGGTCGTCGCGACCATTGTGGCCCCGACGGCTCCTACCCCGGCGAAAAAGCGCCGTCTCGTCAGGTCCATCGCACACACCTACTTCATTCGTCTCTCACGAGATTACGCCGCGTCCGATGGCGTAATGGTTGCCGCAGAGGCGTTGTCACAGACCGGTAAGAACCCCCGCATGACCAATTAGGCCCCGCGCCTATTCGCCCTTCAGCTGCTCGTAGAGCCCGTGCATGTCGAGTTGACCGCGGTGGGTGACGAGCATGTCGCCCTGGAAGCGATCGATGTGAATGCCGGTTACCGACACCGCGGCGCCGGTCGGCGCGATGCCCCGGAACTCTCCGCTATGGGTGCCCACGAACCGGCAGCGGGACACCCCGTGCGAGCCGTCGACAAGAACCTCGTCGAGTTGATGGCGACCGTCGGGGAAGGCAGTGAAGATCTCCTGCAGATGACCGAGCCATTCGTCCCATCCGACCGGACCGGCGCCGCCGACATCGATGACCGCCCGCTGTGACACCACCGCCTGCAGCGTCGACCAATCCTGTCGGTCGATCGCGCTGTACAGGAAATGCACGAGGTCGCAGACCTCATCACGTTCGAAACTCATGCCTCGGCTCCCCCTCGTCCCCTGCCCTGCGGGCGTGGGCCCACCGGTCCTCGCTGCGCTGCGATCCTCACTCGCGCTCGCCTTCGGGGACTCATGACCGCACCTTCTCGATGATGCTCTCGGCGAACCGCTCGATGGGCTCCCGCAACCGCTCGACATCGCCATCGGGCAGTTCGGTCCCCATCCACGGGGCGCACATCACCGCAGTGATGCCGATGTCCTCGGCGCGCTTGTAGAGGTCCGGTGTCGGCGGCTCCAACAACGCCAGCATGATATCGAAAGGCTCACTGTCCCTTCCATATTCACGCCGAAGCTCGGCGATCTTCCGCACGTAGGGCACCGCTTCGTCCCACGTGTAGGCATAGCCGACCCAGCCGTCACAGAGCAAGGCTGCGCGCCGCAACGCCGCATCCGACTCCCCGCCGCAATGGATGGGCACAGGTGCCTCGGGATGGGGTTCGATCATCATCTCGGGCACCCGGTAGTACTCCCCATCCCACGACACCCAACCGCCGCGCCACAGCGCACGCAGCGCCGGAATCATCTCGGTGAGTCGCTTGCCGCGCGTGGTGAAGTCCTGCCCCAGCAGTTCGTACTCCTCGCGCATCCATCCGACGCCGACCGCGAGTGAGACCCGACCCTGCGACAACACCGAGGCGGTCGCGACCTGTTTAGCCACCTCCAGAAGCGGCCGCGCCGGCGCGATGTAGACGGCGTTGGAGAACCGCAGACGACTCGTCACCGCCGCCATCGCACCGATCTGCACCCAGCAGTCCGGCCACGCCGTCTCCGGGGGCCACGGCGGCTTGCCGCTCGGATGATCCGGATACGGCGACGAAAGCTCGCGGGGGTAGATGAGGTGGTCAGCGGTCACCATGCCGTCGTAGCCGGCCTCGTCGAGCATGCGCGCCATCGGCAGAATGTCTGACGTTTTCATGAACGGGGTGCCCGACCAGAACTGCATCCTGTTTCTCTACAGGGAAATTCGGGCAGCATCAATGGCATGCCCGCACTGTTGTGGTTCAGGCGAGATCTGCGGCTGCATGATCTGCCTGCGCTGTTGGACGCGGCCGCACCCGATGGCGAGGTGCTCGCGTGCTATGTCCTTGACCCGCGGCTGAAGGCGTCGTCGGGGCAGCGCCGTCTGCAGTACCTCTACGACGCACTGCGGGATCTGAAGGACAGCCTCGACGGACGGCTGCACGTGACACGCGGCCGCCCGGAGAAGCGAATTCCGGCCTTGACCAAGGCGATCGGCGCGTCGTCGGTGCACGTGTCCGGGGACTACTCGCCGTTCGGCCGGCGGCGCGACGACGCGGTACGCGACGCGCTGGGTGATGTAGCGCTGGAACCCACCGGGTCGCCTTACCTGGTATCTCCCGGGCGAGTGACCAAGGACGATGGGACGCCCTACAAGGTGTTCACCCCCTACTTCGCTGCCTGGCAGAAGCACGGATGGCGGACCCCGGCGGCGTCGGGCCCCAATTCCGCGCAGCTGGATCGACCCCAAGGATGTGCCGGGCGGGGTCCAGATCCCCGATCTCGGGATCGAATTGGAGTTGCCTGCCGGCGAGGCCGCGGCCAGGCGGCAATGGAAGTCGTTCGTGCAGAAAAACCTCGACGGCTACGCCACGGATCGCGACCGCCCCGACCTCCCCGCCACCAGCCGGATGTCGGCGCACCTGAAGTTCGGCACCATCCACCCGCGCAGCATGGCTGCCGACCTCGGCAGAAGCACCGGCGCGCAGGCCTATCTGCGCGAGCTGGCCTTTCGCGACTTCTACGCCGCGGTGCTCAACGAGCGGCCGGACAGTGCCTGGTGGAACTGGAACAAGGCGTTCGACAGGATCGAGGTCGACGACGACAAGCATGCGCGCGCGCTCTTCGACGCATGGAAGGCCGGCCGCACCGGGTACCCGATCGTCGACGCCGGCATGCGGCAGTTGGCCGAGACCGGCTTCATGCACAACCGTGTGCGCATGATCGTGGCGTCGTTTCTGGTCAAGGACCTCCACCTGCCATGGCAGTGGGGGGCGCGCTGGTTCCTCGACCAACTGGTGGACGGCGATATGGCGAGCAACCAGCACGGTTGGCAGTGGGCCGCGGGGTGCGGCACCGACGCCGCGCCGTACTTCCGGGTGTTCAACCCGACGACACAAGGCGAGAAGTTCGATCCCGAAGGCGATTACGTCCGCAGGTGGGTGCCCGAGGTCGACGATGACGACTACCCGGACCCGATCGTCGATCACAAGACCGAACGGGCCGAGGCCCTGCGCCGCTACGGTCAGATCACTTGATTATCTGCCCGCCATCAACCGGTAGCGCCACCCCGGTGACGTATCGGCCCGAATCGCCGCACAGGTACACCATCGTGTCGCTGATGGCCTCCGGCTCAACCGGCGGGGTGGCCAACAGCGGCTGCTGCGACGGGCTGAACGACGGGTGTTCTGCGGACCACTCGGCCATCGCCTCGTTGTAGATCATCGGCGTCGCCACACCGCCCGGATGCACCGTGTTGACGCGAATGTTCTTCTCGGCCAACGCCCTTGCGAAATGTCGCATCACCCCGATCACGCCGTGCTTGGCGGCGGTGTATCCCGCGGCACCGTGGCTGGCGGTACCGAAATCGACGGTGACCGGCTTGAAGCCCGCTGCGGAACTGGTGATCACGATGGCCCCGCCATCTCCGTGCGCCAACATCGCGGGCAACGCGGCCACGATCGTGAAATAGACACCGTTGAGCATCACGTTCACCGCGTCGACGAACGCCCCGATCTGGCTGCCCTGGTCCCCCGCGGCCGGCAATATCCCCGCATTGGCGAGCACGAAGTCGATCCGTCCGAATTCGGCCACCCCGTTGGCCACCACGGCCTTCAGCCGCTCGAGGTCACGGACATCGGCGCGCTCGGCGACGATTCGGCGGCCGGTCTTCTCGACCAGGTTGACCGTCTCATCGAGATCCTCTGCGGTCGCCATCGGATAGGCGACGGTGTCGAGCTGGTCGCACAGGTCCACCGCGATGATGTCGGCGCCCTCTTCGGCGAACCGCACGGCGTGCGCGCGGCCCTGACCCCGCCCGGCGCCAGTGATGAAAGCGACTTTCCCGTCGAACTGAGCGGCCATGACGCATGACCCTACGCACGCGTGTAGTACCCGGGACACTCCCGTATGCCAGAATGACGGCAGTTGTCCGCCCACCATGAGGAGCAACCGTGGCCACGACTGAGGTCGAGCGACACCCCGGCGGCGATTCCCGACGTCGAGGAGGTGCCGTCCGCCGAATGGGGCTGGTCGAAGGAGAACCACAAGGTGATCCACATCGGCGGCCTGATTGCGGCCGGTTTCCTGCTGGCCATGCTGCGGGGCAATCACGTGGGCCGCGTCGAGGACGCATTTCTCATCAGCTTCGCGGTGCTCATCCTCGTCGCTAGTCGGCCGCGACTGGTGGCTACGCCGCCGCGGCTGGATCCGCTAGACAGCGTGCAGCGGGCGAAGCGCATCCGGGCCGAGGCTGTATAGCATCTCCGTCGCCGCGACCGGGCCAGTCGACACCGTCGCGGCTCCCAGGGCATGGGCCTTGAACGCCCGGGCAGCCGAACTCAGCCTGTGCTCGACCGGGTCGGCCTTTCGGCTGAATTCCGTCGGCCAGTCCCGACCCCACACCGTCACCCGTGTCATACCGCCTCGCACGATGCCGAGCACGCCCGCGCGGATCCGATCGTCGGCAAGTGCATTCGCGCTGACCGCAAGCGCGCCGCCACGCGACGCCATCGTCATGACGTCGGACAGCTCTGCGCCGGCCTCAAGCGGTGATGCACCCAGAATCACGAGGGGCCGCGTGTCGTGGTCGTCGATGAGCACCACCTTGACGTCCCACCCGGCTCTCGCCTTGTCGCATATCCATCCGCCGGCCGATCCGACCAGGTCGACAACGCTCGAGGCGACCACAGTCAGCTGGTAACGGCAACTCCCGATGGGATTCGATTCGTCGAGGGGCAAAGGCACATACGAAGCGTGACACTTTCCCGAGGATCTGTAAAGGATGAGTTTTCGCACAGGCATGACGATTTTCAGGAATCTGTAAACCGTCGCCGGCCCCTCATCAACCCAGGGGACGAGTCACCCAGCCGCCGCGGCCACCGGCATGACGGCGCCGACGGACGTCAGCTCGGCCGGCAGACCCGCCGCCTCACGAATCTCGACGAAGGCGTCGATCATGGCGTCGGTTGCCTCGTGCGGGTCGGCGAGGGTGATGTCGTCGGTAAGTACGGAGATCGCGAGCTGATCGACATAGCTCCAGACGGTGACATTCATGCCGCTGCCGGCGACCACCGGCCCGACCGAATAGATCTCCGTGACCAGGCCACCTTCGATCGAGCCACGATCGCGGGGGCCTGGCACGTTGGACACAGTCAGATTGAACACGCTCGCCGATTCGACGCGCCTGGCCTGGCGGCGGAACATGCCCGGCGCCATCGCAGGCGGAAGGTAGGACATCCACGCGGGCAGCACCGCGGGTCCGAGCAGCTGGTGGTTCTCTTTGGCGATGCCGGTCGACAAGGCCGTCAGCCTGACCCGCTCCAGTGGATCGTCGATGTGCACCGGCAGTGACGGTGTGATGTAGGTGAACTCGTTACCGGCCAAGCGCTCTCGAGACGGGTTGGTGCTCACAGGTACACCCGCGAGCAGTGGCTCGTCAGCCCGCCCGTCGTAGCGCAACATCAGGCGGCGCAGTGCGCCTGCGACCGTCGCCAACACGATGTCGTTCAGGGTCACGCCCAGGTGCCTGCCGGTCTCCTTGACGTCGGACAACGCCAGCGGCGCCGTCGCGAACCGCCGCCCCGGGGTCACGACGTGATTGATGAAGCACGATGGCGGCGCGAAGTTCCGGGCCAGGTCTGGATTCTCGCCGCGTTCCTTGGACCGCCGCCGGACCCGAGAGACGCCCGCCGCGGTCTCGCTCACCAGCCGTGGCAGCTTCCGGATCAGGCCCACGTGGTCGCGCCCTGCGGCGGCCAGCAGGCGCCCGCGCGTCCGAGGCAGGTCATCCATGGTCGGCGAGACCGCGTCGCCGGGGGTGTGCGGCTCCATCGCCTTCGCCATCTGGTTGGCGGAAGCGACGCCGTCAGCGAGGACGTGGTGGACCTTGTGAACGATCGCGATCCGGTCGTCGGCCAGGCCCTCGACGAGATACATCTCCCACAGCGGGCGGGTGCGGTCCAGCGGCGTGCTGGCGATCTCACCGATGAGCGCGTCGAGTTCACGCCGGCCGCCTGGTGCGGGCACACGCGCGCGACGAAGGTGGTAGTCGAGGTCGATGTCGTCGTTCTCCACCCACATGGGGTGATGAAGCTTCAGCGGGATGTCGACGAGTTGGTAGCGCAACGGGGTCAGCGCCATCAACCGCGGATAGGCGACCAACCGGAACAACTCGAAGTCGAAGCCGTCGACACCCGACACGTCGAGGATTCCGATCTTCAACGTGTGCATGTGGACTTCGGGCGTCTCGCTGTACAGCATCAAGGCGTCGACCCCGTTGAGTCGTTTCATATCCCCCCGTTCGACTTCCCCCGTTGGACTTCCCCGTTCGAAAACGAACCGCTGCTCCCCCAATTGCACTCCTTCGGTCGCCCGATCACGCGACTTCGCCAAAGAAATGACACTTCTGCCAGGGTTTGTAAAGCTGGGGTCATGAGTCTCGTGACCGGGCGCGGCCCGCTGAGTACCCATCCTGCCGGATGGTTCTCGCCGCCGGTGGCCGCCGGCACCGTTCTTGTCGAACCGCACCCTCGGCGAGTGCAGGCTTGGCGAGACGGCCGCGCGGTGATCGACACCGAACGGGCGCTGTTGGTGCACCGGCCCGACCGACCGCTCGCGCTATGCGTTCCGCGCCGACGAGATAGGGGATCTTCCCGGTGAGCCGGTGGCCGAGGCTCCGGGGTACGTCCAGGTGCCATGGGACGCGGTCGAGGCGTGGCTCGAGGAAGGCCGCCGTCTCGTCCACTACCCGCCGAATCCCTATCACCGCGTCGACTGCCGGCCGACCGATCGCGCGTTGCGCGTCGCACTCGGCGACGAGATCCTGGTGGACACCTCCGACACGGTGATCGTGTTCGAAACGGCGCTCGAGCCCCGCCTCTATGTGGCCCCCTCGTTGGTGCGCACCGACCTGCTGCGGCGCTCGCAGACGAGCAGCTACTGCAACTACAAGGGCTATGCGACCTACTGGTCGGCGGTTCAGGGGGACAGCATCATCGACGATGTCGCCTGGAGTTACGAGGAGCCCCTGCCCGAAACCCTGCCCATCGGAGGGTATTTCAGCTTCGACCCAGATCGAGTAGACGTCCTGGCGGAACTACCCGAACCCTGACCTACGGGTTCGTAGGTTACGGTTGCGTACGTTTTCCCTGCTCAGCCACACTTCTATGGGCTACAGGGAAGGGAATCAACGGTGGGGCACTACATCACCAACGTGCGCGATATCGAATTCAACCTCTTCGAGGTGCTCGGACTGGGCAGCGTGCTGGACTCCGGTGGCTACGGCGACCTCGACGTCGACACCGTGCGCACCATGCTCGACGAGGTCGCCCGTCTCGCCGAGGGACCGGTCGCGGAGTCTTTCGCCTCCGCCGACCGTCATCCGCCCGTGTTCGACCCGAAGACGCACTCCATCAGCGTGCCGGGCGAACTGGCCAAATCGGTGCAGGCGGTCAAGGACGCCGAGTGGTGGCGTATCGGAATCGCGGAGGAGATCGGCGGAGTAGCGGCGCCGGCCCCGCTGGTATGGGCCATCAACGAAATAATGCTGGTGCGCCAACTCGTCGGCCGCTTTCTGGTGGGCGCTGGGACCCACAATGGCCAACGCGCTCTATGTCGAGGGCACCGACGAGCAGAAGCGATGGGCCGCAGCGGGTGTGGAGCGGGGCTGGGCGGCGACGATGGTGCTGACCGAGCCCGACGCCGGTTCCGATGTCGGCGCGGGCCGCGCCAAGGCCATCGCACAGCCCGATGGCACCTGGCACATCGAAGGCGTCAAGCGCTTCATCTCCGGCGGCGATGTCGGTGACACCGCCGAGAACATCTTCCACCTCGTGCTGGCCCGCCCCGAGGGCGCAGGACCGGGCACGAAGGGGCTGAGCCTCTTCTACGTTCCCAAGTTCCTCTTCGATCCCGAGACATTCGAACTCGGTCCTCGCAACGGTGTTTTCACGACCGGCCTGGAACACAAGATGGGGATCAAGTCGTCGCCGACGTGCGAACTGACCTTCGGCGCAGACGGTGTTCCGGCCGTCGGATACCTCGTCGGCGACACCCACAACGGCATCGCGCAGATGTTCACCGTCATCGAGAACGCCAGGATGACCATCGGCGTCAAGGCCGCGGGCACGCTTTCGACGGGTTATCTCAATGCGCTGGCCTACGCCAAGGAGCGGATACAGGGCGCCGACATGACCCAGATGACCGATAAGACCGCGCCGCGGGTGACGATCATCGCCCATCCCGACGTGCGACGGAGCCTGATGACCCAGAAGGCGTACGCCGAAGGCCTGCGTGCGCTCTACATGTACGCCGCGGCCCACCAGAACAGCGATGTCGCCCAACATGTCTCGGGAGCAGATCCGGATCTGGCACATCGTGTCGACGATCTGCTGCTGCCCATCGTCAAGGGTGTCGGTTCGGAACGTGCATACGAGATCCTGACCGAATCGCTGCAGACGCTCGGCGGGTCAGGGTTTCTGCAGGACTACCCGATCGAGCAGTACATCCGGGACGCGAAGATCGACTCGCTGTACGAGGGCACCACCGCAATCCAGGCGCTGGACTTCATCTTCCGCAAGATCTTCCGCGACAACGGCGCAGCGCTGGCCCATGTGGCGTCGCAGATCAGCAAGACCATCGAGGGTTGTGACGCGGCGCTGAAGCCACAGGCGGATCTGCTGCGAATTGCGCTCGCCGACGTGCAGGCGATGACGGCCGCGCTGACCGGCTATCTGATGGCCGCCTCCGAACAGCCGACGGAGATCTACAAGATCGGCCTCTCCTCGGTGCGCTACCTGATGGCCGTCGGGGATCTGATCATCGGGTGGCGGCTGCTGGCACAGGCCGAGGTCGCGCACGCGGCGCTGACGGCCGGACCGGCAGACAATGACGAAGACTTCTACCGGGGCAAAATCGCGACCGCGGCGTTCTTCGCCTCGAACATGCTGCCCAGAATCACCACGACCCGCGGAATCGTCGAGACCATCGACGACGACATCATGCGCCTGCCGGAGGCGGCGTTTTAAGCGTTCAACTATGTGCTCAGATCTAAATCCTGCCAAAAGCCCGATTCACGATCTGAGTGCACACTCGAGCCAACACGCGCGGCCACCGCTGGATCGGGCCTGCGGTCAACTCGCGGCCTTGATCACCGAACTACCGAAGCGTTCGATCGTCTCCAGCACGTGCGCCAGATTGTCGCCCGGCAACCCGACCTGCACCCAGGTGACGCCCACCGCCGCAAGCTTTTCCAAGCCGGTGAGGTAGGCGTCGGCGTTGAAGTCGTCGCTGCCCGGGCTGCCGCCGTCGGCGTTGGTGAAGGTGATGTCGATCCCGGTGAAGTCCCGGCCCGCCGCGTCGAACCGGCGGCGCAGATCGTCGACGCCTTCCGCAAGCACCTCCGCATCCATGACCGCGGTGCGCGCGGTCTGAGCCAGCATTGCCGGCGCCGGGAACGGGCACCAGCCGTCGCCGTGCAGCGACCACACGCTTGCGCGCAGCCGAGGTGTTGCCGCCGATCCAGATCGGTGGATGCGGTGTGCTGACCGGCCTCGGATGGGCAGTGATCCCCTTGGCGCTGAAATGCCTGCCCTCATAGGAGAAGTCGTCGGTGGTCCAGATACCCCGGATCACCTCGAGCGCTTCCTCGAACAATGCGGCACGTTCGTCGAAGTCCACGCCCAGTGCGGTGAACTCCCGCTTGAGGTAGCCCACACCGACACCGAGCGTGAACCGGCCGTCGGACAGCAGATCCAGTGTCGCGCCCGCCTTGGCCACCACGAACGGATTGCGGTACGGCAGCACGACGATGTTCGGGATCAGCCGAAGCGTCGTGGTCCGCGCCGCGGCGTAGCCCATCGCGACGAACGGGTCCACCGCGTCGTGTCCGCCGGACTCCAGCCATCGCTGCGACGGCGCCGGATGATCGGTGAACCCGAAGCCGTGGAACCCGGCCGCTTCGGCCGCCGCCGCGACGGTGGCGATGCCCGAACCGGTCACCAATTCCCGGTTGTACGGATGGCTGTGCATCGGGTGGGTGAACGTAAACCGCATGTAGTGCTCCGCTTCCGCGCGGCCGAGCCGCGCATTCAACACTAGAACAATCTTCTCGAATTCTGAGAATGTCGTTACCATGCGAACAACGGAAAGTACAGGGTTCGCGCCGCAGAAGGGTCACCGGAGATGAGCGAGATGACGGTGGCCTCCAGCCGGCACGGCCCGTTCGACGGCAGCCTGGACCGCGACCGGATCGCCGCCTATGCGCACGCCACCGGAGACCGGACGCCCGCGGTGCTGAGCGGACTCGCCGTGCCCGCGGTGTTTCCGGTGCTCCTGGTGTTCACCCCGAACGAAGCCGCGCGAGCGGACCTGCCCGATGCGGCGTACGCAGGGTGCCCGCGGAGGTGTGCACGGCGAGCACGACATCGTGCTTCACCGGCCGCTGATTCCCGGCGAATCGCTGCAGACCTGGTCACGCATTTCGGCGGTGCGCACGACATCGGCAGGCACCCAGGTCGTGATGCAGTTCGAACAGCTGGACCGGGACGGCATCGTCGTCGTCGAACAGTGGTGGACGATGATGCTGCTCGGCCTGCGGGGGATGGCGGACCTCGGCATCGCACCGGCCGAGCACCGGTTTCCGGACCGAGCGCGGGCCCACCCACTCGGCTCCGTCAGCCAGCACATCGACGCGGACATCACACGTCGCTATGCCGAGCTATCCGGAGATTGGGCGGCCCATCATTTCGACATCGAGGTCGCCCGCGCTGCTGGTTTCGATTTCGTGTTCACCCACGGCCTGTGCACGATGGCGATCTGCACGCACCGCGCTACTCGGCCTACTGGGCGTCGACGACCCCGGCCGGGTTCAGCGGATCGCCGTGCGGTTCGCCGCGCCCACGCCATTGGACTGCGATCTGACGGTGAACGCCTTTGGTATCTCCGAGCATTCGTTCGCCTTCGAGGCGACGGCCGGCCGAGCCGGCCATCCAGACCCCGCCGGCCGAGCCGGCCATCCAGACCCCGCCGGCCGAGCCGGCGATCCAAGCCAGGCCGACGGCACGACGACCATCACCCACGGAAGATTGGAGCTGCGAGCGTGAACAAGCCGGAGATCGGTGTCTATCTGCCTCAGATGGGGTTCACCTACGAACAGCTCCTGCACCGCACGCTGCGCTGTGAGCAGCTGGGTATCGACTCGATCTGGATCTACGACCACCTCTACGCGCCGGGTATGCCGGACTACCCGTCGATGGAGGCGTGGACGCTGGCCACTGCGCTGCTCAGCCGCACCGAACGTATCCAGGTCGGGCACATGGTCCTGTGCAACCAGTTCCGTCATCCCGCGGTCCTGGCGAAGATGGCGACGACACTCGACCAGATCTCGGCGGGCAGGCTGCAACTCGGCATCGGCAGCGGCTCCATCGAGGACGAACACTCCCGTCTCGGATTGCCGTGGGGGACGTTCGCCGAGCGGTCCGAACGTCTCGGCGAGACCCTGCAGATCCTGCATCAGGCCTTCGCCGACGAGGTGATCGATTTCAGCGGAAACCATTTCACCGTCAAAGACATGCCGATCAAACCCGGTCCGGCGCGGCAGCCGCGACCGCCGATCGTCGTGGGCGGCGTCGGCGAGAGGTACACACTTCCGTTGGTCGCTCGCTACGCCGACGTCTGGAACGTCCCGACGTACGCGCTCGGCGAACTCGAGCACAAGATCGCCGTACTGCGGTCGATATGCGACGAGATCGGCCGCGACCCGTCGACGATCCTGATGTCGATCGAGGCGGTGATGGCGTTGGCGGCCGACGACGCCTCGCTGCCCGCGTGCGGCGAGCTCGCCGAGAAGCGCTTCGGCGTACCGGCATTCGGACTCAAGGAGGGCGGTCTGATCGGCACGCCGCCCGCGATCGTCGACCGCCTGAACGAGCTACGGGAACTGGGGTTCGGCCAGATCGTGTTGTTCACCCACGACCGCGGATCCGACGAGACCCTCGACCTGCTCGCCTCCGAGGTGATCGCGAAACTCTAGGTCGGCTGCTTCACCGGCGGCGCGTATGCGGGGCGGCCGAGACCGAGCGCGTGCTGGGCGATCATGTTGCGGAAGACCTCGAGGGTGCCGCCGTAGATGCCGGTAGGACCCGCCAGCCGGAAGACGTACTCGGCTCCCCCGTCGGCCTGGGCACCATGGCGCATCGACGGGAAGGGTCGAGACCGCCCCCTGGATATCCATCAGCTCGAGCGACACATCACGCATGGTCTGCGCGTTGGCCACGCGGCCGAACATGTCCGGAGTGCTCATCGCCGCTTCCATCCGGGCGATGCCGCGGCCCAGCCGGTACTTCACCGCGTCGTCGTCCGGGGCCAGCGCGGCGACCTTGTCGATCGCCTCGGCGAGCAACACGAGGTGCTCGGCCATCGCCGCCACCTTCTGCAGACCGTCGGCACCGCGTTCGACGGTGCCGTGCTCGTCATTGAGCGCGTCCCGCAGCACGGTCCAGCCGCCGTTGACCTCACCGATGCGGTACCTGTCGTCGACGCGCACATCGCTGTAGTACGTGATGTTGGTGCGGTCGCCGTCCACGGTGCGCAGCGGTTGGATCTCGACTCCCGGGGAGTCCAACGGCACCAGGAACATGGTGAGACTCTGATGTTTGGGCGCGGACGGATCGGTGTTGGTGATCAGAAACACGTAGGCGGCGTTCTGCGCATTGGAGGTGAACATCTTCGAGCCGTTGATGATCCAGCCGTCCCCGTCGCGCACCGCACGCGTCTTGCATGTCGCCACATCGGATCCGCCTTCGGGCTCGGTGTATCCCAGACACAACCGAATTCGGCCAGACAACGCTCGCTCCATCACCTCGGCCTTGAGCTCGGGTGAGCCGAAGTCCCGCACCGCCCGGGCGACCATCGCCGTCGTGCCCCAGTGGAACCATGGCGTATGGGCACGACCGATCTCGAGATTCCAGAGGCGCCGGCGTAACCGGCTGAAGCCGCCGTCGGCTTCATCGTTGAATTCGGCGGCCAGGTAGCCGGCCTCGCCGAGCGCGAGATGGACGCCTTCGTCGAAGTTCTCGCCGGTCTCGCGGTCTCGCTTGATGACCTCGTCGGTCACCAGGACCTGCAACCGTGCCCGGAGCTCGTCCTGGAAGGCCTGGTCATCAGCGGACAGTTCGACGCGGGAGAAGTCCACTCACCGAGCGTGACACTTTCCGAACCATCTGTAAAGTCACGTCTGATGTGGTCAGTTCTGAGCCAGCTGCTGGCGCCGGCGATGGTGGTCGCGATATCACCGTTCTCGATCATCGTCGCAATTTTCGTGGTGCTCCACACCGATCGTGCCCGGGTCAACGGCTGGGCATTCGTGGCGGGCAGACTGCTCGCCCTTGCGGCGGTGACCGTCACATTCCTGCAGGCACCACGGCTGATCAGCGGCCTCAACCGGCCTGTCTCGCCGCGGGTGCTGATCGCTCTGGGCGCCATCCTCGTCGTCATCGGCGCGTGGGTCTGGCTGCGGCGGGACCGGATGACCGAGGAGCCGCCCTGGCTGAGCAGGCTGAGCCGGCTCACTCCTGTCGGAGCCGCGGCGATCGGGATGCTTCTCGTGGTGTCGAATCCGAAGATGCTGGCCGCCACCGCCGCGGCGGGGTTGCTCATCGGCACCGCGGCCATCAGCGTCGCGGGTGCCAGTGGCGCTGTGGTGTACTACTCCGCCGTCGCCAGTTCGACGGTCGCCGTTCCGGTGCTCGCATACACCGCAGTCGGAGCGCGCGCCGATGACCAACTCACCCGATTCAAGTTGTGGCTGCACCGTCACAGCGGACTCGTCACCGCCGTCATCCTCGCGGCGGTCGGAATCACCTTGCTGTTCATGGGAATCAGCGAGCTGTACACCAAAGGAGCCTGATTTGGGCATCGTCACCACCAGCTCGGAAACGTCGTTCAGCCAGCCGCCCGAGATGATCTACGACTTCGTGACCAATCCCGCCAACTGGACCAAGACGTATCCGGGCGGTCCGGATATCCGCAACCTGCCCGACCGGTTGCCGCTGCAGGTCGGCGACACCTGGGACGAGGCCCATCCCGATCCCGCGAAGGACCGTGTCTTCACCTGGCAGCTGGCGGTGGCGGTACGACCGAGGCTGTTCGTGTTCAGCTCGGTCGGGCGTCTAGGCCACGACAGTCAGGGCGGCGGCGGTCTCGAAGGACGGATGACGATCGAGTACCACTTCACCCGGCCAGGTGATGGCGTCACACTTTTCAGCCGGACGATGACGATCGAGGCCTATCGGCACGCTCCGCTGACCGACGGCTTCTTCCGAATGGTCAACCCCGCCCACATCGACGGCTATCACGCCGCCGTTGCACGGGAGCTGTCCTCGACGTAAACGCGCCCGTCACATTCGCGAGAACGCTTTGCGCAGCGCCGCGCCTTGCAACTCGAACAGGCGTTGGCTCGTCTCCCAGTCCGGGATCAGGGAGTCGAAGCCGTGGCAGGTGCCCGGGAAGACGTGAAGTTCGGTGGCGACTGAAGCCCGCATGAGTCTGCGCGCATAATCGATGGCTTCGTCCCGCAACGGGTCGAGTTCCGAGCAGGTGATCAACGCGCTTGCAACACCGGATAATTCGCGCACACGGCCAGGCGCAGCGTCAACGGAGGCGGCTCCGTCGCCGATGTAGTGCCGCCACATCTGCAACACGGCGGGCCCATCGAATCCCGGTGTGGTGAGGAATTCGTCCTTGGAGGGCGTGGGCCTGTCGTCGAGCACTGGTTGATGCAACAGCTGGAACACCACAGCAGGCGCGGCTCCCTCCGCGGCGCACTGCGCGAGCCGGGCGGCCAGTGCTGCGCCGGCGCTGCTGCCGGCGACCGCGACCCGACCGACGTCCAAACCCAGCTCCGAGGCGTTCTCCGCCACCCAGTTGAGCACCGTCATTGCGTCGTCCAGCGCTGCGGGGTGCGGGTGCTCCGGGGCCAACCGGTAGTCGACGGACACGACCGTGCATCCGCCCTGCCTGGCGAACTGCACGCACTGTCGGTGATCTGTGTCGAGATTTCCCAGCACGAACGCCCCTGAGTGGCAGTAGATCACCGTCGGGGACGGTGCTGCTGCGCCTCGATAGATCCGCACCGGGACCGATGCCGCCTCGCGCTCGTCGATCTCCACGCCGGCGGTGTTGACGTTTCTCGAGCTCTCGGCGCGGCGCTGATTCAGAGAGTCGCGAACCACGCCCAGCAGGTTCGGCGACAGGTCGGTCCTGGCCGCCGCCAGGTCCCGCAATGCAGGATCGAGCCGCGCCACAAGGTCGCCGTCCATGGTGCTACCGGTTCGCCGTGCTGTGAGTGCCCGCCTCGACGGCGGGCCGCTGCGCCGGCGGTTCGAAGGTGTACTCAGCGGGCCGGAAGCGACGCGTCATCCCCCAGAACGCCCGTGCGCTCCGGGGCCATTGGGTGACGACGCGGCCGTTGGGGGCGCGGAAGTAGTTGCTGCACCGAGTAAGCCATACGGTGCCCTGCATCCATTCGTCGATTCTCGCGATGAAATCCGTCATCGTCGAAGTGCGCACCGCGACATAGACCTTGCGTTTTCGCCGCATGTACTTCAGCGCACGCACGATGTAATGGGCCTGCGCCTCCAGCATGAAGATGACGCTGTTCGAGCCGACGTTGGTGTTCGGGCCGTACAGCATGAAGAAGTTCGGGAATCCCGGGACCGCCATGCCCAGGTACGCATACGCCCCGTCGCTCCACGTCTCCCGCAATGTGGTGAATCCTTCGCCGACGACGTCGATCTGACCGAGATAGTCCGCCGCGGCGTAACCCGTCGCGCACAGCACCACGTCCACGTCGAGTTGGCGGCCGTCGGCGGTCACCAACGAACGGGCACGCAACGCCCGGGCAGGGCTCGACACCACCTCGACATGCGGTTGGGACAGGGTCTGCAGATAGTCCGTCGCGAATACCAGCCGCTTGCAGCCGAACGGATGCTCCGGAGTCAGCCTGCGGCGCAACTCCTCATCGGGCACCGCGGCCTCCAGGGCGCGCAATGCGATGTCCCTGAACTCCTGCGTCTTGTCGCTGCCGTTCTCGATAACGCCGATGTTGGACTCACTGCGCAGCCACAACCGCGTCCGGTAGATCTTCTTCGCGAACGGAACATGGGCGAACAGCCATTTTTCCCGATCGGTGTAGGGCCGATCGGGCTTCGGCAGAATCCACGTCGGCGACCGCTGCACCGAGTAGACCTTCTTGGCCACCTTGGCGATCTCGGGAATCAGTTGCGCCGCCGTCGACCCGGTACCGAGAACGGCCACGCGCGCATCCGAGAGGTCGACGGAGTGGTCCCAACGCGCGGTGTGCATCACCGTTCCCGTGAACGGTTCCTCCTCGGCGAGATCGGGAAGCACCGGCTGCGTGAACAATCCGACCGCCGAGACCACCACATCGAACGAATAAGTATCTCCGCCCGTGGTCGTCAGCAGCCACGTCTTGGTCTCGGAGTCCCACCGCGCCGAGGTGATCTCGGTCCGCAGCTTCAAATGCCGGTCAAGGTGATATCGCGCCGCGCAACGCTCGAAATATCCCAGAATCTCCTGCTGCCCGGACCAGAGGCGCGACCAGCGGGAGTTGAGCTCGAACGAGTACGAGTACAGGTGTGACTTCACATCGCAGGCCAGCCCGGGGTATGTATTGATCCGCCAGGTACCGCCGACCCCGTCTTCACGGTCGAAGATCGTGAAGTCACCAAAACCGTTCTTCCTCAGAAAGATTCCCAGCGCCAGACCGCCCGGACCGGCGCCGATGATTCCCACCGACGGGCTCACCCGATCCGCAGGCATTGCCCTCCGTCCACAACGATTTCGGAACCCGTCATGAAGGACGCCTTGTCGGAGACCAGGAACGCCACCACATTCGCGACCTCGGCCGGCTCCCCCAGCCGCCCGAACGTGGCAGTCAACCTGCTCTGCGTCGTGTCGTCGAGCATCGGTGTCGCGATCGGACCGGGGAACACCGAGTTGACACGGATTCCGTCGGGCGCGAGTTCGGCGGCGACGGCCTGGGTCAGCCCGCGTAGCGCCCATTTCGACGATCCGTATGCGGCGTGGTTCGGGAATGGCCGAATGGCGCCGGTGCTCACCGTGTTGACGATTGCTGCACCATCGGCCCGCCGCAGTTCCCCGAGCGACGCTTGAATGCCCAGGAACGGTCCAAGACAGTTGAACCGCCAACTGCCCTCGAAGCCCTCAGGCGTCTCATCGTCGAGCGATGCCCGGTGGAGCACACCGGCATTGTTGATCAGCGTCGACAACGAGCCGAACCGCTCTACGGTGGCGCGCACCGCACTGCCCCAGTGTTGCGCAGAGGTCACGTCGAGTTCGACGGCGATCACGTTGTCGCCGAGAGCTTCCACATTCGCCTTCAGCTCGTCGATACGGACATCCCCTGCTGCGACCAGAAACCCGTCGGAGTGCAATCGCTCGACGATCGCCGCGCCCTGCCCGCGGGCCGCACCGGTGACCAGCGCGACGCGTGCCGCCGGTCGTCACTGGGCCTCCCTCAGATGCTCGGCCGCGCCGCGACGCAGGGCCGCAGACTCCGATGCCAGCGTGATCATCCGAAAGCCCATTTCGGCCATGGCCTTTCCGGGCTTGCCTGCGTTGGCGTGGATGCCGGGAACCAGCCCGGCGCCCGAGGCGACCGACTTGATACGTGCCACGGCATCGAGCACCGCGGGAGCGGACAGCGCGGTGATCGGGTTCTCTCCCAGCGTGATCGCGAGGTCGGCCGGCCCCACGTACACCCCGGTCAGTCCTGGGACGGCGCAGATCTCGTCAATTGCGGACAGCCCTCGTGCGGTCTCGATCATCGCGAATACGCTCGCTCCGTGCCTCGTGTTCGGCTGGGTCGAGGCCGATGTCGGCGCGCAGCGGTCCGATAGCTGCGCACCCCGGCGGGCGCGTAGCGGGTTGCGGCCACAGCGGCGGCGGCGCCTCGGCCGATTCGATCATCGCGATGATCACCGCGTCGGCACCGGCATCGAGAACTCGACCGATCGGCGCGGGATCCACCGACGGCAGCCGCACCACGGTGGCGATGGGCACGTGCTCCAGCCTCCGCAACAGCAGCGCGACATCGGCGTCGTCGAGATATCCGTGCTGGACATCGAATCCGACGTAGTCGTAGCCCGCTCGGGCGAACTCCTCGGGGCCGATGATGGTCGGTCCCACCACCCATCCGCCCCAGACATGCGGATTTCTCGGCCAAGGCTTCCTGCAATCTGCCGCTCATTCGGTTATCGCGATCTTCACGCGTTCCGGAACCGGCCTGCACGCCAGGTCGAACGCCGATTGCACCTCGTCGATACCGAAGGTGTGGGTGACGTACGCCGCGAGCAACTCCGGGTGATCCTTCGCGAACTCGTTGGCAGCGGCCAGGACTCGTCGTCGCTCGAGCGTCACACCGGACTTGAGTGTCAGATTCTTGCGCAGCATGGCGCGCATGCTGATCGGATAGCTGTCGTCATCGGGCACGCCGAAGTAGAGCACCGTGCCACCCGGTGCCACGGCGTCGATGGCGTGACCGAGGGTCGCGACCTGGTGGCCGACCGCCTCGATCACGACGTCCGGCCGGTCGCTGAGCTCCAGATGACTCACCCACCGGTCGCTGGTGGCACGGACGATGGTGTCCACGCCGAACTCCTTGCCGACGCCATCGCGATCGACGGGGTCGACACCGGTCACGTGTCGCGCGCCCAGAGCCTTTGCCGCATAGGAGAACAGCAACCCGATCGACCCCTGTCCGATGACGGCGACGTGCCGGCCCTTGAGTGCGTCCAACTGCTCGAGGGCGTACAGCACGCAGGCCAGCGGTTGCAGCGCGACGGCGTGCTGGGCGCTCAACGCGGGATCGTACGGGCGCCAGGCCGTCGCCGTCGGCGACCACGAGCTCCATCAGACCGTCGAAGCCCGAGGCCCAACCGACGACCCGGTCACCGACCCGGTGGTCGCCGTGACGGCTCGCCAACACTTCGCCGACCACCTCGTGGATCGGAAAGCCGACCATCTCGGCCGCATTCAACCCGGTGTCGCCCGGCGATCTTCCCCCGCACACCCCGGAACGGCGGCAGATCGCTGCCGCAGACCCCTGCGGCCATGAAGCGCAGCAGGACCTGGCGGTCGTCGAGATCACCGGCGGTCTTGTCGGGAACATCCAGGCGCTCAAAGGTGTAGGGCGCAACGAGTCGGTAAGCCCACACCTCACACCCCCTCCACCTGGCACTCGACAGGAACCCTGTTCCAGCCCCACTGGAAACTCGACGGCGGGCGCGCGGCGCCCTCGCTGATTATCCGCCAGTCGGGCACCCGCTTGAGCCATTCCGTCACCATGACCGCGATCTCGAGGCGCGCCATGTGCACACCGAGACAGAAATGCTGACCGCGACCGAATGCCAGCAGGCGTTCGATGCGACGGTCCCAGACGAACTCGTCGGGATCGGGGTACTCCCGCTCGTCGCGGTTGGCCGATGCCAGCAGGGTGATGACCCGCTGGCCCGGATTCGATCGTCGTGCCGTGGAGGGTGAACGGCTTGCGTAGCGTGCGCGCAAACCATTGCGCGGGTGCGCAGTAGCGGATCATCTCCTCGCGCGCGACGGGAACGTTGGCGTCGAGATCGGCTGCGCACCGCAGCCATCTGGTCGGGGCGCCGGCCCAGCTCCCAGAGTCCGTGCGCGACGATCTTCGGCACGGTTTCGGTGCCGCCGATGAAGACGCCGAGCATCTGGACGGCCGCCTCCATGTCGGAAAGTGCCGAGCCGTCGGGGAGGCGGTAGCCGATGAGGTTGTCGGCGATCGGCTGCTCGCCGCCCTCACCGGCGCGCCTGCGCTCGATGATCGGCACCAGGTACTCCAGGTAACCGGGGCGAGCGTTGGCCACTTCCACCCCGCTGCCCGGTTCGGCCAAGCTCCCGGCATTGACGGTCGCCAACACTTCAGGTGCCAGATCGACTGGCAGCCCGACCAATTCGCAGACCACCGAGGCGGCGACGATGCCGCCGTAGTCCTGGGTCAGGTCGAACGTGCCGCGCGGCAGCAGTTCGTCGAGTCGCTCGTTGGCCAGGGTGCGGATCCTGTCCTCCCACGCGGCCGACGGGTTTGGGCCGGAACTGGCCCGAGGTGCAGCGCCGCACGGAGTCGTAGATCGGGGCGTCGAAGTTCGCGTGGAACGGCAACGGGTGCAGCGGCGGATCGGCCACCGGGCCGTCGTTGCGCGTCGCCAAAACCGTTGCGGCGGGCAGGGTTCCCTCCGAGGCGACGAATGTTCCGTCGTTGATCTCCAGCACGTGCCAGATGTCCTCGAAGCGCGACAACGCGTAGGTGTCCCACTTGTCGATGTAGTACACCGGATGTTCGTCGCGCAGCACCCGGTAGTACGACAGCGGATCGGCCATCACCGCCGGATCGAATGGATCGTAGGAGAAGTTCGCCGTCATCTGCGTCGCTGGTGAGTTCATTGCAGCGGGGACGGCGGTAGGGCCTGCAGTATCGAGTCCTCCCAGCCGTCGCGCAGCGCGGGCGCGACGCTCATCCAGGTGACGATCTCGGCGGGCGGGCTGTCCTTCCACGACGGATAGTGGTTGTCGAAGCAGTCCCAGTCGCCGTCCAGCGCCCAGTAGTGGATCACCTCGTTGAACCGGAAGGTCGTGATGAACGAACCGAGCCAACGCTTTCCGGTGCGCTCCGACCACGGCACGTAGAGGCGTTCGAGTTCCCGGATGTAGTCGTCCTGACGCCCCGGCTTGGTCTGCATGATCTCCTGAATCACCAGAGCAGCCCCGAAGTCGGCCTCCTTCAACTGGGCCAGCGTCCGGTTGAACTTGTCCGGCGTACATGATTCGGCCCTCACCGGATGCCCCGATCTCGGCAAGGAACGTCGACCATTTCGCCGCCGCCTCTGCGTGGCTGCCGCCCGGCGCCTGCGCTCTTCCGATGCGCGCGTAGTCGGAGAACGCGTCGATCTCCCAGATGATCGTCACCTGCGGCCAGTGCCCGTTGTACGGCGTGGTCTCCCACATCGCGAACAGTCGCGCGCCGAGGTCTTCCATCATCGGGTGGTAGACCTCGCCGAAGACGCTTCGGTGAACCGATCGCTTCGGCCTTCGACCCAGCGCAATCGTCTCGTGAAGATAGAGAAGCGTGTGGCCGTAGAACGTCTTCAAGACCAGCACCTAGTTGACAGTCGCACCCTGCGAGCGTGACACTTGTGCCGTGATTTGTAAAGGTGCCGACACGCTGACGACACTGGCCGAAGGTTTCTGCTTCGGGGAGGGCCCGCGCTGGTTCGAGGGGCTGCTGTGGTTCTCCGACATGCTGGGCGAGGCGGTGCACACGGTCAACCTGCATGGGCGACCTGACCGCGCTTCCGCTGCCCGGCCACCACCCGTCCGGCCTGGGCTTTCGGCCCGACGGCACGTTGCTGATCGCGTCCGGCGAGCGACCGCCAGCTCCTGCGCTACGACGGATACACCGTCGAATCGGTCGCCGATCTGTCCGACCTCGTGCCGGCGGACCTCGGCGACATGGTCATCGACGCCGCCGGGCGCGCATATGTCGGATCGCAGGCACGCGAGGGCGGCGTCATCGCGCGAGTCGATCCCGATGGCTCGGTCAGCCATCGTCGCCGACGACCTCGACTTCCCCAACGGAATGGTGATCACGCCGGACCGCACGACCCTGATCGTCGCGGAGTCGACCGGACGGCGGTTGACCGCGTTCACCATCGCCCCCGACGGGTCGCTGAGTGACCGACGAACCTTCGCCGACGGCCTCGACGGACCGCCCGACGGCATCTGCCTCGACGCAGAGGGCGGCGTATGGACGGCGATGACCCTGGCACACGCGTTCGAGCGGATCGATACGACGGCGGCAATGCGGTCACCGACCGGATCGACATGGTCGACCGCACGGCCATCGCCTGCACGCTGGGCGGGCCGGAGCGACGCACGCTGTTCCTGCTGTCCAGTACGGACGCCTATCCGCAGCGGCTGATCGGAACGAAGCAGTCACGCGTCGATGCGATGACTGTCGACGTCCCGGGAGCCGGGCTGCCGTGAGCGATTCCTACTACGAATTGGTGGCTGGCGACGGCGACCACACCGCGCTCGGCGAGAAGTTCGCCGCCACCGATCTGGTGCGCAGTACGTGGTCGGCCGAGATACAACACGGAGCGCCACCCTCGGCGCTGCTGGTACGCGCGCTCGAGAACTGCGAAGTGCGCGACGACACCCGGCTGAGCCGCGTGATGATCGACCTGCTTGGCGCCGTCCCCGCCGAGGGCGACCTGTGGGTGCGGTCCCGAATCGAGCGCTCCGGCAAGCAGATCGAGTTGGTCAGTGCCGAGATGCTGGCACCCGGACGTGACGGTGAGCCACGAGCGGTGGCACGGGCCAGCGGATGGCGGATGAAGACCATCGATACCGCCGAGGTCGTCCATACGTCGGCACCGCCGCTGCGGCCACTTGCGGAAGCGCGCAGCCGCGACATGAAGAAGGACTGGGATCGCAACTACGTGCACAGCCTCGACTGGCGGTGGTTGACCAAGCCGATGAGCGACGGGCCCGGCGAGTCCTGGATCCGTCCGGAGGTCGATCTCGTCAAGGGCGAGACCATGACCGCACTCGAGCGGCTGTTCGCCGTCGCCGACGTCGCCAATGGCATCGGCACCAAGCTCGACATCAGGAAGTGGACGTTCATGAACACCGACCTGGTCGTGCACGTGCACCGGATTCCCGACGGCGAGTGGATCGGAATCCGCGCCGAGACCAACTACGGCCCCGACGGGATCGGCACGACCGATCGGCACGCTGTTCGACGAGTCAGGCGCGGTCGGCGCGATTCAGCAGTCGGTGCTGGTCCGGCCGATGCCCGGCCGCTGAACCGTCAACGCACGCACGCGCCCGTCGCGACCGGCTCCGACAGGCCCGATCTGATGGCGTGCGGATAGAGCTGGTTGGTCGTGAGCACGAAGCCCGTCTCCGGATCGTCCATTGCCGCCCCGAAATTCATGCCGAGCACCCGACCGTCCCGGTCTATCAGCGGTCCGCCGGAATCGCCCTGCCGCACGTTGCCTCTGATCGTGTACACCTCGCGGGTGACGAACGTCGTCCGGTAGATATCTGGGCTGTTGAGGTGGATGACCCCGCGCACCCTCGCCGGGTAGGCGATGAACGGTCCCCCACCGGGATAGCCCAACACCACGGCGTCGGTGCCCCGCCATGCGCTGCCATCGGCGAAATCCAGTGGCGGCGCCTGCAGGCCGGGCACCTGCAGGATCGAGATGTCCGCGGTGGGATCGTAGGCCACCACGGTGGCATCGAGATCCTGACCGTCGAGCGAGACGGTGACGGTGTCCGCGCCGGCCACCACGTGGGCGTTGGTCATCACGCGGTCCGTCGCGACGACGAAGCCGCTGCCCGACATGATCGTCTGACAGGAGTAGGCGGTGTTCGTCACCTTGACGACGCTGCGCGCCGCGTGGACGACGATCGCGTCGCTCGCCAGCGCGGCATCCGGAGGCGCGACGGCGACCAAGGGGTCGACCTGCTCGGTCAACTCCGTCGCGCGGTGGACCGTCTCCGGGACTGGGCGATGGGCGGCCAACGCGCCCAGCGTCATCGTTACTGCCAGCAGCGAGAACGCGAGCTGAATCCACCGCATTGACAAACGATAGACCCAAACGCCCGCGGGGGCGGCTTGCTCAATCGGCGAGCCGTAACGCCGAGACCGGACACTGCGTCACGGCCTGCTGCATACGATCGCGGTCGGATTCGGGGCGTTCGTTGTCGTGGATCACGACGACACCGTCATCGGACACTTCGAACACGTCGTCGGCGATCGATTCGCAGATGCCGTGGCCCGTGCACTTGTCAAGATCGACTTCCACCTTCACGGGCACTCCTATCGGACGAAGGCGGGCAGGTGTTTGACGCCGTGGACGAAGTTGCTGTACAGCAGGTCGGGCTCGCCGAACTCGACGGTGGTCAATCGAGTCAGCAACTCGCGGAACAGATTTCGCAGCTCTGTCTTGGCCAACTGGTTGCCAAGACAGAAGTGTGGACCGCCGCCGCCGAAACCGAGGTGTGGATTGGGCGAACGCGACAGGTCGAACACACCCGGATCGACGAAGGCCGCTTCATCCCTGTTGGCCGAGCAGTAGAACAGACCGACCTTGTCGCCCGCCTGCACGGGCTGACCGTTGATCTCGGTGTCCTCGGTCGCGAAGCGGGCGAACTGCAGCACCGGTGAGGACCACCGGACGAATTCCTCGACGGCCGAGCCGATTCGATTCTCGAAGTCCTCCATCAGCCACTCTCGCTGGGCCGGGTTGTCGGCCAGGGCCAGCATCGCGTGGGTGGTGGACTGCTTGGTGGTGTCGTTACCGGCGGACGCCAGCAGGATCAGGAATGCGCCGATCTCCTCGTCGGTCAGCCGGTGTCCCTCGACCTCCGCGTTGACGATTCCGGTCATCAGGTCGTCGCCCGGATTCTTGCGCCGGAACTGTGCCAGCTCGATCCCGGTGTTGGAGAGCAGCGTGATCTGCGCAATCGGGTCCTCGGCCCGCTCTTCGGGCGTCGCGTACTCGTCGTCGCTCATGCCGAACAGCTTCTCGGCGGCGTAGGCCACCGCCGGCTGATCGGCGGTCGGCACGCCGAGCATGTCCATGATCGTCAGCATGGGCAGTCGCGCCGAGCAGGCCGCCACGAAGTCCACATCGCCGGCCCCGACGAGATCGTCGACGATCGCGACGGCGTTGCCGTGGATCTGCTCCTCGATCTGACGGACGTTGCGCGGCGTGAAGGCCGAGCTGATCAGCCTGCGGTACACGGTGTGTTGCGGCGGATCCATGCTCAGGAAGAACGATGCGAACCGTTGGATCTCGGCAGGCATGGGGCTCAGCGCCACCCCCTGAGCCGAGGTGAACAGACCGGGATTCTGGCTGACGAAAACGATGTCGGCACGACGCGTCAGCGCCCAGAACCCTGGCTCGTCCATCGGGAACAGCGAGTCGAACGGGCGGTGCCAGGTGAGGCCGTCGCCGGCCCGCAACTCGGCGAATATCTCGTCGCGGTCCGTGAAGGGCCGACTCCAGAAGTCATGGGATGTGATGTCGAACCGACTGTATTCACGTGCCTGGACTGGTGGGGCTGTCACAGATTTAGCGTGACACTTCGCCAAAAATTTGTAAAGCTATGGCGATGGAGGAACCGCCGGGCGAGATCGACAGCTCGACACGTCAGCGAATTCTCGCCGCCACCGCGGAGGTTCTCGGCCGTCAACGGCATGACCAAGCTCAGCCTGTCGGAGGTCGCCACGCAGGCCGGGGTGTCACGGCCGACGCTCTACCGGTGGTTCGCCTCCAAGCGTGACCTGCTCGAAGCATTCGTGGTGTGGGAGCGGCAGTTCTACGAGCGAGCGGTGTCCGAGGCGACCGCCGAGCTCCCCGCATGCGAGAAGCTCGACGCGGCACTGCGCGTGATCGTGGACTACCAGCAGTCCTATCCGGGGCTGCGCATGATCGACATCGAACCGGCACAGGTCATCAAGAGGCTGTCGCGGGTCATTCCGCTGATGCGCCAACGGCTCGAGCGGCTCGCGCAGGGACCCGATCCCAGCCTGGCGGTGTCCACGGCGGTGCGCGTGGCGATTTCGCACTACGTCGTGCGCAGCGACGACGACCGCGACTTCCTGGATCAGCTTCGACATGCGGCGCGCGTCAAGCACCACGCCCCCGAGGGTGCGCCGTGACCATCCCGTCGACCGTCGACGCTTGACGGGTTGATCGCATGCACCTGACGCATGGGATCAACCCGTTAGCGCGAGGCGCGCCGAGAGTTCCGCCAGTTCGGCGAGCACCTCGGCGGTGTGCTGCCCGAGTTGCGGTGCGGCCGAACGCGGTTGCCACGGAGTGCCGTGAAAATCAGCCGGTGAGGCCACCATCGGGACACCGCCCTCTCCGTCGGGCACATTCACGATGCCACCCGCGGCATGGAACTGCTCGTCGCCGATCACGTCCTCGAGTGAGTTGATCGGCGACCAGAAGAAATCCCGTTCGCCCGCAAAGATTTCCGCCCACTCGGCAAGTGTCTTGGTCGCGAAGATCTCGTCGAGCTCGGCGATCAATTCCCGCGAGTTGATCGCGCGGTTGATCGGCGTATCAAAGCGGGGGTCGTCCAACCAGTCCGTCCGACCGACGGCCCGACACAGCGGTGGCCAGTGGCGGCCCGCCTCCAACCCGACGATCCAGAAGCGTCGCCCGTCGCCGGCCGCATAGTTGTTCATACACGGGTTGCCCATCGACTCGCGTTGCCCGATCGCGATCGCGTTGCCCGCCATCAGGAACGTGTTGAGATCGAAGCTGACGGTGTAGGCACCCTGCCGGTACAGCGACGTGCTGACCAGCTGCCCCTTGCCGGTTCGCGCGCGGGCGACGAGTGCCGCGCAGACCGCCCCGGCCAACGTCATGCCCGCCATGTGGTCGCCCATTCCGCCGCGCTGAAACGGCGGGGTGTCACCGGGTCGCGTCAACAGATGCGCCAGACCCGACCGTGCCCAGAAGGCGGCCACATCGAACGCCGCGCGGTCTGAGTCGGGACCGCTCTCGCCGTAGCCGGTGATGAGGCCATAGATCAGCGCGGGGTTGTCCGAAGCCACCGCCTCGAAATCCAGGCCCATCCGCGCGAGCGCCGAGGGCCGCACGTTGGTGAGGAAAACGTCGGCGCCGCTTAACAACTCACGCGTGGTCGCGCGCCCGTCCGCCGTCGTGACGTCGAGCACGATGCTGCGCTTGCCGCGATTGTCCATTTCGAAGGGTGGACTCGAACCATCCTCGATGCCAAGCATCCGGCCGAACATTCGCGCGGGATCGCCTGCCGGCGGCTCGATCTTGTCGACGTCGGCACCCCAGTCCGCCAGGATTCCACCGGCCGCGGGCCCCGCCACCCAGACACCGAGTTCGACGACCTTGACGCCTTCCAACGGTCCGGCCATCGGACGCCTCCTTCCGGCTGGATTTTACAAATCTTGGCGAATTTGTAAACTAACGAGGTGAAGCAAGTCGCGCCGCTGATCGGCCTCGCATCGCATCTCGGGCGCGGGGTACAACGTATCGTCACCGACGCCGCCATCGGCCGAGTTCGATCTCTCCCCCGCACCGTCGACGATCTCGATGCGGCATACCTGTCACAGGTGATGGGGCACACCGTCACGTCGGTGTCGATGATCGGGGGTGACGCGGGCACGTCGTCCCGCGCCCGCCTCGCGCTCACGGGTGTCGATGTCCCGGATTCGGTGTTCGTCAAGATGGCCGCCAAGACGGCCGCGACCCGCCTGATGGGCGAATTGGGCCGACTCGCCGAGACCGAGACCCGGTTCTACCGCGAGTTGTCACCGCACCTGAGCGGGCTACCGAAGTCCTACGGCTCCGCCTTCGACCCCATGACCGGCCGCTTCGTGCTGGTGTTGGAAGACCTCGCCGTCGACGACTGCGAGTTCCCCGACACACTCAATCCGCTCGACCCCGACCGGGCGGGTCTGATCGTCGAGCTCCTGGCTCGGCTACACGGCACGTTCTGGGGCCGAATTCCCGACTGGCTCTTCTCGGCCTCTGCCGACAGTTCTTCGCTGATGACCGGGCCCCTGCTCAAGACCTCGGCGCGCCGCATCGCCGCGCGCACCGACATCGCCGTTGAGAGAGGTCGCTTCATCGACGAGAACTACCGCGCCGTGGCGCGCCTCATCGACACACCTCCGCACACCGTCATGCACGGCGATGCCCACCCCGGCAACGTCTACTTCCGCGATGGTGCGGCCGGCCTCCTGGACTGGCAGGCGGTGCGACGCGGGCATCCGAGCCGTGAACTGGCATACACCCTGATCACGAGCCTGACGGCCGCCGACCGGCAAGCCAGCCAGCGTGACATCCTCGACGTGTACCGCAAGGCACTTGCGGCCGCGGGCGGACCCGACATGGATCGCGACGATCTGTGGAGGCGCTACCGACAGGGTGCGCTTTACGCCTACGTCGCCGCGCTGATCACCGCCGGGATGGGTGGCATGCAGGACGACGAGATCGCGTTGAAGGGGTTGCGGCGCGCCGTTGTAGCGCTCGACGACCTCGACACGGTCGCGGTCCTCAGAGAGTCGCTATGAGTGACGAACTACCATCATGGGACCCAACCGATTGAGGCCCAGGAAGTGAACGAACCGCTGCGCGATACGCCCGGATCCGTCCAGGACACCTCGACCAGACACCGGATCCTCGTCGCGACCGCCGAAGTGCTCGCCCGCAGTGGACAGACCAAGCTCAGCCTTTCGGAGGTCGCGCTGCAGGCCGGGGTCTCGCGGCCAACGCTGTACCGGTGGTTCGCCTCCAAGCAGGAACTGCTCGACGGCTTCGGCGTTCACGAGCAGGAGATGTTCGACAACGGGATCAGCCAGGCGACCGCGAGCCTCCGCGGTACGGAGAAACTCGACGCAGCGCTGCGGTTCATCGTCGAGTACCAGCAATCGTATTCGGGCGTGCGGCTCGTCGACATCGAACCCGAGGTCGTCATCGGACAGCTGGGGCGAATCCTGCCGATCATGCGCGCGCGCCTGGAGAAGCTGTTGACCGGCCCGAACGGAGCGGTCAAGGCGGCCACGGCAATTCGCGTCGCGATCTCGCACTACATCGTGCGCAGCGACGATGACGACCAGTTCCTGGCTCAGCTTCGGCACGCGGCGGGGATCAAACAACCTGGCTGATCGTTGCGGATCGCCGAAGTAGTGACACTTAACCAGAAGTTTGTAATGCTGAGCGTATGACCAGCGTGCAGGACGAAACGGGAGTACTGGCCGGCGAAGAGCGGATGCTCATCGACGGCGAACTGCAATTCACCGGCAGCGGTGCGAAGTTCGACGTGATCCATCCCGCCAGTGAAGAAGTCGCAGGCCAGGCGACCGATGGAACGGTCGCGGACATGGAACGCGCGGTCGGGGCCGCGCGGCGGGCCTTCGACGAGACCGACTGGTCACGCGATCTGGACTTCCGATATCACTGCCTGACCCAGTTGCACGAGGCGTTCGAGCGCAACAAGGAGCACCTGCGGCGGGTGTTGATCACCGAGGTCGGCTGTCCGGTGAAGGTGACCGGCTCCCAGATCGAGAGCCCGATCGAGGAGGTCAAGCACTGGGCCGAGCACGGGAAGAACTTCGAGTATCTGGCCGATAACGGCGTGCATGACACCCCGCTTGGCCCTGCGCGGCGCAAGATCCATTACGAACCGGTCGGAGTGGTCGGGGCGATCACCCCGTGGAACGTGCCGTTCTACCTCAACGTCGCCGAGACGGTGCCCGCGCTGATGGCCGGTAACACCGTCGTGCTCAAACCCGCGCAGCTCACTCCGTGGTCGGGTAGCGAGTACGGCCGCATCGTGGCCGAGGAGACCGACATCCCGCCGGGTGTCTTCAACGTGGTGGTCTCCAATGCCAACGAGGTCGGCGCGGCGCTGTCCGGCGATCCCCGGGTCGACATGATCACGTTCACCGGGTCGACCGCGACAGGACGGGCGATTCTCGCCGCGGGCGCGCCGACGGTCAAGAAAACGCTGTTGGAACTCGGCGGCAAGTCAGCCCACATCGTGCTCGACGACGCCGACTTCAATATCGGCGCTGCCGATGGCGGCGTTGATGGCGTGCGTGATGTCCGGACAGAGCTGCATCCTGCCGAGCCGGGTCCTGTTGCCGCGCAGTCGTTATGACGAGGGCATCGAGATCCTGAAAACCATGATGGAGAATTTCCCGGTCGGCGACCCGTGGATCCGGACAACATGCAGGGCCCGCAGATCAGCGAGGCCCAGCGGCAGAAGGTGCTCGGTCTGATCAAGAGCGGCATCGACTCAGGCGCACGGTTGGTCACCGGTGGCGGTGTTCCCGAGAACCTACCGACGGGCTACTACGTGCAGCCCACGCTGCTCGCCGACGTCGATCCGGATTCGCAAGTGGCACAGGAAGAGATCTTCGGCCCGGTGCTGTCGGTCATTCCCTATGAGGGCGACGAAGAGGCTATCGCGATCGCCAACAACTCCATCTACGGCCTCTCCGGTGAGGTCACCGGCGGCGACGTCGACCGTGCGCTCGAGGTGGCCAAGCGGATGCGGACGGGCAACGTCACCATCAACGGCAAGAGCCACTTCGGCATCGGCAGTCCGTTCGGCGGCACCAAGCAGAGCGGGCTGGGCTACCGCAACGGCGAAGAGGGCTACAAGGAATACCTGGAGGCCAAGACCATCGGCATGCCCGACATGGCGGCGCGTGAATCGACCGGGCCGAGCGACATCGGGAAATCGCCGGTCTGCTACACCGATACGCGCGCGCCGTCGACACCAAGGACTGGGAGCTGTACCGCTCGGTGTTCACCGACGACGCGCACATCGACTACTCGTCGGCGGGCGCCGCCGTGGGCCAGTCGTGACGAGGTCGTCGACTGGTTCGCGGCGGGTTTCGGCGTGATCCCGTGGAGCATGCACTACATCACCAACATCGAAAGCGATCATCGACCGGCGATACCGCGACGGTGCGCGCGATGTTCTACAACCCGATGCAGCTGCCCGGGCATGGCGGAGATGAGCTACTGCGGCGGCTACTACCACCACGAACTCGTGCGCACGTCCGACGGCTGGCGCAGCCGGCGGCTGCGCGAGGAGAACGTCTGGTTCGCCAACGCCCCGGGCGCACCCGCCTCATGAACACCCGCGTTCTGCAGAAGAAATTCGGGTGGGCGCCTGCGAAACGTGGATCGGTGAGACAACTGCGCCTTCGGCGTGAGACGGCGTGAGACAACTCAGCCTTCGGCGGCCAATTGACCGCAGGCGGCGGCGATTTCACGACCGCGGGTGTCGCGCACGGTACAGGACACCCCGCGTTCCCGGACGCGCTCTGACGAACTCCCGCTCGGCGGGCTTTGGGACTGGCGTCCCATTCACTCCCGGGCGTCGGGTTCAGCGGGATGACGTTGACATGGACCAGCGGCCCGAGCGCTCCGTGCAGCCGCTTACCCAGCAGATCGCCGCGCCACGGCTGGTCGTTGACATCGCGAATGAGCGCGTATTCGATCGACACCCGCCGTCCGGTCGCTATCCGCGTAATACCTTGCCGCGTCGAGCGCTTCGGAGACCTTCCAGCGGCTGTTCACCGGGACCAAGGTGTCGCGCAGTTCGTCATCGGGCGCGTGCAGTGAGAGCGCCAGTGTCACGCCGAGGCGTTCGTCGGCCAGTTTGCGGATCGCCGGGGCGAGCCCGACCGTCGACACCGTGACCGAACGCGCAGAGATGCCGAATCCGTGGGGTGGCGCCGCGGTGATGCGACGCACAGCGGCGAGCACGCGGTTGTAGTTGGCCAGCGGCTCACCCATGCCCATGAAGACGATGTTGGACAGCCGGCCACCGCGCGCGGTCCGCGCGATCCCGTCCCCATCACGATCGCGCAGCTCGACGGCCGCCGCGCGCACCTGTTCCAGGATCTCGGCCGTCGACAGGTTTCGCTGCAGCCCGCCCTGGCCCGTCGCGCAGAACGGGCACGCCATCCCGCAACCGGCCTGCGACGAGATACACACCGTGTTGCGCTGCGGGTAGCGCATCAGTACCGACTCGAACGTCGTGCCGTCGACCGCGCGCCAGAGCATCTTGCGGGTCTCCCCCGCGTCGCATTCGATCTCCCGCACCGCGTCAAGCAGCTTCGGGAACAGCGCATCGGCGATCTGATCGCGCAGAGCCGCAGGCAGGTCGGTCATCTGCTGCTGGGTCGGCGATGAGCCGGCCGTAGTACTGGTTGGCCAGCTGTTTACCGCGGAATGCGGGCAGTCCAAGCTCCGCGACGGCGGCGGTGCGCGCGTCTTCGTCGAGGTCGGCGAGGTGACGCGGCGGCATCGCACGTCGCGGAGGATCGAAAACGAGAGGCAGGGAGGTGGCCATGAGCTCCTGCCAGTATCTCATTGCTCGCGCCCGAAATTAATTCGCGAACTTCGCCGTTGGCCGCAACCATGGGTCATATGCCCAACAGGACCATGCCGCTCGGTCAGGCGTCGGCACTGACGTTCTTCTACGCGCTGGGCTATCCCGTTGGTGCGCTTGCCGTTTCGGTGATGTCACCGATGGCGGTGCTGGTGTTTCGATTCGGTCTGGCCGCCGCCATCCTGGCGACGTGGGCCAGATTGGCCCGGGTGAGCTGGCCCACAGGACGCACGCTGGGGCATGTGTTGATCAGCGGCCTGCTTGCCCAAGGCCTGTTGTTCACCTGCCTGTATGTGGCGCTGATGCACGGTGCGCCGGCCGTGCTCGGTGCGGTGATCATTTCCATGAATCCGGTCGTCACGGCGGTACTGGCGGCCGTGTTCCTCGGGGAGGCGCTTACCCGGACTCGGATCGGGGCATTGGCGCTGGGAGTGGTGGCTGTTCTCGCGTCCTGCGCGGGGCGTCTGATCGCAGTTGGTGGAGTCGACACCGCGGTCCTGCTGATCCTCGTCTCGTTGTTCAGCGTTGCGGCCGGCGGTGTGTATCAGCAGAAGTTCTGCTCCGGTGTGGACTTCCGGGCAACAGCGGCATTGCAGAACGCCGCCTGCGTCCTGCCGGTCGTCGCCCTGGCCGCGGTGATGCCGTGGACGGTGAGCGATCCGTGGAAGGCGGCGGGTGCCGGCGGGTGCCTCGCGGCGGTGGTACTGCTGAACGCGGTGCTGTCCATGACGTTGTACGTCCGCGGCATCAACGAATACGGCGCTGCCGCCGTGGCGATGCTGTTCGCCGTGATTCCCGCGGTGGCAGGCGTTCTGTCGTGGGTGACGCTCGGTCAACGACCCGATATCGGGATCGCCGTGGGCCTCGTCGTCGGTGCGACGGCCTGTTGGCTCAATGCAAAATCCTCACGCCAGCAGCGTGAGGACGATCCAGCCGGCGACGGCCGAGGGCAGCATCGCGTCGATCCTGTCCATCACTCCGCCGTGACCGGGCAATAGCTTGCCCATGTCCTTGATCCCGAGGTCGCGCTTGACCTGCGACTCGACCAGGTCGCCCAGCACGCCGGTGATCACCAGCAGCAGGCCAAGCGGAATCCCGACCCACCACGGCTTGTCGAGCAGGAAGATCACCGCGAACACCGATGCAGCGACCCCGAACAGCAGCGAACCGCCCAGCCCTTCCCACGATTTCTTCGGGCTGATTGCGGGCACCATCAGGTGCTTTCCGAACAACACGCCCGCCACATAGCCGCCGATGTCGGCGAACACCGACCGTCGCGATCACCGCGAACACCCGGCGGCCGCCGTCGTCCTGGAAGATCAGCAGCGCACTGAAACTGGCGAACAACGGCACCCACGTCGCCAGCAGAACCGACGGCCGAAATGTCGCGCAAGTAGTTCACCGGCTGCTCGCCGAGCCCCTGCCCGACCAGCCGCCACACCATGCACACCACGATCGTCCCGGCGTAGGCACCCAGCACGCCGGCGGTGCCGAAGGGCCACGCTCAGCCAGATCATCGCCTGGCCGCCGACCAGCAGCGGAATCGCGGGCAGTGCGTAGCCCGCCTCACCCAGCCTGCGAATGACCTCATACATGCCGATCGGGATCGCGATCGCCAGCACCGGCAGCCACCAGATGGGCGCGAACAGCAGGACACCGATCGCGATCGCCCCGAGGACGACGCCGACCGCGATCGCGGCGGGCAGGTCACGGCCGGCCCGGGACTTCTTGGGTGGACCTTCGACCGGCGTATCTGCCACGGGAGTCATGTGCTGATCGGTCGCTAGACCTCCAGCAACTCGCCTTCTTTGTGCTTGACCAGTTCGTCGATCTGGTTCGTGTAGGTGTGGGTGACCTTGTCGAGGTCCTTCTCTGCCCGGCCTACCTCGTCCTCGCCTGCCTCGCCGTCCTTCTTGATGCGGTGCAGCTCCTCCATCGCCTTACGACGGATGTTGCGCACCGACACGCGCGCATCCTCGCCCTTGGACTTGGCCTGCTTGACCAGGTCACGGCGACGCTCCTCGGTCAGCTGAGGGATGGCGACCCGGATGACGTTGCCGTCGTTGGTCGGATTCACGCCCAGGTCAGAGTTGCGGATCGCGTCCTCGATACTGCGCAGCTGGTTGGCCTCGTACGGTTTGATCACGACGAGCCGCGGCTCGGGGACATTGATGCTCGACAGCTGCGTGATCGGCGTGGGCGAACCGTAATAGTCCACGTTGACGCGCGTGAACATGCCGGGATTGGCACGGCCGGTTCGGATGGACGACAGGTCGTCACGCGCCACCGACACCGCCTTCTCCATCTTCTCTTCGGCATCGAAGAGGGTTTCCTCGATCACGTTGCTCTCCTCATGGCGTGCTGCTGGCGGGCGCGTCCGGTGTTAGGTGGTGACCAGTGTTCCGATCTTCTCACCTGCGACCGCACGCGCGATATTGCCATCGGTGAGCAGGTTGAACACCAGGATCGGCATGCCGTTGTCCATGCACAGGCTGAAGGCGGTCGCATCGGCGACCTTCAGGCCCCGATCGATGACCTCACGATGGCTGATCGCGGTCAACAACTCGGCATCGGGGTGCACCTTCGGGTCGGCGCTGAAGACACCGTCGACGGCCTTGGCCATCAGCACCACCTCGGCGCCGATCTCCAACGCACGCTGCGCAGCCGTGGTGTCCGTCGAGAAGTACGGCAGCCCCATGCCGGCGCCGAAAATGACCACGCGGCCCTTTTCCAGATGCCTGCGGGCCCGCAGTGGGATGTAGGGCTCGGCTACCTGACCCATCGTGATCGCGGTCTGGACGCGGGTCGCGATACCTTGTTTCTCCAGGAAGTCCTGCAGTGCAAGGCTGTTCATCACCGTGCCGAGCATGCCCATGTAGTCGCTGCGGGTTCGCTCCATGCCGCGCTGCTGTAGCTGTGCGCCGCGGAAGAAGTTGCCGCCACCGATGACGACGGCAACCTGCACGCCACTACGAACGACTTCGGCTATCTGCTGGGCCACCTGGTGGACGACGTCGGGGTCCAGACCCACCTGTCCACCGCCGAACATCTCGCCGCCGAGCTTGAGCAGCACGCGGGAGTACACCGGTCGCAGCGGCGTATCGCCAGGAGAAACAGGGGCCGCGCCGTTGGGGCTGGCTGGCTCCGGAGCCGCACCGCCGGCGACATCTGGCTCCGCCATCCGACTCCTTCGGGGTCTTCGCTGAGATTCCCCTAATCCTGCCTCATGGTGGCTGCGCGCCCCGTAACGGGGGTCGCGCGGTCGCGGTGAGCCGGGCAGTCGCGGTCAGCCAGGCAGATGCGCGGTCAGCAGGAAGGCGGGTACCGACCTGCGCCCCTTGGGCTCCTCTCGCACGTCGGTCACCGGAAAGAACTCGTCGAAGCCCTCCGGGAAGACGGCGTGAATCCGGGCAGGCCTGATCTCGTCGATGGTCCAGTACTTCGACACGATGTCGCGCAGTTCGTCCTCGGTGACGGGGTTGGCCGGACCAGCGGGCATTCCTGCCTTGTCGAACACCAGCACGAAGTACGACGCGCCGGGCGCCGCGGCACGCACGATCGACTTCTGGTAGCCCTCGCGCAGTTCCACCGGCATCGAGTGGAACAGCGTGGAGTCGACGATCGTGCTGAACCGGCCGTCGTAGCCGCCGAAATCACTGATGTCGGCGACCTCGAACGTGGCATTGTCCAGTCCACGTTTGGCGGCCTCCGCCTTGGCCAAGTCGATCGCGGTGGCCGACTGGTCCAATCCGACCGTCGTCAACCCCCGTTCGGCCAGATAGAGCGAGATGGCAGCCTCGCCGCAGCCGGCGTCGAGCACGTCACCGACAAACTTGCCCTGCTCGATCAGCTCCGCCAGCTCCGGCTGCGGTTCTCCGATGCTCCACGGCGGCTTCGCGCCGGCCATCTCGGGTGCCTCACCCCGGTATGCGGATTCGAACATCTCATTCGTAGGTTGAGTCATGAATCCGGTATATCAACGTGGTTGATATGTGTCAAGATGCTTGATATGGACGACATGCTCGAGGACCAGCCGCTGGGCTATCTCCTGTCCCGGGTGGCGAACGCGCTGCGCGCGGAGGTGACCGCTACCGTCCTGGACCCGATGGGACTGGCGTTCCCGCAATACATCTGCATGCGGATCCTGTCGAAGTACCCGGGCCGATCCAACGCCGACCTCGCACGTGACACCAATGTCACCCCCCAGGCGATGAACATGGTGCTGCGTCGTCTCGAAAGCCGGGGACTGGTCACCCGGCCGACGAGCGTGGAGTCGGGACGGTCACTCCCTGCCCGGCTGACACGTGAGGGCGAAGATCTGCTCAAGCGCACAGACTCGGGAGTACGCGCAGCGGAGCGCAAGCTGATGGCGGGATTGACCGCGGAGCAGCGACAGGGGTTCAAACGCGTTCTTATCGCTCTCGGATCCGACTGAAACCGTCGCCGCAGATTCGAATGTGCTGACGCTGAGCGACGCGCCGACGGTCGCCGACCCGGAGGCGGGCGGATTGACCATCCGGGAAATGCAGAAGATCTTGCGTAGCTTCCGCGCGTCGGCGGCGATGTGGTGTGCTTCGTGCCTCATCTCGACCCGGCGCAGATCGCCGCGCTCCATATCAGCGCGATCGGGCACGCCGTCGTGACGGTCATGGCCGAGGGTGTCGCCGGGAAGCGGTAGCCCCGGGTCCGGTCGCGCTAGCAGCGATGGCGAACCTGTGGTCAACTGTGGCCAGACGTCCACCGTATGCACTGAACCGAACGCTGATCCCGATTCATGAAAATTGTCCTGGCACCCGACTCGTTCAAGGAGTCGATGAGCGCGACCGAAGCGGTCGCCGCGATGCGTGCCGGCGTCCTCGAAGCGCTACCCGATGCCGAATGTGTCGGTGTCCCCATGGCCGACGGCGGCGAGGGCACCGTCGACGCCGTCGTCGACGCTCTGCACGGTCAGCACGTCGAGGTCGAGGTCTTCGATCCGCTCGGCCGCAGTGTCAGCGCACGCTTTGGCTACATTCCACTCCGTCAGCTTGCGGTCATCGAGATGGCTGCCGCCTCAGGACTTGAACTGATTCCGCCTGCCGAGCGAGACGTGCTGCGCGCCAGCACCTTCGGTGTGGGACAACTCATCCGGGCCGCCCTGGACCGCGGGACAGACGACCTGCTGATCGGACTGGGCGGATCGGCCACCAACGATGGCGGTGCCGGAATGCTCACGGCGCTCGGGGCAGCGCTGGTCGACGCCGAGGGCGCTCCGCTCGAACCCGGGGGCGCCGCGCTGCGTCACCTGGATCGCATCGATGTGTCCGGCCTGGACCCGCGGCTGCGCGATATCCGCATCCGCGTGGCCTCCGACGTCACCGCACCGCTGCTGGGACCCACCGGAGCCTCCGCGGTGTTCGGGCCTCAGAAGGGAGCGACTCCGGCCGATGTGGAGATTCTGGAAGCCGCTCTGACGCAACTGGCCACCGTTACCTCGACGACGCTCGGAAAGGCGAACCCGCAACGGCGGGGGGCGGGCGCCGCGGGTGGTTTGGGCTTCGCACTCGTCGAGTTCCTCGGCGCCGACAGCAAACCCGGCGTCGACGAGGTCGCCGCGACCGTAGGCCTCGAGCGCGCACTCCACGGCGCCGACTGGGTGTTCACTGGTGAAGGCAGTGTGGACGCCCAAACCGTCATGGGCAAAACACCTTTCGGCGTCGCCCAGGTCGCGGCTCGCACCGGCGCGCGAGTGGTCATCTTCGCGGGCCGGGTGGCACCCGACGCCTCGGTGCTACTGGAGCACGGTGTCGAGCGGCTCGTCGCGATCACCGCCGACGGCACGCCCATCGAGCAAGCGCTGCGCGAGGGCGCCGAATCCTTGACGCGCGCCACCGCCGCAATGTGCCGCGAGATCGCCGGCTAGCTCGCTTTCGCGCGGCGACCGATCCCCGCCATCATCATCGGCGTACAGACCCGGAGCTTCTCGTTGAATCGGGCAGATGCCGCCGCGGCGTCCTCGGCTGTGAGCAAACCGGCGTCGACGACGCCACCGCGAAGGCTCTCGAAGGTCAACCGGAAGAAGTCGAATCCCGGTGAGTCGGAATCGATGATGCGGACCCTGCCCTCGCCGCAGACCTCGCTGAACCCGGCGTCCGCGAGGTCACCGATCACGCGGCCGCCGTAGTTCCGCTCGAATCCTGCTTGAGCCATGAAATCCAGAATCGAATCGGTGACCTTGCCGAACCGCTCGTCTTCGTCATCGAAGCGGAAGGCGCTCCAGTCGTAGTCCTCGATGACGATCCAACCACCGGGACGCAGGGCACTCGCCAACCGGTCGAGAATCTGTCGCCGGTCGGTGAGATGTTCGAGGACAAGGCGCGCATGGACCAGATCGAATTCGGCCCGTGGAAGCTCGTCTTCGCGAATGTCCATACAGCGCACCTCGATCGAGTCGCAGGCCAGGCGCTCGACGAATCGGGTGTCGATGTCGACGGCAGTGACGTGGGCACCGCGTCGCGCCATCCACTCGACGAGCGATCCCCCGCCCGCGCCCACCTCCAGGCACTTCCAGCCCGGGCCGATGCCGAGATTGTCGAGGAGCACCTGACTTCCCGGATCCCACAGCGCCTCCATGCTCGCAGAGCCGTTCACGCTCCTGGGCGAACCCCTGATCGAGGACGTAGTCGCGGGTCATGACTGGATCCGCGCCCACGGGCGCGCCTCTTCCAGTTCGTACGCCAGACCCAGCAGGCGGGCTTCGTGGCCGCGTTGGCTCGACAGCATCATGCCCACCGGCAGACCGGTGGACGATTCCGCGAGCGGCAACGAGATTGCAGGATCGCCGGTCGCATTCTGCAGCGGCGTGAACGCCGCCCAGTCGACGAGTCGATCCATCACGGTGTCGAAGTCCTGCGTCGGGTCGAGATGACCGATCGGTGGGGTCACCTCGGCGAGGGTGGGCATCAGCACGGCGTCGAACTGTGCACCGAGCCTCGCGGTGATGCGGTGCGACGCAGTGAGTCTGCGGATGGCCATCGGAACCTTGTGCAGGTTGCGCGCGGCCCTCCTGTCAAGCCCGAGCGTGATGTTGTCCAGACGCGTGCGGTCGAAGCTGGGGCCGAACATCCGACGGCCGCCCCGGACCACGGCGAACGCCAGAAAGGACCAATAGGCCAGGAAGTCGTCCTTGAACCGGGCCGGGACGGGATTGTCGATCTCGGTGACCCGGTGGCCCAGCTCCTCCAGCAGCGCGGCGGTCTTCAGGGTCAGCTCGCGGACTTCCGGGCTCGCATCACGCGAAATCGACTGCGTGCACATGGCGATTCGCAGCCGCTGCTTGCTCGGCTGTGTCACATCCCCGATGGGCGGCAGCTTCGGATTGCGGTACACCCGCTCGGCTTCGCGCAGGAACGCGGCGGTATCGCGCACCGATCGTGACACCACGCCATTGACGACCAGGTGAAGCGGCATCTTGGCCGCTTCCTTGTCCAGCGGGAGGCGGCTACGCGTCGGCTTCAAACCGACCAATCCGTTGCAGGAAGCCGGGATTCGGATCGAACCGCCGCCGTCGTTGGCATGCGCGATGGGCACCACCCCGGCAGCGACGAACGCGGCGGAGCCCGACGACGACGCGCCTGCGGTGTGGTCGGTGTTCCACGGGTTGCGTACCGGACCGATGCGCGGATGCTCGGCCGAACCGCTGAATCCGAACTCCGACATCTGCGTCTTGCCCAGAGGCACCAGTCCGGTGCCCAGGAACACCCGCGCGAACGCGCCGTCCGCCGGCATCGGTCGCGGGTCCCACGCATCGGTGCCCTGCATCGTCGGCCAGCCCTGCGACGGCGACGTTGTCCTTGATGAACGACGGCACCCCGTCGAAGTAGCCGCCGAACGGGCGCGTCGCCCCGGCGCGGATCCGCGCGCGGTCGTAGGCCTCGTAGCGCCAGACCGTTCAGCGCCGGGTTGACGGCTTCGGTCCGGGCGATCGCCGCGTCGACGAGTTCGGCCGCCGACACTTTGCCTGCCCGCAGGGCCTCGACGAGGCCGACGGCGTCAAGATCGCCGAGGGCGTCGTCGCCGAAAGCGTGAATACGTTTCATGTAGCGACGGTACCAAGTCGTACCAGCGGACCAAACGCAGAAGGCCCCCAGAAACCTGGGGGCCTCCGCGAAAAGCGCCTCGCTACGCCTGGCCGACCTCGAAGCGCACGAACCGCGTGACGGTCACGCCCGCCTCGTCGAGCAGCGCCTTGACGGTCTTCTTGCTGTCGGACACCGACGGCTGATCCAGCAGCACGACGTCCTTGTAGAAGCCGGTGACCCGGCCCTCGACGATCTTGGGCAGCGCCTGCTCGGGCTTGCCCTCCTCCTTGGCGGTCTCCTCGGCGATGCGTCGCTCGTTGGCGACGATGTCCTCGGGCACGTCCGTCACGCGTCAGGTACTTCGCCTTCAGCGCGGCGATCTGCAGTGCCACGGCATGCGCCGCCGCAGCGCCTTTCTCGTCCGACCCCGATTCGTACTCGACCAGCACACCCACGGCGGGCGGCAGGTCGGCGGCACGCTTGTGCAGGTAGGTCTCGACGGTGCCGTCGAAGTAGGCGACGCGGCGCAGTTCGAGCTTCTCGCCGATCTTCGCCGACAGGTCGGCGATGGTCTGCTCGACCGTGGTGTCGCCGGCCTCGCCAGCGGCCTTGAGCGCATCGACGTCGGACGCCTTCGCCGCGGCCGCGGCCGCCACGATCTGGTCGGCGACCGACTGGAACTCGGCGTTCTTCGCGACGAAGTCGGTCTCGGAGTTGAGCTCGATCAGCGCGCCGTCCTTGGCGGCGACCAGACCTTCGGCGGTCGCTCGCTCGGCGCGCTTGCCGACGTCCTTGGCGCCCTTGATGCGGAGGAGTTCGACGGCCTTGTCGAAGTCGCCGTCGGACTCGACCAGCGCGTTCTTGGAGTCGAGCATGCCGGCACCGGTGAGGTCGCGAAGTCGCTTCACATCGGCAGCGGTGTAGTTCGCCATTTCAGCCTTTCGCTACGAATTTTGAGGGGTCTCGGTGGCGGGGGCGGCGGCGGTCGCACCGGCATCGGTCGATGCTGTCGCGCCGGCGAGCAGTTCCTGCTCCCACTCGGCGAGCGGCTCGGCCCCGGCCCGTCTTGACCGGCCTCGGCCTTGTCACCGTCGCGGCCTGCTCCGGCGCGGGCCTGCAGACCTTCGGCGACCGCGGAGGCCACCACCTTGGTCAGCAGCGCGGCCGAGCGGATCGCGTCGTCGTTGCCCGGAATCGGGTAGTCGACGAGATCGGGATCGCAGTTGGTGTCGAGGATCGCGATGATCGGGATGTTCAGCTTGCGAGCCTCCGCGACCGCGAGGTGCTCCTTGTTGGTGTCCACGACCCAGATCGCCGACGGCACCTTCTGCATGTCGCGGATACCACCGAGGTGACCGCTCGAGCTTGTTCTTCTCGCGGGTCAGCATCAGGATTTCCTTCTTGGTGCGACCCTCGAAGCCACCGGTCTGCTCCATGGCCTCGAGTTCCTTGAGGCGCTGCAGCCGCTTGTGCACGGTGGAGAAGTTGGTGAGCATGCCGCCGAGCCAGCGCTGGTTCACGTACGGCATGCCGACGCGGGTCGCCTCTTCGGCGATCGACTCCTGAGCCTGCTTCTTGGTGCCGACGAACATGATGCTGCCGCCGTGGGCGACGGTCTCTTTGACGAACTCGTACGCCTTGTCGATGTAGGTCAGCGTCTGCTGCAGATCGATGATGTAGATGCCGTTGCGGTCGGTGAAGATGAACCGCTTCATCTTGGGATTCCAGCGACGGGTCTGATGCCCGAAGTGGGTGCCGCTGTCAAGCAGCTGCTTCATGGTTACAACAGCCATGATGGGGCCATTTTCCTTTGTGTCGGTTGTCGTCCGGCGTCGGGTGATGCCGAACCCTGGTGCCTGCTGGGATGCCAACCCGTCGGTGCGACGGGACCGCCGGCATCCGGATATGACCTTGGTGAAACGGGGTCATGGTGAGACACGCGAAGTCAGCCCGCGCGAGCGAGCTGCGGATAGGAGTTTACACGCTGTTGGGGGGTGCTTTTTCCACAGCGGCCTGGCGGTCCACAGATCGCGGCCGCGGCCTGGCGTGATCACAGCCTGACGCGGTGAGCTGGGCTTATGCGTTGGATTGCGGTGCTCGCGGCCGCGCTTGTTCTGGCGGCGCCCGCCGCCGCCGACGAGTGAGCGGCTGGAGTGGCCGCTGCGGCCGCGGCCAGCTGTTGTGCGGATGTTCGACGCCCCGTCACCCGACTGGCAGCGCGGGCCACCGCGGCGTCGATCTCGCCGGAGCACCAGGTCAGCGGGTATACGCCGCAGGCCCCGGGCGCCGTGGTGTTCGCCGGTCGAGCTCGCGGGCCGGCCGGTGGTGTCGATCGCCCATCCCGGCGGGTTGCGCACCAGCTATGAGCCGGTACTGGCGTCGGTGCGGGCTGGCCAGCGCGTCGACGCGGGCACGATGCTCGGCGAACTGCAGGCGGGCCACGCCGGTTGCGCCGCAGCCGCCTGCCTGCACTGGGGAGCGATGTGGGGTCCGGCCTCGCGGGCCGACTACGTCGATCCGCTGGGCCTCGTGGCCAGCACGCCGATCCGCCTCAAGCCCGTCCGCTAGGGATTTCGGTGTCCCAGTCGCGCCAGCGCGACCAACTACACCGAAATCGCTGACTAGGCGCGGGGGTGGGCCTGGTCGTGCACCGCGCGCAGGCGCGCGACGGTGACGTGGGTGTAGAGCTGCGTGGTTGCCAGGCTGGAATGGCCGAGCAGTTCCTGCACGACGCGCAGATCGGCACCACCCTCGAGCAGATGCGTGGCGGCGCTGTGCCGCAGGCCGTGCGGGCCGATGTCGGGTGCGCCGTCGACCGCGGCCATCGTCTGGTGCACGACCGTGCGCGCCTGCCGCGGGTCGAGCCGCCGACCGCGAGCACCCAGCAGCAGCGCCGGGCCAGAGGCCGCGGTGGCCAAAGCCGGACGCCCGTCGGACAGCCACGCGCCGAGCGCGGCCTGGGCGGGCACGCCGAACGGCACGGTGCGCTGTTTGTTGCCCTTACCCAGCACCCGCAGCAGCCGCCGTGACGTGTCGACGTCGTCGACGTCCAGTCCGCACAGCTCGCTGACCCGGATACCGCTGGCGTACAACAGCTCGACGATCAGCCGATCCCGCAGGGCAAGCGGATCCCCTTGCTGTGCACCGGATTTCGCTGCCGCCATGGCATCGAGAGCCTGGTCCTGACGCAGCACGGCGGGCAGCGTGCGGCGGGACTTGGGCACCTGCAGGCGTGCGGCCGGGTCGCTGGCGATGCAGCCCGCGTCGCGTCGCCCACGCGGTGAAGGTCTTGACCGCCGAGGTGCGCCGGGCCAGCGTCGTCCTGGCCGCACCCGTCGTCGGCCAACGCCGCGAGCCACGACCGCAGAATCGGCAGGCGTCAGCCCGGCGATCCCGGCCTCCGGAGCGCGGTCGGCGACGAAGTCGAACAGCGATCGCAGGTCGCCCAGATACGCGCGACGGGTGTGGTCGGAGCGGCCACGCTCCAGCGCGAGGTACTCGTCGAACTCCTCGAGGATCGCCTCCACGCCGTCAACCGTCGCAGACAACGACGCCGCGGCTCAGGTGACGCGCCGCAACGCGTCGGGGGTCAGCTCCTGCAGCGACCGGTAGCCGTCGACGGCCATGGTCAGGTCGGCTTCGGCGAGCAGTGAGCGCAGCACGTGCACGATGCCGTCCACCCCGCCGAGCGCCAGCCCGTAGGTGTAGGGCCTGCCGATGGCGACCGCGGACGCCCCCAGCGCTATCGCCTTGACGATGTCGACGCCGCTGCGGATGCCCGAATCGAACAGCACCGGCATCCCGTCGGCCGCTTCCACGACGCCGGGCAGGCAGTCGATGGCCGGTATCCCTCCGTTGGCCTGGCGGCCGCCGTGGTTCGAGCAGTAGATGGCGTCGACGCCACCGTCTTTCGCGCGCCGCACGTCGTCGGGATGACAGATGCCCTTGACGAGGATCGGCAGCGTCGGTCAGCGATCGCAGCCACGGCAGGTCGTCCCACGTCAGCGGATTCCCGAAGATCGAGATCCACTTCATGATCGCGGCCTGCGGGTTCTCCTCGGGCGACTGCGCCAGGCTGTCGCAGGAACACCGGATCGGTCGTGTAGTTCGCCAGGCAATGGCCGCGCAGGAACGGGAAGTTCGACGTCGAAAGGTCGCGCGGCCGCCAGCCGGGAATCCAGGTGTCCAGTGTCACGACGATGCCCTTGAACCCGGCGGCCTCGGCGCGGTGCACGAAGCTGGCCGCCAGGTCGCGGTCGTTCGGCGTGTAGAGCTGGAAAAACCCTGGGGTGTCGCCCAATTCGGCGGCGACGTCCTCCATCGGATCGGCGGACATCGTCGACGCGATCATCGGGACGCCCGGTGCGCGCGGCGGCGCGCGCCGTGGCCAGGTCGCCGTGGCCGTCCTGTGCGCACAACGCGATGACGCCGACGGGCGCCATCATCACCGGTGACGGCAGGCTCAGCCCGAGGAACTCCACCGACAGATCGCGTTCGGCGGCGCCGACGAACATCCGCGGCATCAGCCCCCAGTTCTCGAACGCGGTGACGTTGACACGCTGAGTCCGTTCATCGCCGGCGCCGCCCGCGACGTATGACCACATCGACGGTGACATCGCGGCCTGCGCCTTGGCCTCCAGCTCCGCGAAGGACATGGGGAGCGTCGGCAGGACACCGGACAGACCCTGCAGGTAGATCTCGAACTCGTAATCGCTGTACGCCATGTGGCTAGCGTGCCAGTCCCGCGGTCACGCGTTGGTCTGTTCCGCCTTCGCGAGTTCGGCCTTCCACTGCCGGAAGGTCTCCTCGGTACGCCCGCGACGCCAGTACCCCGAGATCGACGACGCCCACTTGGCGTCGACGCCTCGCTCCTTGCGGATGTACGGCCGCAGGTTGTGCATCACCGCCTGCGCCTCGCCGTGGATGAACACCTGCACCTGGCCGGGTAACCACGACGCGCCCTTCACCGCCTCGATCAGCGGCGCATGGTCGCCCGCCTGCTCCTCGGGTACCAGATCGGCGCGTCCGCCACGGTAGATCCAGGTGACGTCCACACCCGGCGGCGCGGTCAGTTCGATCTCGTCGTCCGGGCCACCCACCTCGATGAAGACCTGACCGATGGCGTTGTCCGGCAACGCTTCCAACGCCGCACCGATCGCAGGAACAGCCGCCTCATCGCCCGCCAACAGGTGCCAGTCCGCCGCGGGATCGGGCGCGTATCCGCCGCTCGGTCCCATCAGGTACGCCGGCTGCCCGGGAACGGCAGCGGCGGCCCACGGCCCTGCGACGCCGTGTTCGCCGTGTACGACGAAGTCGATGGAGATCTCACGTCGCTCGGCGTCCACCCGCCGCACCGTGTAGGTGCGGACCGGCGGTTGCTTCTCGACGGGCAGCGTCTTGAAACTGTCCAGCGTCAGCGGCTGTTGCAGGGCGGCGACGTCGATCCCGTCCGGAACGAACACGATCTTCACGTACGCGTCGGTGGAGTCGTTCGGCGTGAACGTGTCGAAGCCGTCACCGCCGAGTACCACCCGCGTGAGGTGCGGGGTCACCTGCTCGGTACGCACCACCTCGAACGTGTGCACCGGACGTCCTGCCACTGTTCCTCCTGTTGGTTGCTCGCCACCTCGAGGATACGAGCGCTCGCACATTGCGGGTCGGCTACCTCACGGGCTGCGGACGATCTTCCACCTCCCCTCCCGACGCACCACCAGCCCGCTCAGTTCGAGGACCGCCAGCGGACCCAGCACCTGCGTCGGTGGCAAGCCCGCGGCCACCGCGATCTCGTCGGCGCTGCGGGCACCCCGGGCAGGAAGCGCGTCGTAGACCTGCTTCTCGGAGTCGGCCAGCCCGTCGAGCGCAGATCCCGGGCGCTCATCCTCGGGAGCGAGTTCGCCCACGTGGCCGATCAGTTCGATGACATCCTCGGCGCGGGTGACCACGTTCGCGCCGGCCCTCAGCAAGGCATGGCATCCGACCGACGCCGACGACGTCACCGGACCGGGCACCGCACACACCGAGCGGCCGAGCGCACGCGCCCACGCCGCGGTGTTGGCCGCACCGCTGCGCGCGCCCGCCTCGACGACGACGGTGGCCCCGGCAAGGCGCGGCGACCAACCTGTTCCGGGTCAGAAAGCGGTGCCGCGCCGGCCGCACTCCGGGCGGATACTCGCTGACCACGAGGCCGAAGTCGCGGATTCGTCGCAACATCGCGGCATGCGCGGCTGGATAGGGCACGTCGATACCGCCTGCGAGTACCGCGACCGTCACTCCCTCGGCCGCCAGCGCAGCACGGTGGGCGGCGCCGTCGATGCCGAACGCGCCGCCCGACACCACCGCGGCATCTCGCGCGGCCAGACCGGCAGCGAGATCGGCCGCGACATACTCACCGTATGACGTGGCGGCCCTGGTGCCGACAATCGCGGCCGCCCGTTCGGCAACCTCGTCGAGGCGCGCCGGCCCGATGGCCCACAGGACCATTGGTTCGTGCGCTTGTGGTCGCAGCCGATCGGCCACGCCGTGGAAAGAGTTGAACGCCAACAACGGCCATTCGGCGTCATCGGCAGTGATCAGCCGCCCGCCCATGCGGTGGAGCACTTCTAAATCTTCTGCTGCACAGTCGATCTGACGCCTCGCCTCGATGCGTCCGGCGATGGCACCGTCGACGTTGCCCGCTGCGCACGCGTTCGGCCGCCTCAACCGGCCCAACCCGCATCGCCAACGCCCTCAACTCGGGGCACGGTGGCTCCGCGACGCGCGACAAGTACGCCCAGGCAAGGGATATCCGATCGGTCATCGCGCGCCCCCGTTCTGCCGAAAGCTCAGTGCGGTGGTGACGTCCTCCAACACCGGAGACGTTCGACCCGCAAGGTCGCTCAACGTCCAAGCGACCCGCAGAGTGCGGTCGGCGCCGCGCATGCTGATCTGTTTCCGGTCCAGCGCATTGCTCAGCGGTTTCATCACTCCTGCCGGGAGTCGGAATTCCTTGCGCAGCAGCGCACCACGCACTTCGGCGTTGGTGCGGATGCCGTGCCGCCGCCATCGTTCTGCCGCGGCCGCACGCGCGGCGGCGACACGTGCACTCACCACTGCGGTGGACTCGCCTTCCTGATGGGCGAAGGCGCCGGCACGCTCCGAGTGCATCTCGACGAACAGGTCCACCCGATCCAGCAGTGGGCCGGACAGCTTGCCCAGGTAGCGACGCTCTGACCTGTCCCGGACAGATGCAGTCGCGCGGATCGGCCGGCGCGCATGGACACGGGTTGGCGGCGAGCACCAGCTGGAAGCGCGCCGGATAGCACGCCACGCCGTCGCGACGCGCCAGCCGAATCTCACCGTCCTCCAGCGGAGTTCGCAATGCCTCCATGACGCTGACGCCGATCTCGGCGCACTCGTCGAGGAACAGCACGCCGCGGTGCGCGCGGCTGACCGCACCCGGGCGGGCCATTCCGCTGCCGCCACCGACCATCGCCGCCACGCTTGACGTGTGGTGTGGTGCCACGAACGGTGGCCGCGTGATCAGGGGCGTACTGTCCGACAGCAGGCCCGCAACCGAGTGGATCGCCGTGACCTCAAGCGCCTCGCTTTCGCCCAGCGCGGGCAGCAAGCCTGGAAGCCGCTGCGCCAGCATCGTTTTCCCGACACCTGGCGGGCCGGTCAGCATCAAGTGGTGCGCGCCCGCGGCGGCGACCTCGACCGCGTATCGGGCCTGCGTCTGGCCGATCACGTCAGCCAGGTCGGCCGACGGTGAAGGTGCAGCACAGGGTCTATCGATCGGGTCCTCGAGTTGCGCCTTCCCCGCGATCCACGACTGCACCTGACGCAACGTCCGCGCGCCCTTCACCTCGATTCCGTCCACGAGGCTCGCCTCGGCGAGGTTGTCGACGGGCACGACGACGACGGGCCATCCTTCTCGTTTGGCGGCCAGCACGGCGGGCAGCACGCCCTTGACCGGCCGCACCCGACCGTCGAGCGCCAATTCGCCGAGCAGCACCGTCTTCTCCAGCCGCGCCCACTCCCCCTTGTCTTGCGCGGACAACACGGCGAGTGCCAGTGCGATGTCGTAGACCGAACCCATCTTCGGCAACGTCGCGGGCGAGAGCGCCAGCGTCAGGCGCGCCTGTGGCCAGTCGTTGCCGCAGTTGGTGATCGCCGCGCGAACCCGATCCCTCGACTCCTGCAACGCGGCGTCGGGCAGCCCGACCAGGTGCACACCGGGCAGCCCTGAGGCGATGTCGGCCTCGATCTCCACGATGTGCCCGTCGAGGCCACGAACCGCCACCGAGAATGCTCGCCCCAGCGCCATCAGCCCACACCTTGCAGATGAGTGATCTCCGGGATGCGCCGCCGCCCGATGCGCACACCGATGACATCGATGCGTACTTGGGACCAACTTCCATCCTGTCCGGCCAGCCACAGCCCGGCGAGCCGCCGCAGCCGGCGCACCTTCTGCGGCGTGACAGCTTGTTCGATGCCCCCGAACTGGTCGCTCGTGCGAGTTTTCACCTCGACGAACACCACGATGCGCGCGGCGTCGTCGGCCGCGATCACGTCGAGTTCGCCATAGCGACAGCGCCAGTTGCGCCTGAGCACGCGAAGCCCCACAGCCTGCAGATGTTCGACTGCCAAACGCTCTCCGAATGCGCCGATCTCGGCGCGAGTCCAGGAAGTCGGCCTAGAAGTTCTCGAAAACGCCATGCCCACACCGTGCGCGGCGACCCCGACAATCAGGGGCCGGCGCGGCGAACCCATCCCGAACCCATCCCCAATCGCCGACTCATCCACAACCGCGTGGCTTCGCGAACGTCAATAGCGGGTACAGAGCGGCATGGCCGATAAGTCTCTACACGGGGTAGCGGATCGCGCGACAGACAGCGATGCGTTCGAATACACGGCGCGCGCGGGTTTCGTCACCAGCGGCGTGCTGCACCTGCTGGTCGCGTACATCATCATCCGCATCGCCTTCGGGTCCGGCGGCAATGCCGACCAGTCCGGCGCCCTGGCGACGCTTGCCGCCCAGACCGGCGGCACGTTGATCCTCTGGGTGGCGGCGATCGGCCTTGTCGCACTCGGCCTGTGGCGAGTGGCCGAAGCAATCGTCGGGTCGAAGCCCGGCGAGGGTTCCGGGCCTCACGAGGACGACACCGCCGGCATGGAAACGCGCCAAGTCCATCGGGCTGGCGATCGCGAACTTCGCCATCGCCGCATCCGCGGCACGTTTCGCGATGGGAACCGGCCAACAGAGCAGTCAGCAGAACGCCGGCCTGAGTGCGCAGTTGATGCAGTCCGGCTTGGGCAAGGCACTCCTGATCGCCGTCGGGCTGGGACTCGCCGGGGTGGGCGGCTATCACGTCTATAAGGGAGTGTCCAAGAAGTTCCTGAAGGATCTGCGCGTCTCGGGCGGCACCGGGATCACCGCCGTCGGAGTCAGCGGTTACGCGGCCAAGGGTCTGGTGTTGGTCGGCGCCGGCTTGCTGGTGATCATTGCGGCGCTGCAGGCGGATCCGGCCAAGGCCGCCGGCCTGGACGCCTCGGTGAAGACGCTCGGCCAGGCTCCGTTCGGCAAATTCCTGCTCATCCTCGCGGCACTCGGCATCGCCGCGTTCGGCGCCTATAGCTTCGTGCGCGCCCGCTTCGGACGGATGTGAGAGGCGCTCAGATCTGCATCGCCTCGAAGAGCGTCGCGAACTGTCCCGGTGTGATCGCAATCCCGCACTGGTTTCGCAGATCCTGCAGCGGACCCGCGATCCCCCGGAGGTCGAGGAATTCGCCTGGATGCGCCGTGAAGTACCCCCGAACGTTGTCCCGTGCGACATCCGGCGGCTGTGTGGCCGCCGCGGTCAGCACATCGTTCGCGCCCGGGTGGGCACCCAGGTAGCCGCCCGCCTCGGCCAGCACCGGGCCGGCGACGCTGGCGAATCCGCTCGCGGTGCAGTCGGCCGCGTTCGCCATCGGCGCGGCGACCACGGCCGCGGATACCCCGAGCGCACAAACTGCGGCGATTCCCATGACGCGCGGGTGAGCTGACTTCTTCATTCGGTGTCCTCTTGGTCGGTGCCTGCGGATCAAATCCACAGCTAACGTACCTGCAGTCTGTCTGTCGTAAGACGTCGCGGCAACACCTGGACAGATGCCATTCGGCCCTACACCACGACCAAACAGGGCAGGGTATGTTCATTTAGGTAAACCTCAGCTAAAAGCGCCGGGTCGGCGCGGGAAGGACCGCCTGAATGCGCCCTGGTTGGAGCCGGATCGTCGCCCTGTTGTCGACCGTCGCCGTCGTGCTCGGCAGCGACCTCGTGCTCGAGTTCGAGTGAGAGCGACGAGCTACTGATCTACAACGCCCAGCATGAGTCGCTGACCAAAGAGTGGATCGACGCATTCACCAAAGAGACCGGCATCAAGGTCACCTATCGCCAGGGTGGCGACACCGAACTCGGAAATCAACTGGTCGCCGAGGGCGATGCGTCGCCCGCCGACGTCTTCCTGACGGAGAACTCACCGGCCATGGCAGCGGTCGAGAAGGCGGGCCTGTTCGCCGATCTCGATTCCGCCACCCTCGATCAGGTTCCGGCTCAGTACCGCCCGGCCACCGGCAAGTGGACCGGTGTCGCGGCGCGCAGCACCGTCTTCGTCTACAACACGGCCAGGCTGCAACCCGACCAGCTGCCGAAATCTCTGTTGGACCTGCAGTTGCCCGAATGGAAGGGCCGGTGGGGCGCCCCGCCGACGAAGGCCGACTTCCAGGCCATCGTCGCAGCGCTGCTACAACTCGAGGGTGAAGCCGAGACCGTCGAAGTGGCTGGCGGCGATGAAGTCCGGCGCGACCCTCTACAGCGACAACATCGCCACGCTGAAGGCGGTCAACGCGGGCGAGATCGACGGCGGCGTGATCTACCACTACTACTGGTTCCGCGATCAGGCGAAAACCAAGGAGATGAGCGCCAACACGGCGCTGCACTACTTCAAGAACGAGGACCCCGGCGCATTCGTGAGCCTCTCCGGCGGCGGCGTGCTGGCATCCAGCAAGAAGAAGGATGAGGCCCAGCAGTTCATCCGGTTCATCACCGGCAAGACGGGCCAGGAGGTGCTGGAAAAAGGCACCTCGTTCGAATATCCGGTCGCCAGCGGTGTGCCCGCCAATCCGGCGTTGCCACCGCTGGATTCGCTGCAGGCACCGGCGGTGGATCCGTCGACGCTGAACTCTGCGCAGGTGACCGACCTGATGACGAAGGCGGGCTTGTTGTAGGTGACTGCTGCTCCCCCCGTCCCGGCACCCGCGGCTGAGTCCGCGCAGTCTGAAGCGACCGCGCGGCCGGGCCCGCTCGTCTCGGCGACGGTCGCGATTCTGGTTGCGGCCACCTGCATTCCGCTCGGCTACGTGGTGTGGGGCACGGTGTCGGTCGGGTGGACACGCGCCTACGAATTGGTGATCCGGCCGCGGGTCGGCGAACTGCTGATCAACACCGTCGCACTGGTCTTCATCACGGTGCCGCTGTGTGTGCTGATCGGTGTCGGCGCTGGCCTGGCTGACGGAGCGAACCGATCTTCCGGGCCGGGAGTTCTGGCGGCCGTTGTTCGTTGCGCCGCTGGCTGTTCCGGCGTTCGTCAACAGCTACGCCTGGGTCGGCGTGATCCCGTCGATCCACGGACTGTGGGCGGGAGTGCTGATCACCACGCTTGTCGTACTTCCCGTTCATGTTTCTGCCCGTGGCCGCGACCCTGCGCCGGCTCGATCCTGCCGTCGAGGAATCCGCACGCGCCCTCGGATCGGATTCGATGGGTGTGTTCTTCCGAGTGGTGTTGCCGCAGTTGCGGTTGGCGATCCTCGGAGGCGGGCTGCTCGTCGGGGTACATCTGCTCGCCGAATTCGGCGCATTCGCGATGATCCGGTTCGACACCTTCACCGTCGCGATCTTCCAGCAGTTCCAGGTCACCTTCGACGGCGCAGCAGGCAGCATGCTCGCCGGCGTGCTGGTGCTGCTCTGCCTGGCGCTGCTCATCGCGGAGGCGGCCGCACGCGGCAAGATCCGATTCGCCAGGATCGGTTCGGGTGCGCCGCGGGCAGCCACCCCGAACCCTTTGGGCTACAGCACAATTCCTGCACTCGTTGCGCTCACCGTGCTGGCGGTCCTGTCGCTCGGCGTTCCGATGTGGACGCTTCTGCGCTGGCTGTGGATCGGTGGCGCCGACGTGTGGGACCTCGCCGACCTGGGCAACTCGCTAGCCCAGACCATCGGGCTGGCCGGCGTCGCGGCGATCATCACGGTGGTGTTGGCCTTTCCCGTCGCGTGGGTGGCTGTGCGTTCCAGCGGCGTGCTGGCCCGTGCGGTCGAGGGCGCCAACTACGTCACCAGCTCACTCCCCGGCATCGTCACCGCGCTCGCGCTTGTCACGGTCGCCATCCACTATGTGCGACCGCTTTACCAGAGCGTGCCGCTGATCGTGTTCGCCTACGTCCTACTGTTCATGCCGCGCGCACTGGTCAACGTCCGGGCCGGCCTGGCCCAGGTGCCACAGGGCTTGGAGGAGGCGTCCCGCTCGCTGGGCGCCTCGCCGTCGGCGACGTTCTTCCGCGTCACGCTGCGCCTCACCGCACCCGCCGCGGCGGCCGGCGCGTCGCTGGTATTCGTAGCCGTGGCAACCGAATTGACCGCAACGCTGCTGCTCGCGCCCACCGGCACCCGAACGTTATCGATGATGTTCTGGTCGTTCAGCAGCGAGCTCGACTATGCCGCCGCCGCGCCGTACGCAATGGTGTTGGTGCTGTTGGCCATACCGGTGACCGTCGTGCTCTTCCGTCAGTCGATGAAGGTGGCCGCGCTGTGACCGACGCCATGGTCGACATCCGGGGACTTGCGAAGTCGTTCGGCGACCATGTGGTGCTGGACCACATCGACCTACAGATGGAGAAGGGCAGCACGACGGCAGTCGTCGGCTCCTCCGGTTGCGGTAAGACGACGTTGCTTCGACTCATCGCCGGCTTCGAGACTCCGGACGAGGGAACGGTCACCATCGACGGCAGGCAGGTATCCGGCGCGGACCGCGCCGTGGCTTCGCATCTGCGCAGCATCGGCTACGTCGCGCAGGACGGTGCGTTGTTCCCCCACCTGACCGTCGGGCAGAACATTGCCTACGGGATTCGCGGGGACGGCCGCGACGAGGTTCGCACCCGCGTCAGCCAACTGCTCGAAACCGTCTCACTCGACCAATCATTCGCCGCACGTCGGCCCCACCAGCTTTCGGGCGGCCAGCAGCAGCGCGTCGCGCTGGCCCGGGCCCTGGCCCGGCGGCCGGTGTTGATGCTGCTCGACGAACCGTTCAGCGCGCTGGACACCGGATTGCGCGCGTCCACCCGAAAGGCGGTCGCCGGGTTGCTCGCCGACGCCGGCATCACAACGCTGCTGGTGACCCACGACCAGGAGGAGGCGCTGTCGATCGCCGACCAGGTCGCGGTGATGCGCGACGGGCGGTTCACCCAGGTCGGCTCACCCCAGCTGGTGTATCGCCAGCCCAACGACCGTTTCACGGCTGAGTTCCTCGGCGACAGCATCACACTGCCCTGCGTCGTCGCTTCCGGGATCGCCGACTGCGCCATCGGCAGGGTAGCGGTGCACGCCGAAGACGGTCCCGGCACATTGCTGCTGCGGCCCGAACAACTTGTGGCAAAGGTGGTTTCGGACAGCGGCGATTTGAACGGCGTGGGTAGGGTGTTGGCAGTGGAATTCCTCGGCCACGACGTCCTGTTGACGATCGATCCCACGGGCGACGTCGGACCGATCGTCGTGCGTCAGGCCAGCCTCGAGCCCCCGCCGCTGGACGCGAAGGTGCGTATCGAGGTGGTGGGCACCGGGGTCGTGTTCGCATGAGCGCGCTCGTCGAGCATCTGCGCGGCCACGGCGAGCGCGTCGCAGTCCTCACCGACGCCGCGCAGTTGACCTACTCCGAACTCGCGGACCGGGTCGCCGAAGTCGCGCACGCCCTCGGCGGTCGGCGTCGGCTGGTGCTTCTCGAAGCCCGCAATGACGTTTCGACGCTGGTGCACTACCTGGGCGCGCTGGCGGCCGAGCACGTCGTGCTCCCCGTCGATGCGCGGCGCGACCACGCCGCGATCGACAGGACCTACGAGCCCGACATAGTCATCGACGATCGCGGAATCCACCACCGGCATCACGACCAGCGCGCGCTGCACGACGATCTCGCATTGCTGATGTCGACGTCGGGTAGCACGGGTTCACCGAAGCTGGTGCGGCTCACCCACGAGAATCTCGTGTCCAATGCCGCGGTCATCTCCGAGTACCTCGGCATCCGCGAAACCGATAGGGCGGCAACGACACTGCCGATGTCGTACTGCTACGGGCTGTCGGTCATCCATAGCCATCTGCTCGTTGGAGCCGGCCTGATCTTGACCGACCTTTCTGTGGTCGACGACGAGTTCTGGGCGCTGTTTCGCCGGCACCGCGGCACGTCGTTCGCGGGCGTGCCCTATACGTTCGAACTGCTGGAGAGCGTCGGCTTCGACGCCCACGACCTGCCCTACCTGCGGTACGTGACCCAGGCCGGTGGCCGGATGCCGCCCGAGCGGGTGCGCCGTTTCGCCGAACTCGCACAGCGCGCGCATTTCGAGCTGTTCGTGATGTACGGCGCGACCGAGGCGACAGCCCGAATGTCCTATCTGCCACCAGAACTCGCGGCATCTCGACCGAATGCGATCGGCCGTCCGATCCGCGGCGGGTCGTTCACGATCGAGCCGCTGGACGGCTGGGCCGAGGACGACGTCGGCGAGCTGGTCTACCGCGGCCCCAACGTGATGATGGGTTATGCGCACGGGCCCGATGACCTGGCGCTCGGTAAGACAGTCGAGACCCTGCGTACCGGCGACGTCGGTCGGCTATGTCCCGATGGACTGTACGAGGTCGTGGGCCGCAACAGCCGGTTCGTCAAAATGTACGGCCTGCGTATCGATCTCCAGCAAGTCGAGGCCGCGTTGCGCGCCAAGGGGATGCCGGCGTTCTGCACCAGCGATGAAGACTTGATCCTCGTGGCCGCCGCGGGCGGGCACGACGAACGCGAGGTCCAACGGACCGCGGCCGAGGCCGCGGGGGTGCCTGCCGGTGCCGTACGTGCGGTCACCGTCACCGAACTCCCGCTCTTGCCGTCGGGCAAGCCCGACTACCAACTCGTGAGCCGGCTGGCGCGCACGACCGATCAGTCGCACGTCACGGACCTGCACGGGTTGTTCGCCGATGTGTTGCAGATCGATGCCGCCACACTCGATCCCGACGCCAGCTTCGTCGACCTAGGCGGAAACTCCCTGTCGTACGTCGCGATGACGGTCCGGTTGGAGCGGGCGATCGGGCAGCTGCCCCCGGACTGGCAGCGCATGCCCATCCGGCAGCTGGAAGGCTTTTCGAAGCCGGCCCGCCGCAGTTGGCTGGCGACCCTGGAAACCAGCGTGGCGCTCCGGGCCGCGGCGATCGTGCTCATCGTCGGATCGCATGCCGGGCTGTTCGAGTTGTGGGGTGGCGCGCACATCCTGCTTGGCGTCGCCGGGTACAACTTCGGCCGCTTCTGCCTCACGCCGGTTCCACGCAACGACCGGGTGCGACATCTGGGCAACACCATCGCGTGGATCGCGGTGCCCTCGGTGCTGTGGGTCGTGATTGCACTCCTGCTGACCGACCACTACACGTGGACCAATCTGTTGCTGGCCAACAAGTTCCTCGGTCCGCACGACAGCATGACCGCGGGCAGGTTGTGGTTCGTCGAGGTATTGGTGTGGACACTCGTGGTGCTGGCGCTGCTGTTCTGGCTGCCGCTCATGGATCGCCTCGAACGCCGCCTTCCGTTCGTCGTCGCCGTCGTATTCCTCGTCATCGGCCTGGCGCTGCGGTATGACATCCTCGGGCTGAACCTCGGCCGCGACGCGTGGTTCACCATGCTGGCCTTCTGGTTCTTCGCGATCGGCTGGGCCGCGTCGAAGGCGTCGACGAGGCTGCAACGCGTCGCGGTCTCTGTCGCCCTGATCGTCAGCCTGCACGGCTATTTCAACACCACACTGCGCGATGTGATGGTGATGGTCGGTCTGCTCCTGCTGATCTGGGTGCCGACGATCCGGTGTCCGTCCGCACTCATGGTGGTGGTCGGGGTGCTGGCAGAGGCGTCGCTGTACACCTATCTGGTCCACTACCAGGTCTACGCGATGTTCGATGGCCATCCGGCCCTCGGCGTCCTCGCCTCACTGGCCGTGGGTGTGCTGCTCACCTATCTCGTGACGGTGCTGCGCCGCCGGCTTCGCGACCGATTCAGTACGCTGCGCTCGGATTCGACGCGCCGGAGCAGCACCGTCAGCCGAGCCTGAAAACTCTTCTGTCACTTTGGTTTCAATTGTCACATCACTGGTCGGACTTGTCGGCAGTCGAATGTATGTTCGAAGCATGTTGGCGACTCCGGTGCAGGTGGCGATGGCCGCGCTGCGCGCCGCGCACGACGACCTGGCCGCCTGCGACCTGCAGATGCTGACCCAGCGCGAACTGCTCACCGCATTGAGCGAATTGGAGGAATTGTCGCGACAGTTGCCGACTCAGTCCCACCGCATCCTGGCTCGCTTGGCGGCTGAAGCCTCGCCCACAGAACTGGGAGCGACCTGCCTGCGGGATGTGCTTACCGAGCGACTGCGAATCTCACGATCCGAGGCCCGGCGGCGATTGTCCGACGCCGCACAGTTGGGACCGCGCACCGCATTCTCCGGTGAACCCCTTGAGCCGGTGCTGGCACGTACGGCCGCCGCACAATCCGACGGGACCATCGGACCCGAGCATGTCCGGATCATCCGCACGTTCATGGACCGATTGCCGGTGTGGGTCGATGTGATCACCCGCGAACAAGCCGAATGCACGCTGGTCCGCTGCGCTGTCGGATTGGGACCCGATGACTTGCGCAAAGCCGCCGACAGGTTGGCGGCGCTCATCGATCAGGATGGACCGGAACCCAATGATGCCGAGCGGGCGCGGCGGCGCCACCTCACGCTTGGTAGGCAAGGGTCCGACGGGATGAGCCCGATTACCGGGCTGCTTGACCCGCAGGCACGAGCGACGCTGGAGGCCGTCTTCGCCAAATGGGCCGCCCCAGGGATGTGCAATCCCGAGGACGAGATTCCCTGCGTATCGGGAACACCCTCGCAGGAACAGATCGACACCGACACACGCTCCGCGGGCCAGCGGTTACACGACGCGTTCACCGCGATCGGACGTAACGCCCTCTCCTCAGGCGAGTTGGGTCGCCACAATGGGCTGCCCGTCACCATCATCGTGTCCACGACCCTCAAAGAGCTGGAATCGGGTTGTGGGTGGGCGGTTACGGGAGGTGGCAGCCTGCTGCCGATGTCGGACGTGATCCGGATGGCCTCGCACGCACATCACTACCTTGCGATCTATTCGAATGAATGCCGCGCGGTCCCGTTGTACTTCGGGCGGTCGAAACGTGTTGCCTCACCTGGCCAGCGACTGGTGCTCCACGATCGCGACCGAGGCTGCACTTTCCCGGGCTGCCCGGTGCCCGGCTACGGAAGCCAGGTTCACCATGTCCGGGCGTGGGCCCGCGACGGGGAGTCGAACATCGATGAAGAAGTGCTCGCCTGCGGTCCACACAACCGGCTCGCCGAGAACGGATGGCAGGTGACGATCCGCAACGACGGCGTCGTCGAGTGGATTCCCCCGCCGCTACTTGACGGTGGTCGCGCCCGCACCAACACCTACCACCACCCGCAACGGATGCTCGCAGAACCCGACGATGACGATCCCGCATGTCGCTAGTCCGACGCTCAATCCCGTTCGGCGATCAGGCCCTCCTGCGCCAGCGTTGCCGCGATGACGCCGTCGGCGCGGATCAGGCTGCCGGTCACCACACCGCGTCCACGCGCGGCGGCCGGTGAGGTCGTCTCCAGCAGGTTCCATTCGTCGGCCCGCACGGGTCTGTGAAACCAGATCGACGAGTCGGTGGTGCCGCTGCGATGCGTACGCGCCTTCATCGAGTGCCCGTGGACCTGCAGCGCCGGATCGATCATGTACACGTCGGTGACGAATACCGCCACCAAGGTGTGGACCAGCGGATCGTCGGGCAGCACAGCCGTCGTCCGCCACCAGAATCGGCGGATGAACTCATCACCGGTTCCCTCGTCAAGGATCCTGATGTCGAGTTCGTCCAACGGCATCGACGGCGCCGGGCCCGCCGGGCCGGTCGGCGCAAGATCGGCGGGGTCGTACGGCATCGACGAGCGCGTGCCGTGTTCGGGGCCGGGCAACTCGATGGCGAATGACACTGAGGCCGTCGTCAGCAGTCGGCCGTCCTGCCGCGCATCGACACGGCGAGCCGCCGCGGTCCGGCCGTCGAAAACCTTTGTCACGGTGTACTCGACGGGATCACCGGCCTCGCCGCCGCGCAGGAACTGCAGATGCATGTTGGTCGGCGAGCGGTCGGCGTCGACCGTCCGGCATGCCGCGACAAGGCTTTGTGCCATGAACTGGCCGCCGTAGGAACGCTTTCCCTCCGGTCCACTGGCCGGGCCGATCCACGTGTCCTCCACATCACCCGGCCGCAGGTCGAGCAGTGACAGCAGCCCGCTCATTCGACCGTGCCCGCATCTTCGAGGCGCGCGATCTCGTCCGACGTCAGCCCGAGCCACTCGCCGAGCACCGCCGCGGTGTCGTCGCCGAGCGCGGGAGCCACCTCTGCGGCTGGATAGACGCCGTCGATCGACATGGGCAGTCCCGGCGCCAGATACTCGCCGATACGCGGCTGGTCGAGCGGGGTGAACATCGGATTGGCGGTCACGCGGTCGCCGCGGGCTGCTTCGTCGAACGTGCGGTAGCGGTCCCACAGGACGGAACTGGCCGATAACGCCTCGGTGATCTCCTGCGCGGTGTGTTGGGCGAACCACTCGTTGAACAGCCCGAACAGCGCATCGCGGTGCTGATACCGCTGCCCCTCGTCGGCGAGGTCCGCTCCCAGCGTTTCAGCAAGTGCAGCAACGGCTTTCGTTGTTCCAGTGAGTTCGCACAGATCGCGGAAGTGTCGCGCCGGTGAGGGCGACGATCATGAATGATGCACCGTCACTGCTGGTGAAGTCCTGCCCGTATTGGCCGTATACCGAGTTGCCGATCCGTTGCCGTGCGGTGCCGTTGATCATCACTTCGGTGAAGAAGCCGAGGTTGCCCGCCGTCGCCAGCGCGACATTCTCCAGCGGAATGCTGATCTGCTGGCCCTGCCCGGTGGCGTCTCGGTGCCGCAAGGCCGTTGTCACGGCCAGTGCCGTGTAGATGCCGCAGGTGACATCCCACGCGGGCAGCACGTGATTGACCGGAGAGGCGAGTTCAGCGGGACCGGTCACCATCGGAAAGCCGATGGCGGCGTTGACCGTGTAGTCCACGCCGGTCCCGCCGTCCGCGCGTCCGGACACCTCGACGTGGATCAGGTCGGGCCGCAGCCTCGCCAGGACATCATAGGAATGCCATTGCCGCCCAGCGACATTGGTGATCAGCACGCCGCTGCCGGCGATCAACCGCTGCACCACGTCCTGCCCGTCGGACGAACGCATATCGGCGGCCACCGAGCGCTTACCCTTGTTGAGCCCCGCCCAGTAGATGCTCTCACCGTCATCGGTGAGCGGCCAGCGGTGGTAGTCGGCCGCTCCCCCGATCGGATCGACGCGGATCACCTCGGCGCCCAGTTGGGCCAGCGTCATCCCGGCCAGCGGCACAGCGACGAAGCTCGAGATCTCGACGATGCGCACTCCGGCCAGCGGCCGGGTCGGGTGCGAACTCACCCGGTCAAGCTATCAAGCGCCATCGCGAACGAGTTGTGTCGCCGCCGCCTCGATGGTGTCCTCGGACAACAGGACGTGCAGTGCGGCGTCGCCGAGCGGGATGAAGCTGTCACTGCCCGCGACGCGGTCCAGCCGGCCCGCGAAGCCGTGTTTGACCAGGGTGGCCAGCACTCCCTCGCCCACCCCGCCGGTCTCCCGGGTTTCGTCGACGATGAGCACTCGTCCCGTGACATGAGCCTCCCGCAGCATGTCCTCCACCGGCAGCGGCGCCAACCATCGCAGGTCGACGACACGAGCCCGGATACCGACCGAGGCAAGCTTGCGTGCCACGCGCAGGCTCATTCTCAGGCCGTTGCCGAACGTCAGCATCGTCAGATCGGTGCCGTCGCCGTACGTTCGCGCCCGGCCGACCGCCGCGCCGGCCTCCGGGTACGGAGCGAGCCAACCGCCGTCGTCGTCATCATGCAGATCCCGCGTGTGGTAGAGCGCGATGGGCTCGAGGAAGAGGCACACCGCACCCGCCTCGCTCGCCGCCGCGGCGCACGTGTGCAGCATCGCGGCGGCGTCATCCGGTCTCGCGGGCGATGCGATGATGACACCGGGAATGTCCCGCATGGCGGCGATTGAGTTGTCGTTGTGAAAGTGCCCGCCGAAGCCCTTCTGATACCCGTAGGCGGCTACCCGCACGACCATCGGGTTGCGGTACTGGCGGTTGGAGAAGAACTGCAGTGTCGCCGCCTCGCCCCGGATCTGGTCGGCAGCGTTGTGAAAGTAAGCGAGGTACTGGATTTCAGGTATCGGCAGCAGTCCCGATACCCCCGCACCGAGCGCCAGGCCGAGGATCGACTGCTCGTCGAGCAGCGTGTCGAACACCCGCGCCGAGCTGGTCGCCGACTGCAGTCCCCGCGTGACGCCGTAGACGCCACCTTTGCGGGCGACGTCTTCGCCGAAGATCATCGCTTCGGGGTAGCGGTCCAAAATGTCATGCAGCGCACGGTTGATCGCCGTCGCCAGCGTGATCGGCGTATCCGTATCGCCGGACCTGATCGAGGCGGCCAGTGACGCAGGAGCGGCCGCTTGCGCGTCGTCGGCCGCAGAGCGCAGCGGTTCCATCACCGCGTGGGCGCTGTCGAGTTGGGGCAGCTCGGCGATCTGATCGGCCAGTTCGATGACTTTGGCGCGCTTGGCCTCGTAACGGTCGAGCACATCCGCAGGTGTCAGCACGCCGGTGTCGATCAAGAGTTTCGCGGTACACAGCACCGGATCTCGGTCGTAGTCCGCGGTGATCTCATCGGCACGGCGATAGGCCGGCTCGTAATCGGACCCGGCGTGGCCCATCAGCCGCACCGTCCGCAGATGCAGGAACGCCGGGCGCCGACGGGTCCGCACCCAGTCGGCGGCGGCGGTCGCCGCATCGAAGGTCGCGGCGCAGATCCGATCCGTCCGCCGCGAAATACGCCAAACCGTCACGGTCGCCGTACGTCTGCTCGATCCAGCCGCGCGGGGTCGGCACGCTGATGCCGATCCCGTTGTCCTCGCAGACGAACAGCAGCGGCATCGGCACACCTTGATACGCGGCGTGCAGCGCGGTGTTGATCGCCCCGACGGCGGTCGAATGGTTCACCGAAGCATCGCCGAAGCTGCACACCGTGACCGCGTCCTCGGGCCACGCGCATGCCACGCCGAGCTTCTTGGCGCGCGCGATGGAGAACGCGACGCCGACCGCCCGCGGCAGGTGCGATGCGATGGTCGACGTCTGCGGAATGATGTGCAGGTCGTAGCGTCCGAACACCTTGTGCCGTCCGCCGGAGATCGGTTCATCGGTCGCCGCGACCAGGCCGAGCAACACATCGCGCAGCGCCTCGCGACCCTCGACCAGGGCCGCGCGAGCCAGGTAGAAGGCCCCCGACCGATAGTGCAGCAGTGCCGGATCGGTGGGCCGCAGGGCCGCTGCCACCGCGGAATTGCCCTCATGCCCGGACGATCCGATGGTGTAGTAGCCCTTGCCCTGCGATCTCAGATAGCGTGCGGCCAGGTCGAGGTGGCGACTGCTCATCGCGACATCGAAGAGCGCCAGACACACTCGCGCCGTCAGTGATGACCCGTCCCGGACCGGTTCGTCATCGTGGCGTCGACGCGCGGATCCCGTCATCGCCGAGATGCTCGCGGTGAAGTATTCGTCGATGGGTTCGGCCACTTTCTCCTCCGCTAAGGGCTTATTGTCTTGCGGGCCGATGCGTTTCGAACGGATCGGACGATGTTCGTAGCATCGATGCGGTCCTGATCGGGATCGTGGATCGCCACGCTGGCGCCAACGCACTGCGCCGGGGAGTCGAACAGCGATACAACCCGCCGGGCAACTGGTCTGCCAGGAACGCGTTCGTGGCCAGCGCCGATGTCCATATCGAGCGCTCGGGCAAGGTCAGGCCCGAGCGAACGAGCACGCCGTCCATGGTCGGTGAGCCAGCACTGCGGGGTGGAGCGCACTGGCCCAGTGTGTCAGGCCGGCCTAGCCCATCGGCATGTCGGGCATCGGCGCGTTGCAGCGATCCCGGAAGTCGGCCGCGGCCTGCCTGACGGCGCGGAGTTCGTCGCGAACCTGTGGGTGTGTGTCGAAGTAGATCTGGATCTCAGCGGACATCTCGTCACGGGGCGTGCCTTTGAGTCCCGTGAAGAAGGCGTTCACGTCCGGGTGGGTGAACAGATATGAGGACGTGCCCGCCGATACACCTGCCATGACGCCGGCCAGGTCGGCGGCTGTGCAGTTCGGCGGATCGGCGGCGGCGGTAGCGGCCGTGCCGAAAATCATCGCACCGGCGATCATCCCGGCACCTAAGACGCTGCGAGTGAACATATGAAACTCCTTGCTCGAATGGACAATTGGACTTCTTGTATTGCTCAGCGCCCGCCGAAGATGCCGCCACCCCCACCGTCACCACCGCCACCGCCGGGGCGGCCACCACCGCCACCACCACCGTCACCACCGCCACCAGGACGGATCGGGCCGAGGCTGAGGTCGATGCCCCAGTCGTCGCTGCAATACCAGGGGTCTGCGCAATAACCCGGATAGACCGGACCCGCCTGCGGGGCGGTCGGGCCACCACCGCGCACCGTGCCCTGTGCACAGACGGTGGCAGCGCCTGCATTGGTGCAATCCGCCAGTGCCGACGGTGCACCCGCCACGGCTATCCCCGCCGGTGCCATCATGAGCGCGATTCCCAAGAAGACGTACTGTCGGGTTAATTTCACGGCTGCCTCCCTCCTTTTGTAGGTGGCTCGCCGCCACACGTCACCGGCAGCACGCCGGTAACCGATATGCCTGAGCATATTTCGGCGGACGGTGCGATATCGGAGGATTTGTAATTCCGGCGACCTCCCACGGATTTCGCTCATCGGCCGGTTTGGGTAGCGAATCTTGGGCCCTCCGCAATTGGCACTCCGATCAAACCGGGATCGCAAACTAGATCCATTCCATCCGGTCGCGGAATAGTGTCGGGCTATCCAACGACCAGCGAGGTGGACGCGATGAGTGATCGCCCGGTTCGAGTGAGACGGCCTTCGAGTGCGGCCAAGAAGGCACCCGCCAAGAAGGCCTCCACCGCCAGATCGACGCCTGCGAAACGCACGACCGCCCGCAGCATCGAACCAGCCGAGCCCCTCGAGGTCAGCGTCGGCACCGACGCGGCCTTCGCCACCGGTGCCGGGCAGTCGCGACGCCGGCTGAAGAACATCTCCGAGGTGCGCCATTTCTTCCGCACCAACGATGTGCCGATCCTGTTCTTCGGTGCGACCCCGTTCAACCTGTTGGGCCTCGACCGCTGGGTACGCAACTTCTCGTACATCACCTACTACGACGCCTGGGACGGCGCACATCCACGGGTGTTCACGCCGAGCAACAAGCCCTACCAGGAGTTCGAGAGTGGCGAGGAGATCAACAACTGGCTGCTCACCAACCCCGAGGTGCGCGCCTACATCAAAGCGGCTACCCCCCGCGGCGTCCGGCCCAAGGTCGCGATGGTGTTCTTCGACAGTGAAACCGAGGAAATCTGTGCGGAACTGGGCTACGACCTGATCCTGCCTGCGGCCAGTCTGCGTGAGCATCTGGACTCCAAGATCGTCACCACCCAGCTGGGAAACGAGGCAGGCGCACCCAGTGTGCCGAACGTGCTCACCCGCGTCGACGGGTGGGACGAACTGCGGGCCATAGCTGACAAGGCAGGCCTCGGCGACGAACTCGTCGTTCAAACCCCGTACGGAGATTCGGGAAAGACCACCTTCTTCATCTCGTCGGAGGCCGACTGGCGTAAGCACAGCGCCGATATCGTCGGCCAGGAGATCAAGGTGATGCGCCGGATCAACAATCGCCCGGTGGCAGTCGAAGCCGTCCTGACTCGGTGCGGCACCATCGTGGGGCCCTTCATGTCGGAACTCATCGGTTACAAGAAGCTCACCCCGGCCCGCGGCGGGTGGTGTGGGAACGAGATGTTCCCCGAAGTCCTCACCGGCGAAAGCAGGCAGATCGCAACACAATTGGTACGTCGGCTCGGTGACCGACTGGCCAAGGAGGGGTACCGCGGCTTCTTCGAGGTGGATGTCCTCGTCGACACCGACACCAACGACATCTACCTCGGCGAGCTCAACCCCCGGATAAGTGGGGCGTCGTCGATCACCAATGTGACGGCCGGCGCCTATGCCGATGTGCCGCTGTTCCTCTTCCACATCCTGGAATACATGAACGTCGACTTCGATCTGGACGTCGACGAGATCAACGAACGTTGGGAGGAACTGGCGTCGGCGGACGTGTGGAGTCAGATGGTGATGAAGGAGACGGACGACGTCGTGCAGCGACTGACCGCCACGCCACGCACCGGGCAGTACGCGCTGGATGCGAGCGGCGCATTGGTGTTCCGCCGCTCGGCGCTGGACTGGCATCAGCTGCAGAACGAATCGGAGGCGTTCTTCCTGCGGATCTACGGGCCCGGCGACTACCGCTGGAAAGGGGCCGACCTCGGCGTCGTGGTGACGAAGGGCCGACTGCAGGTCGACTCGGCAGGCAGTGGCAAATCGTCGCTCGCCATCCGCGCGCGCCACCTCATCGACTCGTTCCGGGCCCAATTCGCAGGTACGCCGATCGCGGAGCCCGCAACACCGAAGAGCAACGCGGGGGTCAAGTAGTGCTGAGCTAGTCTCGTCGCCATGGTGCTGGGAGGCGACACCGGGCGAGTGCCCACGGATGTCACGCTGGATAACTGGCAGTCCGCGTCACACCTGCACTGGACGTTTCAGCACGTCGCGGACTTCCTGCCCACGGCCGTGATCGCCCGTGGCGTCGGTCCGGTCGCCGAGCTGCCGGCCGCGCCGGACGAACTCACCGGGGTGTCCGATATCCCCCTGTACGACAACACAAATGGCCGCCGCACCACGGTCGGCGACGTCATGGCCGCGACGGCGACGGACGGCTGGATCGTCACCCATCGCGGCCGCGTCCTCACCGAGCAGTACTACGGCGGTATGACCCCGGACACCTCCCACCTGCTGATGTCGGTCAGCAAGTCGTTGGTCGGCATGGTGGCGGGCGCGCTGGTCGGCAGCGGCGCGCTCGATGTCCACGCGGAAGTCACACACTACGTCCCCGCCCTGGCAGGCTCCGGTTACGCGGGCGCCACGGTTCAGCACATCCTCGACATGCGATCCGGTATCGCGTTCTCCGAGGACTATCTGGACCCGTTGGCCGAGGTGAGGCTGCTCGAGCAGGCCATCGGTTGGGCTCCGCGCACGGTGCCGGACCTGCCGTCCACGATGTACGACTACCTGCTCACACTGCGACAAGCCTCGCCACACGGCGGGACGTTCCAGTACCGCTCATGCGAGACGGACATCCTGGGCTGGGTCTGCGAGGCTGCCGGCGGGCTGCGGATGCCCGAGTTGATGTCTGCCCTGCTCTGGAGCAGGCTCGGCGCGCAGAACAACGCGACGATCGCTGTCGATACGGTCGGCACGGGCATGTTCGACGGTGGCATCAACGCGTGCCTGCGCGACCTCGTCCGGTTCGGATCGCTGTACCTGGCCGACGGAACCTCGTTGACGGGCGAGCAGGTGGTCTCGCCGTCGTGGATCGCCGACACGTTTGACGGCGGCATCGACTCGCGTGCGGCGTTCGCCGAGAGTCCGGACGACAACCGCATGCCCGGCGGCATGTACCGCAACCAATGCTGGTTCCCGTATCCCGGCAACAATGTGTTGCTGTGTTTGGGCATTCACGGTCAGATGATCTACGTCAACCGCGCGGCAGGGCTCGTCGCAGCCAAGCTGTCGAGCTGGCCGCTACCGCAGGACGCCACCAAGCTGTTCCCGACCATCGCCGCATTCGACGAAATCGCCGCTCACCTGTCGTAATGCGTTAGGGGCCACAACGCCTGCGTACCGCAGTAACATCGGGCTGATGGCGACACGGCGCGGCAGGCCGACGCAGGCCGAGGCGAAGGCTCGACCTCGCGGTGCGCGAGGCCGCAGCGGAATTCTCGAAATAGGTTATGCCGGAGCGTATGGAGGCCATCGCCAGGGCAAAGAAGCTCGACCTCGCGGCGCTATCCCGACAAGCGGGCGGTTTCGCCGACGTCGATCCCATGGGCGCTGGCGCGTTACACCGATCGACGAGATCGATGACGACGATCTCGAGACCGCGCTATAGGCTTCGGGCGGGCATCGTTGGCCCGCGTCACGCACCCAGAGAACGTGCGGCTCAAGCGCATAGCGTTCAACGAGGCCGCGCAGTTGACCGAGTTCAACGTCTCCGCCGAGTCGATGATGTGGGCGGGCCGTCAGCGTGCGGTCACCGACTTGCTTCGGCGCTACGAGGAACGCGGCGTGATCAAGGTGGACGATCTCGAACTCGCTGCCGAGCATTTCCTCGCGATGGTCGAGGCGGTGCCCGCCCGGATGGCGGACTTCGGGGTGTTCCGGTCAAAGAAGCAGCAGGAGCGTCACCTCAAGTTCGCGGTGCGATTGTTCCTTCGCGGCGTCATGCCCCGATAGCCTGCGACACCGACTGGCTCACCACGTAACCGTCAAGTCCTTCGCGACCGAACTCCCGGCCGAAGCCGCTGGCCTTCACACCTCCGTAGGGCGCAAGCGGATCCATGATGTATCCCTCGTTCACACCGAACGACCCGGCTCGGACACGCGAGGCGATCGCCTGCCCGTGCTCGGCGTCGGCGGTGAACACCGCGCCGGCGAGTCCGTAGTCGGAATCGTTCGCGATGTCCACGGCCTCGGCCTCGTCCCGATAGGCGATCACGGTGAGTACCGGCCCAAAGATCTCCTCACGGGCGATCCGCATGTCGTTGTCGGCGTCGGCGAAGAGGGTCGGCCGCACGTACCAGCCGCGTTCGATCCCATCCGGCAGGGAACTTCCGCCGACCACCAGGCGCGCGCCCTGCCGTTGGCCGTCCTCGATGTATTCGCGGACGCGTGCCTGCTGCCGTTGAGCGACCAACGGGCCGATCTCCGTGGCCGGATCGGACGGGTCGCCCACCGAAAGACCGGCCAATTCGGCTTCGAGCGCTCCGGCGAATTCGCCCGCGCGTGAGGCGGGCACGAGCACCCGGCTGAGCGCGTTGCACACCTGGCCGCTGTTGGCGAGGCTGGCCAACCGGATGGCGGTGGCCGTCGCGGCTGGGTCGGCATCCGCCAGGACAATGGCCGCGGACTTCCCGCCGAGTTCAAGTGTGACCTGCTTGAGCCCCTCGGCGCAGGCCACCGCGACCTGGCGCCCGGCGCCCGTCGAACCCGTGAACGACACCTTCTCGACTCCTGGATGTGCCGACTAGGTGGGCGCCGGTGTCCCGGTCCCCCGTCACGACATTGACCACTCCGGGCGCCAGGTCAGCTGCCGCTACGACCTCCGCGAACAGCAACGCGTCCAGCGCTGCCTCCGGCGCCGGCTTCACCACAACGGTGCACCCGGCGAGCAACGCAGGGACGACCTTGCCGACGATGAGGAACTGCGGCATGTTCCACGGCACGATCGCGGCGGCCACACCGACGGGTTGTCTGGCGACGCGAATGTCCTTGCCGTAGAAACCCGGTCGCGATTCGATCCACGGATAGCTCGCCGGCCACCTTGGTGAAGGCAGCCATCGCCATCAGCGGTAGCTGCGCCTGCACCCGCTTGGCGAACGCGATGGGCGCCCCGATCTCGGCGGAGATCAGTTCGGCCATCTCGGCGCGGCGTTCCTTGTAGGCACCCGGCGAGCCGCTCCACGGCGGCGATGCGTTCGGCTGGATCGAGCCGTGGCCACGGGTCCGCGGTCGAAGGCGGCACGTGCAGCGGCGACGGCGCCGTCGACGTCAGCGCGGTGCGGCCGCGGGCGCCTGCCCGATCACCCGCTCGGTGTGGGGCGAGACCACCTCGATGACGGCATCGGTGCTCGGTGCGGTCCACCGACCGTCGATGAACAGCTCTGTCCTGCGGTACATGGTTCTCCCTCGGGCTAGGTGCAACGGCCACCGTTCACGCCAACGATCTGCCCCGTGATGTAGCCGGCGTCGTCGGACACCAGGAACGAGCAGGTGGCTGCGACGTCCTCCGGCCTGCCGATCCGGCGCACCGGAATCCTCGCGGCGATGTCGTCGACGGATCCGCCGAGCAGGCCTTTCTCTTCGGCGGCGCGCAGCATCGGCGTATCGATCGATCCGGGCGGCACCACGTTCACGGTGATACCGCTCGGACCATATTCCAGCGCAAGAGATTTCGTCAGTCCATTGACCGCGGACTTTGCGGCGACATACGCCGATTGATAGGGCGATCCGGAATGGGTGCTCGAGGACGAGATGTTCACGATGCGTCCCCAGCCCGCTTCCAGCATGTCGGGCAGCGCGGCCTGGGTGACATGGAAGACGCCGTTGAGATTGACGTCGACGACCTTCGACCACTCCCCGACGGTGAGGTTGGTGAACCGCCGGAACGAGGTCAGGCCCGCGGCGTTCACCAGGATGGTGATGGGTCCGAGCGCGCTGCGCACTCCATCGAGCGCGAGGGCGACCGCTGCGCGGTCGGTGACGTCGGCGACGTAGCTGAAGTCGGTGTCGGATTCAGCGATGTCGATGGTGGCCACGTGGTTGCCGTCCGCCCGCAGCCGGTCGGCAATGGATCGGCCGATACCCGACGCACCACCGGTGACGACTGCCGTCTTCACGCCCACGCCTCCCGACCCTTGATGTGCGTGCGCCGGAGCATGCGGTCCGACGACAGGTCATAGGGCAGCGCACGATGCAGTATTGCCGTGTTATCCCACAGCACGGCATCGCCGACGCTCCACTCGTGGGCATAACAGAACCGTGATTGCGTCGCCCAGGCCAACACTTCGTCGAGCAGCGCCCGGCTCTCGTCGGCCGGCATGCCGACGACATGGTCTGCAGTAGCCCCGATCACCAGCGATCTGCGGCCGTCGCGGCGCTGCCATACCAGTGAACTCTCGTGCGTGGGTACGCCGCGCCAGATGGCCAGCTCGTCATCGGTGGGGTCCGGATTGACCTTGCGTTGGGCCGCTTCGAAGCTGTGCACCACCCGCAGCCCGTCATAACGCTTGCGCTCACAGTCCGGCAGGCTTTCATAGGCGGCATAGGTGTTCGCGAACTCGGTGCCGCCTCCCTCGGCGGACAACCGCCGTCCGGTCAGCATCGTGGCGCGGGACGGGACGTCGCTGGTGGTGTCGTCGAGGTGCCAGTGAAAGGCACCTTTGAGGTACTCGGCCAGCCGGTTCACTTTCTTGTCCATCGAGATCGTGGACAGCTCCTTACCGCCGGGCACGCCGCCCTCGCCGCCGAACTTCCTGCTGAATGCGAGCTGGGTGTCGTCGCCGAAATGCGCTCCGCGGATGAGCAATACACCACGCCACTTGAGCGCTTCGGAGCACTGCGCGATAACGACATCGCCCAGCAGGGTGTCGGCATCGGTGACGCCGACGAGTTCAGCACCGAACTCTGCACTCAATGCCTTGGTTTCGGCCATCGCGTAAATATACAAAACCGTATACTTATAGCGCAATAGCGAGTACCCTTTCGGCTGTGGACAGGCAGCCGTTCCGCTTCGCGATCCAGGCGACGAACGCCTCCGGATCGCGCGAGTGGCGCGAATTCGCTCGTAAAGTAGAGCAACTGGGCTACTCGACGCTCTTTCTCGCCGACCACTACCTTGGTCCAGGTCCGGCCCAGCGGGCGGCGCGTACCCCGCGCCAGGACCTCGCGCCGATCGCGGCCATCGCCGCGGCCGCTGCCCACACCGAGACGTTGCGGGTTGGATGTCGCGTGTTCTGCATCGACTATCACATTCCCGCCGTGCTCGCCAAGGAAGTGGCGACGCTCGACCTGCTGTCCGACGGCCGCCTCGAACTCGGCATCGGGGCCGGCTGGAGCGGCGTCGAATACGAGGCGATGGGCCTGCACTTCGACGCTCCCGGCCGACGGATCGCCAAGCTCAAGGAGGTCATCGCGCTCGTGAAGGCACACTGCGCTGGTGACGAACTCGACTGCTCGGGTGCATACGTGAACGTCCATGGCTACCGGGGCACCCCGCAGACCGTGCAACGCCCGCACCCGCCGATCATGGTCGGCGGCGGCGGCAAGCGGGTGCTGACCTTCGCTGGCCGCGAGGCCGACGTCGTCAGCATCAACACCATCCCGTTCACGGTGCGCAACGACGACGGCTTGACCCCGCGGGAAGAGGCCGTGCGGCGCTTCGAATACGTCCGCGCCGCGGCGGCAACACGGATCGGCGAGCTGGACATCGAGAGCTCGCCGTTCTTCGTCTCGGTCATCGACTCCGCCGCAGACACCGAGGACGCGTACCAGCGCATGGCCACGAGGACGGGCATGGCAATCGAGATCCTGCGCGACCACCCCAACGTGTTGGTCGGGCCGCCGGACGCTATCGCGGGACCCTGGAAGAACGCCGAGAGACGCTGGGCGCCAACTACATCACGGTCCAGCAGTGGCAGGCCGAGAGATTTGCGCCCATCGTGGCGCGTTTGACGGGTACGTGACGTATTGACAGGAGGAACCGGAGGAATATGGCCAAACGATCGAGATTCAGCGAATACCAGAACAGTTATGCGAACTACAGGTTCGAACTGACCGACGACGGCATTCTGTTCATGCAATGCCATACCGACGGCGACAGCCTGGTGTGGAGCTGGAAGGCCCACGACGAGATGTCCGACGCCTTCGCCGACATCGCGGGCGACCGTGAGATCAAGGTGCTCATCCACACCGGTACCGGTGAGAACTACAACGCCAACTGGGGCCGACTACCCAACGGTGAACCGCCCGACGAACCCATGTACCAGGCCATGCCCGGCGATCGCGGAACGCACAAACTCGATGAGAAGGCTTGGTATGCAAGGCATCTCATCTTCAACGTGCTCGACGTCGACGTCCCGATCATCAGTGCCGTCAACGGCCCGTGCAACATGCACTCCGAGGTGCCGATCATGGGCGATATCGTGCTGGCCTCCGAAGACGCCTACTTCCAGGACGCGTCGCACTTCCCGCGCGGCCAGGTGCCCGGCGACGGGCAGCACGTGATCTGGAGCATCCTGGCCGGGCACAATCGCGCGCGTTACTTTCTGCTCACCGGACAGAAGCTCAGCGCGCAGGAAGCCAAGGAGTGGGGTGTGGTCAACGAGGTGCTCCCCAAGGACAAGGTGCTGGATCGCGCGTGGGAGCACGCGCGCGAACTCATCAAACGACCGCCGTTGACGTTGCGGTACACCCGCCAACTCTTCACCAATCCGCTCAAGCGCGCGTTCGTCAACGAACTCGGCCACGGCCTGGGACGCGAGACCTACGCCCAGCGGGTGTTCTTCCCGTTCGGCGGCGAAATGGCACCGCTCGACCGACCATGGGACCAGCAGCCCTGGTCCACGCCCAACGGACAACCTGTCGACGAAGGAGCGCGGCAATGACCAGCATTCAGCAGAAGCTCGCCACCGGCCGCGGCAAGTTCACCACCGATTACCCCGACCTCGGCACGGGGCCGGTCAACTACGAGGATTCCATCTCGGAGGAGTTCTTCGCCGCCGAGCGCAAGGCGGTCTTCGAGCGCAGCTGGCTGTGCGTCGGACGCATGGAACGCCTGCCGCGCAAGGGTTCCTACTTCACCCGCGAACTCCCCGGCGGATTGGCCTCGATCGTCATCACCCGCGACCTCGACGACAACGTCTACGCATTCCACAACGTCTGCGCTCATCGCGGCAACAAGGTGGTGTGGCAGGAACACCCGCAGGAGGAGTCCGCCGGCAGTTGCCGCGCGTTCGCCTGCAAGTACCACGGGTGGCGATACGGCCTCAACGGGGTGGTCAACCACATCACCAACGAGGAGGAGTTCTTCGACCTCGACAAATCGAAACTGCGGCTGCCGCCGGTGCATTGCGAGGTCTGGGCGGGCTTCATATTCGTCAATCTCGCAGGCGGGGCGAGCGATGGGCCCACGCCCGAAGGGCAGGGGACGACGGGAGAGGCAAGTGTCCCGGCGCCGCTGCGGACGTTCCTCGGCGAAGGACTGCTCGGCATGGAGGCCTACCCGTTCCACCTCATGACGCAGCACTACGGGTTCTCCACACAGATCAAGGGCAACTGGAAGCTCGCCGTCGACTCCGTGTGCGAGTGGTACCACCCGCCCTACGTGCACGGACGCTTCATCGACCCTGACGTGTCGAAGGCCGAGAAGATGGTCCCGCCGGTCGATTCCTACCATTACGACCTCTTCCGGCCGCACATGCTCACCTCGGTGCCGGGCCCGCCGATCCTGCCGCCGCGTGCGCCGGGTAGCGCGGGCGAGCCGCGTCAGGATCAACGCTGGGTGTACAAGCTGTTCCGGGCCGGGCTCTTCGGACCCGACGACGTCCCGGACATCGGTCCCCTGCCGGGCTTTCTGAACCGGGGCGAGATCGCCTCGTGGGGTAACGACCAATTCTGGGTGTTTCCGAACATCTCGATTCAGATCTGGGCGCGCAACTACTACATCACCTATACGTACTGGCCCGAGACGGTCGACACCCACATCTACGAGATCGACATGTACTTCGTGCCGCCGGCCAATGCGCACGAACGGCTGGCACAGGAGGTGGTGGTCGACAGCACGATCGAGTTCGCGATGCAGGACGTCAACACCATCGAGGCGACGCACTCCGCGCTCAAGACCCGCGCGCAGAACACCTTCCATCTCAGCGACCAGGAACTGCTCATCCGGCAGTTCCACACGGTTATCCGCGACACCGTGGCCGCCCATCAATCCGGCGAGAACAGGGAGGCATGATGGGAAGGCAACTGCCGGAGGGCTTCTCCGACATCGAGCAGTGGGTCGACGACTGGGCGTTGCCCACCCGTGCCGAGCGGTACCGTGCCCGCCTGGACCGGCCGTATGACGATCTCGTGGCGTTCTACGACGGGATCGCTCCGCACGCCGAACGTGCCATCGCTCATCTCGACGAGTGCGACGTCGACGCCATGAGTCCCGCCGACAAGCGGTTGATGAACATGCTGTTTTCGATGATCCTGGTGTCGTATGCGGTGAACATCTTCAAGCAGAACCGCATCCCCGATTCGGGTGCCGCATTCTTCGAGATGGTTGCCGAACCGGCGCTGTGAACACTCGCCCCCTGGAAGGCCTGCGCGTCGTCGACGCCGCTACCCTGGCGGCTGGTCCGTTGGTGGCGACCGCACTCGGCGAGTTCGGCGCCGACGTCATCAAGGTGGAGCAGCCGGGCGCCGGTGATCCGTTGCGCACCTGGGGAGCGCGGCGCGGCGACATCGGGCTGGTCTGGAAGAGCGTGAGCCGCAACAAAAAGTGCGTCACAGCAGACCTGCGCACACCAGCGGGTCGCAGCCTCCTGCACGGGCTACTCGAGACGAGTGACGTGCTGGTGATCAACACCAGGCCCAGCACGCTGACCCGGTGGGGGCTGGACTACGAATCCCTGCACGCACGGCATCCACGGCTGGTGATGTTGCATGTCACCGGCTACGGCGGCGGTGGCCCGGCCAGTGACCGCCCTGGCTTCGGCACGCTGGCGGAAGCGATGAGCGGTTTCGCCTACGTGACCGGTCAGGCCGACGGACCGCCGACGTTGCCGCCGTTCATGCTCGCGGACGGTGTCGCCGCTCAGTCCGCCACCTACGCCGTGATGATGGCGCTCTACCACCGCGATGTCCACGGTGCCGGAGGACAACTCGTCGACGTCAGCCTGATCGAACCGCTGGCCCGGCTCGTCGAGCAGGCGACACTGGCGTACGACCAACTGGGACAGATACAGGGCCGCAACGGAAACCGTGCCGACGCCAGCGCGCCACGAAACGCCTACCGCACGTCCGACGACCGATGGCTCGCGATCTCGAGTGCCTCGTCGAGTGTGGCCGCGCGACTGTACCGCGCCATTGACAGGCCCGATCTCGCCGACCGGGCCGAGTATGTGGACCCGATCCCTCGCCAGGCCCGCGCCGACGAGATCGATGCACTTGTCAGCACCTGGGTCCGTGCTCACACCCTCGATGAGGCGATGAAGGTATTCCTCGCGGAGAATGTCACGGCCGCACCGATCTACGATGCGCAGCAGCTGCTCGCCGACGAGCATCTCCGCGTGCGCGGAACCTTCGTGCCGATCGACGATCCAGACGTGGGCACCATGACCGTGCAGGCGCCGGTGGCACGTTTGAGCGAGACTCCTGGACGCATCGAACATCTCGGTCGCGCACTGGGTGCAGACAATGAGGCGGTGTACCGCGATCTCCTCGGCATCGACGAGCACCGCCTCGCCGAGCTCCGTGCCGTGGGCACCATCTGAACCGAATGGAGCGCGCCATGTCCCAGCCTTCCCGGCCACGCCGCAGCGAGCTCGCGACCCCGGCGAGCAACGAGCACATGTGCGAGGTCGCCACGCGGGCTGGCGCCGACCTGGTGTTCCTCGATCTCGAGGACGCCTGTGCACCGGCTGCGAAGGAATCGGCGCGCGCCACGGCCATTGCCGCCCTGACCGACCTCGACTGGGGACGCACGGTGCGTGCGATCCGGATCAACGGACTCGACACGCAGTGGTGTCACGACGACATCGTCGAGGTGGTCTCCGGGGCACGGGACGCGCTCGACGTGATCATCATCCCGAAAGTGCTGAGTGCGCGCGATGTTTGGTGGGTGGATGTCCTTCTGACCCAATTGGAGGCAAAGCTCAGGCTGACTCGACCCATAGCGTTGGAGGCGCTGATCGAGGAGGCCGAGGGTCTGCTGAACGCCCAGGAGATCGCCTGCGCCAGTGACCGGCTCGAAGCGATCATCTTCGGGGCCGGCGATCTGTCGGCGTCGCTGCGCGCCCGGGTGGACGGCAATTTTCTGCCCGCCGGCGACTACCCGGGCGACTTCTGGCACGCGGTACGGGTGCAGGTGCTGGCCGCCGCCCGCGCCGCGGACATCGCCGCGATCGACGCGCCCTACCCCGGGTACCAGGACGCCGACGGCTACCGGCGCGCGGCCACGCAGGCGAGCCTGCTCGGTTACGACGGCAAGTGGGTCATACATCCCGACCAGGTGCCTATCGCCAACGACGTCTTCTCGCCAACCGACGAGGAAGTGGCCGACGCGCGCGCCATCATCGACGACTACCGTCGGGCCGAGTGCGAAGGCGTCGGGGCGGTAGGCCGCAACGGAAAACTGGTCGACGCAGCGCTGATGCGCCATGCCGCCAACGTGCTGCGGCGGGCCGACGAGTAATCCGCAGACCGCTACCTGGGCTGGTTCGGTACACCGGGGAACAGCTGTACATCTGGCCCCGAGGTCACGTAGCCCAATTGCTTGGTGAGGAGGTGCGGCGCGAAAACAGCGCCGTAGAGCACGTTTCCGATGATTATCACCGCGACGACGGACAGTATCGCCGACTGAACCTTGGTCTTCGAGAGCTTGTCCGACCACATCTCGATGACGTTGCGGCCTTCAGAGTCAGTGCGGCCCAACAGATACGTGAAGACCATCATCTGGATGCCCATCGCGATGGCGTCGTAGATGGGGTACTGGTGCAGGGTCCCCTCGAAGAGTCCGAGACCGGGAATCACATAGGCGTAGTGGAAGACCCCGAGGCGGGCACCGAGGCCACCGTTGAAAAGCAGTGCCCAGCAGAAGCCGACAACCAAACCGACGGTCAGCAGCGTGATCGGGGCACGCCAGTTGAACCGCGCGCTGAGCCGCCGTCCGATCGCGGCACCGGTCACCGCGGGGATGCAGAAGTAGCCGATGTAGCCCAACGGCACTGACGAGGGCAGTCCGCCCCATGTCATGTTCAGCGGCCACCACGACGGCATCCGGGGAAGCGCCGGCGGGAACTGCGCGTACATCGCCCAGTCGTAGGGCGCCTCGATCCACGAGAAGGAGATCGCCGAGATGCACAGCAGCAGCAACGGGTGCAGATGGCGTCGGCGAACGCTCAGATAGATGCCCCCAACCGTGAACAGGATGCCGCTGAGCCAGCCGAACGCGTTGGCCGCGACCAGCAGCGGCGTCATCTCGGTGTTCACCGGTTCTGCTCGTTCCCGGGAGAACGGCGCGCTTCGGGGTCGAAGTACACGACCAGCCCGAAAATGAGGATGATCAGCCCGAACAGTGTGCCGAGCATGATGAGTTGACCCACAGCCCCGTCCCTTCAGCGCGGTCACGCGACGATTAATAGTGCACACTATTACAACGGCCGGGTCAAGGGCGGCTATCGTAGGACCTTCGCCAGCCGCTGAGCGCGGAACCGAGGAGTGAGCTACCGTGCCCCAGCGACGTTCGGCCAAGAAGCAGACGGCCACCGAGTCCGCGCGGCGCCCCCGCGGCGAAGCGCGACGGCTACTGCTCGACGCGGCACGAGACCTGTTCGCGCGCCAGGATTACCGCGGAACCACGACTCGCGAGATCGCCGAGGCCGCCGGCGTCACCGAATATCTGTTGTTCCGACATTTCGGCTCGAAGGCCGGACTGTTCCGCGAAGCTCTCGTGCTGCCCTTCACGAACTTCGTCGATGACTTCGGCAAGACCTGGCAGGCCGTCGTCCCCGAGGAGACCGAAGAGGACGAACTCGCCAAGCAATTCGTCGGCGAGCTCTACGACGTGCTGGTGCAGCACCAGGGTCTTCTGCTGACTCTCATCGCATCGGACGGACTCAGTGATGAGGAGATCGACAGCGCGGGTATCGCCGACATCCGCCGCGCGCTCACGGTGCTCGGACAGATCAGCGCGGAGGGTATGAGCCTCCGCGGGATGCGTTCCACCCAGCCGGATCTGCCTGCGCACTCAACCGTCGCGATGATCGTCGGCATGGTCGCCCTGCGCTCGACCTTCTACGGGTCCGATCCGCCGCCGCGCGAGGCGATCGTCGACGAACTGGTGCAGGCGACACTTCACGGCTTCCTGCACCGCCCGTAGACGGATTTCGGCGAGACTAGAGCACAGCGCCCTGCTCCTTGTACTGCTCGATCTTCTCCCACGCGATGCCGGCCTCGAGCAGGATCTCTTCGGTGTGCTGGCCGTGTTCCGGAGCACCCGTTGGCCGAACATGATGCTCGTCGAACTGAACCGGATTGGTCGGTACGACGAACGGGGCCCCGTTCATGGCATTCACCTCGGGGATGTAGCCATTGGCGACGACTGCAGAGTCGTAGCGCAATTCACTGGGCTTCTGCAACACACTCCACGCGCCCGACAACGGCGCGAGGATCTCACGCCACTCATCGACCGAACGCGCCGCGAACTCTTCGTCCAGAATGTCGATCAGCTCGCCGCGGTTCTCGAAGCGCGCGTGCCCCTCGGCAAACCGCTTGTCCTCCAGCAGGTCCGACCGGCCGATCACCGTCATGAACTCGGGATAGAACTTGTCGCCCTGCAGCATCATCAGCGTGATGTAGCGGTCGTCCTTCGTCTTGTACGTTCCCACTAGAGGATTGGGCAGCTCGCGATGGGTGAAGTTGGGCATCGGATCTCCGCCGTACAGCATCGACGCGGTGACCCCGGGGCTCATCGTCCACGCGGCAAGCCCGAGCAGCGAGACGTCGACGATCGATGTCTCACCTGTGGCCTTCCTTTTGTACAGCGCAGTCGAGATGCCGCCTGCGATGGTCAGCCCACCGATCAGGTCGCCGAACGCCGGTGTCTGCATGACCGGCTCCGGCAGGTCCCGGGTGAAGGCGTCGCAGATGCCACCCCGCGACCAGAAGGACACCCCGTCGTAGCCCGACTTGTTCGCATCCGGTCCCTGCGGGCCGTAACCCGAGCCGCGTACGTAGATGATGTCTGGATTGACGGCGCGGATGTCGTCGACGTCGATCCGGAATCGCTTGCGCCTGTTGGGCAGGTAGCTGGTGAGGAAGACGTCACAGGACTTCGCGAGTTCGAGAACGACCTCCTGCCCGCCCTCGGTGGTCATATCGATACCGATCGACTTCTTACCGCGGTTGGGCACCTCGATCATGTAGTTCACGCCGTCGGTGCCGCCGGGTATTAGGCCCATGGTCACCAGTCCGCGCTGCGGATCGCCGCCTTCCCGTGGCTCGATCTTGATTACCTCGGCTCCCCACTCGGCCAGGACCGCGCCGGCGGCGGGCACGAAAGTCCATGCGGCGGCCTCCAATACACGGATACCAGCCAACGGTTTGTCGCTCATGACGCCACCAATCCGAACTTGAGATACGCCGCGCGGATATCGTCGCGGGCCTGGTCGGGAAGTTCCACCTGCGGTGGCCGCGACGCCGGGTAGGACCCGATGGGCAGGCCGAGCACCGATGCCGCGTACTTGTAAGCGCCGCCCCAATGTGTGAAGTAGTCGGGCCGACCCGGATAGCGGGTGAACCATCCGCGCATGTCGAGCTCGAACTGGTCCAGTCCGGACTCCTGCGCGTAGTCCATGGCCTCGAGAAGCTTGTCGTTCCAGACCAGGTCCCAGTACTCGGAGAAGACCCGCTTCTCCGGGGTCTCGAACAGATAGCCCGCCGTGCCCAACTGTCCCGGCCCGACGATGCCCGCTTTCAGCCAGCCGGCCCGGTACACGGTCGTATCGCATTCCCAGATCACCAGTTCGGGCGCCAACTCGTGGAGCAGCCTGCTCTGGTGCGGCCGGAATGATCCTTCCTTCGTCGCGCACACCGCCGGTATCTCCTCGACGATGCGCGCCGCCTCCTGAGCGCTCAGCACGTAGCCCGAGCTGGGCGAGTTGAACAGCCCGAGCGCGATATCGGTGCGGTCGGCGATATAGCGGAAGTAGTTCAGCACTCCCTCGCCGCCGTGCAACTCCATCATCGGGGTCTGGATGTAGACGATGTCGGCGCCTGTCTCCTGCGCATGAAGGGTCAGCTCGAGACATTCCTTGGCCGACAATGCCGCGGTGCACGCCTGAACGACGACACCCGGGTTGATCGCACGCGACTCTTCGACCGCGACCTCAAGTAACTTTTTGCGCTCGTCGGTGGTCAACGACCAGAACTCCGCCAGCCCGCTGGTCACCCACAGCATCGGGTGACCGAGCGTGCCGACGCAGTACCGCACCAGCGTGCGGTACGCCTCCCAGTCGATGTCGTCGCCGTCGCGCCCGCTGAACGGTGTGTACAGCGAGTTACCGATCCCATGGAGCGCGGTGCGTGCCCATTGGCGAGCATCCTTGGCGTTGGCCATCATTCACCTATTCAGTCGAGAACGTTCAGTCGAGAACGTCGAAGATCGCCGCGGCGGTCGTGATGGGCTTGTCGTCGTTGCCCTCATCGTGCAGCAGCATGCGCACACCGACCCGGCCGCCTCCGCTGGGGTGCGCCGTCCCCTCCACGCGGAACGGGCCGACCTTGCCTCGCGACATGAACATCACGTGCCAGCTCACGACTTGGACTTTCCTGGTGCCGACAGCCGCCGCCGCGAGGTCAATGGCCGCGGTCTCGAGTACGACATGCTGCGGCCCGATGTGCAGCGCGGCATCCGGTGAGGCGAGTTCGACGCTCAGTGGTGGCAGTATCCAATGTCCGTCCGGCCGCTTCGAGGCGCCGAACGCTTCCCAAAGCGGCGGCAGGTCTTCAGAATCCTCGATCACCAGCTCGGTTCCCGACACATCCATCTTGTCCAGGCCTTCTGGCGGGATTCCGATGACAGCGCCCTGGCCTTCGTTGAAGGCGATCACCCTGTCCGGGCTGTCGGCGTCGACGATCTTGCATCGGCCGTAGCCCATCGTCCGGCCCTGGTGGATGTTTCCGGAGTCCACGATCTCGACCCGCTTGACATCGAATCCGGGGTCGACGATCTGCACCGAGGCGATAACGGGGTTCGGCACGGCGACCATGTCGGTCTGGCAGCCTTCCGGCGACGAGATCGCCAACGGCGCCACCATGATTCCGCCGGCTTCGTTGCGCATATCGCGTCGTATCGTCACCGTATCGTCGCTGTCCCCGATGTTCATCGAGGAATGGTTGCGGCCGATGTAGCGGTAACTCAATAGCCCGGTCCAACGTCGGTAGAGCTCATCGCGGTACGCGTCGGCGTCACCCATGAACTCCCGGATGTCGCGCAACTTTTCGGTCACGTTCGGCTTCCTTCCTGCTTGTTGCGTCGCACCTGATTGAAGGGCACGCCGCGGTCGGCGGCGTACTCCCTGGGAAAGTTGAGGATCCGTTCGGCGATCACGTTGCGGGCCATCTCCGTTGTGCCGCCGCCGATGTTGATGATCTGCCGGCCGAGATACCGGACGCCGAGTTCGAGCTCTTTGTCCTCGCCGACGACTGCGGACGTGTTCGCGATCGCCAGCGCCGTGTCGGTGTCGAGATTGTGCGAATCGGCGATGGAGGCCCGCGCGATCGCGCCGGCGGTTTGCGGAAGCGATCCGTCGGCCACGGAGTGGAAAACGTGCTCGCTGAGCTGTTGGGTGACCATCCGATGTGCAAGTGCGCGGCCGGCCAGCTGCCTGGCGCGTTCGCTGTCGGCTTGGCCAGTCATCTCGAGCAGACGGACAAAATCCACCGAACGATCCTGTGCGGCTTCGAGTCCCGCTCCCACCGTGAACTCCGAGCCGTCGCCCATAGTGCGGCGCTCATGGTAGAGCTGTCGGGTGGCGACCTCCCACCCCTTACCGGGTTGGCCGACGACGGCGTCGTCACCGAGCTCGACGTCGTCGAAGAACTCTTCGCAGAAGTCGATTGTGCCGTCGACCTGTTTGATCCGATTCATGGTGACGCCGGGACTGCGGATGGGCACCAGGAACATGGTGAGCCCCTCGTGCTTCGGCATATCCCAGTCCGTACGCGCCAGGCAGAGTCCGTAGTCCGCGGCGAACGCGAAGGTGCTCCAGGTCTTTGCCCCGTTGAGCACCCACGTGTCGCCCCGTCGGTCCGCGCGGGTGATGACGCCTGCCAGATCCGATCCCCCGTGGGGTTCTGATAGCAGCTGCACCAACACCTCGTCACCGCGCAACGCCGCCGATATGTGCTCGCGTTTCTGTTCTTCGCTTCCTACGTCCAGCAGGGTCGCGCAGCAGATCGCGAAACACGGAATGTTGAGCATGACAGGCATCTCGTAGCCGGCGCAGGCAGCGTCGAATGCTTTCTTGTACTCGTAGCCGAGTCCGAGGCCGCCGTATTCGCGCGGGAAGCAGATACCGGCGAGTCCGCCTGCGTGGAGTCGGCGCTGTAACTCACGGGCACGGCCCCATGCGGCGTCGGTGTCGCGTGCGAGTACGGGAGGGTTCTCCATATCGATCGCAGGCATGTTCTCGGCAAGCCACGATCGCGCTCTGGAGTCGAACTCGGCGACAGTCTCAGTGGCCACACGAACCCGCGAATCGCCCTGTGGCCCATGGCGCGTTGACGGACTCCATGCTCACCCGCCACCTCCTCGAACGCCGGCCACGACGTCGTGCTGGCCCATGCTGTACAACTGCACAGAGGCGTTCTGGGCGACTGTACAACCCGGACTGGGCGACTGTACAGTCCAAGCGTGACCGGCACGGCGCAGAAGATGAACGCCGACGATCCCGTCAACCGCAAGGCGTTGCTCGACGCGGCCGAGCGGTTGATGGTCGAGGAGGGGTATGCCGCCGTGACGACTCGGCGCGTCGCCGCGAGAGCAGGGCTCAAACCCCAGCTGGTCCACTACTACTTCGAGTCGATGGACCAGCTTCTGCTGGACCTCGTCCGCCGCGCCATTGCGCATGGCCGCGAGACCCTCGCCCGCGTTCTTGCATCCCCGAAGCCGCTGCGTCGGCTCTGGGAGTGGAGCACCGATGCGGAAGTCACCGCATTGCAGATCGAGATGATGGCCCTCGCCAATCACCGCAAGGCCATCCGCGCTGAACTCGCCGACGGTGCACGCCGACTGAGGCGTATGCAGGTCGACGCGCTGTCGCAGGCACTGGAGCGATCCGGCATCGTCGACGACGTCGTGCGCGCCGATGCGTTGATGATGGTGCTGGCGAGCGTCTCACGCGTGCTGGTGATGGAGAAATCCCTCGGTGTGACCGCCGGACACAAGAACGTGCGTGCACTCGTAGAGCACTATCTGGATCAGGCCGAAAGTAGGCCCTGACGAGGCCCGACGCGTCGGCAGGTGCCCCGCGGGCCTTGCCTACCGACGACCTTCCCATATAGTGTTCGGAACGAATGTTAGGGCGCCGGGTGGTCGGTGAGTTCAGGAGGTCCGGATGCCGGGTCGGCTCGAAGGAAAAGTCGCTTTCATCACCGGCGCAGCGCGCGGTCAGGGGCGCGCCCATGCGATCGCGATGGCCAGGGAAGGCGCCGACATCATCGCTGTCGACATCTGCCGCGACATCCCGTCCAATCCCTATCCGTTGGCCACACCCGACGATCTCGCGGAGACCGAACGCTCGGTGAAGGAAATCGGCCGCCGCGTGATCGCGCGCGTGGGCGATGTCCGGGAGCGCCACGAACTCCGGGAAGCGGTCGAGGCCGGACTGGCGGACCTCGGCAAGATCGACATCGTCGTCGCGAACGCCGGCATCCTGCCCATGGCCATGGGACGCCCGCACGATGCGATGTCGTTCGTCGACGCGAGCGACGTCGACCTCCTCGGCGTGATGAACACCGTCGCGGTGACGGTCCCCCATTTGACCGACGGTGCGTCCGTCATCATCACCGGGTCGACCGCGGGCATGATCCGTGGCACCACCGACAACCCGAACATGGGCCCAGGCGGCAGGGGTTACGGATGGAGCAAGCGAGTGCTCATCGAGTACGTCGAGGAGATGTCGATGGCACTGGCGAGCCGCATGATCCGCGTCAACGCCATCCACCCCACCAACTGCAACACGCATCTCCTGCAGAACGACGGCATGTACAGCATGTTCCGTCCAGACCTCACCGAGCAGGGTAAGCAAGCGACCCGCGAGGACGCCGAGCCGCTGTTCACCCTCTTTCAGGCCATGCCGATTCCGTACATCGAGCCCGACGACATGGCCAATCTCGGCGTGTTCCTTGCCAGTGAAGAGAGTCGCTACATCACCGGACAGCAGATCCGGGTCGACGGCGGCTCACTGCTCAAGTGGCCGAACGGCCCTGGCGGCTAGGTCCGGCTAGACGGCCGTATAGCTTGGTGACCTAGCCCTCGCCGCGCGCCCGCGACACCGCCACCGACGGCATGTTCCAGGTAGTGCCACGCGAGTTCGGGCGGCATACCACCGCAGAGGGGATGCAGCTGCAGGCTGGCGCCGCTACGGATCTGGGCGATGGCCTCGTTGGTCGTCAACACTACGTAAGGGCCTCCTGCCGAACGCAGTTCGTCCACGGTGTCGGCACGTGTGATGCTGGCCACCGACTCGTCGCCTTGCCGGTACGCCGCAGCCATCCGGGCGTCGTGCAACAGATAAGAGCCGATCTCGGCCCATGCACCGTCAACGTCGTCGGAGACGAAAACCGCTGTGGGGCTTTTCCCGTCGGGAAACTGCGCGGGGCCTGGTTCGTGTCCGTGTGCACGCGACTCCGCTTCGAATGCCTCCTGAAGGCCCGGCGCGTTGGTGTAGGCGATGAAGCCGAGCCCGTGTCGGCCCGCGCGTTTGGCGGCCGCGGGGGTGCCGCCGGCGATCATGACGCGCGGACCTCCGCTGGTGGCGGGTGCCGGAGTGACGTGGACGCGCCGCCCGTCGACGTTGACGGGATCACCGGCTAGCAAGCGAAGCAGCTGGTCCAGATTCTCGTCCGCGATCTTGCCGCGAAGTCTGGAATTTACACCCATGTGTTCGTATTCCTCTGGGCGATGGCCGATTCCGAAGACATAGTGAACTCTGCCTTTACTGAGATTGTCTAGTACCGCCATGTCCTCGGCGAGACGCACAGGGTGATACAGCGGGAGCACCGCGGCGGCAATCAAGATGTTGAGCACCTTCGTTCGGGCGGCGATTCCCGACGCAAGGACCAGAGGTGACGGTAGGTGCCCGTCTGACGTCGCATGGTGCTCACTGAGCACCGCCATGATCGCGCCACGCGTCTCGGCCCACGCGCACATGTCGAGTGCGGCGGTGTACAGCTCGGGCGTAGGCGCGCCTGATGCCGGCGTGCGCATGTCGAAGCGCATCGTGAACATCGGCCGCCCTTAACGGTCAGGCATCGGGTATCGGGTCGTACTCCACGTGCAGCGCAGTGAGCCCGCGCATGATGAAGGTCGGCTCGTATTCGTACTTTCTGTCCTCGGCCGGTCCGTGCATCTCTGCCGAGACACGTATGTTGGCCATCCGGTCCAGAATCCGGTTCATAGCGATCCTGCCCTCGGAGCGAGCCAACGGCGATCCCGGGCAGGAGTGTGGCCCGCGCCCGAACGCCACATGCTCGCGCACATTGCTGCGATCGTGCTTGAACTCGTGAGGGTCTTCGAACTTGCGCGGATCGCGATTGCTGGCCCCGGGAAGCATCATCAGGATCGTCCCTGCCGGGATGTCGACATCGCCGATCGTCGTGCTCGTACGTGCCAGGCGGAAGTGGCTCTTGACGGGACTTTCCATCCGCAGGCACTCCTCGAGGAATGCGGGGATCTGCGCACGGTTTTCGCGTAGCGACTGCTGGATGTCTGGCCGCTCCCCCATTACCCGCATCGCGGTGCTGACCAGCTTGGTCGTCGTATCCGTCCCCGCGGCGAATAGGAATGTCGCGAGCTTGACGACCTCATCTACCTCGGGCACAGATCCGTCGGGATAGGTGGCCGCGGCCAGTTCGGTCAGCACGTCCTGTTTGGGCTCGCGCCTGCGGTCACTGATGTAGGTCGTGAACTTCTCGTCCAGGAACACGAGCGGGTTGTGCGCGACCGTTTCGCCCTCGCTCCCTTCGATCTCACCCAGGGGTTCGCTGCCGAAGATGCTCCTGAACTCGTCGTGGTCCTCGGCAGGTACACCGAGCAGGTCGGCGATGACGAGCATCGCGAGAGGTTTGGCGAAATCCTCCATGAACTCGCAGGATCCGCGATCGACGACTTTGTTGAGCTGTTGGTCGACAAGACGCCACATGAAGTCTTCGTTCTCGCTGAGCCGCTTGGGTGTGATCAGCTTGGACAACAGGGCCCGCGTCTTCTGGTGGGCATCGGCGTCCATCGTCACAACATGTTCGGCCATCGGGATTGCCGCGCGGTGCTCTTCGATCTGCGCACTGATGTCGTCGCCCTCGGGAGTGAACGGCAACGGCGGGAACGGGCCCGCCACAGCGACACACGATGACATCGCGGTGTCCTTGTACGCAGCCAGCGCCTCTGCATGCCCCGTCACGGCCATCACGCCGTACGGTGTCGCCCGCTGCACGGGGCACTTGCTCCTGAGGTGGTCGTAATACGCATACGGGTCAGGGACCAGCGACATGTCAGTGAAGTAGTCGACCGAGTCGTAATTCATTGCGCTCCCAGTGCAATTGGTGTTCATCGTCACACTCAGATCTGTGAGAGTTCTGCCCTAGGCCGGGTCGAACAACACCGGTAGTGACGTCGGTGAGCGGAACACCATGCCGCGGATGTGGGGATCGTCGCCGTCGGGGTCCATCCGCAAATTGGGCAACCGGTCGAGCAGCAGATTTATCGCCGTGCGCATCTCGAGCCGCGCCAGATGCATGCCGAGGCAGACGTGCACTCCGTGGCCCCAACTGATGGGGACTTTGGCCTGGCGGAAGATGTCGAATCGGTCCGGGTCGGGGTAGCGGTCCTCCTGACGGTTGGCCGCACCGAGCATCGGCATCACCGAGCAGCCCTGCGGAATCTTAACTCCGCCAAGTTCGGTGTCGCGCGTCGTGACCCTGGTGATGTTCAACAGCGGTGCGTCCCAACGCACCCCCTCTTCGATCGCCTGCGAAATCAGCGACCGGTCTTGTCTGATCGCGTCGAGCTGATCGGGATTCGTCAACAGACCGAACAACAGGCTGCCCAATGACCGGTAAGTCGTCTCCACGCCGGCGGGTAGCAGCAGCCGTATGAACGAGTAGATGTCCTCGTCGTCGAGCTTGTGCCCGTCGATCTCGGCTGCCGCAAGGGCGCTGATCAGGTCTTCGCGAGGCTCTGCCCGACGCGCCTCCAAGATCGGGGTGAAGTAGTCGATCAGCGCCTGCGACGCCGCCTTGCCACGTTCGGGATTGATGGTAAAGCTCAGCATCGAGATCGACCAGCGCTGGAACTGTGGGAAATCCTCCTCTGGAAGGCCGAGCAATGCGGCGATGATGCGGGTCGGATACGGGAAGGTGAACGACTTGACCAGATCCGTCTTGCCGTCTGAGGCGAACTGGTCGATCAGTTCGTTACCGATGCGCCCGACGATCTCGTCTTCCCAACGCGCGAGCGCCTTCTGGGTGAACGCCTTGGTCACCAGTGACCGAAGCCGTCCGTGCACCGGCTCGTCCATACCGAGCATCACCCCGTGGCCGAGGACGTCTCCGAAGATCTGGATGACAGCGTTAGACGAGTAAGTCTCGTTGTCGCGCAACATCGTCTGAATGTCCTCGTGCCGGTACACGATGAACACAGGTAGACCGGCCTCGCCAGGCATCGCAGACATGTCGATCCGCTGGATCGGCGTCTCGTGGCGCTGTTTGGCCAACTCGGGGTAGGGATCGCGGACGTTGCCCGAGACAACGTCGTCGAATGCCCCGAAGTCTTCGAGGTCCCCGAGATCGGTGTACAGATCTGACATGCTGCTCCCATCATGTCGCCGGGTAGGCGACCGATTTCACCTCTGTGTATTGGCTGAATCCCACTAGGCCGTTCTGGCGTCCGACCCCGCTGTCCTTGTAGCCGCCGAACGGTGTGTCTGCGCCGTATCCGGCGGTGCCGTTGAGGCCGATGAATCCGGCTCGCAGGCGGCGCGCCACCGCCAGCGAATGGTCCAGCGAGCTCGACATCACGTTGCCCGCCAACCCGTACACACTGTCGTTGGCGATCCGGATCGCGTCTTCTTCGTCCTCGTAGGGAATGACGACGAGCACAGGGCCGAAAATCTCTTCCTGGGCGATCGTCATCGAGTTGTCCACATCGGTGAAAAGCGTTGGAGTGACCCAGAATCCCTTGTCAAATTCCTTGGGTGGCTCGGGGCTTCCGACGAGCATCGTCGCGCCCTCGTCCACGCCCTTGCGGATATAGCCGAGGATGCGCTGTTGCTGTTTTGCCGAGATGACGGGTCCACAGATGGTGCCGGGATCCTGCGGATCCCCCGCTTTGATGTTCTCGTAGATTCCCCGCAGGATTGCCACGCCCTCGTCGTATCGGCTCCGCGGCAACAGCATTCGGGTCGGCGCCGCACAACCCTGGCCGGCGTGCATCAGCGGGCCGATTCCGATGAGGCAGGCGGTGTTGAAGTCGGCGTCTTCCAGGACGATGGTCGCCGACTTGCCACCGAGTTCGAGGAACAGCCTCTTCATCGTCGCGGCGCCCTTCTCCATGATCCTCTTGCCCACGACCGTCGAACCGGTGAACGAAATCATGTCGACCTTCGGCGACAGGGTCAGTTCCTCGCCAACGAAGTGATCCGACGCGGTCACGACGCTGACCACACCCGCCGGAATGTCGGTCTTCTCGGCGATGAGCCGGCCGAGTCGGGTGGCATTGAAGGGCGTATTCGGTGCGGGCTTCAGCACGACCGTGTTTCCGGTGGCCAGCGCCTGCCCGAGCTTGTTGATGGTGACCTCGAACGGAAAGTTCCACGGGACGATCGCGCCGACCACGCCGACGGGTTCGTGCCAGACCTTGCGCCTGGTGTTGACGCCGGTCACGGATACCACCTTGTCGCCCAGGTCGGCTTCCCACTCGAAGGAGTCGATCAGCCTGGCGGGGTACTTCAGGCCATCCTCGAGCGGTGCGTCGAGGTGCGGGCCGTGCGTCACCGCCCTCGGCGCACCGACCTCGAGGATGAGTTCCTCGCGCAATTCCTCCAGTTCGCTTTCGATCGCGTCGTGGAGTTGCAGGAGGCAGCGCTTCCGCAGTTCGCGGTTCGTCGACCAGTCGGTCTCGTCGAACGCCCGCCGGGCCGCGTCGATCGCACGATTCATGTCGGCTTTGGACGCATCGGCGACCTCACCGAGCACGTCTTCGTTGGCCGGGTTGATGTTGGTGAACGTGCCTGACTCACCGTCGACGAGCTTGCCGTCGATCATCATCTTCGACTCGAATGCCACCTTTGTTGCCTCAGTCATCTCTCCCACTCTCGTCAGGTGCGGGCTTTGCCGGCGAAAGCCGCATCGCCAGCGACGCTAACCGAGCCATGACCGGCTGCGGAAGCACCTTGGCGGCGGACACCATCGCCCGCTGCGCCGTCGTCAGCGGGTATGCCCCGCCGCGCATCGAACCCGATCGGGGAATGCCAAGCACCATTCGGGACATGTGGTGCATGCCGGAGGCAGGCAGCAATCTGTTGGACGCCAACAGCATCGACGCGTCGGGGCCGACGCCGTGACGCCGGAAGGCCCCTCGGTCGGCCAGCGCCTGCACTAGCCCATCGGCGAACCGCTCGGGAGACCGGGCGAACTTCATCGCCAGGCGGCCCCGGCTGTTCATCGTCTGGTGCAGCCGTGCGTAGGGCCCGGCGAAGTCGCGGTCGTCGATCGTGCCCGCATCTGTGATGATCTCGGTGTCATAGGTGCCGGCGATCAGCACCGTGACACCAAGGCCGAACGGCGCGATCTCGCCGGCAAGCGATTCGCCCCACCGCTCCATCGCACCCTTGCTCGCCGAGTAAGGTCCCGTGCCCGGCTGCCCCCGCACTCCGGCCGAGCTGCACACCAGAACGATGCGGCCCTCGCCTGCCGCACGCATCGACGGCAACAGTGCCTGGGTCAGCGCGACCGGTCCCATCACATGCGTGACGAACATTCGTTGCCACAGGTCGATGTCGGTCTCTTCCACCATTCCCGCGGCAGAGATCCCGGCGTTGTGCACGAGCGCGTACGGCGCGCCGACCCGCTCCTCGATTGCCTTGGCCGCAGCCGAAATCGATCCGGCGTCCATCAGGTCGAGCTGAACACCGATCAGCCGATCATCGTCCTCGCTCGCTCCCGCGGTCTCGCGCAGCAGCGGCATTCCCCGCTCTGGGGTGCGCATCGCCGCGACCACCCGCCAGCCCTCCCGGTAGAGTCGCGCGGCTGACGCGAGCCCGAGACCTCGGGCGGCGCCGGTGATGACGACGGTTCGCGGATCAGTCATTGGCGCTTTCCGGAGCACACCGATCGCTCTTCGACCCCAATTCGACATCGACATTGCGCGACGGCCCCTGCTGCCAGGTGGCCCACTTGCCGACCGAATACGGTCCTTCGGCTCCGTTGGCCCGGTAATACCCCTGCGGGTCGTAGATCTTCGCCTCGGGGTACGGCCACGGGCATGCGACCGACGTCGCCAGACCACTGGCTTTGATGGCCCAGAACCAGCCGCCGTAGGCGAAGTACGAGATGTTGATGATCACGAACATCACCACGAACATGCCTAGCACCGGCTTTTTCGGGAACAGCTTTGCCTTGGCGGCCAGCTTCTCCGCCACTGACTTCCCCGTGTCGTCGCGGTAGACGAGGATGGCCGCCGGAATCATCACGAAGGTCACCGACAGCGACTCCCAGATCAGCGGGAACTGGAACGTGCTGCCAGGGAACAACGTTCCGAACGGGATCGCCTGCGAGTAGATGTACAGACCGGTGCGCACCAGGCTGATCTCCAGAATGGCGTCGAAGATGAAGCCGATGACGAGCACGAGCAGTCCGAGGCTGATCAACGGGTGACGGCTGACGTACGCCTCCGGGCCGTACTTCGCCTGCCACTTGCGCAAAATCCAGATCGCCGGGAAGTACGGACCGAAATAGAACGTCACGTAGCCGAACACGATGAACGGTTCGACAGTCGGCGACATCATGATCAGGGGCCACCACTCGGGCCAGTGCATCAACGCCGGGTTGTACACGGCGTACGGCGACCAGTTCATGATGGGGTCCTGCCACACGATCAGCGTGGTGACCAGAACCATCATCAGCACCGGGCTGCCGGGGTTCCTTCGCCAGCCGCGGACGAACACGATCGTCAGGACGACGACCATGATCAGGGCGCCGATCTGCGGGATCACTTGCCAGTGGTCGAACCCGGTCAGAAACTCGACCGGGCGGGGACGTCCCTCGACGTTCGGGTTGGCGACGCGCGGGTCCACCGCCACACGTCCGACCGCAAGGAACAGACCCAGGAAGCCGAGCCAGGCCAACAGAGAGATGACTCGACCCCAGTTCGGACCGGTACGTGCCGGTTTCGCCGAATCCGACGTGGCGTCAGGCGGGCTGGATTCTTGTGTCGTCATCGAATCAGCCTTCCTCTCCGAAGCGATCGACTAGGTGCGAGTTCACGCCATCGGCATCCAGGGTTCGAGCCACCAGATAGCCGGCACCCATCCACGCGCGGCGGGTCCACTTGCCGAACGACACCCGCGTTCCCGGAGCCCCCGATGCGGCGGGCATCATCTTCACCCGCTCCAGCGCTTCCTTGACCCCTCGAGGACTCAAGGGATGGGCGTCAGTGAAGGCGCGCACGAGAGTCGAGGCAGCGTCGTGGTTCACCACCGTCACGCAGAATTCGGGGCGACTTCCGTTGTATCTCTTGGCGTAACGATCCAGGAAATCCTGTCCGACCTTGTTCCCCTCGTCGTACTGGTCGACACCGATCCATCCCATGAACCCCTGCCACATCACCGGATTCACCCATGCGTTCTGAAACGCGGTCGTGGTGAAGCGCGGCGGGTCCCAATCCAGGGCTTCGAGTGCGGGATTGACGAAGATGATGCCGAAGCCGAATCCGAGATGGACGATCGCTTCGGCCTTCGCGTCGTGCAGATTACGCACCGCCTCGGTGACGTCCTGAGCGGTCTGCGCGATCGAAGCCTCGGCAACGATGCGAATACCTTTGCGACGGCATGCACTTCGTAAGTTGCGCAGGTAGCTCTCGCCGATCAGGCTCTGCTCGACCAGCACGCCGATCTCGGACAGCCCGCGTTTGGCGATCAAGTCGGCGACGAAGATCGGTTCGTCGGTCATCGAGCCCTGAGGAAAGGCAAAGGTCCACTCGCCGAGCCAGTCATCCGTTCCGGTGACGCTGATGGCCGGCACCTTGAATCGCTCTTCGATCGCCTCTCGGACCGGCACGCAGTTGTCGGTGATGTTCGGTCCGTAGACGACTAGGCAACCCTCGTCGACCAGTTCGCCGTAGGCGTCGATCACCGCCTTGACGGAGCCTTTCGGTAAACCCTCGACTTCCTTGTAGATCATCTGCACCGGGCGGTCCATCAACCCCTGCTCGACCGCCTCCTCGAAGACGAGATCGAACGTCTGGGTGAACGACGCGAACAGGTCCTCGGGGAAACCCGGCGGCAGCGTGAAGTCCATGAGGTACCCGACCTTGATGGGCTCAGCGGTGCTCTCGTAGGACATCGAATCTCCCAGATACTCGACCTAATATTTGTTCAGACAGTAGCGGGGACGCTCAGCAGCGTCAATCACCGCTGCTCACCCGCGGCTTCACCCAGATAGACGTCGATCATCTCGTTGAGCCCACGAGCCACGGTGGGGTCATCGGTGAGTGGCCCCGCGATCGCGGCCCTGGCCGCATCGCCGATGGGCAACCCCTCGGAGATCAGCTGACCCGCCGCGATCAGCACGCGGGTGGACGCCACCTCGCGCAGTCCCCCGGTCTCCAGACGGCGGATCGCCTGGCCGAACTTCACCAGCTCGGCCGCGGTCGCCGCGTCGACGCCCGACTCGTGGACGACGATTCCCTGCTCAACCTCCGCCGCGGGATAGCCGAACTCGATGGCGACCATGCGCTGCCTGGTGGAATCCTTCAGGTCCTTCAGAACGCTCTGATAGCCGGGGTTGTACGACACGACCAAACCGAAGCCCGGTGCGGCGTCGAGGGTGATGCCGAGGCGCTCGATCGGCAGCTGACGACGATGATCCCCGAGCGGGTGCAATACGACCGTGGTGTCCTGGCGGGCCTCCACAACTTCGTCGAGATAGCAGATCGCGCCTTCGCGCACGGCGCGCGTCAGTGGTCCGTCGACCCAGACCGTTTCGTCGCCCCGCAGCAGATAGCGGCCCACCAGATCGGCGGTGGTCAGGTCGTCGTGGCAGGACACCGTGATCAGCGGCCGGCCCAGATCATGCGCCATGGCCTCGACGAAACGGGTCTTGCCGCAGCCCGTCGGACCCTTCAGCACCAGCGAAAGGCCCTGTCGATAGGCCGCTTTGAACACGGCCTCCTCGTTACCCATGGCCTGGTAATACGGACGCGCCGATTCAGTCTGCGGTCTGGCACCATTCTGCTGCGCCAGCCCAGCTTCGTTTGCCATAGCGACCTTCCATATCAGCCGCATCGTTGCGACCCCTAGAGACTAACCGGAACAGATGTTTGTTTCAAGCATGCGTGGACCGGGGTGGGTCGAGGCACCGCGGTTGTGAACTGCATTGCCGAACAAAGCATCTCGGATGGCTCCGCAGGACCTCACGACACCCGTCTCCGCACCTCGGCCGCGCGGACTGCCGATCTGAACAGCGGGCCGATGACTCCCGCGAGTTGTTCAGGTCTGCCGATGGTGGCGTGCGCGGAGCTGCCGAACACCTTCTTGAGCGATCGCACGTCGGTACCCGCGCCCACCGTGAGGCACACACAACCGATACCCCGACGGCGCGCCTCGTTCAGCGCTCGACGCGAGTCTGCAGCGCCGTAGTCACGCTCGTAACCGTGGTCGTATGCCAGGCCGTCGGACAGCACGACCAGCAACCGCCGTGAGGTACCTCCACGCTGCTCCAGAACCGACGAGCCGTGCCGAATCGCCGCACCCAGTCGTGAATACGCCCCCGGCTCCAGGCTGTTGAGGCGTCTGAAGATGCCCGCGTCGAGGTGGTCGTCGAACCGCTTGACCGGCACCATGCTCACCGCCGTCCGGCCCTGCGAGTAGTAGGCGTACAGCGACACCCGGTCGCCAAGATCGTGCAGCGCGACCGCGAGGTTGGCGACCGCAGTCCGCTGTTGCTGGTGCACGGTGCGTCCGAGCGTCCCCGGCTCGGCGGTCGAGCCCGAGATGTCCAACAGCAGTAGAACCGACAGGTCGCGCCGCCTGCGAAGGCTGTCGAGGTAGACGGCTTCGTTGGCCGTCGAGCCCGCCATCACCTCGACCCGCGCCTCTACGGCCGCATCGATATCGATGTCGTCTCCTTGTGGCTGACGATGCCTGCGGTGCAAGCCCATGCCGAGCCGGGCGAGCGGCCGACGCATCCCGATCGCGCTCTCGATGGCTTGTGTCGCAAACGGCTTGATCGTCGGCTCGACTTCGCGCACGGTGCACCAGTCCGGCCGGTAGGCGCCGCGAGTGGCGTCCCACTCGGGGTATTTCAATCCGCTTTGCGTGACGTCAGCGGCATCCTCCTCCGACGTTGAGGCCGTCGATGACACCGCGTACGCACCGCGATTAGCCCAGTTCGTGCGATGGGTCGGCGTGTCCGCGCCCGGCGGGCCGCCACCCTCGCTTCCCGTCTTGCGTGCCGAGGACAGCATCTTCTTCAGCCACTGACCGATGAAGCCACCGCCGCCGACCGGGTTGGAGAACAGATCGGGATCGTCACTGTCGTCGACCGCGTCCTCGTCGAGCTCCTCCAGCTCGCCCTTGGCCTCTTTACGGGCAACGTGGCCGGCCTTTGCGTCGTCGGACTCTGCATGCTTGATGGCCGCGGCGAGCTTCTTCGCGCGAATGACACCGAACCCCGTCGGCGGGTCGGCAAGCGCACCCTTGGCGGTTGCGATGGCCAGGGACGACGCCGCGGAATCGCTGAGCGCCGCGACATCGCGATCGGCCAGAGAAGTCAGTACGCGGGGCAGCAGGTCGTGGTTGGCGACCAATGCCCGGTGTCCCTCGACGGCCAGGTAACGCTTGGCCGCCTTGGGGTGCCGAATCAGCCGGTCGACGACGTCCCGAGTCAGACTGTCGGCAGCCAGCATCGACGCATGCACGGCCACCGACTCGAGGTGCGTGCGCGGCCGCGCCGTCGGGTCGACGAAGACCATCTGCCCGTCGGTCCAGGACGGCTCCCCCGAGCCGCCGGCCGCCACGGCCAGCGGGCGGCCAGCCAGTGCCGAGGCCAACATGCCGAGCAATTGCAGTCGGTCGCTGTCGACATCGGAGGTCATCCAACAACCTCCTCGCGCGCCGTCTCACCGTTGACCTAATAATTGTTCCACCGTAGAGTCCGCTGCAAGTGGAGTCAATCAACGGCAACACGGGTGAGCGACTGACAAGGAGCAGAGCGTGATCGACCTCGACGGCAAGGTCGCGATCGTGACGGGTGCCGGCCGCGGTCTCGGCAGGCTCTATGCCCTTGATCTGGCGGGACGCGGCGCGGCGGTGGTGGTCAACGATCTGGGCGGCAGTATGCGCGGGCAGGGTGCCGACACCAGTGTGGCCGACGGGGTGGTCGAGGAGATCAGCACCGCCGGCGGGCGGGCAGTGGCTTCGTACGATTCGGTCGACAGCCCTGAGGGCGGGCAAGCGATCGTCCAGACCGCGGTCGATACGTTTGGCCGCCTCGATGCCGTGGTCAGCAATGCCGGCATCTTCAACAGCATCCCGTTCGAACAGATCTCCCCCGACGACTGGCGACAGATGCTGCGGGTGCATCTCGACGGCGGCTTCTACCTCAGCCAGCCCGCGTACAAGGTGATGGCCAAGCAGAAGTACGGGCGCTTCGTCTTCGTGTCATCATCGGCAGGTAATTTCGGCCAGCCGATGGAAGCACACTACGCGGCTGCCAAGACGGGTCTCGTCGGGCTGTCCAACGTCATCGCTATCGAGGGTGCCGCACACGGAATCCTCTCCAATACCGTTCTTCCCACTGGTTTTTCGCGGATGGTGACCGAGACAGTCGGCGATGAGAAGTTTCTTGCCGAATCCGGCTTCATGCGCGCCATCCGGCCCGAACTGGTGGTACCGCTCGTCGTTTTCCTCGCCAGCGGTCACTGTGACTTCACTCATCGCAACTACTCGGCATGCGCAGGGCGTTATGCCCGCGTTTTCATGGGACTCGCCGACGGTTGGCTCGCGGCTGCGCAGAGCGAGCCAACCGCCGAAGATGTTCTGGCACATATCGACGAAATATCGGCGACGACGAATTTCATCGTGCCCGATTCCATCGTCGACGAAGTACTCGAGGTGTGCGGCCGCCGCGGGATCAGCGCGATGCCCGACAACGCCGATATCTCGTTTCCCGAACCGGCCAGGAATGAGAACTGAGTCTCGTGGACATCGATCAACTGCTCACGACGACGAGGTCTGCGCGTAAGGCACTGGATCTAAAGGCTTCTGTCGACTTCGACGAAATCCGCGAGTGCCTGCAGATCGCGTTGCATGCACCGAACGGCTCGAACCAGCAGGCGTGGCGATGGATGGTTGTCACCGAACCATCGTTGCGGGCACGAATAGCCGAGCTGTATCGCGAGACCTACCTCAGCAAGGTCGGCGGACAGCTGATCGCCGGCCTCATGCCGTCGGGCACGACTGAGGCCAGATTGATGTCATCGACGGAGTTCCTGGTGGAGAATCTGCATGCGGTGCCGGTGCTCGTGATCCCGTGCTACGAGCCCAGCTACCCGCGAACGGACGGTGATCAATCCTTCTACCTTGCAACACTGTACGGATCGATTTTCCCGGCCGTGTGGAACTTCCAACTCGCACTGCATTCGCGTGGCTACGGAACTTGCATCACGACGATGCATCTCGAGCACGAGCGAGAAGTAGGCGAAATGCTGGGGATTCCTGTGACATTCGTCCAGGGGTGCCTGCTGCCCGTCGCGAAGTTGCGCAGCGGGCGTCACTTCGCACCGACACCTCGCCGCGATCTCGACGAGGTCATCGCCGTCAACGAATGGGGTGGGCAATGAGTGCCGAACTGCAACAGCGCATTGACCGCCTCGAGGCTCGTGCTGAGATCCGGGACTGCATCGAGCGGTACGCGCGCGGGATGGATCGCCGTGATCGCGCGATCCTGCGTTCGGCGTACCACGACGGGGCTGTCGACGACCATGTCGGCTTCGTCGGCGAGGTCGACGACTTCATCGAGTGGGCCTTCGCCTATCACTCGACGCAGACCAGATATCAGCACTATCTGCTCAACCACACCGCCGAGGTCGACGGCGGTGAGGCACACGCCGAGACCTACTACCTGTTCGTCGGCACGGACAAGGAACCGGCGAATCACATGACGCTGTCCGGCGGTCGTTACGTGGACCGACTCGAACGACGTGACGGCCGGTGGGCGATCGTCGACCGCGTCTGCGTCGTCGAGTGGAATGCAGAGTCCACGTCGTTCATCACCGACGAGGTGATCGCCATGATGGCCGGAACGATGAAAGTCGCCACGCACGACACTTCGGATCCCTCGTACGATCGTCCGCTGGCGGCTGCGCGGCCAGCGACGCAGGCGTGAGCGCTGTTGTGTCCGAACCCAGCATCCCCGCAGTTCGGCCCGCGCTCGGTAGGATCGAATTCCAGTTCTGCACCAGCCTTGACGACCGGCGAAGGAGAAGTTAGCGATGGCCGACGCCGACGCCGTGAAGCGGAGTTCCGCTCGCGGCCGGCCCGCGAGCAAGAAGGGGCATCGCACCGCCAAGCTCACCGCCGTCTCCGACAAGCCGTCGGTCGACGCGACCCGCCGCACCGAAATCCTGAAGACCGCGAACACCGTCATCGCCACGACGGGCCTGCGAAGCTCACTGCAACAGATCGCCGACGCAGCCGGGATCCTCGCCGGCAGCTTGTATCACCATTTCGAGTCGAAAGAAGCCATCCTTGTCGAGTTGATCCGGCGGTACCACGCCGATCTGGATCGCATCGGTGACATCGCTCTTGAACGTGTCGATGAGCCTGATCCCCGCCCGGCAGCCGAACAGATCACCGAACTCGGTTGCGCGATCGCCCGATGTGCGGTCGAACATCGAGCTGCGCTGCAGATGTCGTTCTACGAAGGTCCGAGCAGCGATCCCGAGCTCGTCGAATTGGCAAAGCGCCCCCCGACGAAGATTCAGGCCGCGATGTTGCAGGCCTTGCGGGCAGGCCGCTGGAGCGGATACATCCGATCCGACGTCGACCTCCCCACTTTGGCCGACCGAATCTGCCAAAGCATGTTGCACGTCGGCCTGGACGTCATCCGGCACAATGCCTCGACGGATGAATTGGCCAAGCTGAAGAGCCGGATCATTCTCGGGGGTCTCGCGGTCGACCTGCCCAGCGATGCCGACCTGGACGAGTCGAACGCGTTCGCAGCGGCGCAGCAGGTGATCGACAGCTGGGTCGACACCGAGGATGACACCGACCTCAAAGCCGCACACGTTCGTGCCGTCGCGCGAGCCGAATTCGGTCGCCGGGGATACGAGATGACGACGATTCGCGACATCGCGTCGGCCACGGGTTTGGGTACCGGCACGGTGTACCGGGTGATCGGCTCGAAGGACGAGCTGTTGATGTCGATCATGCTGGAATTCGGCCATAAAGTCGGTGGCGCGTGGAGCGACATCGTCCGATCGGATTCCACCACGGTCGAGAAATTGGACGCGTTGAGCTGGCTGAACGTCAATGCCCTCGACCAGTTCCCCGACGAGTTCCGGATCCAGTTGGCGTGGCTGCGTCAAACACCCCCGGACACGTCGACTCCGGCATGGTCGTTCACCACCCGGATCCGGCAGATGAAAGCTCTGCTCTCCGAAGGTATTCGCGCCGGTGAGATCCAGGTTGACAGTCCGACCGCCGATCTGCTCGCCCGCTGCATCATCGGCGAGCAGTGGATCCCGGAGAACATTCTTCAAGAGATCGGCACGCGGAACGCCTTGATTCTGGCCCGAGACACGACCTTGAGGGGAATCGCGGTCCGCGGTAGGTGATTGCGCGGTTGCCTAGCCCGTGATCACGGGCAGTTTGCCCCATCCACGGACGCTCGACGTATGTGCCATCGCCGCATCGTCATAGTCGACCTCCCACTCGGGCCACCGTGTCAGCATCTCCTCGAGCGCGACGCGCGCCTGCATCCGGGCCAGCGACGATCCGAGGCAGAAGTGCAGCCCCTGACCGAATGCCAGATGCGGGCCCGTTCGATGGATGTCGAAGCTCTCGCCGTCGGGGAACTGTCGTTCGTCGCGGTTGGCTGAACCGTTGAGCAACAACATGACCGAACCTTCTGCGATCGTCTGTCCGTGCACTTCGGTGTCGCGCGCGACATAGCGTGCCTGCACCGGCGACGGTGACTCGTAGCGCAGCACTTCCTCGATCGCCCTGGGGATCAGCGAGAAGTCGTCGACGAGTTCGCGCCGCTGGTCGGGGTGCTGATCGAGCAATTGGCCGATGAAGCCGATCAGCCGAGTCGTGGTCTCGTTACCGGCCCCGGCGATCATGCTCGTGTAGGTCAGCACCTCGATCCGGGTTAGCGGACGCAGCTCTCCGTCCTCCTCGACCTCAGCATTGAGCAACTGCGTCATCAGATCGTCGGAGGGGTGTTCGGCCCGCCAATCGATGTACTCGGCGAACAACTGATAGGCGTTCTCGAAGGATGCGGCCGAAACAGACTGGAAGCTACCTTCTTTCAGCCCGATCGACGCGTCCGTGTTGTCCCGGATCTGCTGCTGCCCCTCTTCGGGGATCCCCAGCAGATAACCGATGGTCCGCATCGGGATCAGCGCACCGAAGTCCGCGATCAAGTCGAAGCGCGACGCTCCTGCCAGAGCGTCGAGCGCGCGGGCGCAGTACTGGCGAACCAGGTGCTCGATGGCCTCCATGCGTCGTGGCGTGAAAACCTTCGACAGCAGTCGGCGATGAATGTCGTGTAGCGGCGGATCCTCGAAGAGGATCACTCCTGGCGGCACCGGGATGTCACTCATGATGATGTCCATCGTGGTGCCCTTGCCCGACCGATAGGTGTCCCAGTTGTGCAGTTCCCGCGCGACGTCGTCGTGCCGGCTCAGCGCGTAGAAGTTGTACTTCTCATTGTGATAGAGCGGAGCCTCCTCCCGCATCCGCCGCCAGATCGGATACGGATCGTCGTCGATGTCGAAGTCGAACGGGTCGTAGTACAGATCGGTCGTGTTCACGCCGGTCATCATGTCGGCCTCCTCATAGATCGAATGCGTGCCGCGGCAACGTGTTCGGCAAATCGAGTGAGCTCAGCAGGCCCGCGGGCGCATCGACCACGTAGGGAATGGCGTTGACCACCCGCATGGCCGTGGCGGCCATCGCCGCGTGACCCGCGGCATGCCCTTCGGCCGCGCCGACGTTCATCGCGCAGTGGATATCCGGATCACCCGAGATGTCGACGCGATAGGTGGCGTCGAAATCCGATGCGAGCCACTCGGGCGCCACGTCGCGCGCCATCCGGATGATGTGCTCGACGACGATCGCTTCCCTGCCGTTGACCACGCCGGCCGCCCTGGTGCTCACCGCGCCGCACGTACCCGCCTTGATCGTGCCGAACGCCACCTCGATGTCGCGGTCCGTCAGTCGTCGGTCGAGGGTCCCTCGAACCTCGTCGACTTTGACGCCCAGTCCCGCCGCCATCAGGTGAATCGGTGCTCGCCAGGCCATTTCGATGAAGCCGGGGGTCTTCAGCAAGGGTTCGAAATCGAGCGGATGGCCGAAGCCCATACCGTTCATCATCACGTCAGCCACCGGGTAGTGGTCGTTGAGCGCGACTTCGGTGACCTTGACGCACCGGATCTTCTTCGACTGCGTGGACAGCAGTAGCGCAAGCTGGTCTGAACCGAACCCGGGAAAGATGCCCGAGGCATAGAACGACACATCTGCTTTGACGGCGGCCGCCTGCATCTGATCACGCCATTCGGGCGAGAAGTAGCAAGGCGGGTACACCAGGCTGGTCGAGGACGTCGACACGACGTTGATGCCCGCGTCCAGCAGCTTCAGGTAGTCGGGCACCGCACCCGCGTCGCGCTCGGGTCCGCTGGCCGCATAGACCACACAATCGGGTTTCAGTGCGATGAGCGCATCGGCGTCGTTGGTCGCCGTCACCCCGACCGACTCGATGCCGGCCAGCACGCCCGCATCCTGTCCGACCTTCTCCGCGGAGTGCACCCATACGCCGACGAGTTCGAGGTCAGGCCTGCCCCGAATCGCATCTATCGCAATCGATCCCACGCCGCCCGTCGACCAGACGACGGTTCTCAACGGGGATGTCACAGGGCTTTCCTCTCATTCAGGCACGCTCGCACGAACTCTAACCTAAAATTTGTTCCATACGATTATAATAGTGGTTACTATTCTAAATCGAACGGACAGTCGCAAGCCGCAATCCTCCAGGAGTCGAAATGACAGAAGACAAGCATCGCGTCGTGGTCTGGTCCACGGGTGGCATCGGCTCCATCGCGATTCGCGCCATCCATCGGCGCCCGAATCTCGACCTGGTCGGGGTGTGGGTGCACTCCCCGGAAAAGGACGGGATGGACGCGGGCGAGCTGGCGAACGGCGAACCGATCGGGCTGGCGGTCACCACCGATGCGGACGCGCTCATCGCGCTCAAACCCGACTGCGTCATCTATGCGGCCAGCGGGCCGGAACGAGATGCGTTGGCGATCCCCGACTACGTGAAGCTGCTCAATGCCGGAATCAACGTCGTGACGACGAGCACCACCAGGCTGGTCAACCCGCATGCCTACGAGCCTGCCGAGTGGCGCGATCAGCTGGTCGCCGCAGCGAAGGCGGGTCGGGTGTCGCTGTACGCGTCGGGCATCGAGCCAGGCTTCGCCGCCGATTACCTTGCGCTGGTGCTGTCCACGCAGTCGTCACAGATAGAGAAGATCCATGCCTACGAGATCGGTCTGTACGACGACTACGGCGTGCCCGACATCATGAGTGAGGCAATGGGATTCGGCCGCCCCCTCGACTACGAGCCCTGGATCGCGATGCCCGGCGCCATCGAGGGCGAATGGCAAGGGCAGATCAGGATGGTCGCCGATGCGCTCGGCGTCGAGGTCTCCGAGATGCGGTCGACATTCGATCGTGCGGTGACCGAACGGACGCTCGACGTGGCGATGGGTACGGTCGAGGCCGGCACGTGCGGTGCACTGCGGATGCAGGCGATCGGTGTCGTCGACGGCCGCGAGGCCATCGTCATCGAACATGTCACCCGGCTGGCTCCCGATGTCGCACCGGACTGGCCGACACTCCCCAATGCACTCGGCTATCGCGTGGTGATCACCGGCACACCGGACATCGACTGCACGTTCGACGTCACCCTTCGTGATCGTAAGAAGGCCGGTATCGAGGGTATGACCTCGGGGGCGGGAGCGATGGTGGCCACGGCCATGCGCGTGGTGAACGCTGTCCCGTATGTGGTGGACGCCCCGTCGGGCCTCCTCAGCTCTGTGGACCTCCCGCTCACCATTCCGAAGGGCGTCTTCAGCCCGATGTGACGCCGGAGGCTACTCCGGCAGCCGCAGCTCGGGCTTCTCGACCTCTTCGATGTTGACGTCCTTGAAGGTGATGACCCGCACCTGCTTGACGAAGCGCGCCGGACGGTACATGTCCCACACCCAGGCGTCGCCCAGCCTCAGCTCGAAGTAGACCTCGCCCTCGGCGTTGCGGGGCACCAGTTCGACGCTGTTGGCGAGGTAGAAGCGTCGCTCAGTCTCCACGACGTAGCTGAACTGCCCGACGATGTCCTTGTATTCGCGGTAGAGCGAGAGCTCCATCTCGGTTTCGTACTTTTCGAGATCTTCGGCACTCATCAGCTCAGCCGTCCTTCATATCCACACTCATCGCGACTCCAATCCTCCCCTACCCGTATCTGCTATGCCGCTCGGGTTCGATGTCGAGCTCGACGTCAGGGACCATGACCGCGCCCATTTCTATGCCCATTTCTGTGCCCATTTCTGTGCCCACCTCACCGTCCACTCTTCACCGTCCACTTCACCGTCCAGAGTGACGAGCCGACGCACATTGATGAACGAGTACCGGTGCTGGCTGCACGGGCCCAGCTCGGCAAGGGCCGCGCTGTGGGCAGCGGTGCTGTATCCCTTGTGCTCGGCGAAGCCGTAGCCCGGATGCTCGGCCTCCATGTTGACCATCAGCCTGTCTCGACTCACCTTTGCCAGCACGCTCGCCGCTGCGATGCACGCCGCCACCGCGTCGCCGCCGACCACGGGCAATGAAGGCATCGGAAGACCCGGCACGCGGAATCCGTCCGACAGCACGTACCCCGGCCGCACCGACAAGCCGGCCACGGCGCGTCGCATGCCCTCGATGTTCGCCACGTGAACGCCACGGCGATCAACCTCCGCCGAGGGGATGAAGACCACGTGGTAGGCCAGCGCGTACCGACGTATCAGCGGAAACAGCCGCTCGCGCTCCCTTTCGTTGAGCTTCTTGGAGTCGTCGAGGGCCGCCAGGCTTTCGAGCCGGTTCGGCCCGAGCACGCACGCCGCCACCACGAGAGGGCCCGCGCAGGCACCGCGCCCCACCTCGTCCACGCCTGCCACCGGTCCCAGTCCGCCCCGATACAGCGCGGACTCCAACGTGCGCAGGCCGGAGGACTTTCGGATCACCGTCCGTGGCGGCCATGTCGCGGGCAACTCAGGCCCTCGGCACTTCGCGCAAGCGGCTCATCGCGAAACTCCTACTGGGTCTGCGGGTTCGCCTGAGGATTTACCGAGTCCACGCCACCCCATCGCGCCGGTGGCCAGGCGATGAACTGTGCTTTTCCAATCACATTCGCCAACGGAATCGTGCCCGCCTCCGGGTCACCGGTGCAGAGCAGCCCGCGCTGAGCGTCAGCGGGTGTGCTCGTGCAGTGTGCGCGCGAGTCGGCGGAATGGGTGCGGTTGTCGCCCATCACCCAGATCTTGCCTTCGGGAACCGTCACCGGACCGAACTCATTGCCGAGGCACGCGGAGTAGGGGTTCTCGGGTTCGACGTTCATCGTGGCGTAGTCCAGATACGGCTCGTCGAGGCGCTTGCCGTTGACCGTCAGTCCTGTGCTCGCTCGGCACTCCACGGTCTGGCCTCCCACCGCTATGACACGCTTGACCAGGTCGTTCTCGTCGGGCGGGACGAACCCGATGAACGACAACCCGTTCTGCAGCCAACGCACCACGGTGTTATCGGACCGGATCGACTTGTATCCGATGTTCCAGTTCGGTGGGCCTTTGAAGACGACGACATCGCCCGGCTCCGGCGAGGAGAACCGATACGTCAGCTTGTCGACCATGATCCGGTCTCCGGTGCAGCCGGGGCACCCGTGCAGTGTGGGCTCCATCGACTCCGAAGGAATGAGATATGGGCGTGCGACGAACGTCAGCATGACGTAGTAGAGAACCAGCGCGATGGTGATGAGGATCGCGAACTCACGAAGCGCGCCGTGCTTCTTCTTCGGCTCTTCTGCGTCGTCTTCCAACGCGGAGCCTTCCGAGGTGGAGTCTTCGGACGAAACCTCTGACGACTCATCGGGGTCGGTGGATTCGATCACCGCTTCAGGGTAGCCAGCACCATGCTCGTCGCCGCGCTCCTCGGCTGCCACGCGCTCAGCACCCGAGGCATCGGCGGCCGGACACGATCAGCGCTTTTCCTTGATCTTCGCCTTCTTGCCACGCAGCTCGCGCAGGTAGTACAGCTTGGCGCGGCGCACGTCACCGCGCGTGACGACGTCGATGTGGTCGATATTGGGCGAATGGACGGGGAACGTCCGCTCGACACCGACGCCGTAGCTCTCCTTGCGCACGGTGAACGTCTCGCGGATTCCGCCGCCCTGACGGCGCAGCACGACACCCTTGAAGACCTGGATGCGCTCCTTGGAGCCCTCGATGACCTTCACGTGTACGTTCACGGTGTCGCCGGGGCTGAAGTCCGGGATGTCGTCGCGTAGCGACGTCTGATCGACGAAGTCCAGCGTGTTCATCGGTGACACTTCCTTGCTGTTGGCGGCTGCTGGCGCGCTGTCGCGTTGTTTCTCGCGGCGCCGAGCCGATCTATTGGGCGTATCGGGGTGTATCTCGCGGCGGGCGGGGTACACGCCCACGCAGACAACTGCTCAATTGTGCCAGACAGGCCCCGATCCAGTGAAATCCAGCCACCCGGGCCGGCGCTATCCGCGTCCAGTGATCCCGCCGGAACACGAAGCCTACCTAAGCAAGCGGGAGTACACAGCTCCCGTTACGCTTAGCGTTGCGCATTATTCGGATGCCGCGACTCAAGGGAGGGCAATGCGACGCCGGCCCTCGAAGCTGGTCACGACGACCGCGATCGTCGTTATCGCAGCAATCTCCCTCAGCGGGTGCGAGGCCAGGGTGTACGGAACTCCTCCGCAGTCCGCACTGACCGTCGTCGCGCCGCAGGGCACCATGGCTCCGCTCCCCGAATCGCCGCTCGACGAACCCCCCGCCAGCTTTGCCGGGCTGGACAGCCGCATCCAGCAGGCGGTCGCCGAAGCGGCGGGTGCCGACATCTCGGTCGTGGTGTTGGATCGCAGCACCGGCCAGACGGTGTCGGGCGGGGACGGTACACCGTTCCCCATCGCCTCGGTGGTGAAGCTGTTCATCGCCGACGACCTGTTGCTGCAGGAATCCGAAGGGAAGACGCAGCTGTCGCCCGCTGACCGCAGCGCGCTCGACGTGATGCTGAGATCGTCCGATGACAGTGCGGCCGAGAACTTCTGGAATCGCAGCGGTGGCAGCGACATCATCACCCGCGTCGTGGCCCGGTACGGACTTGCGAACACGACGCCGCCCTACAACGGTAAATGGGACCTCACGATGAGCACCGCGGGCGACCTGGTCCGGTATTACGACAAGCTGCTGAACGGCAGCGGCGGACTGCCGCAGGAGCAAGCCAACGTCATCATGGCCAATCTCGCGCGGTCCACGCCGACCGGGATCGACGGCTACCCGCAGCGTTTCGGCATTCCCGATGGGCTCTACGCAGAGCCCGTCGCAGTCAAACAGGGGTGGTTCTGTTGCTGGAGCGGCGCCAACCAATTGCATGTGTCCACCGGTGTGATCGGCCATGACCGACGCTATGTGATGGCGATCGGATCGCTGGATCCCGCAGGCGACGCGGCCGCCCGCGAGCACGTCACCCAGGCCGTCAAGACGATGTTCCCGGGCGGCCGTATCTAGCTCGTCGGCAACACGTCGACAAAACGTCGTCAACCGCCCCAAAAAGCGTCGGCGAACGGTTACCGTTAGCGCCTCGCAATGTGGATAGCACTGTGGAAGGGCAACGCTCCCGATGGCTGAGAACGATCGCATTTTTCCAACGCTTTCGCGGCGCGCAATGCTCGGCGGGCTAGGTGTTGGTGTGGCCGCGATGGCCACCGCCCCGCAGGCACAGGCGCAACTCGACGTCGGCTACGAGGCGATGCTGATGAAGTGCATCGATCCGCGATTCACGACCGACACCTGGAACTACATGACGGGCCGCGGCTGGCAAAACAATTACAGCCAGTTCGCGTTCGCCGGCGGCCCGGTCGGCGTGGTGGCACCGGTCTTTGCAGGCTGGCGCGATACGTTCTGGGAGAACCTCGCCATCTCGGTGGACCTGCACTGGTTGACCCGCATCATCGGTATGACGCACCGCGACTGCGGGGCGGCCGCTGTCGCCTACGGCGATCAAATCCTGACCGACCGGGCCTACGAAACAGAAATGTTGTCTGCGGCGTTGCGGGAGTTTCGGACCGCAGTCCAGCAGCGTCAGCCTGAACTCATCGTCGAACTCGGCATCATGGACCTCGACGGTCGCGTGGAAAACGTCGACTGAGCGCGTCAGTCCAGGAGGTCAGGCCGCCGGTCGCGGGTGCGCTGAAGGCTCTGTTCGCGGCGCCACGCCTCGATCTTGGCGTGATCGCCGGACAGCAGGATCTCCGGCACGTCCAGACCGCGCCAGCTCGGCGGCCGGGTGTAGCTCGGCTCCTCCAACAGGCCGTCTGAATGCGAATCGTCTTGATGCGACACGGGATTGCCAAGCACGTCGGGCAGCAGGCGGACGATAGCTTCGATCATGACCAGCGCCGCGGACTCACCGCCGGGCAGTACATAGTCGCCGATCGACACCTCCTCGACCCGCATCCTGCGCGCCGCATCGTCGGTAACCCGTTGATCGATGCCTTCGTATCGCCCGCAGGCGAACACCAGGTGGTTCTCGTTGCTCCACCGTTCGGCGTCGGCCTGGGTGAACAGCCTGCCCGCCGGCGTCGGCACGACCAGAAGCGTTTCACCGGAACAGATTTCGTCGAGCGCCTCACCCCAGACCGGGGCTTTCATCACCATGCCCGGTCCGCCGCCGTACGGGGAGTCGTCCACCGAGCGGTGCACATCGTGGGTCCAGCGCCGCAGGTCGTGAACCGCGAGCGCGAAGATGCCGGCATCAATCGCTTTGCCCGGCAAGGATTGTCGCAGCGGATCGAGATACTCCGGAAAGACCGTCACCACGTCTATGCGCATCGTCATTCCAGTTCCAGCAGACCCTCGGGTGGGTCGATCTCAATGACCTGGTCGGCCAACGACACCGATGTCACGATGGCCCCGACGAACGGCACCAAGACCTCGCCTCGGTCGGATCGCACCGAGAGCAGCTCCCCGGCCGCGGTGTGCAACACCTCGGCGACCGTGCCGACGTGCAGCCCGACGGTCGTGCGCACCGTCAGCCCTTCGAGCTGATGGTCGTAGAACTCGTCAGGGTCCTCGATGGGTGGCAGATCCGAGGAATCGACGAGGAACAGGGTGCCTCGCAGCGCGTCGGCGCCGGCACGGTCGGCGACCCCGTCAAGCCGGACCAGCAGCCGCCCGCTGTGTGGTCGCGCGGAGTCGACTACCAGACGTCGTTCGGCTCCCCCCTTGGCCCGGGCACGCAGGCTGACACCGGGCGCGAAGCGGGTGTCGGGGTCATCGGTACGAACGTCGACGACCACCTCGCCCGTGATCCCGTGTGCCTTGACGACCCGCCCGACAACCAGGTCCATATCTGGCTCGATCCCCCAGTCGCTTCGCTCCAGCCCGCCGAACCCGCTACTGGTCGGTGTCCACCACGTCGACGCGGATTCCGCGCCCACCGATGCCGGCCACCAGCGTGCGCAGCGCGGTTGCGGTGCGTCCGCCGCGGCCGATGACCTTGCCGAGGTCGTCGGGATGGACGTGCACCTCGACGGTGCGCCCACGGCGGCTGGTCACCATATCGACCCGGACATCGTCGGGGTTGTCCACGATCCCGCGAACCAGGTGCTCGACTGCGTCGACGACGACAGAACTCACAGCCGGGCTCAGCTCTCGGCCGAGGAGGGCTCGCCCGAGGAGCCGGTAGCCGTGGCGCCGTCGACGGTGGCGTCGGCACCCTCAGCGGCCGGCTCGGACTCGTCCTTGACCGGTGCGGTCTCGGCGGCCTCGGCCTTGTCGGCCTTGTCGGCCTTGTCGGCCTTGTCGGCCTTCGTCGGCCTTGTCGGCCGCCTTCTTGGCGGGTGCCTTCTTCTTCTTGGCCTGGGTGGCCTCGCCCGACGGTCCGCCGTCGGCTTCGGCCAGCGCCGCGTTGAAAAGGTCCAGCTTGCTGGCCTTGGGCTCCTTGACCTTCAGCGTGCCTTCGGCACCGGGCAGGCCCTTGAACTTCTGCCAGTCACCGGTGATCTTCAGCAGCTGCAGGACGGGCTCGGTGGGCTGAGCACCGACGCCGAGCCAGTACTGGGCCCGCTCCGAGTCGATTTCGATGAGGCTCGGGTCTTCCTTCGGGTGGTAGCGGCCGATGACCTCGATGGAGCGACCGTCGCGGCGGGTGCGCGCGTCGGCGACGGCGATGCGGTACTGGGGATTGCGGATCTTGCCAAGCCGAGTGAGCTTGATCTTGACAGCCATGGTTAAGCGACTTCTCCTGTGATTGCCACGCTGCAATTCAGCGATGCCTGCGGATTGCCTGCACCCGGTTTTGCCTTACGTGTGTGACCGCCACAGAGCCGTAGTCCTGGGCAGACAGCCGCCTATTGTGCCAGAACAGCCCCTACCGGTGGAAATCCGCCTCGACTGTGCGGATTTCTGCACGACACGCCGACTGCGGCGGCTGAAACCGCACACTCGGCCGCCGATCTTTACAACATCGGGCGACAGTGTCACGCTCTCGGGTGTGGACGCCGCGGAGACCCTGCTCGAGATCGAGGCCATCAAGCAACTGAAGGCACGCTACTGCCGCTTCCTTGACACCAAGGACTGGCGGGCCTGGCGCGGCATCTTCGCCGACGACTTCCACAGCGATACCTCGCCGTCGGGCGGCAAGGTGATCGACGGCGCCGATGAGTTCGTCGCATTCGTGCGCAAGAACCTCAACACCCAACCGACCGTCCATCAGGTGCACGCACCGGAGATCGAGCTGACGTCACCGACGACCGCCCGCGGCATCTGGGCGCTCAACGACATCGTGCGGTTGGCGCCCGGCCTGAACCTCGACGGCTGGGGGCACTATCACGAAACGTACGAGAAGATCGACGGCCAGTGGCGCATCACGAGTTCGACGCTGACCCGACTGCGCACCGATATTTTCAATCCGCTGTTCTCCGTGCGCATCTCGGACCGAATGACCCGCGCGGCGGCCAAGCTGGCACGCCGCTAGGCCCAGCGGTCGACCGCTATATCAGCTTGTCGAAGCACTTCTCCTCGACGCGTTTGCTCATCCGCCACCCGTCGGCGGTACGGACGAACTCGTCGACGTACCACAGCCCGCAAAGCATGACCTGGTCGGTCTCCCCGCCGAACACCATCGGATTGAAGCAGAAGGTTCGCGACGATGCGGTGTCACCGTCGAGGCGCACGTCGAAGTTGCCCAGCATGTGGGCGTGCGCCTGGAAGATTTTCGGCAGCGTCTCCGCCAGCCACGCCTTGACCTCGGGGAAGCGGCCGTCAATTCCGCCCATCTCCCGATAGTCGATGTACGCATCCGGCGTGAACACCCGGTCCAGATCGTCAAATTGTCGTCGGTCGATGGCCGTCGAGTAGTCGACCATCAGCTGCTGTATCTCGAAACGATCCGATATCTCTTCCAGGCTCAACATGAGTCGATTGAACACGATCGCTCCCCAGCGATAGGCTCACCCGTCATGCGGAGTTTTCTCGTCTGCATTGCGACCACGCTGTGCCTGGTCGCCGGGGGGACCGCCGTCGCGTCGGCGGTGCCCGCCGGCGTCGTCCAGCCTTCGGGTTCGGTGCCGATTCCCGAAGGACCGGCCCGGGCCTGGCTTGTCGCCGATATGGACACCGGCGCGGTGTTGGCCGCCCGCGACGAGTACGGCCAGTACGCACCGGCAAGCACCATCAAGGTCCTGCTTGCGCTGACAGTGCTCGACGAACTCCCGCTCGACACCACGATCGTGGCGACGGAAGCCGACACCAAGGTCGAATGCAACTGTGCCGGCGTGACGCCCGGTATGACCTACACGGCGCGCCAGTTGCTCGAGGCGCTGCTGCTGGTTTCGGGCAACGATGCCGCCAACACCCTGGCCAGCATGCTCGGCGGTCAGGATGTCGCCCTGATGAAGATGAACGCCCACGCGGCGCTGCTGGGCGCGTACGGCACCAACGCCGGTTCGCCATCGGGTCTCGACGGCCCCGGAATCGACATGTGGTCCTCGCCGCACGACCTCGCCGTCATCTTCCGCGCCGCCATGGCCGACCCGGTGTTCGCGCAGATCACCGCGCAGCCGACCGCTGTCTTTCCCACCAAGACCGGGGACAAGGTGCTGGTCAATCAGGACGAGCTGCTCAAGCGTTATCCGGGCGCGCTCGGCGGCAAGACCGGCTTCACCGACATCGCGAAGAAGACTTTCGTCGGTGCGGCCGGCCGCAACGGCAGACGCCTGGTGGTCGCGATGATGTTCGGCATGGACAAGCCTGGGCAACCGACGTATTGGGATCAGGCTGCCAGCCTGCTGGATTGGGGCTTCTCGCTCGACAGGAATGCGAGCATCGGCACCCTCTAGCAATGCAAAGTTGCTGAATCGCAACACGTTCGAGACCGCGCCGGCAGACGTGCCGGTTACGCTCGGCGTCCGTGCGAAAGTTGTTGGCCGCGTTGGCGATCACCCTGTGTTCGGCCACTTCGGCCGCGCCAACCGCGGCGGCCCAGCCCGGTGTTGAGCCGGCGGGCGCCGTCGCGCTTCCGGACGGACCGGCGCAGGCATGGCTGCTCGCAGATCTGGACAGCGGCGCAATTCTGGCCTCCCGCAACCCATATGAGCAGCACGCGCCCGCGAGCACGATCAAGCCGCTGCTGGCGATGGTGGTGCTTGACCACCTGCGGCCGGACAACTTCGCACGCGCCAACTCGTCGCACACCGAGGTCGAGTGCTCCTGCGTGGGCTTGAAGCCCGGCCAGCCGTACACGGTGCGTCAGCTGCTCGAGGCGCTGTTGATGGTGTCGGGCAACGATGCCGCGAACATGCTGGCGGACATGCTCGGTGGACAAGGTGTCGCGGTCCCCGCGATGAACCGCAAGGCAGCTGCCGTCGGCGCGCGTTCCACCAGGGCCTCATCGCCATCCGGGCTCGACGGGCCGGGATGGGAATCCATCACCACACCCCACGACCTCGCGGTGATCTATCGCGCAGCACTGGCCTACCCGCTGATCGCGCAGATCATGTCCGAGAAGTCGGCGGAGTTCCCCGGCAGGACCCTCACCAACCAGAACGAACTGCTGACCCGCTACCCAGGCGCATTCGCGGGCAAGACCGGGTTCACCAACCTCGCCCGCCACACCTTTGTCGCCGCCGCCCAGCGCGGCAACCGGCGACTCGTGGTGGTCGAGATGTACGGCAACGGCGATCTCTACGGTCAGGCGATCAACCTGTTCGACTGGGGTTTCAGCCAGGCCCGCTGACGCATCGCCTGCACCCGAAAACGGGCGGTCGCGACGTGTACTAACGGTAGGCGCGCCCTCGCAGGATCACGAGATCCGGGTGATTGACGACGCCCGCGCCCTGCCTGGGGTCGTCGTTGAAGCACACCAGATCGGCCGACGCCCCGTGCTCGGTACCCGGTTGACCCAGCCACTCGCGCGCGCTCCAGCACGCCGCACCCAAGGCCTCGGTGGGACTCATCCCGATGCCCTTCAGCGCGTCGATCTCGTCGGCGATCCGGCCGTGGGCCACCATGCTGCCCGCATCGGTGCCCGCATAGATCGGCACGCCCGCCTCCCGCGCGGCGGCGATGCGCGAAGGACACTTCTCGTGGAGGTCTCGCATGTGACGGGCATAGGCCGGGAATTTGGTTGCGTTATCGGCGATTCCGGGAAAATTCTCGATGTTGATCAGCGTCGGCACCAGCGCGGTGCCGTACTCGACCATCAGCTCGATGGTGTCGTCGGTCAACCCGGTGCCGTGCTCGATGCAGTCGATGCCGGCCGTGATCAGCCCTGGCAGAGCGTCCTCACCGAACACGTGAGCGGTGACTCGGGCGCCGTTGTGGTGGGCCGCGTCGATCGCGGCCTTCAGCACGTCGTCGGACCACAGCGGTGCCAGATCGCCGACCTCGCGGTCGATCCAGTCGCCGACGAGCTTCACCCAGCCGTCGCCGAACCGCGCCTGTTCGGCCACGGCGTCGGGCAGCTGGGATTCGTCGTCCAGTTCGATCGCGAAGCCGCGCTGATAACGCTTGGGCCTGGCGAGGTGGCGGCCCGCCCGGATTATCCGCGGCAGGTCGTCGTGATCGTCGAGGCTGCGGGTGTCGATCGGTGAGCCCGCGTCGCGCAGCAGCAGCGCGCCCACTTCGCGCTCCGTCTCGGCCTGGGTGATGCACTCCTCGAGGTTCTCGATCGGGCCGTGTTCACCGAGGCCGACGTGGCAGTGCGCATCGACGAGTCCGGGCAGGATCCATCCGCCAGCCCCATCAGCACCGAAGACGGTTTCGGCGTCGTTCACCGGTTCGGCACTCAGCGTGCCGTCGACGATCCACCACTCCACCGGCTCTTCATCGGGTAAACCCCGACCACGCACGTGCAGCGTCATCTGTCCCCCTGCCCTCCGGGCGGGAGGTACCCCCACTTCGCGCAAGCGCTCATCGCCGGCATCAGTTCTTGGGGAACTTCAGCTTCGACAGATCGATGTCAGCGAGGCCGGGGGGCAGCTCGTCGAGACCTTTCGGCATATCGGAGAGGTCCGGGAAGCCGGCAGGCATTCCCGCGCCAAGCGGGTTACGCACCTTCGGCGGCGTCGGCCCACTTCCCTTTTTCCGTCCCTTTTGCCCCTTGCCCTTCTTGCCCTTGCCCGACTTGCGGTTCGATGACTTGCGGCCGAAGGGCATGCCCATCTGGCCCGCCATCGACGACATCATCTTGCGGGCCTCGAAGAACCGCTCGACGAGCTGATTGACCTCACCGACCGTGACGCCGGAGCCGTTGGCGATGCGCAGCCGACGCGAACCGTTGATGATCTTCGGATCGGCACGCTCCGCGGGCGTCATGCCGCGGATGATCGCCTGCAGGCGGTCGAGCGACTTGTCGTCGACCGCCGCCAGCGCATCCTTCATCTGCCCGGCGCCGGGCAGCATGCCCAGCAGGTTGCCGATCGGGCCCATTTTGCGGATCGCCAGCATCTGCTCGAGGAAGTCCTCCAGCGTCAGTTCGCCGCTGCCGATCTTCGCCGCCGCTTCCTCGGCCCGTTCGGCGTCGAAGACCTGCTCGGCCTGCTCGATCAGCGTGAGCACGTCGCCCATGCCCAGGATGCGGCTCGCCATCCGGTCGGGGTGGAAGACGTCGAAGTCCTCGAGCTTCTCGCCCGCGGAGGCGAACAGGATGGGTACGCCGGTGATCTCACGCACCGACAGCGCGGCGCCACCGCGGGCGTCGCCATCCAGCTTGGTCAGCACCACACCGGTGAAGCCGACGCCCTCGCGGAACGCCTCGGCGGTGGTGACGGCGTCCTGGCCGATCATCGCGTCCAGCACGAAGATCACTTCGTCGGGGTCGACGGCGTCGCGGATCGCGGCGGCCTGGCCCATCAACTCGTCGTCGATGCCGAGCCGCCCCGCGGTGTCGACGATGATGACATCGAAGTGCTTCGAACGGGCCTCGGCGAGGCCGGCGGACGCGACCGCGACGGGATCACCGGGTGCCGTGTCGTCGGACCCTTCGATGGTCCCGGGATGCGGGGCGAAGACCTCGACACCGGCGCGCTGGCCGACGATCTGGAGCTGATTGACGGCACCGGGACGCTGCAGGTCGCACGCCACCAGCAGCGGCGCATTGCCTTGCGCCTTAAGCCATTTCGCCAACTTGCCGGCCAAGGTGGTCTTACCGGAACCCTGCAGACCCGCAAGCATGATCACCGTCGGCGGGGTCTTGGCGAACGCCAGCTGGCGCGTTTCGCCACCGAGGATGGTGATCAGTTCCTCGTTGACGATCTTGACGACCTGCTGGGCGGGGTTCAGCGCGCCGGACACCTCGGCGCCCTTGGCGCGTTCCTTGATGCGCGCGACGAAGTCCCGCACCACCGGCAGCGACACGTCCGCTTCGAGCAGCGCCAACCGAATCTCGCGGGTCGTCGCGTCGATGTCGGCGTCGGACAACCGCCCCTTGCCGCGCAGCCCCTGCAGGGCGCCGGTCAACCGGTCGGAGAGCGATTCAAACACGCGGTCCACCCTACTTCCCCCGGTCGTCCCCCTGCCTTCGGCGGGCGGTGCCCCTAGCGCTCTCTCCTGACCTGCGGACGTGGGCCCAGCCCGCCGGACCCTAACTGGCCTCTGAAACCGGCTTCGCGGGCGCAGGTGCGGGCAGGATGGCGTACAGGTCACGCTCGAGCTCGTCACGCACCCCTGCCACGTCGCCGGCGGCCAGCGCAGGGTCCCGCGATGCCGAATACGTCGACCACCGACGAGCCGAGGGTGGTGACCTTCGCCCACGCGATGTCGACACCGTCGCGTTCGAACGCCGCCGTCAGCCTCGCCAGCAGACCCGCACGGTCGGTGCTGCGGATCTGCACCACCAGCTCACCAGGGGCAGCGCCGTCCGACCACAGGATCCGCGGCGGGGCGGCCACGTGGTTGATCGGGACCGCATCCGGCACGTCCCCGGCCCGCGTCGTTCCGTACTGCGCGGCGTCGCGATCGCGCTTGTCCAGCGACGCGAGCGCGTCGAGGTCGCCGTCGAGAGCAAGGATCCACTGCTGCCGCAGCAGCTCGGCCGCCGGCGGCGAACCGAAGAGCGGTGACACGACGAACGTGTTGATCGCCGACCCCTCGTGCCCGTTGACCGACGCCGAATGCACCCGCAGCGAGTTCAGGGCAAGAACAGCCGCCGCCTTGGACAACAGCCCGCGTCGGTCCGGCGCGATCATCGTCACGTTGTAGATGTGCGGGCTGTCGGCAGGGGTGAGCTCGACATGTACGCCGACCTCCGCAGCGAGCGAAAGGTAGTGCGGATCAATGGGATCGGGCTGTGGCAATGGTTCACCGGACATCACCAGTCGGCAGCGCCGTACGAGATCCCCGATGAGCGAGGCCTTCCAGTCGCCCCACACGCCGGGACCCGTCGCCAGTGAGTCCGCTTCGGCCAGCACCTGCAGAAGTTCGAGCACCACGAGGTCACCGTCGAGCGCGTCGACCACCGATGCGATCACGTTGGGGTCCTGCAGATCACGCCGCGTGGCGGTATGCGGCAGCAGCAGATGGTGGCGCACCACCTTCGACAGGATTTCGATATCCGACGGCCACAGCCCCAGCCGGGTGCCGATCTGGACCGCCAGATCGGCACCGATGACGCTGTGGTCGCCCCCGCGCCCCTTACCGATGTCATGGCACAACGCACCGAGGAGCAACAGATCAGGCCTCGACACCCTCGTGGTGAATGCGCTTGCCCGCGAGACGGTTTCAACGAGATGGCGATCGACCGTCCAGATGTGCACGACGTCGCGCGGCGGGAGATCGCGAACCGCGCCCCATTCCGGGAACAGACGGCCCCACAGACCCGTCCGGTCCAGCGCCTCGATGGTGGCCACGGCGGGTTGACCTGCGGCGAGCATCACCAGCAGATCCTTGAGCGCTTGACGCGGCCACGGGGTGCGCAGCTCGGGCGCGGTTTCGGAGAGGCGGCCCAGCGTGGACGACGCCATGGGCAGGCCAGTGTTGGCAGAGGCGGCCGCCACCCGCAAGATCAGGCCCGGGTCGCGTTCCGGGCGGGCGTCGCGCGCGAGGATCACCTCCCCCGCGAATTCGATCACGCCTTCGTCGAGGGGGCGGCGTGCCGGCCGGCGAAATGCCGCCAGTCCACGTCTTGGCAGCGCGTTGGCGGCGGTACGAATCCCGGCCTCGACGTAGAAGCTGATGGTGCGGGCGGCATCGGAGAGCATGCGGGCCAGGTCGAACCGGTCTCCGATCCGCAGCGCGGCGCCGATCTCGTCGGCGTGCTGGGCGAGCAGCAGCTCGCGACCACGTCCGGCCACCCGGTGCAGCTCGGTACGCACATTCAGCAGCGTCATGTGAGCCTCGCCCAGCGTCTCGGTCGGGGACGCCAAGGATCGGCTGGGATAGACGTCGGCGAGCTGGGCGATGGCCAGCGCGTTGAGCAGCTGAACGTCGCGCAGGCCGCCGCGCCCGCATTTGAGGTCGGGCTCTGCGCGGTGGGCAATCTCGCCACTGCGTTGCCACCGCGCACGGGTGTGTTCAACGAGTTCGTCGAAGCGCGAGGCGATTCCAGTGCGCCACTGCCGCCGTGCTCCCCCGACCAGTAGCGACGACAGGTCGGAGTCACCCGCGATGTGGCGCGCCTCCAGCATGGCGAGTCCGGCGGAGATGTCCTCGCCGGCGACGGTCAATGCCTCGGGTACCGTGCGCACGCTGTGGTCGATGCGAATGTTTGCGTCCCACAACGGATACCACAACAGCTCGGCAACCTGGCCGACGACGTCGGGAGGCATGTTGTCGTGTAGCAGCGTCAGGTCGAGGTCGGAGTACGGCACAAGTTCGCCGCGGCCCAGCCCACCGGTCGCGACGATAGCGAAGCCGCTGGTAGGCGTGATGCCGATCTCGGCCGCCTTTGTGGTGAGCCAGAATTCGTGGAGGTCGAGCAGCGCGTCGCGCAGCGCGGCTGAATCCAATTGCCGGGAATCATTGGTCAGCAGCTGTTCGGCAGCAGCGGACAGGTCGGTGGCAGGACGCAAAGAGCCCGCCGCCGGAGCCTCCCATCGAGAGAGCCCCGGCGGCGGAATCTGGTCTCTGCTCTGTCATTTCGTGTCCTCCCCCGGCCCTTACCTGTAAACGCTCACGGTGCAACGGCCGGGAGACGACCTCTTATTTCTTCATGCCGGTCAAAGGGCGTCAGTCCCGCGCTCACCGGTGCGTACCCGCACGACGGTGTCGACGGGGCTGACCCACACCTTGCCGTCGCCGATCTTCCCGGTGCGCGCGGCCTGGACGATCACGTCCACCACCTTGTCCACGGCCGAATCGTCGACGACGACCTCGACGCGGACTTTGGGCACGAAGTCGACCGAGTACTCCGCACCGCGGTACACCTCGGTGTGGCCCTTCTGCCGACCGTAGCCCTGCACCTCGCTGACGGTCATTCCGAGAATGCCCGTCTGCTCAAGCCCGGTCTTGACGTCCTCGAGCGTGAACGGCTTGATGATCGCGGTAATCAGCTTCATGTAGTCAATCCCTTCCGATGAAATTGTTGCCGATCAGACGAGTTCATAAGCCGTTTCGGCATGTTCGGTTTCATCGATGCCAGTGTCCTCGTCTTCCGTGGTCACCCGCCAGCCCAACGGTTTCACGATGAAGGCGATGATGACCGTCATGATTCCAGTGAATACGACGGCCGCCGAGGCGATCACCGCCTGCACGACCAACTGCTGAATGCCGCCTCCGTAGAACAGTCCGGTTTCGGTCGCCAAGAACCCGATGCCGATTGTGCCCCACAGGCCGGCAACCAGGTGTACCCCGACTACGTCGAGTGAATCGTCATATCCGAACTTGTACTTCAGCCCGATCGCCAGCGCGGACAGAATGCCGGCGATCGCGCCCAGGATGAGCGATCCTATCGGGGAGAGCGCGCCGCAGGCGGGCGTGATAGCGACCAGGCCGGCGACGATGCCTGACGCCGCGCCCACACTGGTGGCGTGGCCGTCGCGAATGCGCTCCACCAAGAGCCACGCCAGCATCGCCGCGGCGGTGGCCGCTGTGGTGTTCACGAAGACTTGGCCCGCGATCATGTCGGCCGCGCCCTCGGAACCCACGTTGAAGCCGTACCAGCCGAACCACAGGATGGATGCACCCAACAGGACGAAGGGGACGTTGTGTGGGCGGAAGGCCATCTTGCCGAAGCCGGTCCGCTTTCCGATCAACAGTGCCAATACGAAGGCGGCCATACCGGCGTTGATGTGAACCACCGTGCCGCCCGCGAAGTCGATCGGTGCCACATTCGCGGCGCCGGCCTCTGCGTCGTAGCCAAACATCCAGGAGGCGATGCTGTTCTCGGCCCCGGACAGCATGCCGCCGCCCCAAACCATGTGCGACAACGGGAAATACACCAGCGTGACCCAGAGCCCGCCGAACAGCAGCCAGGTGCCGAATTTCATGCGCTCGGCGACCGCACCACTGATCAGGGCCACGGTGATCACCGCGAAGGTGAGCTGGAAGGCCACCCAGATGATGGCCGGGACACTCCCGAATCCGCCGAGTACGTAGAGCGTCTCGTCGCCCACTTCTTTCGTTTCCAGCAGTTGGCTCACGCCAAACAACGAGAACGGATTGTCGAAGACAAGGCCGGGATCGGCGCCGGTGTGCGCCGACGAAAACGACATCGAGTAGCCCCACAACACATAGATGACGGTGACCACGCCGATGGAGCCGAAGGACATCATCATCATGTTGAGTACGGACTTTTGCCGTGAGAGCCCGCCATAGAAGAATGCGAGGCCCGGTGTCATGAACAACACCATCGCCGTGGCGACGATGACCCACGCGGTGTCGCCGGCGCTCAGCCCGTCGGGGCCGAATGGCGCGAACGCATCGTCAGGTAGGGCTAACGGTAAGGCTGAAAGCACTTTGTGTGAACCTCCTTGGGATGTGGGCCAACAGGATCGGCCTCCCGAAGAGAGTCTTTGTCTCGCGTTTCACCCGTGATTCTGTTGCGTTTCGGATAAGTGAACGGACGCGCCAAGAGCGTTACGCCTGTGTTTCGTCCGCGTTGAAGAGCGCAATCGCGGCGATCGTGGAAGACTATCTCGTTCTCGTGATCGCTCTACCCGAGCAGCGCGTCGACGTACGCCGTGGGCTCGAAGGGCGCGAGATCGTCGGGGCCTTCGCCAAGGCCGACGAGTTTGACCGGCACGCCCAACTCCTGTTGCACGCGGAATACGATTCCGCCCTTCGCGGTGCCGTCGAGCTTGGTGAGCACCACACCGGTGATGTCCACAACTTCAGCAAAGACGCGCGCCTGCGGCAGACCGTTCTGGCCGATCGTGGCGTCGAGGACGAGCAGTACCTCGTCGACCTCGGCCCGCCGGCTGACCACTCGCTTGACCTTGCCGAGTTCGTCCATCAGACCGGTCTTGGTGTGCAGCCGCCCCGCGGTGTCGATGACGACGACGTCGGCACCGGTCTCGACGCCCGCATCGACGGCGTCGAATGCCACCGACGCCGGGTCGGCACCCTCGGCGCCGCGCACCACCTGGGCGCCGACGCGGGACGCCCAGCTCTGCAACTGGTCGGCGGCGGCGGCCCGGAAGGTGTCGGCCGCTCCCAGCACGACGCGCCGGCCGTCGGCCACCAGCACCCGCGCCAATTTCCCGACGGTCGTGGTCTTGCCGGTGCCGTTGACACCGACGACCAGCAGCACCGACGGCTTGTCGGCGTGTGGCAGCGCCTTGATGGAGCGGTCCAGGTCGGGCCGCAGTTCCTCGATCAGGACCTCCCGCAGCACCTCGCGGGCGTCGGCCTCGGAGCGCACGCGACTGCTCGCCATTCGCGCCCGTAACGCCGCGACGACCGATTCGGTCGCGACCGGGCCCAGGTCGGCTATCAGCAGCGTGTCCTCGATGTCCTGCCAGGAGTCCTCGTCGAGGTCACCGCCACCGAGCAGGCCGAGCATGCTGCGACCCAGCGTGTTGTGCGATTTCGCAAGCCGTCCGCGCAGCCTCTCCAGTCGGCCATCCGCCGGAGCGATCTCGTCGATCGCGGGAGCTTGCGGCGCGATCTCCACGGGTGGCGCGGGCGGTTCCTCGATGACGGGAGGTTCGGGTAGCTGCACGTCCGCGATGGCCCGCTTCGGAGCGTCTCGCGGGATAGTGGCATCATCGCCGACGGCGGGCAGCCCGCTGGTGTCGATCCTTTCGACCGGCTCGGCAGGCGCTGACTGCGAGAAGGTGATGCTTGACGAAGCGGTATAACCGCCCGAGCGGTCGACAGGAGTTGCGGTGTCTGCAGACGACAGGCTGATCCGTCGGCGCCGATACCGCACCAGGCCCACGACGAGCGCGGCGACGAGCAGAACGGCGATGACCGCGATCGCGATCCACAAGACAGAATCTGTCACCGCGTCATTGTCGCAGGAGCGGTAGCCGGTGACGCTGGACCCCGGCGGCATGGAGACCCGCAAACGGCGACACATCGACGTGTGTCTGAGCGAGGCCGTCGACTTCCAGACGGTGACCACCGGCTTGGAGCACTACCGGCTGCCCTACAACGCGCTCACCCAGACCGATCTCGGGTCCATCGACCTGGCGACCGATTTCCTCGGCACCCGCCTGCGTGCTCCCGTGCTCATCGGTCCGATGACCGGCGGAGCGGAGTTGTCCGGCGCCATCAATCGCAATCTGGCCGGTGCGGCCCAGCAGCTCGGCATCGGCATGATGCTGGGCTCGCAGCGCATCATGCTCGACAACGAGCCGGCATCGGCGACGTTTCACGTCCGCGACATAGCGCCAGACGTGCTCCTGGTCGGCAACATCGGACTCACCCAACTGACGCCGAAGGTGGTGCCCGCGCTGGTCGATGCGCTGGACCAGATCAACGCCAACGCCCTTGCAGTGCATACCAATCCATTGCAGGAAGCCATGCAACACAGGGGCGATACCGACTTCTCCGGCTCCATCGCACGCCTACGCGACGTCGCGGGGACCATCGGCTACCCCGTGATACTCAAGGAGGTCGGCCACGGTATCGGGGCCGCCGCCGCTGCCGAGCTATCAGACTGCCCCATTGCGGCGGTGGATGTCGCCGGAGCGGGCGGTACGTCGTGGGCGCGCGTCGAGCAGTTCGTCCGGTACGGCGAGATCCGGTATCCGGCACTGGCCGAATGGGGCATTCCGACCGCGCAGGCGCTTCTGGAAGTACGGCGGGCGCTACCAGGCGTTGCGCTGGTCGCGTCCGGCGGTATCCGTACCGGGATGGACGCGGCCAAGGCCCTGGCCCTGGGCGCCGATGTCGTGTCGGTGGCTCGGCCGCTTCTCGCGCCGGCGATCGAATCGCCTGCCGCCGTGGCAGATTGGCTGCAACGCTTCATCGAGGAACTGCTGATCTGCCTGCACGGTTGCGGAGCCGCGAATCTCGCCGAACTTCGCGAAGGCGGCGTCACCGCCCTGTGATTTCGGTGTAGTCAGTCGCGTTGACCGCGACCAACGACACCGAAATCGCTGTCAGTTGGCGGCGCCGACCAGTTCCTGGCCGCGCATGCGCTGGCTTATCACCGCGGTGATGCCGTCATCGCGCATGGTCACGCCGTAGAGCGCGTCGGCGATCTCCATTGTCGGCTTCTGGTGCGTGATGACGAGCAACTGTGACTGGCTGCGCAGCTGTTCGAACAGGCCCAGCAGCCGGCGCAGGTTGACGTCGTCGAGCGCAGCCTCCACCTCATCCATGACGTAGAACGGTGACGGCCGCGCACGGAAGATGGCCACCAGCATCGCTACAGCGGTCAGCGACTTCTCACCGCCGGACAGCAGCGACAGCCGCTTGATCTTCTTGCCCGGCGGCCGGGCCTCGACCTCGATACCGGTCGTGAGCATGTCGTCGGGATTGGTCAGCAGCAGCCGACCCTCCCCGCCCGGGAACAACGTCGAAAACACCTCCTGAAACTCACGTTCCACATCGGCGTACGCCTCGGCGAACACCTGGAGAATGCGTGCGTCGACATCGTCGATGACGTCGAGCAGATCCTTGCGGGCGGCCTTGACGTCCTCCAATTGGGTGGACAGGAAGTTGTAGCGCTCCTCCAGAGCGGCGAACTCCTCCAGCGCCAGCGGGTTGACGCGGCCCAGCTCGTTGAGTTCGCGTTCGGCTTTCTTGGCGCGGCGTTCCTGGGTGGGGCGGTCGAACGGCATCGGCGCGGGAGCCATCACCTGTTCGCCGCGTTCGCGCGCCTGTTCGTATTCCGCCATCTCCAGCTCCGACGGGGGCAACGAAACGTCGGGACCGTACTCGGCGACGAGATCGGCGGCGGCCATTCCGAAGCTTTCGAGGACGTGCTCCTCGAGCTGTTCGATACGAAGCGCCGCTTGCGCTTTCGCGATTTCGTCGCGGTGCAGCGCGTCGGTGAGGGCCGCGATTTTGGCGCCCAATTCGGTGACCTCTTCGCGCACCTTCGCCAGCGCTCCGGCCCGATGCTGACGCTCGGCGGCGACGTCGTCGCGTGCCCGGGACGCCACCGCCACTGCCGCACTGAGCCGCTGTGCGACGAGGCGGCCGGACTCTGCAACCGCGGCCGCCACCGCTGCGGCGTGCACGCGCGCCTCACGTGCTCGCTGAGCACGCAGCCGTGCGTCGCGCTCGGCAGCAGCCGCCCTTCGGAGCGAATCTGCCCGGCCCCGAACGGCATTCGCACGCTCTTCGGCCGTACGCACAGCCAGGCGCGCCTCGACCTCGGCCGCCCTGGCGGTCTCGGCCGCCGCCATCGACTCCTGACGGTCGACGGGTTCCGATTCGAATGTCGGTTCCGCCTGGGCGTTGTGCAGCCGCTGCTCGAGTTCGGCGAGTTCCTGGACGGTCCGATTGCGTCCGGCCTCGAGTTCGTCGCGCTGCTGGATCAGCCGCTGCCACTCGTCGTCGGTGGCGCGGGCGTCCTGGCCGAGCCTGCCGAGCTGTTCGTAGACCGCCGAGATGGCGGCATCGGACTCGTTGAGCGCGGCCAGCGCCTGTTCGGCGGCGTCCCGCCGGGTAGCCTGCTCTTCCAGTGCGCCGGCCAGCGCGGCGGATAGTTCGGCGGTCTGCTTCTCGGCCGCCGCCAGTTCGTCACGTGCCTTCTCGACCTCCGACGCGATCTCCAACGTGCTGGGTTTGCGGTCGGACCCGCCATTCACCCAGCCCGCGCCGACCAGATCACCATCGGCGGTGACGGCTTTCAGTTGCGGACGCGCGGCGACGACGTCCAGCGCCACGGACAAGGTCACGGACCACCGCAACGCCCGACAGCAACGCCGTGATCGCGCCTTGCAGCCGGTGGGGCGTGTCGACAAGATCCAATGCCCACAGCGCGCCCTCGGGCGGCGGGCCCGCGTTCGGCAAGGAGTGGTGCGGCCAGTCACCGAGGACGATCGCCGCGCGACCACCGTCGGACTGCTTCAGCGCGGCGACTGCCGACCGCGCCGCGCCCGAGTTCTCGGCGGCGACCGCATCCGCAGCCGCACCCAGCACCGCGGCGATCGCCACCTCGTAACCCGGGCGCACCTTGACCAGATTCGCGATCGACCCGAAAAGCCCTGCGCCACCGTGGTTTTTTTGGAGCCACGCGGCGCCGTCCTTACGGTCGAGTCCCGACGGACAGCGCCTCGATGCGGGCGCGCAACGACGCCACCTGCCGTTCAGCGCCACGCTCGGCCGCCTGCAGTTCGGCGACTCGCTCGTCGGCGAGTCTCAGCGCAGTCACCGTACGGTCGTGGTGCTCGTCGAGACCGAGTTCGCCGGCGTCGAGTTCACCGACCCGCCCCTGCACGATCTCGAACTCGGCCTGGGTCTGCTGGGCCTTCGCCGCCGCCTCCTCGATGCCGCCGGTCAGCCGTGCGACGGTTTCGTCGATCGATTCGACGCGGGTGCGCATCGTGTCGACCTGGCCGGCCAGCCGGGCCAGACCTTCACGACGGTCGGCCTCGGCGCGGGCGGCGGCCATATGCGCACGCTCGGCCTCGGCGGCGATGTTCTCCCGCTCGCTGAGCTCAGTGCGGGCGGCCTCCAGACGGGTTCGCGATTCGTTGAGCGCTTCGAGCAGTTGTCGCTCCTGGGTAGCGACCTCCTCCGCCTCTGCCTCCAGCGCCTCGGGGTCGGGACCGGTGGAGGCTTCGGGCTCGGTGTCGAGGTGCTGGGCCCGCTCACTGGCGATACGCACCGTGGCGCTGACCCGTTCGGCCAACGCCGACAGCGAAAACCATGTCTGCTGAGCGGCTTCCGCGCGCTCACTCAGGCTGCCGACCGCCGACTCGTGGGCGTTCAGTTCGACGGTGCTTGCCTCGAGCCGGGTCGCCAGATCGTCGTGTTCGCGGCGCAGCGTCGTCTCGGTCTGGTTCGTGTTCTCGAACTCGGCCTTCCGGTTGACCAGGTCGTCGGCCGCCAGCCGCAGCCGGGCGTCACGCAGGTCCGCCTGGATGGTCTGGGCGCGACGGGCCATCTCGGCCTGCCTGCCAAGCGGTTTGAGCTGGCGGCGCAGCTCTGTCGTCAGGTCCGTCAGGCGTGCGAGGTTGGCCGACATCGAGTCGAGCTTGCGGACCGCCTTTTCCTTGCGCTTGCGGTGCTTGAGGACGCCGGCCGCCTCCTCGATGAACGCGCGCCGGTCCTCCGGACGGGATTCCAGGATCTCGGAGAGCTTGCCCTGCCCGACGATCACGTGCATTTCGCGGCCGATGCCGGAGTCCGACAGCAGCTCCTGCACGTCCATCAAACGGCAACTGGCGCCGTTGATCTCGTATTCGCTGCCGCCGTCGCGGAACATTCGCCTGGTGATCGACACCTCGGAGTATTCGATCGGCAGCGAGTTGTCCGAGTTGTCGATCGTGACCGTGACCTCGGCGCGGCCCAGGGGCGGGCGCGACGACGTGCCGGCGAAGATGACGTCCTCCATCTTCCCGCCGCGCAGTGTTTTGGCCCCCTGTTCGCCCATCACCCAGGTGAGCGCGTCGACGACATTCGACTTGCCGGACCCGTTGGGGCCGACGACACAGGTGATGCCTGGCTCGAAGCGCAAAGTCGTCGGCGAAGCAAACGACTTGAAGCCCTTCAGGGTCAGACTCTTGAGGTGCACGACGTGCCACACTACCGTCGCGCAGGCTAACGCTCAGTGAACCCCGATAGCGTTTCGCCCACTTCAGACCAATCGGCGACGACTTTGTCGACGCGACCGGGCGTATTACCGCCTTGCAGCAGGTCAAGTAGCTTTTCGCAGGCCTGCCGCGGACCCTGCGCGACCACCTGGACTCGCCCATCGGGCCTGTTCGACGCGAATCCGGTCAGGCCGAGTTCCAGGGCACGCGACCGGGTCCACCATCGAAAGCCCACCCCCTGGACGTGGCCGTGCACCCACGCGGTCAGTCGCACCTCAGCTAACTCCTGCATCATTGACCTCAAACGTCACTTTGGTACCGGACTTCAATGTGCGGCCCACCGTGCAAACCTGATCGATGGCCCGTTCGACGACAGTGAGTACCCGCACCCTCTCCTGCTCAGACAGCCCGGACAGGTCGAGTTCCATGCGCTCCTCGAGCAACGGGTAGCGCTCGTGCTCGCGGTCCGCCGGGCCCGACACCCGGATGGTGGTCGGGTAATCCTCCCCAAGCCGCCGCTGCAGGGGCGCATCGCTGGCCATCCCGCTGCAGGCGGCCAGCGCGATCTTCATCAGCTCGCCGGGGGTGAAGACACCCTCGACGTCTTCGCTGCCGACGAGCACCTCGGCGCCGCGCGTGCTGCGCCCGGTATAGCGGCGCGCTCCAGTTCGCTCAACCCACAGTTCGGTCATGCCTATTTGTACCGGGCGACATCGCGTTTCATTCCCGCACCTGTAGTCACAGCGAGCAACGCTATGCAGAGGAAGTGCGAGAGTACCTCTGCAAAAGGTGGCACGAAGTGAGGGACGGTGCCCATGGGACGGGAGGCGCGAACCGGAAGCGCCTTTCAGGAGCGGCGGACCCGCGGGCGGGGTTGGCATTTCGGGCAGTAGAACGACGAGCGGTTCATGAACTTCTCCCGCCGCATCACCGCCCCGCATCGCCGGCACGGCTCGCCCTCGCGACCGTAGGCGTCCAGTGATCGTTCGAAGTAGCCCGATTCGCCGTTGACGTTCACGTAGAGCGAGTCGAACGACGTCCCGCCCTGGCCCAGTGCCGCGATCATCACCTCGGTGGCGGCGTCGAGCACAGCACCGAGTTGCACACGGGTCAGCGACGATGCCAACCTCGCGCCGTTCACCTTCGCGCGCCACAACGCCTCGTCGGCATAGATGTTGCCGATGCCCGACACCACCGTCTGGTCCAGCAGCTGTCGCTTGATCTCGGAATGCTTGCGCCGCAACACCGTAACGACGCCCTGGCGATTGAATTTCGGATCCAGCGGATCTCGAGCGAGATGGGCGACCGGCACCGGAACATCGGTACCGTCGACGGTGACGACATCGGCGAGCATCCAGCCGCCGAACGTGCGTTGATCCACGAAGCTCAGTGCGGTGCCGTCGTCGAGCAGGGCCGCGATACGCAGGTGATCCTCGCGCGGCTCCTGCTGTCGGCTCTTTACGCTAGCGCTCATCGCAGGCCCGAGCAGCATCTGCCCGCTCATCCCCAGATGGACCACGAGAGCCGAGCCGTCGTCAAGCGTGAGCCACAGATACTTGCCACGCCGTCCGGTGCCGACGATGCGCGAATTCAGCAGCCGCGCAGTCAGATCAGCGGGTCCCGCCTCGTGACGGCGCACTGCGCGCGGGTGGTGCACCCGGACCGCGCTGATGGTTTTGTCGACGACATGTGCATCCAGCCCCCGACGGACGACCTCGACTTCGGGGAGCTCAGGCATCTACATCGGACGCGGATTCGAGCGCATTCCACGCCGCCGCGGCGGCTTTGAGTTCGGCTTCTTTCTTCGTACGGCCGATGCCCTTGCCGTACTCCGTGTCGGCAACGACCACGATAGCGGTGAATTCCTTGTCGTGGTCGGGACCGGTCGACGTCACGACGTAGGACGGTGCACCCATGCCGCGGGATGCGGTGAGCTCCTGCAGACTGCTCTTCCAATCCAGCCCCGCCCCCAGGGTCGGGGCGGTGTCCAACAGCGAGGCGAACAACCGCAGGATCACCTCCCGCGCGGTGGCAATTCCATGCTCCAAATAGATTGCGCCGAGGAGGGATTCGACTCCGTCGGCGAGGATGCTGGCCTTGCCTGCGCCGCCGGAGTTCTCCTCCCCCTTACCCAGCAGCAAGTAGGCGCCGAGCCCGTCCTCGGACAGCTCGCGACCGACATCGGCCAGTGCGTGGGTGTTGACGATGCTCGCCCGCAGCTTGGCCAGATCACCTTCGCTGCGATCGGGGTGGCGATGGTAGAGCTCCTCGGTGATGGTCAGTCCGAGTACGGCGTCGCCGAGGAACTCCAAACGCTCGTTGGTCGGCAACCCGCCGTTCTCGTAGGAATAACTGCGGTGGGTGAGCGACATGGTGAGCAGTTCCTCGGGCAGGTCGACACCCAACGCCCCGAGTAGGGCGGCGCGGTCAGTCACGGGTGTCCTCGTCGAGCATGCCCGCAAGCTTGGCCCATCTCGGATCGACCTTGTCATGCTGATGCCCCGGTTCGGCCGTCGCCAGCGGCACTCCGCAGTCAGGGCACAGCCCGATGCAGTCGGGGCCGCACAGCGGTGCGAACGGCAACGCCAGGCCGACGGCGTCGATGATCGGCTGCTCGAGGTCTACGGTGTCGTTCACCACACGGCCGATCTCGTCGGCCTCGGTGGTCTCATCGGTGGCACTGTCGGGATAGGCGAACAGTTCAGTGATGTCGATGTCGACATGCCCGGTGATCGGCGTCAGACAGCGCGCGCACTCACCGGCCGTGGGGGCCGATACCGTGCCGGAGACCAGAACTCCCTCCGACACGGATTCGATCCGCAAATCCAGATCCAGTGGGGCGCCCTCGTCGATCGCGATCAGGTCCAGCCCGATACGTATCGGGCTGGGCACCGTCTCGGCGAAGGTCATCATCGACCCGGGCCTGCGCCCCAACCTGGAGATATTCAGCACGAGCGGCGATCGCGACGCCCGCCGCGCCGCTGACTTCGCATGCGTCGCCATAAGTGTCGATCTTACGGCGACCGTCGCAGGGGCTAGCGGGCTGCGTAGTCGTGCGTACCCGCTGCGGTCCGCAGTTGGTGCCGGCCGCGGCCCACCGAACGCATGGTTCCGTTCAGGAAGTCCTCGAATTCGGCGAGCTTGCTGTCGACATAGATGTCACATTCGCCGCGCAGCCGGTCGGCCTCGGCGTGCGCCGTATCGATGAGACGGGTGGCCTCGGCGTTCGCGGTCGCGACGATCTCGGTCTGCGCGACCAGCCGTTGCTGCTCTTTGATGCCCTCCTGGACGGCCTTCTCGTAGGCGAGGTTGCCGTTCTCGATGAGCCGGTCGGCCTCGTTCTTGGCGCGCCCCGTGCTCGCCTCGTACTCGCGCTTGGCGGTGGCGCCGAGGCGTGCGGCCTCCTCGCGGGCCTCGCTGACCATGCGTTCGCTGTGTTGACGGGCCTCCCCGACCATGCGGTCAGCCTGCGACTTCGCGTCGGCGAGCAGCCGGTCGGCTTCGGCGCGGGCATGGTTGACCAGCGAATCCGCCTCGGTCGTCGCCGCGGACACCATCGAACCGGAGTGCTCCTTGGCCTCCCGAAGCAACGTGTCGCGAGCATCCAGGACGTCCTGGGCGTCGTCCAGTTCGCCGGGGATCGCGTCCTTGATGTCATCGACCAACTCGAGGACATCGCCGCGCGGCACCACACAGCCGGCCGTCATGGGCACACCGCGCGCTTCTTCCACGATCGCGCCCAACTCATCGAGCGCTTCAAATACTCGGTACACGGCAACACCCTCCAGGCGTAGTTGACAGTTACCAGTGTGCCTGGTGTTGCGCCTGTGACTCAGCTACCGACGCGGTGTGTCGCGCCTGAGCTGCTTTTTGCTGCGTCACAGCTACCCGGGCCGCAGGTCCATCAACAGCGATCTGCGCACATTATGTCAACAAGACAGGTCGCCGGATACCGGGAATCTCTGAGCAAGCAGCCCGATTAGCGGATTGCCGCGGCGATCGCGTCGCGCGCCCGGTCGAGCATCGACGCGAACGGTCCGACGGCGAAGTTCGCTTTGGCCGACTCCACGCCCGCGTGCGGGCGGGTGGGCGCGATTGCTTCTGCGGCGAGTACGGCCTTCGCCATACGGCCGCGGTCGTCGGCGTCGAGTTCACGCTCCAACCGGTTGAACTCTTCGAGTTCTTCGCGTTCGGCGTGGTCGATCACCGAGTCCCGGAACAGCGCCAACTCGTCGAGAAACTTCTGGGAATCGATGTCCATCGCCTCGAGCGCCGACAGGGTTTCCTTGGAGTCGTGCTCCTCGACGAGACGGGCGTCGACAATGATGTCGCCGCCGTCGACCTCGTGTCGGACCCTCGGGTGGACCACCATCTCCTCGGCGGTCTCGTGCACCGCGAGGAGTTGTCGCAGTTCAGTGAAGGCCCTGCGGCGCGCATCATCGGATGACGCCGAGAACACCTCCTCGAACATGTCCTTGATCAAATTGTGCTGGTCCTTGAGGAACTTGACGACGTCATCGGTCGACTGGACGAATGTTTCGACCATGGGGGTAACCACACTTTCTTGAAGTTGGGTTGGGGCGCTGAGGGCTGTGCGCCACCAGGTGGGTTACCCGCGAAGTTCGCCAGTCAACCCTTGAGCTTGGCCTGCAACCGTACGTTGACGGGCTCGGGCAGCAGCTCGGAGACGTCGCCACCGAAGGTCGCGACCTCCTTCGCCAGCGATGAGGACACGAACGAATATTTCGGTGTGGTGGCGACGAAGAAGGTGTCGACGCCCGCGATGTGCTTGTTCATCTGGGCCATCTGCAGCTCGTATTCGAAGTCGGTGCCCGTGCGAAGACCTTTGACGATCGCGGTGAGTCCGCGGTTCTTGACGAAGTCGACCACCAGGCCTTCGCCCGATTCGGTGCGCAGATTCGGCAGGTGCGTGGTGGATTCCTCGATCATCGCGATGCGCTCGTCGAGGCTGAACATCCCCTTTTTGTTCGGGTTGATCAGCACCGCCACGACGACCTCGTCGAACTGGGCGGCCGCGCGCTCGAAGATGTCGATATGGCCCAGCGTTACCGGGTCGAAGGAGCCCGGGCATACGGCGCCGCTCATGGGAAACGACGCTACAGGGCAAACGGGTCCAATTGCGGAGCCGCCACGGCGGCGACATTCGATTTCGGAGCCGCCACGGCGGCGACATTCGATTAAGGAGCCGCCACGGCGGCGACGTCGAATTCGGCCAGTTCGAGCCGAGTGTCGCCGTATGTGCGGGGCGGCCATACCTGCCACCCCTCGGGCCACATCAGCATCGGACCAGCGGCCGGCCGTTCGATGACGGCCACCGTCCCCGTTGCCGTCCAACCGTTATGCGTCAGTGCGGCGAGGACGTTTTCGATCTCGCCGGCGCCGACCTCATAGGGCGGGTCGGCGAACACCAGGTCCACTGGCTGCGCACTGCCGGCCAGCACCGCGGCCACCGAGCCGCGCCGCACCGTCACCCCGGTGACACCGAGCGTGGCGATGTTCTTGTCGATGACGCTCGCCGCACGCTGGTCGGATTCCACGAACACGACTGAGGAGGCGCCGCGCGACAGTGCCTCGAGCCCGAGTGCTCCTGAGCCCGCGTAGAGATCCAGCACCGACAGTCCCGACAGCTCGAGCCGCGCCGTCAACAAGTTGAACAACGATTCCCGCACCCGATCGGTGGTGGGGCGGGTACCCGTGCGTGGCACCGTGATTCGCCGGCCACCCAGCGTGCCGGCGACGATGCGGGTCAGCTGACCACCACCAGCAGATCGCCACCCTCGACCTGCGCGGTCGCCGAAACCGCGACGCGACTGACCTCGCCTGCCTTCGGAGCGGTGATCGCGGCCTCCATCTTCATCGCCTCGATCGTGGCGACGGTCTGCCCCGCATCGACTTTGTCGCCGGCGGAGACTCCGACGGTCACGACGCCGGCGAAGGGTGCGGCGACGTGGTCGGGGTTGGACCGGTCGGCTTTCTCGGCGGCGGGCACCTCACTGGCGATGCTGTTGTCGCGCACCACCACCGGCCGCAGCTGACCGTTGAATATGCACATCACGGTACGCATCCCGCGTTCGTCGGGGTCAGAGATCGCCTCCAACCCGATCAACAGCTCGACGCCACGCTCGAGCTTGACGCGATGCTCGTCGCCGTGGCGCAGTCCGTAGAAGAACTGGTTGGCCGACAGGCTGGACGTGTCGCCGTACAAGTCCCGATGGGCCTCGAATTCCTTTGTCGGACCGGGGAACAGCAGCCGGTTCAACGTGGCTTGTCGAATCACGCCCGCCTGCGCCAACGCAGATTCATCCTCGGCGGACAGCTCTTCGGTGGGCCTGGCCGGTGACCGTCCGGCAAGCGCTTTGGTGCGCAATGGTTCCGGCCAGCCGCCGGGCGGGTCGCCAAGCTCGCCGCGCAGGAAACCGATGACCGAGTCGGGGATGTCGAACCGCGATGGATCGGCGGCGAATTCGTCGGCAGTGATTCCTGCGCCGACAAGTGCAAGCGCCAGGTCGCCGACCACCTTGCTCGACGGCGTCACCTTCACCAGCCTGCCCAGGATGCGGTCGGCCGCGGCGTAGTTGGTCTCGATCTCCTCGAACCGGTCCCCCAGCCCCAGCGCGATCGCCTGCTGGCGCAGGTTCGACAGTTGACCACCCGGGATCTCGTGGTGGTACACCCGCCCGGTCGGGGTTGTCGGGCCGGACCCCGCAACATCGAATGGCGCGTACACCTTTCGCAGCGCCTCGAAGTAGGGTTCGAGATCGCACACCGCGGACAGCGACAGACCGGTGTCGGATTCGGTGTGCGCGGCCGCCGCGACGATAGAACTGAGCGCGGGCTGGCTCGTGGTGCCGGCCAGCGGCGCCGACGCACCGTCGACCGCGTTCGCACCTGCCTGCCATGCGGCCATATACGTGGCCAGCTGACCCCCGGGGGTGTCGTGAGTGTGCACGTGCACCGGCAGGTCGAAGCGACTACGCAACGCGCCGACCAACACCGTGGCCGCATGCGGGCGCAGCAGTCCGGCCATGTCCTTTATCGCCAGGACGTGGGCACCTGCGTCGACGATCTGCTCGGCCAGTTTGAGGTAATAGTCCAGGGTGTAGAGATTCTCGCCCGGGTCGGTCAGGTCACCGGTGTAGCTCATCGCGACCTCGGCGATCGACGTCCCGGTTTCGCGGACCGCGTCGATGGCCGGCCGCATCGACTCGACATTGTTCAGCGCATCGAAGATGCGGTAGATATCAATCCCGGTGTCCGTAGCTTCCTCGACGAATGCCTTGGTTACTGTCTCCGGGTAGGGCGTATAGCCCACCGTGTTGCGCCCTCGTAGCAGCATTTGCAGACAGATGTTCGGCATCGCCTCACGCAGTGCGGCCAGCCGCTCCCACGGATCCTCTTTCAAGAACCGAAGCGCCACATCGTATGTCGCGCCGCCCCAGCACTCCACCGACAACAGTTGCGGCGTCATCCGTGCGATGTAGGGCGCCACCATGAGCAGCCCCGTGGTTCTCAGCCTGGTGGCGAGCAGCGATTGGTGAGCGTCACGGAACGTCGTATCCGTGACACCGACCGCCTTGGATTCGCGCATCCAGGCCGCGAAACCTTCCGGGCCCAGTTCCGTCAGTCGCTGCTTGGAGCCCGACGGTGGCGGCGACGACAGATCGACGTCGGGCAGCTTGTCGCGGGGATAGACCGTCGATGGCCGCGGACCGTGCGGTTGGTTGACCGTGACGTCTGCCAGGTAGTTGAGAATCTTGGTGCCGCGGTCGGCCGGGGTGTGTGCGGTCAGCAGGTACGGACGGTCGTCGATGAACGACGTGGTGATGCGGCCGGCGCGAAAGTCGGGATCGTTGACGACGGCCAGCAGGAACGGGATGTTCGTCGACACCCCGCGCACACGGAATTCGGCGAGCGCACGACGGGACCGAGCGACCGCCGCCGCGTAATCGCGCCCGCGGCACGTCAACTTGACCAGAAGCGAGTCGAAGTGTGCCCCGATCTCGGCGCCCAAATGCGTTGCGCCGTCGAGTCGAATGCCGGCGCCACCCGGTGACCGGTAGCTCGTGATGCGCCCGGTGTCGGGGCGGAACCCGTTCGCGGGGTCCTCGGTGGTGATCCGGCACTGCATCGCAAAACCCCGTGGCGCCGTCAATCCGTCCTGGCTCAGCCCGAGACTTGCCAGCGTCTCTCCGTCGGCGATGCGCAACTGACTTGCCACGAGATCGACGTCGGTGATCTCTTCGGTGACCGTGTGCTCGACCTGGATGCGCGGGTTCATCTCGATGAACACGTAGTGTCCGCGTTCGTCGAGCAGGAACTCGACGGTGCCGGCGTAGGTGTAGTCGATCTGGCGTGCGAACGCGACCGCGTCAGCGCACATCTGGTCGCGAAGTTCCGCGGAAAGGTTTGGCGCGGGGGCGAGTTCGATGACCTTCTGATGGCGTCGCTGCATGCTGCAGTCCCGCTCGAACAGATGCATGATGCTGCCGTGCCTGTCGGCAAGTATCTGTACCTCGATGTGGCGCGGGTTCAGCACCGCCTGCTCGAGGTACACCATCGGATCGCCGAACGCCGACTCCGCCTCGCGGCTCGCCGCCTCGATCGCCTCCGGCAGCGCGGACGGATCGGACACCCGCCTCATCCCGCGCCCACCGCCACCGGACACCGCCTTGACGAACAACGGGAATTCCATCTCCGCTGAGGCCGCCACCAACTCGTCGACCGATGCCGACGGCGCGCAGGAGTTCAGCACCGGCAACCCCGCGTCGCGCGCGGCCGCGATTGCCCTTGCCTTGTTTCCGGTCAGCTCGAGGATTTCCGCGCTCGGGCCGATGAAGGTGATGCCCGCGTCGGCGCATGCCGCGGCCAGTTGCGGGTTCTCGGAGAGAAACCCGTAACCGGGGTAAACCGCGTCCGCACCCGCCTGCTGTGCGACGCGAATGATCTCGTCGACGGAGAGATAGGCGCGGACCGGGTGACCCGTGTCGCCGATCTGATAGGACTCGTCGGCCTTGAGCCGGTGCTGGGAGTTGCGATCCTCATGCGCGTAGACCGCGATGGTGGTGATGCCCATCTCGTAGGCGGCCCGGAAGGCACGGATCGCGATCTCACCGCGATTGGCCACCAGGACCTTGGATATCACGCGTTACCAGCCCCCGTCGTCTTCTAAAGCAGCGTGGACCAGTAGTCCCAGAAGCGCACCAGGATCAGCAGAATCACCCCGGTGAACCACAGCGCCACCAAGGACCATCGCCACGTGTGCAGCGCACGCACGACACCGTTGGACGTCGCTGGACGGGCCGCGATCGACGCTACGACAACGAGCAGTGGGATCGTCACGGACCACACCACCATGCAGTACGGGCACAGCGCACCGATGCTGTACAGGCTCTGCCACGCCAGCCAGTGCACGAATACCGTCCCGAGCAGGGTGCCGACCGCCAGCCCCGCCCAGTACCAGCGCGGCAGGTCGACCTTGGCGACCGCGAGGACACCCGTCACCAGCATTACGGTGAACGAGACAATGCCGATGAGCGGGTTGGGAAAGCCGAATGCCGACGCCTGCGGGGTGATCATCACCGAACCGCACGACAGCACCGGATTGATGCTGCACGTCGGCACATAGTCGGGGTTGATCAGAATCTCGATCTTCTCGATCGTGAGCGTCACCGAGGCGACAAGGCCGATCACCCCTGCGACCAGCACCCAGATGGCGCTGGCCCTACCCACCGCAGCACCTGTCGACTGCGCCGACTCGGGTTCGCTCGGCTCGACAGTGCTGGGGGTGGCGACGCTCATGGCGCAGGCGCGGGCGAGGGAACGGGTGTGGGCTCGGCAGCAGGAGGCGGTGCGCCCGCGTCGAGGGCGGGCACGTTGCCGACGATCTCCTCGATCTTGGCGATCAGTGCGTCAGGCGTGCTGGGACTGTAGTCCTCACCGTTGATACGGATCGTCGGCGTCGATCTCACGTTGGTGGCCTGGGCCAGCCCCGACACCATGTCGGCGTTGGTTTCCTTGTTGATGCATTCGGGCACCTGACCCCCGGCGCCGGCCTGACGAGCGACCTCGGCCAGCCGGGAGTTGTCGGGGAACGGACCGACACCTTCCTGGGGCTGTTGGGCGTACAGCGCGGCGTGAAACCGGCGGAACGCCTCGATCGAATCGCCGGCGACGCAGTAGGCGGCGTTGGCCGCACGCGTGGAGTATCCGTCGCCCTGACGATCCAGGATCGAGACCATGTAGTAGTCGGCGGCGACTGCGCCGGAATCGATCAGCTTGTTGATCGTGCCACCGAACTGCTTTTCGAAGTTGCCGCAGGCGGGGCACAGGAAATCCTCGTAGAGCGACAACACGGCCTTCGGCTCGTCGGTGCCGTCCTTCTTGATCAAATCGGCCGACGTGACCCGGATCGGATCCACTTCGCCTGCCGTCGGCTTTTCGTCGGCCGACAGCACGATGTAGGCCACGAGCGCCACCGCGAAGACCACCACGATGGCGGTCAGGCCGATCTGAATCGCCAGATTGCGCTTGCGGTCGGACGCCCTCAGGTCGTATTTCGGTTTCGAAGCCACGCGATAAGACTACCGGCGGCCCTTCCCGTGTTTTTCACGTGCGGGCCAGATGGGCCCGCAGCGCCGAGATCGATTCCGCGGTGGCCGTCGCGCTGTCACCCCCCAGCGGGAAGAAGTTGGCGAAGCCGTGTATCAGCGAACCGAACTCGCGGTAGTCGACGGGCACGCCCGCCGCATGCAAGGCCTCCGCGTACTGCCTGCCTTCATCGCGCAATGGGTCGAAGCCCGCGGTCAGCACCAGCGCCGGGGGCAGTCCGCCGAGATCGTCGGCCAGCAGCGGGGATACCCGCGGATCCGAGGCGTCCACGTCCGCGCCGTCGAGATACTTCTCGGCGCCGAACTGCATATCGGCTCGGGTGAGAAAGAACCCGTCGCCGAACAACGTTCGCGACCGCGTCTGGGCGCTCCAGTCGGTCACCGGGTAGAACAGCAGCTGCACCGCCGGCAGCCGAATGCCCTCGTCACGGGCGCGCAACGAGACCAGCGCGGCGAGGTTGCCACCGGCGCTGTCACCGCCGACTGCCACTCGGTCGCCGTCAGCCCCCAACTCTGCGGCATGGTCAAGCGCCCAGTGGAACGCGGCGAACGCATCATCGACACTGGCGGGCGCTTTGTGCTCTGGCGCCAGCCGATAGCCCACCGACAACACATGCAGGCGGCCCTCCCGGCAGATCTGCCTGCACAAGTCGTCGTGCGTCTCGAGGTCGCCGATCACCATTGCGCCGCCGTGGTAGAAGACCAGCAGCGGCGCGCCGTCGCCGTCGACCGGCCGGTAGTGCCGCGCGGGGATCGGGCCGGGAAGCACCAGATTGGTCACCGCTGCAACCGGGATGTCCTGTTTGAAGCCGTCCGTCAGCATTCGCAACAGCGCACGGGCCGTTGGCACGTCGGAATCGAGGATGAGGCTTGCCGAGGCCGGTCGCGTTTTGACCGAAGAGCAGCAGCTGCAGCGTGGTGTCGAGCGTGTTGCCGTCGACCGCGACCGCACGTCCGCCGAGCAGCAGTCGTTTGACAGGGTCCGGTATCCGCGGAAGCGCTCTCAATGTCATCCCGCCGGCCTTGACCATTCGGGCCTTGCGACCCGTCGGCGGTCCGACCGGTGGCGCCTGAAATGGCAGACTCGTTGTCATGGCTTCTCCCTCGATCACGCTCAATGACGGTAATGCGATTCCTCAAGTTGGATTCGGTGTTTTCCAGACACCGCCAGATGAGACCGCACGCGCGGTGTCCATTGCCTTCGAGGCCGGATACCGGCACGTCGACACCGCCGCCGTTTACCGAAACGAACGCGGCGTCGGCAAGGCCTTCGCCGAGTCCGGCCTGCCTCGCGAGGACGTGTTCATCACGACCAAGCTGTGGAATTCCGAACAAGGCTACGACACCACGCTGAAGGCCTTCGACGCCAGCGCGGACCGACTCGGCCTGGATTACGTCGACCTGTACCTGGTCCACTGGCCGATGCCGGCGCGCAATACCTTCGTCGACACCTTCAAGGCGTTCGCGCACCTGCGTGATCAAGGTCGCGTCCGCTCGATCGGCGTGAGCAACTTCGAACCCGAACACCTGCGGATCCTGGTGGACGCCACCGGGATCGTGCCTGCCCTCAACCAGGTCGAGCTGCATCCGCTGCTACAGCAGGAAGAACTGCGTCAAGTTCACCATCAGCTGGGCATCGCCACCGAGGCGTGGGCCCCGCTCGGCCAGGGTGCATTGCTGGACAACCCCAAGGTGACGGAGGTCGCCCGACGGCATGGGAAAACGCCGGCACAGGTACTGATTAGGTGGCATATCCAACTCGGCAATATAGTCATCCCGAAATCGGTGACCCCCGAGAGAATTGTGAGTAATTTCGACGTGTTCGATCTTGAACTGAGCGAGCAGGACATGGCGTCCATTTCCTCGCTGGGCGACGGAACACGGTTGGGTCCCGATCCGAGGACCTTCGACTTCACAGGTTAGGTGCCATGACTCCATCGCCCGGACAGGCGGCTGCGATCCCCTCCGTCACGCTCAATGACGGGAACACCCTTCCGGTGATCGGTCTCGGCGTCGGCGAATTGTCGGAATCCGAAACCGAAGTGTCGGTGGCCGCCGCCCTCGAGGCCGGCTACCGGCTGATCGACACCGCGGTCGCCTACGGAAACGAGGCCGCGGTGGGCCGCGCGATCGCCTCGTCGGGGATCCCGCGCGACGAGTTGTTCGTCACCACGAAACTCGCGACAGCTGACCACGGGTTCCAGAAAGCGCAGGACGCGATAAAAGCCAGCCTGGAGCGGCTCGGACTCGACTACGTCGACCTCTATCTGATTCACTGGCCGGCCGGCAATCCCGACAGGTACATCGACGCCTGGGGCGGTCTGATGAAGCGCAAGGAAGAGGGCGATACCAAGTCGATCGGGGTGGCGAACTTCCACGCCGAGGACTTGTCGACCATCATCGACCTGTCGTTCTTCACGCCTGCGATCAATCAGATCGAGTTGCACCCGCTGCTGAACCAAGCCGAGTTGCGCGCAACCAACGCCGAATTGGGGATCGTCACCGAGGCATACGGGCCCCTGGGGGTCGGAAACCTGCTGGACAACCCGACGATCGGGGCGGTGGCGCAGGCGCACGGCAAGACGCCGGCGCAGGCGCTCATCAGGTGGAGCATTCAGCTCGGCAACATCGTCATTCCGCGGTCCTCGTCACCGGAGCGGCTCAAGTCCAATATCGACGTCTTCGACTTCGAGTTGACCGACGACGACATGGCCACCATCAATGGCCTGAACGACGGCACCCGTTTTCGGCCGGACCCCGAAACCTACACCGGCGGTTAGCCTCCTTCTGAGCGTGCCGAATCAACCCGTCGGGCACGTCGATGCCGCATCACGCAGCGCCGCAGCCGAAGGCGCGTCGACCGGTAGCGCGTAGCCACGCAGCACCGCGATGAACTGCATGGCGTACTGGCACCGGAACGCGGTGTTGGGCGGCATCCAGCTGGCGGGCTCGCGGTCGCCCTTGTCCTGATTCGCTCCTCCGGCGACCGCCAACAGATTGGCGGGGTCGTTGGCGAACCGCAGCCGCAGATCGTCCGTCCAGGTGCGTGCTCCGAGATCCCACGCGAGAGCCAGCGGCACGATGTGGTCGATCTGCACTGCCGCGCCGGTCTGTTCGCCGCGCGTGAAGGCGACGTCTGCATTGGTGTACGGATCGTGCAGAACGCCCGTAGCCACGGCGTTCGGGCATCGCTTGATCGCCACGTAGGACTTGTCGACGAGATCGCGTTCGAGGATGTCATTGCGGGTATCGCAGCCGTTGTGACCGCCGGGCGCGGGGTTGTGGTCGGTCCAGCTGTCGCCGAACGCATCCCGCCGATAGTCGTAGCCGCGGATGCGTTCCGGTATCAGCGCGATGCCCGCAAGCACGTCGACCCCGGGTGCGACAGTCGGCATGTCGGCGCTCGCGACGAACTGCGAACGGTCGATCGACGAATTGACGACCTGAACGGCAACGAGCACCGCGATGGCGACAATCGCGAGCAGCCACAGCAAGCGCTTGCGGTTCACGCCTTTTCCAGATATTCGACGCGATCGGTATCGACGAATTGCGCTGCCAGAGAAGCCATCCCCGGATCGTCCGGGTTCGCTCTCGTATCGGGAGTCGCAAAAATCACGTGCGGCGAGAATGAGATCGAGATGCTCGAAGAGCGACAGGAACCGCAATGTGATGGGACGCCCGGATTGGCTGTAGCCCAACACATCACCCTCGCGTCGCTCGGCGAGGTCGAGGTCGGCGAGCGTGAAACCGTCGAGCGTGGAGGCGACCGCCTTGAGGCGATCCCCGGCCTTCGAGCTCTCCGGTAATTGGGTGACGAGCAGACACAGGCTCGGATGTTCGCCTCGACCGATGCGGCCGCGCAGCTGGTGAAGCTGGCTGATGCCGAACCGGTCGCCATCCATCACCAGCATCACCGTCGCGTTGGGAACGTCGACGCCGACCTCGATGACGGTGGTACAGACGAGGACGTCGATGTCTCCTGCACGGAACGCGGCCATCACCGCGTCCTTGTCGTCGGCGGGGAGCCGACCGTGCATGAGCCCGAGCCGCAGCCCCGACAGTGGACCACGACGCAGCCGCTCGAACAGTTCGACGACAGTCGTTGCGGGTGGGCCCTGCTCCCTGTCCTGATCGCGCCTCTTGCCTCGGCCCTTCGCGCCGGTCTTGTCGTCTTCGTCGATTCGGGACGCGACGACGTAGGCCTGCCGCCCGGCTTCCACTTCCTCGGTGATCCGTTGCCAGGCACGGTCAAGCCATGCCCGGTGTTCCTTCAGGAAGATGGTGTTGGTGGTGATCGGTTGACGGCCGCGCGGCAGCTCGCGCAGCGTCGACGTCTCGAGGTCGCCGAAGATGAGTCAGCGCAACGGTGCGCGGGATCGGCGTCGCGGTCATCACGAGAAGATGGGGCGTCACACCATCGGGTGCCTTGGCCCGCAGGCGATCTCGTTGTTCGACTCCGAAGCGGTGCTGCTCGTCGACGACGACCATGCCGAGCCGATGGAACTCAACGGCATCCTGCAGCAGCGCGTGCGTCCCGATGACGATGCCCGCTTCACCGGAGGCGACTTCGTCGCGCACCTGCTTCTTCTGCTGCGGCGTCATCGATCCGGTCAACAGCGCGATCCGCGTCCCCTGCTCGGCGCCGCCGAGTTGTCCGGCCATCGCCAGCGGTCCGAGCACGTTGCGAATCGATCGGGCATGTTGGGCGGCAAGGACTTCCGTGGGGGCCAGGAGCGCACATTGATAACCGGCGTCGACCATCTGCAGCATCGCCAGCACCGACACGATGGTCTTACCGGACCCGACCTCACCCTGCAGCATCCGATTCATCGGCCGACTCACGGCCAACTCAGCGCTCAGCACCTCGAGGACATCCTTCTGCCCTTGGGTCAGTTCGAACGGCATCTGATTGCGCATTGCCGCGACCAGACCGTCGTCCGTTGTGGCGCGCGACGGGACCGGCCTGGCTCAACTCGCCGAACCTGCGCTGCGCCAACGCCCACTGCAACCCGATGGCCTCGTCATACGTCAGACGCGCGATCGCGGCGTCGCGTTCCGCAGCTTTTTCCGCGATGTGAATCGCACGCAGCGCTTCGTCCTCGCCGATCAGGTGGTGTTCGCGCAGAAACGAATCCGGCAGCGGCTCGTCGACGGGGTCGAGGACGTCGAGCACCTGACGTACACACGCGTAGATGTCCCAGCTCTGCACCTTGGTGTTGGCGGCGTAGATCGGAAAGAAGTCACGGTCGAAGACGGAGAGCAGCTTGTTCTCGTCGGACGTCCCCGTTGCCTCGGCGATCACCTTGAGCGACCTCGTTCCGGCGACCCGGCCGTCGTCGCGCAACACCAGGAATGCCGGATGCGTGAGCTGCAGGGTGCCTTTGAAATAGCCGACCTCACCCGACAACATCACCCGCAGGCCCTCTTCGAGGGTCTTCTTGATGAACCTCACGTTGAAGAAGGTCGCGGTCACCTTCGGCTTGCGGTGCCCGATCGTGACCACCATGTATTCACGCTTCGGCGGCCGGTTCGTCCAGCGGAGCTCCACCTTGGTGATGCGGTCGACGAAGGTGACGTGCTCGCCTTCCTCGAGATCCTCGCCTTCGATTGCCGTGGTCATCTCGTCGCTGTACTTGCGCGGATAGTGGCGCAGCAGGTCGTTGACGGTGCGTATGCCGAAGTGCTCCTCCAACGGATCGGCGGCCTTCTTGCCGATGACGAAGTCGAGTCGGTCGGTCAGCTTGGCCACGGCTACTCGACCCCGATCAGCAGCGCATCGCCGCGGTGGTCGGTGTGGTAAGTGACCAATTCGATGCCGAGATGTTCGCGGTGGACGTGTTCTGCCAACGCCTCTCCGACCGCTGCGTCGACGCCTGCTCCAGTGAGCACCGTGACGAGTTCACCCCCCGCCGCCAACAGCAGGTCGATCAGTCCTGCGCCGGCGGTAGCGACGTCGCGGCCCACGATCAGCACCTCGTCACCCGGCGATACCCAGCCCGTCGCCGGGTTCACAGGTGCCCGCCCACGTGAGCGCCTCCTCGGTGGCGACCCGCACCGATCCGTGCCTGGCGGCCGCGGCGGCCCGCGCCATCGTGTAGCCGTCGTCGACGGCTTGCCGTTCCGCCTCGTGCATGGCCAGGGCGGCGAGACCCTGCACCATCGAACCGGTCGGCACCGGCACGACGTCGATACCCCAACCGATCGCGGCAGTGCAGCCTGCGACGAGTTCCTCGGCGGCGACGTACCCGTTCGGCAGCACCATGATCTGCGCGGCGCCCGTATTGACCAGCGCGTGGAGCAGATCTTTGGCGCTGACCGGTCCGGCCGCGCCGAGCCGCAGAACATGCGCCCCCTCACCCGCGAACAGCTCCTCGGCGCCGGCGCCGTCGACGACCGCGAGCACGGCCCGTTCCCGGGCCCACCCGCCCGATGGCCGCGCACCGGGACCGCCGGTCAGCGACGTGATCTGAATATGGCGCAGCGTGCCCAGCGGCAGGGCCGCTTCGACCGCGGCTCCGGCGTCGTCGGCATGCACATGCACGGAGTACTGGCCGGCACCAGCCGTGGTCGCGATCGCCACCGATTCACCAAGCCGGTCAAGGGTCGCGCGAAGCGTCTCGACCCCAGCGGCATCACAACCGCTGAGCAGGTACATCACCTCGAATTGGGGTGACGCCGACGTGGCGATGGCGGCGGTGTGGTCATGCGGTGGGGACGGCACGTACTCCGCGCGATGCCGGACATGCCCGGTCAGGGTGGCGCTCATCGCATCCAGCAGTACCAGCAGCCCCCGGCCGCCGGCGTCCACCACGCCGGCCCGCGCCAGCACGTCGAGTTGCCCAGTGGTCTTGTCCAGGGCGATGGCCGCGGCGTCGGCCGCCGCCGACACCACGTAGGCCAGCCCGGAGTCGTCGGCCACCGCATCCTCGGCAGCACCGGCGGCGTCCTGCAGCACCGAGACGATCGTGCCCGGCACAGCCTCACCCATCGAATTCACGACCAGTCCGACCGCATGCCGCAGCGCGGCCGCGAACAGCGCTCCGCCGATGTCGGCAAGTACGCCGCTCCGATCGGCGGCGGCCGAGGCGGTCACATCGCCCAGTCCGCGCAGAATCTGGGACAGGATGACACCCGAGTTTCCCCGCGCGCCCTGCAGTGCGCCGCGGGCCAGCGCGGCAGCGACCTCCGCGACATCGTCGGACGTCGTCAGCGTGTCCGCCTGCGCCCACGCCGCACGCATGGTGAACAGCATGTTTGTGCCGGTATCGGCAGTCTGCGACCGGGAACACGTTGAGTCGGTTGATCTCGTCGGTGTGGGTGATGAGGTCGCCGACGGCGGTATGCGCCCAGTCCCGCAGTGCGGAGGCGTCGAGCCGCCGATCCGACATGCCCACCTCCAGCCGCCATGGCGGCACCCGCTGGCTCTAGGTGTCGCCGTGCGCGCCAGCCTAGCTACTCGGGCTGACAGCCCCACCGGAACGTTCGCGCCTGTGGAGACCATTTTGGTGATCCCCGTGACGGCCGGTATCCTGGTCAGGTTGTCGGGTCGAACCGCCGCCGGTCGCGGCGGAACCCCAGACCCCCAAGTACTGATTCGAGGAGTTCTGCATATGGCTGCCGTGTGCGATATCTGCGGGAAGGGCCCCGGCTTCGGCAAGTCGGTGTCGCACTCCCATCGCCGGACCAGCCGTCGGTGGGATCCCAACATCCAGACCGTGCGCGCCGTGACCCACCCCGGTGGCAACAAGAAGCGCGTCAACGTGTGCACGTCGTGCATCAAGGCCGGCAAGGTCTCCCGCGGCTGACGCGCTGACTGTTGAGCCGCGCCGCCCAGCCGTCGTGACTGTGCGGTTTACTTCGCGGCGTAGGAATCCGCACGCTCACGCTGGAAGCCGACGTTATCCGACGTTACCGACGTTATCCGACGTTATGGAAGGCGCCAGTCGATCGGATCGGCGCCCATCTTCTCCAGTAGCTCGTTGGCGCGACTGAACGGCCGCGAGCCGAAGAAACCTCGCGACGCCGACAGCGGCGACGGATGTGGCAGACTCGATCGCCACGCAATCGCGTGCCGTCGAGCATCGGCTTCAGCGTTGACGCGTCGCGCCCCCACAGCACCGCGACCAGCGGCTGCTGCCGCGCAACCAGGGCCCGGATCGCACACTCGGTTACCGCCTCCCACCCCTTGCCGCGATGCGACGCCGGAGTTCCCGGGCGCACGGTGAGCACCCTGTTCAGCAGCATCACGCCGCGCTCGGCCCACGGGGTCAGGTCACCGGTCGCCGGGGCGGGATGCCCGAGATCATCGGTGTACTCGGTGAAGATGTTGGCCAGGCTGCGCGGCAGCGGCCGCACCTGGGGCGCCACCGAGAAGCTCAGGCCGACGGCGTGACCCGGCGTCGGATACGGGTCCTGGCCGACGATGAGAACCCGCACCTGGTCGAACGGGAAAGTGAAGGCACGCAACACATTCTGGCCGGCGGGAAGATACCGTCGGCCCGCGGCGAGTTCGGCGCGCAGGAACTCCCCCATCTGAGCGACCTGAGGCTGCGACGGGTTCCAGCGCGCGTGCCCAGCCATCATCGACGAGTTCGTTCAGCGGTCGTGCACCCACGATGGGTCAACTTAGCGTGCGTACGCGCTCAGAACGACTGCCAGCCCGCATCTCCGTGCCACCGCTCGCCGTCGACCAGGACGCGAGGTCGACCGTCAAGCACGCGCCCGATCACCCGCCAGCCGGCCGGCGGCGATCCCGGGAACGTCGCGACCAGCGCGTGGTCCTCGCCTCCCGCAAGCACCCATACCCGACGGATCCATCGCCGCGGCGGCGCCCGCTGCGGCGAGCGGATCGCAATCTGCGCCCAGCGACTCCGCCGACAGGTCGATGCCGACACCGGATGCACGCGCGATATGTCCGAGGTCGGCCACCAGCCCGTCGGAGACGTCGGTCATCGACGTGGCACCCGCATCTGCCGCGACGCGGCCCTGACCGTATGGCGGCTCGGGAACCAGGTGACGGTGGCGCAGCTCCTCGAAACTCTGAATATCGTTGAGCCACAACGCATATCCGGCTGCCGAGACAGCCGAGGTCGCCGACGACAGCAACGGTGTCGCCGGCACGGGCGCCGTCGAGACGAACGGCCTCGCGGCCGCCCAGGTCCCCCAGGGCGGTCACCGAGATCACCCACTGCGGCGCCGTCACCAGGTCGCCACCCACGATGCCGGCGCCGAGCAGCCTCGCCTCGTGCCACATGCCGTCGGCCAGCTCGACCACGTGCGCGGCGGGCGTGTCCCCGCTGTGCCCCGAACGCGACGACGAACGCGGTGGCCGTCGCGCCCATCGCCTCGATGTCCGCGGCGTTCTGGGCGATTGCCTTGCGGCCGACGTCGTGTGGCGTCGACCAGTCCAGCCGGAAATGGCTCCCCTCGACGAGCATGTCCGTCGACACCACCACGGTCCGCCGTCGCGGGCCAACACCACCGCGGCGTCGTCACCCGGCCCCAGCGCCACCGACGTCCGGCTGCTCGCGGCCGGCGACAAGCCGGTCGATCACGGCGAACTCGCCCACCCCGGCAAGCGTCTCGGGGGGCTCATCGCTCGCCATGTCGCCTCCCCTGAGCTGCGGTACGTTTGGTCCCTGCGGCGTGGAGTCTATGCAGCCAGAAGGGAGGTCAGCCGGGTGGTCGAGGCTTTCATGCTGATCCAGACCGAAGTCGGCCGCGCCGAGGTGATCGCCAAACAGCTCGCGGGCCTTCCCGGAGTGCTGTCCGCCGAGTACGTCACCGGCCCCTACGACGTGGTGGTGCGAATCGGCTCAGAAAGTCTCGACGAGCTGCAGGCCAACGTGGTGCCCAGCGTGCAGCAGGTCGCGGGCATCACCCGCACGCTGACCTGCCCGATAGCCAACGGAGTGCGCCCCTAGAGTTTGGGCGTGGACACCGATACCCGCGACGGCCCACCCCGCGCGCTGATGATCGCGGCGATCGTGGTGGCCGTGGGGGCGATCGGCTCGATCCTGGTGGTCGCGGCGTTGCGGCAGCGTCCTGCCGCCGAACAACCTGTCGCGATCGTCGTCGGTGCCCGCCCCGCAGGCCGACAGCGCGGACTGCCGAGCCTTGACCGACGCACTGCCCGACCGGCTCGGCGACTTCCAGCGCGCCACCGTGGCCGACCCCCGCACCACCCGGGGCCGCGGCGTGGCGAACGGCACCCGAAACAGAGGCGGTGATCCTGCGGTGCGGCGTGGACCGGCCCGCAGAATTCGTCCTCGGCAGCGCCGCTGCAGGTCGTCGACGCGGTGTCGTGGTTTCGGGTGGGCGAAGCAGGGTCGGGCGGCGACCCAGGCGCCGACGAAGGGCGCAGCACATGGTTCGCGGTGGACCGCCCCGTGTACGTCGCGTTGACGTTGCCCGCGGGCTCGGGCCCGACACCGATTCAGGAGATCTCGCGGCTGATCGCGAAGTCGTTGCCGGCCAGGGCGGTAGACCCCGCACCGGTGGGCTAGCGCTCAGTGTTGTGCCGAGTGGCCTGTTACGGCACAAATTTTGCTTGTTTCCGTGGCATAACCGGCCACTCGGCGACCTAGCGCAGACCCGTGCCGCGCTTCAACGCGGTCTCGACCATGGTGGCCAACAGCGTCGGATAGTCGACACCGCTGGCCGCCCACATCCTCGGGTACATCGAGATGGTGGTGAATCCCGGCATCGTGTTGATCTCGTTGATCAGCGGGCCGTCCTCGGTGAGAAAGAAGTCGACGCGGGCCAGACCCTGGCAGTCGATGGCTCCGAATGCCCGAATCGCCAACTGGCGCACTTCATCTGCGACGCTGTCGTCGACCTTGGCGGGCACGTCGAGTTCGGCGGCGTCTTCGAGATACTTCGTCGCGAAGTCGTAGAACGAGTCCTCACGTCCCCGCACACCCGCCACCCGGATCTCGCCGACAGTGCTCGCTTCGATCCGGCCATCGGGGAATTCCAGTACGCCGCACTCCAATTCACGTCCGATGATGGCCGCCTCGACGATCACCTTCGGATCGTGGCGCCGGGCCAGCTCGATCGCCGCGGGCAACTGGTCCCAGGCCGTCACGCGGCTCACCCCGATCGACGATCCGCCGCGGGCGGGTTTGACGAACACCGGCAGCCCCAGCCGTTCGCGGTCCTCCAAGTCCAGCGTGTCCTGCCGCGGTCGCAGCACACCGTGGTCGCCGATGGGCAAGCCCTTCGGCGGCCAACAGCTTCTTGGTGAACTCCTTGTCCATGCCCGACGCGCTGGCCAGCACACCCGCACCGACGTAGGGCACGCCCGCGAGCTCGAGCAGCCCCTGGATGGTGCCGTCCTCGCCGTAAGGGCCGTGCAGCACCGGGAACACCACGTCGACCGCGTCCAGCACCTGTCCCGGCGCCCGGCCCGAGTGACAGCAGCTCCCCGCGCTCGACCAGGGTCGGCGGCCAGGGCCAGCTCGGTCCCCGATGCGCTGGTGACCTGCGGCAGTCGACCGTCGGTGATGGCCAGCGTGTCGGGCTCGGCGTCGGTGAGCACCCACGCCCCCTCGGGGGTGATGCCGACGGCGACCACCTCGAAGCGCTTCGGATCGAGGTTGCGCAGGATGCTGCCTGCGGAAACGCAGGAAATCGCATGCTCGGAGCTGCGCCCGCCGTAGACGACGGCGACGCGGATGCGTCCGGTCGCGTCGGGGTCGTTGGGGGCAGTCACAACCTAGAGAGGCTACCGTCCAGCCTCGTTGCAGGCCGCTCCAGTAGGCTGAACTGCGGCTTTACCGCAGGGCCTGCTCGAAATCGCTGATCAAATCGTCGGTGTCCTCGATACCCAGAGAGATTCGGGCGAAGCCCTCACCGACCGGATCGCCCCAGCGGGCCCGGCGGTCCACCGATGTGTGGATACCACCGAAGCTCGTCGATGCGATCAGCAGTGCGCTGCGCTCGCACCAGTGCGTGCACGGCCTGCAGCGTTGGCCAGCTCGATGGCGACCAGCCCGCCGAACCGCTTCATCTGCAGCGATGCGACCTGATGCGAGGGATCGTCGGGCAGGCCCGGATAGCGGACCGATGCCACCGCAGGATGGGTCCGCAGCATCACCGCGAGCGCCTGCAGCGTTCTGACACTGGCGTTCGAACCGCAGGCCCGCGGTGCCGAGGCTGCGCAGCACCAGCCATGCTTCGAACGGGCCGAGGATGGGTCCGGCGAGCAGGCGATCCTGTTCGATCGCCGCCATCAGCTCGGGGTGACTGCCTGCGACGTAACCCGCGATCAGGTCGCTGTGCCCCGACAGCGCTTTGGTGGCGCTGGCCACCACGAGATCGGCGCCCAGCGACAGTGGTTGCTGACCGAGCGGCGTCGCGGTGGTGTTGTCGACGACGAGTGTCGACCCCCTGCGCCGGCAGTCCATTGCCAGCTGATGCAGGTCGACGACGTCGAGCGCCGGGATTGGCCGGTGTCTCGGCCAGCACCACGTCGGCGTCGGACGCCGCGGCGCACATCTGAGAACTCGACGCCTCGACGACCGTGACCCCTTGTGGTGCAAGGTATTCCCGCGCATAGCGGCGAACCTGGTAATAGCCGTCGGCAGGCACCACCAGTTTCCGCGCCCGGCTTGGCGAGAACCCGTAACACCGAGGTGATCGCCGCCATACCTGATCCGAACGTCAACGCGGCGGCGGCGCCTTCGAGCTCGGCGAGCGCCGACTCCAGTTGCCGCCAGTTCGGATTCGAGTACCGCCCGTAGTTGTCGAGCGGCTCCGACTCGTCTGGTGACAGGTGATAAGTCGACGCGGGTACCGGCGGCGGCGCGACGGGGCTTCCTGGAATCGGTTCCGAGCCAACGGCTTTGACGCTGCGGGTGGAATCGCCGTAACCGGCCGTCCATCGCGCTACTCCGCCTTGGTACTGCGCCCGAGCAGGAGCGCAACCGCCTCATAGACCGATGCGCCCTTGTGGCAGACCCGATGCACGGCATCGGTGAGCGGCATCTCGACGTCGTAGCTCGCCGCCAGCGCCAGGACCGACTGACACGATGCCACCCCCTCGGCGACGTGCCCGCCCGCGGCGCGCAGTGGCCGACTCCATGGTGCCGCCCTTGCCCAGCCGCTCACCGAACGACCGGTTGCGGGAATGCCGTGACGTGCACGTGGCGACGAGGTCGCCGACACCGGCAAGACCCGCCAGCGTTGCCGGCTTGGCGCCCAACGCGATTCCGAGTCGCATGATCTCGGCGAGCCCGCGGGTGATGATCGCTGCGGCGGTGTTCTCCCCCAGCCCCACTCCCGCCGCCATCCCGCATGCCAGCGCGATGACGTTCTTGCAGGCACCGCCGACTTCGGCGCCGATGACGTCGGCGTTGGTATACGGCCGGAAGTACCCGGTCGAGAACGCGCGCTGCAGCGCCACCGCCCGTGCCGGAGTCGCTGCAGGCGACGACGGTGGCCGCCGGTTGTTCGTCGGCGATCTCGCTGGCCAGGTTCGGCCCGGATATCACCGCGACGCGTGAGCGGGTCCGCCCCGGTCACTTGCACGATCACCTGGCTCATCCGCATCAACGTGTCCAGCTCGATGCCCTTGGCCAGGCTCACCAGCGTGGCGTCGTCGCCCAGCAGCGGAGCCCATTGCTCGAGATTGGTTCTCAACGTCTGAGCGGGCACGGCGAGCAGCACGGTGCATGCCCCGCTCAGCGCTTCGGCGGGGTCACTGGTCGCACGGACCGTGTCCGGCAGCTCGGCGTCACCGAGATAGGAAGGATTGCGATGTGTGGTGTTGATCTCGTCGGCCAGCTCGGGGCGACGGGCCCACAATCGTCACCTCGTTGCCTGCGTCTGCCAGGACTTTGGCCAGTGCCGTTCCCCATGCTCCGGCCCCCATCACCGCCGCGTCGACCACGCCTTCACCCTAGCGCGGCGCGGTCTGCTGGCAGGATGACGCTCATGGGCGGGTCATCGGAGGCCGATGTCGGGCTGGTGATCGCGGTCAAACGCCTGGCCGCCGCCAAGACCCGGCTCGCGCCGGTTTTTTCGGCCGCCACCCGCGAGGGCGTGGTGCTGGCCATGCTGATCGACACCCTCACGGCTGCCTCGGCGGTGCCGGCGGTGCAGTCGATCACCGTGGTCACACCGGACGACGTCGCAGGCGACGCCGCCCGTCAGCTCGGTGCCCGGGTGCTGACCGACCCGACACCTGCGGGGCATCGCGAACCCGCTGAACAACGCCATTGCCGCCGCGGAAGAAGCGGTTCGCGGCGAGACATCGAACATCGTTGTGCTGCAGGGTGATCTGCCGGCGTTGCAGCCTCAGGAGCTCGGCGAGGCCATCACGGCAGCCCGCATCTACCCGCGCAGTTTCGTCGGAGACCGGCACGGCACGGGCACCTCGGCGCTGATCGCCTTCGGCGTCGCGCTGGATCCGCAGTTCGGTGCAGATTCGGCTCAGCGCCATCGCCATTCGGGCGCCATCGAGCTGACCGGCGCATGGCCGGGCCTGCGCTGTGACATCGACACACCCGATGACCTGTTGGTGGCGCGTCGCCTGGGTGTCGGCGCGACAACTGCGCAGGCCATCGCTGGTGCCAGGTAACAGTTACCCAACGCGGTGGCAGCGCGACCACTCAATAGGGAATCATCTGAGGGATGACGGAAGCCGATACCGAGATCCTTGAGTCCGACTCCGGGTCGACGGGCGGAAACTCGCAGCCGGCGACGTCAGTACGACCCGGGGCACCGCAGTCGGGAGATTCTGCACCTGAGGCCCCACCCGCAGCGACGCCGCAAACGGTTGACAACGCGCTGCCCGAAGACCGCTACCTCAACCGCGAACTGAGCTGGCTGGACTTCAACGCACGGGTGCTGGCGCTCGCGGCCGACCCATCCCTGCCGCTGCTGGAGCGGGCGAAGTTCCTTGCGATCTTCGCGTCGAACCTCGACGAGTTCTACATGGTCCGTGTGGCAGGACTGAAACGACGCGACGAGATGGGGTTGTCGGTGCGGTCGGCCGACGGCCTGTCGCCGCGTGAGCAATTGCGCCGGATCAACGAGCGCACTCAGCAGATCTCCAGCCGGCACGCTCACGTGTTCCTCGATGCGGTGCGCCCCGCACTCGCCGACGAGGGCATCGTGATCGTCACGTGGGCCGAAGCTCGACGAGGACGAGCGCTCACGCCTGTCGACGTACTTCCACGAACAGGTGTTCCCGGTGCTGACGCCGCTGGCCGTCGATCCGGCGCACCCGTTCCCGTTCGTGAGCGGGCTGAGCCTGAACCTCGCCGTCACCGTGCGGCAACCCGAGGACGGCGGACAGCACTTCGCTCGAATCAAGGTGCCCGACAACGTCGATCGCTTCGTCGAGTTGCCGCTGCGCGAAGGCTCCTCCGATGTCGTGCGCTTCCTCCCGATGGAGGAACTGATCGCGGCGTTCCTTCCGGTGCTGTTCCCCGGCCTGGACATCGTCGAGCATCATGCGTTCCGCATCACCCGCAACGCGGACTTCGAGGTCGAAGAAGACCGCGACGAAGATCTGTTGCAGGCGCTGGAGCGAGAGTTGGCGCGTCGGCGCTTCGGCTCCCCGGTTCGCCTCGAAGTGTCCGACGACATGACCGAGAGCATGCTGGAGTTGCTGCTTGCGCGAACTCGACGTGGACACCGGCGATGTCATCGAGGTACCCGGCCTGCTCGACCTGTCGTCGCTCTGGCAGATCTACGGCCATGGACCGCCCCGCGCTCAAGGACCGACCGTTCGTGCCGGCGACGCCGCCCGCATTCGGCGAGCGGGAAACGCCCAAGAGCATCTTCTCGACACTGCGCGACGGCGACGTGCTGGTGCACCACCCCTACGATTCGTTTTCCACCACTGTGCAACGCTTCATCGAGCAGGCCGCTGCCGATCCCAACGTGCTGGCCATCAAGCAGACGCTGTACCGGACATCGGGTGATTCACCCATCGTCAACGCGCTGATCGACGCGGCCGCGGCGGGTAAACAGGTTGTCGCGCTGGTGGAGATCAAGGCGCGCTTCGACGAGCAGGCCAACATCAAATGGGCGCGCGCATTGGAACGCGCGGGCGTGCACGTGGTTTACGGACTGGTCGGATTGAAGACGCACTGCAAGACCTGCCTCGTGGTGCGCCGCGAAGGGTCCACGATTCGGCGCTACTGCCACATCGGCACCGGCAACTACAACAGCAAGACCGCACGACTCTATGAAGACGTCGGCCTGCTGACCGCCGCGCCGGACATCGGTGCGGACCTCACCGATCTGTTCAACTCGCTGACCGGCTACTCACGCAAAGAGTCGCTACCGCAATCTGTTGGTCGCGCCGCTACGGTGTCCGCAAAGGGATCATCGAGCGGATCGAACGGGAGATCGCCGCCACAGCAGACGGGCGCCGATGCAGGCATCCGACTGAAGGCGAACGCACTGGTCGACGAGCAGGTGATCGATTCGCTGTATCGAGCCTCGCAGGCAGGGGTTCGCGTCGAGGTTGTGGTGCGAGGCATCTGTGCATTGCGTCCCGGCGTGGTCGGATTCTCCGAAAACATCACGGTGCGCTCGATTCTCGGCCGGTTTCTCGAGCACTCCCGGATTATTCACTTCCGCGCCATCGACGAGTTCTGGATCGGAAGCGCCGACATGATGCATCGTAATCTCGATCGACGAGTCGAGGTGATGGCACAGGTGAAGGATCCGAGGCTGAGTTCGCAGCTCAACGACGTCTTCGATTCCGCCCTCGACCCGTCCACCCGATGCTGGGAGTTGGACATGGACGGTAAATGGACGGCGTCGCCACACGAGGGCGAGACGGTCCGCGACCATCAGGTGTCGTTGATGGAACGCCACCGGCAACCTTGAGATCCGTCGGCTGTGAGCTCTTCGGGGCCCGAATGACCAGCAGGAGTTGAGGTGCCGAAGGAGATCGCGTCCGACGCTGTTCCTGCGAGCAAGGCGGTTCTCGCCGCAGGCGCCGTGCTGTGGCGACCCGGCGATGGCCTCCGACGCACCGGAGGTCGCGATCATTCACCGCCCCCGATACGACGACTGGTCACTTCCCAAGGGCAAGGTCGACCCCGGCGAAACCGAACCGGTGACCGCCGTGCGCGAGGTGGAAGAGGAGACCGGCTATCGGTCGCATCTCGGTCGACGCCTCGCCACGGTGAGCTATCCCGTCGAGCAGGGCGTCAAGAAGGTGCGGTACTGGACGGCGCGCGTCAGCGGCGGCGAGTTCAGCCCCAACGCCGAAGTCGACGAGCTCAAATGGCTTCCCGTCGCGGAAGCCGATGAAGGCGCTCGGTTACCCGCACGACCGAAAGGTGCTACGCCGCTTCGCGAAGCTGCCTGCCGAAACGAAGACGGTCCTGGTTGTCCGGCACGGCACCGCGGGCAGCAAGTCGCGCTACAAGGGTGACGATCGGAAGCGTCCATTGGACAAGCACGGGCGTGCGCAAGCGGAGTCTCTCGTCGGACAGTTGCTGGCCTTCGGCGCCGAGACGCTCTACGCCGCCGACCGGACCCGATGTCGGCAGACGCTCGAACCGCTGGCTGAGGAACTCGGCGCCACCATTGAAAGCGAACCGCTGCTGACCGAGGAGGCTTATGCGGATAACCGGAAGGCCTCCCGGAACCGCTTCCTCGACATCGCCGCCGGCGACGGCACACCGGTCATCTGCACACAGGGCAAGGTGATTCCGGATTTCATCTCGTGGTGGTGTGAGCGCGATGGCGTACGCCCCGACAAGTCACGCAACCGCAAGGGCAGCACCTGGGTGTTGTCGTTGTCCGACGGACACCTGGTCGCTGCCGACCACATCGGCAGTCCGCTCGCCGTCAAGAAATAAGATCCACTGCTGAAAGTCGGCTCTCTGCCGTCTTACACCGTGACGCACAAACACGCCGTGGGTCGCAATCGCTTGATTGCCGGCTGCGGCGCGACCCACGGCGCGTTCGATGCTGAACTTAGCGGCGACCCTTCTTGGCCGGCGCGCGCTTCGCAGCCTTCTTGGCCGGTGAACGCTTCGCAGCCTTCTTGGCCGGTGAACGCTTCGCAGCCTTCTTGGCCGGTGAACGCTTCGCGGTCTTCTTGGCTGCTGCCTTCTTGGCGGTCTTCTTGGCTGGCGCCCGCTTGACCGTCTTCTTGGCTGCAGTGCGCTTCACGGCCTTCTTGGCGCGGAGCCTTCTTGGCCGCAGTGCGCTTGGCTGCCTTCTTAGCCGGCGCCTTCTTGGCCGCCTTCTTGGCCGCCTTCTTGGCCGCCGTTTTCTTCACGGCCTTGCGGGCACCGCCCGCAGTCACACCACGCTTCACTGCTGGTCCTTCCGCCGGGAGGCGCTGTGCGCCAGAGACAACCGCTTTGAACTGAGCACCGGGCCGGAAGGCCGGCACGGACGTTGGCTTAACTTTCACGGTCTCGCCGGTGCGCGGGTTACGCGCAACACGAGCGGCACGACGGCGCTGTTCGAAAACGCCGAAGCCGGTAATGGTGACGCTGTCACCCTTGTGAACCGCACGCACGATGGTGTCTACGACATTCTCCACCGCAAGGGTTGCCGACCGACGATCCGAGCCCAATTTCTCCGTGAGTACGTCGATGAGCTCCGCTTTGTTCATGCAAAACCTCCGAAAACCAGTAGCCCACTTTGGGCCGACTAGAGGACACGGTAAACCCAATGACCACTGATTTCCAAGAGCCACGCGCAATTTCAGGAAAATCTAGCGAACTTTCTTGCCCCCCTTGAGCTCCTGCCGGGGGTCCGGATAACCGCGTTCAGTGATGAAGATTTCGGCTTGCGGAGCCGAATTGTCACGCCGGCAGGGTGCGGGGTTTCCAGCTCGGCCGACGCGATTCATACGATTCGATTTCGTCGCATTTCCGCAGCGTAATGCCTATATCGTCGAGTCCTTCGAGAAGTCGCCAGGCGGTGTAATCGTCAATGTTGAACGGCACCATGACCGTTCCCGCAACGACGTTCCGATCTTGAAGATTCACAGTGATTTCCATGCCGGGATGCTCCTCGATGAGCTTCCACAAAAGTTCGACGTCATCTTGGGCGACTTGCGCCGCCAAGAGGCCCGCCTTGCCCGCGTTCCCCCGAAAAATGTCTGCGAAGCGAGACGAGATGACAACTTTGAATCCGTAGTCCATGAGCGCCCACACGGCATGCTCGCGCGATGAACCGGTGCCGAAATCCGGACCCGCCACCAATACGGACCCTCTGTCGAAAGGCGAAAGATTCAGCACGAACGTCGGGTCGTTGCGCCACGCCGCGAACAAGCCGTCCTCGAAACCTGTTCGGGTTACCCGCTTCAAATAGACCGCGGGGATGATCTGGTCGGTGTCGACATTCGATCGCCGAAGCGGAACGCCGATGCCGGTATGTGTGCGGAATGGTTCCATCACGGTCTCCCTATGAGTGAGTCAGATCGGCGGGCGAGGACAAAGTGCCGCGCACGGCGGTGGCGGCGGCGACTGCAGGCGACACCAAATGCGTGCGGCCACCCTTGCCCTGGCGCCCTTCGAAATTTCGGTTCGACGTCGACGCGCAGCGCTGGCCGGGCGACAGTTGATCTGGATTCATTCCAAGACACATCGAGCAGCCGGCCTGCCGCCACTCCGCACCGGCGGCGGTGAAGATCTCGCCGAGGCCCTCTGATTCGGCCTGCGCGCGCACGCGCATCGAACCGGGCACGACGAGCATCCGCACGCCCGTCGGCGACCTTGCGGCCGCGCAGCACGTCGGCGACCACCCGCAGATCCTCGATACGCCCGTTCGTGCACGAGCCGACGAAGACGGTGTCCACCGAGATGTCGCGCATCGCAGTTCCGGGGCGAAGATCCATGTACGCCAACGCTTTCTCGGCAGACTGACGTTCTCCTTCATCGACCATCAATTCGGGATCTGGCACCGATGCCGACAGCGGGACGCCCTGCCCGGGATTGGTTCCCCACGTGACGAACGGACTCAAGGTGGACGCGTCGATGTAGACCTCGGTGTCGAACTCGGCGCCTTCGTCGGTGCGGAGTTGCTGCCACGCCGCCACCGCAGCATCCCAGTCGGCACCCTGCGGCGCGTGCGGCCGGCCGCGCAAGAACTCGAAGGTCGTCTCGTCGGGCGCGACCATTCCAGCGCGTGCCCCGGCCTCGATGCTCATGTTGCAGATCGTCATGCGACCTTCCATCGACAGCGATTCGATGGCGCTGCCGCGGTATTCGATGACGTAACCCTGTCCCCCACCGGTACCGATCTTCGCGATCACCGCGAGGATGATGTCTTTTGCGCTCACACCGGCGGGAAGCTGGCCGTCGACATTGACCGCCATCGTCCTGAAACGGCCGCAGCGGTAGCGTCTGCGTGGCGAGCACATGCTCGACCTCCGAAGTACCGATGCCCATCGCAAGCGCACCGAACGCACCATGGGTGGAGGTATGGCTGTCGCCGCACACCACCGTGGTGCCGGGCTGGGTCAGCCCCAGCTGCGGCCCGATGATGTGAACGATGCCTTGTTCGGCGTCGCCCATCGAGTGCAGACGAATGCCGAACTCTTCACAATTGCGACGCAGCGTCTCGACCTGGGTGCGCGACACCGGGTCGGCGATCGGTTTGTCGATGTCGACCGTCGGCACGTTGTGGTCCTCGGTGGCGATGGTCAGGTCGGGCCGACGGACCGGGCGGCCATGGAGCCGGAGACCGTCGAACGCCTGTGGGCTGGTCACCTCATGCACGAGATGCAGGTCGATGTAGATGAGATCGGGCTCGCGCGCGTCGCCGTCGCCGGAACCGTGGGCAACGACGTGGTCGTCCCACACTTTTTCTGCCAGCGTGCGCGGCTTTTCTTCGGAGGGCATCTTGACTTTCTCACATTCTGGGACGCTAGTATCTCCCTGTGAGACAGGATAGCGGCATCGGCGTGCTGGACAAAGCGGTGGGTGTGCTGCATGCGGTCGCCGATTCGCCGTGCGGACTCGCCGAGCTGTGCGAACGCACCGGCCTGCCACGGGCCACTGCGCACCGGCTCGCCGCGGGCCTGGAAGTGCATCGACTGTTGATCCGCAACGGTGACGGCCGATGGCGGCTCGGACCTGGCCTCACCGAGTTGGCCGCGCAGGTCAACGATCCACTGTTGGCCGCGGGCGCGGTGGTGCTCCCGCGCCTGCGCGAGATCACCGGCGAAAGCGTTCAGCTGTATCGACGCGAAGGCACTGCACGGATCTGTGTCGCAGCCCTGGAACCACCTGCCGGGCTTCGCGATACCGTTCCGGTCGGCGCGAGATTGCCGATGACGGCGGGCTCGGGCGCCAAGGTACTGCTGGCGTACGCCGACAGCGCGACGCAACAGGCGGTGCTGCCGACGGCGAAGTTCACCGATCGGACGCTGGTCGAGGTACGCAAACGCGGTTGGGCGCAGAGCGCCGCCGAACGCGAGCCCGGGGTGGCGAGTGTGTCGGCGCCGGTGCGCGATGCGCACGGCGTGGTGATCGCAGCGGTGTCGGTGTCGGGACCGATCGATCGAATGGGCCGGCGACCGGGAGCGAGGTGGGCCGCCGATCTGCTGGCGGCGGCCGACGCGCTGACGCGCAGGCTGTGAAAGTGACGGAGTACCCCCGATGGGATTCGAACCCACGCTACCGCCGTGAGAGGGCGGCGTCCTAGGCCGCTAGACGACGGGGGCCAGAACATTTCCGGAGAGCCAGCATAGCCCAGGAGGTTATGCCGACATAATTGCTGCAATGGCTGGGGTACCAGGACTCGAACCTAGAATGGCGGTACCAGAAACCGCTGTGTTGCCAATTACACCATACCCCATTGGCTGCCTGTAACCGCAGGTCACAAGCCCCTTTTGATCCCTGTCATGCAATCGGCGTCGCCGCCGCGCGTTGTTTCGGACCGACGTGCAGACTACCAAAGATTCGCGACCGCCCATTCACGCCTGTGCCGCGGCGGCGGCGTGATCGCGGCCTGCTCGCAGCCGGTGCAGGCTGCGGTCGCGACCCAGCAGCTCGAGCGATTCGAACAGCGGGGGGCTGACCGTCGCGCCGGTGGCAGCGACCCGGATCGGGCCGAACGCCTTACGCGGCTTGAGCGCCAGATTCTCCAACAATGAGACCTTGAGCGCGTTTTCGATCTCCGCGGTGGTCCACTCCCCGACCGCCTCGAGCGCACCGACCGCGGCGTCGAGAACCTCGACGGAATCGGCGCCCAGTTCCTTGGCCGCCGACTTCTCATCGAGCGCGAACTCGGCGTCGTTGAGGAACTTCAGCAGGTCCCAGGCGTCGCCGAGCACGACAATGCGGGTCTGCACCAGGCGCGCGGCCGCGGCGAACTTGCGTGCCGTCGAGCCCCGTGTCGTGGTCGTGCTCGGCGAAGAACGCCGCCAGCCGCGCGGTGAATTCGTCCTCGCTCAACAGCCGGATGTGTTCGGCATTGAGTGCGTCCGCCTTCTTCTGGTCGAACCGCGCGGGGTTGGAGTTGACGTCGACGACGTCGAAGGCAGCCACCATCTCGTCGAGGCTGAATACGTCGCGGTCCTCGGCAATACCCCAACCCAGCAGCGCGAGATAGTTCAGCAACCCCTCGGGAATGAAGCCGCGGTCGCGGTGGATGAACAGATTCGACTGCGGATCGCGCTTGGACAGCTTCTTGTTGCCGTCCCCCAGGACGCTTGGCAGGTGAGCGAACTCAGGTACCCGTTCAGCGACTCCTATTCGCATCAGTGCCTGATACAGCGCGATCTGGCGGGGGGTGGACGGCAGCAGGTCCTCGCCGCGCAAGCACGTGAGTGATCTTCATCAGTGCGTCATCGACCGGGTTGACCAAGGTGTACAACGGATCTCCGCTGGCGCGGGTGAGCGCGAAATCGGGAACCACACCCGTTGCGAAGGTGGTGTCTCCGCGGACGAGGTCGTGCCAGGTGATGTCGTCGTCGGGCATCCGCAGCCGAAGCACAGGCCTGCGGCCTTCGTCGATGAACGCGGCGCGCTGCGCATCGGTCAGTTCGCGGTCGTAGTTGTCGTAGCCCAGCTTCGGGTTGCGGCCCGCGGCGACGTGACGGGCTTCCACTTCCTCCGCCGTCGAAAATGCCTCATAGGCCTCACCGGATTCCAATAGCCGCGCAAGGACGTCACGGTAGATCTCGCCACGCTCGCGACTGCCGGTAGGGCGCATACGGGCCACCGATGTCGGGGCCCTCGTCGTAGTTCAGCCCCAACCAGCTCAGGGCGTCCAGCAACGCCAGATAGCTTTCCTCGCTGTCGCGTTCGGCATCGGTGTCCTCGAGCCGGAACACGAACGCCCCGCCGCAATGGCGCGCGTAGGCCCAATTGAACAGCGCCGTGCGGATCAGGCCGACGTGCGGCGTGCCGGTCGGCGACGGGCAGAAACGCACCCGCATGTCCGTCACGACTTTGCCTTGCGCACAACCGGATTGGTCAATGTCCCGATGCCCTCGATGCTCATGCTGACGGTGTCGCCGTCCTCGATCGGACCTACTCCCTCTGGCGTCCCGGTCAGGATGAGATCGCCGGGCAGCAGCGTCATCACCGCCGAAATCCATTCCACGATCGCACCGACATCGTGAATCATCAGCGATGTCCGGCTGTGCTGTTTGGCTTCTCCGTTGACCTCGGTGCGCAACTCGACATCGGCAGGATCGAGATCGGTGACGATCCACGGCCCGATCGGACAGAACGTGTCGTGGCCCTTCGCCCTGGTCCACTGACCGTCCTTCTGCTGCTGATCACGCGCGGACACGTCGTTACCGATCGTGTAGCCCAGGATGTTCTCGGCCGCGCGCGCGGCGGGAACGTCCTTGCACGGCCGGCCGATGACGACAGCGAGCTCGCCCTCGAAGTGCACCGGGTTGGCATCGGACGGCAGCTGAATAGGCACGTTCGGACCGATGATCGCGGTGTTGGGCTTCATGAACATCACCGGATCGGCGAAAATCCCCTCCGCCCATCTCTGCGATGTGGGCCGCGTAGTTCTTGCCGATGCACACCACCTTGCTGGCCAGGATGGGCGCCAGCAGGCGCACGTCGGCCAGCGGCCACTGCCGTCCGGTGAACGTCGGTGCGCCGAAGGGATGCTCGGCGATCTCTCTGGCGACAGTGTGATCCGGGTCATCGGGAGAACCCTCGATGCTGACGAAGGCGACCCCGTCGGGGCTGGCGATACGACCAAGGCGCATTCCCCGAGCCTAATGGCCGCGATCAGCGGCACTGCAGCCGCTCCCGCCGCGGAGCGCTTCTCAATATAGTGAGATAGGGATTCAGCTATATGAGATGCACATGCGAGCATGGGGGTCATGACCGCCGAGACGATCAGCACCGCGCGACGCTGGTCGATGCTCGTCATCGCATTGACCACGACGACGTGCGCCAACGTGTTCATCAACGGCGCGGCGTTTCTCATCCCCAGCCTCCATACCGAGCGCGGGCTCGACCTTGCGGCCGCGGGTCTGTTGTCATCGATGCCCAGCTTCGGCATGGTGCTCACGCTGATCGCGTGGGGCTATGTCGTCGACCGGGTGGGCGAACGCTTCGTGCTGACTCTCGGCTCGGTCCTCATCGCCGCAGCCGCTTTTGCGGCCGCATCCGCGCACTCCTTGTTCGCCGTCGGCGCGTTTCTGTTCCTCGGCGGGATGGCGGCTGCCAGTAGCAACTCGGCGAGCGGCAGGTTGGTGGTCGGCTGGTTTCCGCCGGATCAACGCGGGTTGGTCATGGGCATCCGCCAGACTGCGACACCACTCGGAGTCGGTCTGGGCGCCTTGGTGATTCCACGTCTAGCCGAAAGCCAGGGCGTTTCGGCAGCCCTGTTGTTCCCGGCGGTCATATGTGCTGCGTCCGCGGTCGTCTGCGCGGTGGCCGTCATCGACCCGCCGCGGCCACCACGTTCGGAGGCACCTGCCGAGCACCTGGCCAACCCGTACCGAACGTCATCGGTGTTGACGCGAATTCACGCCGTGTCGGTGCTGCTGGTCGTGCCGCAGGGGGTGCTGTGGACATTCGCGCTGGTGTGGCTGATGACCGATCGCGGATGGTCGGCAGCGGCGGCCGGTGCCGTGATCACGGCTGCGCAGGTGATGGGCGCGGGCGGCCGAATCGCCGCAGGACGGTGGTCTGATGTGATCGGCTCGCGGCTGCGGCCGATTCGTGCCATCGCGTTGGCGGCCGCCGCCGCGATGGGGTTGTTGGCACTGACCGACTGGCTCAATTCGCCGCTCAGCGTAACGATGATGGTGATCGCCTCGGTGATCACCGTGTCGGACAACGGGTTGGCGTTCACCGCCATCGCCGAGATCGCCGGACCGTTCTGGAGCGGACGGGCGTTGGGTCTGCAGAACACCACACAGCATTTGGCCTCCGCCGCCGCGGCCCCGCTCTTCGGCGCGTTGATCGGCGCCGTCGGCTATCCCGTGGCGTTCGCCGTCTCTGCCGTTCTTCCGCTGCTGGCCGTGCCCGTGGTACCGGCTGAGCCGAATCGGATTTGAAACGCAACAATGAAAAACAACAGGGTGGCGAACCCGGCACCCGTGATCGTGGACAGCCCCGGGATCGTCGCGACCGCGAACAGTGCCGAACCGATGGCGAACAGCCGGCCGTGTCGTCTCAGGGACGCCACGGCACGCGAACTCAGAGAAGCGACGCGATCCGGTCGCCGATCTCGGTGGTGGAACGCTTCTTGTCGCCGCGTGTGGCCAGATGTTGCTCGACGGCCTTGTCGACGCGCGCAGCCGCGTCCAGTTCGCCCTCGTGGGAGAGCAGCAGCGCTACCGACATGATCGCCGCCGTGGGATCGGCGATGCCCTGGCCGGCGATGTCGGGCGCGCTGCCGTGAACGGGTTCGAACATCGACGGATTCGTCCGGGTCGCATCGATGTTGCCGCTGGCCGCCAACCCGATGCCGCCGCACACCGCGGCGGCCAGGTCGGTGACGATGTCGCCGAACAGGTTGTCGGTGACGATCACGTCGAATCGACCGGGATCGGTGACGAGGTGGATGGTTGCAGAGTCGACGTGTTGATAGGCGATCTCGACCTCGGGGTATTCGATGCCGACCTCCTGCACCGTGCGCCACCACAGCGCGCCCGCATAGGTCAGGACGTTGTTCTTGTGCACCAGGGTCAGCTGCCCGCGGCGGCGCGAGGCGCGAGCGAATGCATCGTGCACGACCCGCCGCACACCGAACGCGGTGTTGACGCTGACCTCGGTGGCGATTTCGTGGGGTGTGCCCACCCGGATCGCGCCGCCGGTGCCCGTGTACGGACCCTCGGTGCCTTCGCGGACCACGACGAAGTCGATCTCCGGGTCACCCGCAAGCGGGACTGCTCACCCCCGGATAGAGCCGGGCGGGCCGCAAATTGATGTGGTGGTCGAGTTCGAACCGGATCCTCAGCAGCAGACCGCGTTCCAGCACTCCGCTGGGCACCGACGGATCGCCGATCGCGCCGAGCAGGATCACGTCGTGTGCCCGAAGCTCGTCGAGCACGGATTCCGGCAGTACCTCACCGCTGGCGTGGTATCGCCGCGCCCCGAGGTCGTAGCTGCTCTTCTCTACACCGGGCAGGACGGCGTCGAGCACCTTGACCGCCTCGCCGACGACCTCCGGGCCGATGCCGTCGCCGGCGATGATCGCCAGTTTCACGACAGGTCCACCACTTCCAGCAGCTTGGCGCCGACCGCCGCCGTGATCGCGGCCCTGACGTCCTCGGGGACGTCGCGGTCGATGCGCAGCAGGATCGTCGCGCCCGGCCCCTCGGCGTCCTCGCTGAGCTGGGCGGCGTGGATGTTGATATCCGCGGTGCCGAGGAGTGTGCCGATCTTGCCCAGCGTGCCCGGCTGGTCGATGTAGTTGACGATCAGGTAGACGCCCTCGGCGCGCAGATCGAAGTTGCGGCCGTTGATCTGGACGATCTTCTCCACCAACTGCGGGCCCGACAGCGCACCGGAGACGTTGGCGACCGAGCCGTCGGAGTAGACCGCGCGAACGTCGACGACGCTGCGGTGGTTCGGACTCTCGGTAGCGGTGCTGATGTCAGCCTCGACACCGCGTTCGGCTGCCAGCGCCGGCGCGTTGACGAATGTCACCGGATCCTCGATCACCGCGCTGAAGAACGCCGCGCAGCGCTGAAAGACGCAGTACCTCAACATCTTCGGAGGCCAGCTCGCCGCAGACCTGGATCGACAGCGACACCGGCAGCTCGGCGGACAGCACGCCGACGAGCAGCCCGAGCTTGCGCACCAGATCCAGCCACGGCGCGACCTCCTCGCCGACGACCCCGCCGCCGACATTGACCGCGTCGGGCACGAACTCTCCGGCCAGGGCCAGCTTCACGCTCTCGGCGACGTCGGTGCCTGCCCGGTCCTGCGCCTCGGCCGTCGACGCGCCGAGGTGCGGCGTCACCACCACCTGCGGCAGCTCGAAAAGCGGGCTGTCCGTGCACGGTTCGGTGGAGAACACGTCGAGACCGGCGCCGCGCACGTGACCGCTCGGTGATCGCATCGGCGAGCGCGGCTTCGTCGATCAGCCCGCCGCGGGCCGCGTTGACGATGATGACCCCCGGCTTGGTCTTGGCCAGTGCCTCCTTGCCGATCAGCCCGGCCGTCTCCTTGGTCTTGGGCAGATGCACCGAGATGAAGTCGGCGCGGGCCAGCAGTTCGTCGAGGGTGAGCAATTCGATACCCAGTTGAGCGGCGCGGGCCGCCGACACGTACGGGTCGTACGCCACGACGTGGGTGCCGAAGGCGGCCAGCCGCTGGGCCACCAGCTGCCCGATCCGGCCAAGGCCGACGACGCCGACGGTCTTGCCGAAGATCTCGGTGCCGGAGAACGCCGAGCGCTTCCAGGTGTGCTCGCGCAGTGTCGTGTCGGCGGCAGGGATCTGCCGAGCCGCCGAAAGCAGCAGAGCCACCGCATGCTCGGCGGCGCTGTGGATGTTCGACGTCGGCGCGTTGACGACCAGGACGCCGCGGGCGGTGGCGGCGTCGACGTCGACGTTGTCCAGGCCGACGCCGGCGCGGGCGACGATCTTGAGCTTGGGGCCGGCGGCGAGCACCTCGGCGTCCACGGTGGTCGCCGAGCGCACCAGCAGCGCGTCGGCCTCGGGCACCGCGGCCAGTAACTTTTCTCGGTCCGGACCATCGACCCAGCGCACTTCCACCTGGTCACCCAGGGCGGCCACGGTCGAGGGCGCCAGCTTGTCGGCGATCAATACAACGGGCAGGCTCACGCGGCCAGCCTAATGGGCTGTAATTGAGCGGTGGACGTCACCGTGGTCGGCAGCGGACCCAACGGGCTGGCCGCTGCCGTCATCTGTGCCCGAGCTGGTCTGTCGGTGCAGGTTTTGGAGGCTCAGCCGACCTTGGGCGGAGGTGCGCGCACCCTCGCCGACCCCGAGTTCGGCGGCGTTTCGCACGACATCTGCTCGGCCGTGCATCCGCTGGCGCTCGCATCGCCGTTCCTGGCGGCGTTCGACCTGCCGGCCCGCGGTGTGACCTTGAAGGTGCCCCCCGTCTCGTACGCCAATCCCCTTCCGGGCAAGCCGACAGCGGTCGGCTATCACGACCTCGATCGCACGTGCGGGGAATTGCTCCACGGCGATTCGTGGCGCCGACTTTTGGGCCCGCTCACCGCGCGCGACGAAGGCGTCGTCAACTTCCTGCTCGGCGACAAGCGTTCGATTCCACGCGACCCGATCGCCGCGGCGTTCATCGCTCGAAACATGCTCGAGCAGGGCACCCCGCTGTGGGGGAAGCTCGCCGGTGAAGATGCCCGCGCGTTGTTCACCGGCGTTGCGGCACATGCCATCAACCGGATGCCGTCTTTCGTCACGACCGGCGCCGGATTGATGCTGGCCACCCTCGCGCACACCGTCGGCTGGCCGATTCCGGTTGGCGGCAGCCAGGCCATTCCAGACGCACTGATCGCCGACCTGCGCGCCCACGGCGGCACCGTTGCCGCCGGCGAGCCCGTCACCGAACCACCCAGCGGTGTAGTGCTTTTCGATACCGCGCCCACGGCGCTGCTGGACATCTACCGCAACAGCTATCCCTGCGAGATACACAAAAGCTTTGCAGCGCTATCGGTTTGGGCCGGGGGTGGCCAAGGTGGACTTTGTGCTATCCGACGAGGTTCCGTGGAAGGACCCGCGGGCGGCTGAAGCTCCGACACTGCACATGGGCGGCAGCCGGGAGCAGATGGCGCACGCCGAACAAGAGATCGCCGCGGGCCGGCACGCCGATTGGCCGATGACCCTTGCCGCCCTGCCCCATCTGGCCGACCCGACCCGGATCGATGCGCAGGGGCGTCGACCGCTGTGGACATACGCGCACGTGCCGCACGGTTCGACCGTCGACCAGACCGAGGCGGTGACGAAGATCTTCGAGCGGTTCGCACCTGGATTCCGCGACATCGTGGTGGCGGTGCGGTCGGTACCCGCCTCACGGCTGGCAGACCACAACGCCAACCTCGTCGGCGGCGACATCGGTGTCGGCGGCAACACGCTGCTCCATGCGCTGGCCGGCCCCACGCCGCGATGGAACCCGTGGGCCACACCGATCCCGAAGGTCTATCTGTGTTCGTCGGCGACCCCGCCCGGCGGCGGCGTGCACGGTATGGCGGGCGTATACGCGGCACGCACGGTGTTGCGCCGTGAGTTCGGCATCAAGAGGCTGCCGCGACTGTCGCCATAGCCGGTGATGTGGCGGTCTTCACGCGTGCGACGGCGAATCGACGGGCACGAAGTAGTCCACGGCCGCACGAAGGCTTTTCAGTCGCGGCACGTGGAGCCGGTCGGCCACGGCTCCCCAGCCCGGACCTCCTACGGTGACCGACGCATGCGCGGCGAGCTCATTGGCCGTGCGAAAGTCCGCAGTGTCCTCCGTCTGCGACCACAGCAGCGCTGCTACCGGGCGCCCTTTGCGTTCGACCGCATCGAGAAGCGCTGTCCGCGGGACGTCCGCACCGAGCATCAGTGCATCGCGGCCACGCTCCGCGAGCGCCGCACGCAGAGCTTCCAGCGCAAGAAGATGAGTCTCGTGCGCAGTGCACGCGAGAATGATCGGCGCGGCATCCTCGGGTGGGGCGATGGGGTAACGCTGCAGAGACCGCGACACCGTCCACGACAGCGCGTGTTCGACGTCGATGCAGCCTTCTCCCTGAGCCTGCCGTTGCGCGATCGCATCAAATGCCGGACACACCAGGTGATTCCATGTCTCGAGCACACCGAAGTGGCGCAGGTGGCGATCAAGCAGCAGGCCCGCGGTGAAAACATCGATATCGAAGGCGGCGACGAGCAGTGCCGCAGCATCCCCGCGAACCGGCCGCACCGAATCGATCGCGGTGCGCGCGGCGCTGCGTGGGCTGGCGCCATCGACGATCAATTCGTACATCCGCTGCACGACGGCGATGTCGGTCTCGCTGTAGAGACGGTGTTGACCGGGACTGTGTTCGGGCGGGCCGACGCCGTAACGCTGATTCCAGCTGCGAAGCGTCGCGGTGGGCACTCCCACGCGTTCAGCCGCGACGCGGACGGTGTACAGGGGCTCGTCTGCGTCGCGGCTCACGGACTTCTGGGAGGTGTCTACGTCGACAGGATAGGACCTCTCACCGAACATTTTGGTGCTCGATGCAGAATCGATGCATTTTTCCCCGGATTGGTGTCGACCTTCGCATACCGGGTATCCGTAACACCGTGGTCCAGCCTGATGCCGAGCCTGATGTGGAGAAGTCTCGGCGGCCCGACGGTCTCGACGATGCGACGGTCGAGGCTGTCGGCGCGGTGTCCGAGGCGCTGGAATGCGTGGAGCGCGCGCGCGGCCAGTTGTACTCGTTCCATCAGCTCATGGGTCATGCCGACCTGCTGCTCGGTGGGGCATGCGACAAGCTGCGCGAAGCCGGCCATGTAACGGTTGCCGACCGCCTCGAGAAGGAAGTCGTCGGCCGCAATGTGCTCTATGGGCGCTGGACGTTTCAGGTCGTCGAGGAGTTCGACGACAACTATTGGTCGGTGTTTCGCGACCACGAGCGACGCGTCCGCGACGAGCTGCAGCAGGGTGCGCGCCACGTGTACGAAGCCGAGATGAAGGAACGGCGCCGCACCCACGGCCACGCAGGCCACGAACGCCGTCCGTAGCGGCGGCGCCCACATCCGATTACGGTTTGCCAATGGCTGATCGGGAAGAACTGTCGTGGGACCAGTTTGGTGCCGCCACACGGCAACTCGCCACCGCCGTCGTCGCCGACGGTTTCACACCCGATCTGATCCTGGCGGTAGCGCGCGGCGGGTTGTTCGTCGCCGGTGCGCTCGGCTACGCGCTCGACGTGAAGAAGGTGCACATGATGAACGTCGAGTACTACACGGGCGTGGACGAACGCCTGAATGCGCCGGTCCTGCTGCCGCCGCTGCCGGACGTCGCCGATCTGGGTGGTGCCCGCATGCTGATCGCCGACGATGTGGCGGATACGGGGGCGACACTGCGTTTCGTCCGCGATTTCTGCGCCCAGCACGTCGCCGAGGTCCGGTGCGCGGTCGTCTACCAGAAGCCGCAATCGGAAGTCGATTGCGAGTACGTCTGGCGCCGGACCGATCTCTGGATCGAGTTCCCCTGGACGCAGTGATCTCTGCGTGGCCGGGTCACGCTGAGCGTGACCCGGCACGCCGAACTCGCTGTCAGGCGGTCTCGGTGATCGGCCGGTCGACCCAGCTCATCAGGTCACGCAGCTTCTTGCCGGTCACCTCGATCGGATGCTCGGCGTTCTCCTTGCGCAGCCGCTCGAGTTCCTTGTTGCCGCCCTCGACGTTCGCGACGAGCTTCTTGACGAAGCTGCCGTCCTGAATCTCGGTGAGGATCTGCTTCATCCGGCCCTTGGTGTCGGCGTCGATCACTCGCGGTCCGGACAGGTAGCCGCCGAACTCCGCGGTGTCGGACACCGAGTAGTTCATCCGCGCGATGCCGCCCTCGTACATCAGGTCGACGATGAGCTTGAGTTCGTGCAGCACCTCGAAGTAGGCCAACTCGGGCTCGTAGCCCGCCTCCACCATCACGTCGAAGCCGGTCTTGACGAGTTCTTCAGTACCACCGCACAACACGGCCTGCTCACCGAACAGATCGGTCTCGGTCTCGTCCTTGAACGTCGTCTTGATGACGCCCGCGCGGGTACCGCCGATGCCCTTGGCGTAGGACAGCGCGAGCGCCTGGCCCTCACCCTTGGGGTCCTGGTCGACGGCGATCAGGCACGGCACACCCTTGCCGTCGACGAACTGACGGCGCACCAGGTGCCCCGGGCCCTTCGGGGCCACCATGCCGATGGTGACGTTGGCCGGCGGCTTGATCAGGTCGAAATGAATGTTGAGCCCGTGACCGAAGAACAGCGCGTTGCCGTCCTCCAGATTGGGCTCGATGTCGTTGGCGAAGATGTCAGCCTGCGCGGTGTCGGGGGCCAGCAGCATGATCACGTCGGCCCACTTGGCCACCTCGGCCGGGGTATCCACGTCGAGTCCCTGCTCGGTGACCTTCGCGCGGGACTTCGATCCCTCCTTGAGGCCGACCTTCACCTGTACGCCGGAGTCGCGCAGGGACAGCGAGTGGGCGTGGCCCTGGCTGCCGTAGCCGATGACGCCGACCTTGCGACCCTGAATGATCGACAGGTCCGCGTCGTCGTCGTAGAACATCTCAACTGGCATTCGTGGATTTCCTACTCTTTGACCTCTTTGACACTCTTTGACACTTCTACTGATTCGGGACTACTTGACCGTGCCGATGCCGCGCGGCCCGCGCGACAGCGACACCACGCCGGACTGCGCAAGTTCACGGATTCCGTAGGGCTCCAGCACCCGCAGCAGGGCCTCGAGCTTCTCCGGCGTACCGGTCGCCTCGACGGTCAGCGACTCCGTCGAGACATCGACGACCTTGGCGCGAAAAAGATTCACTGCCTCGATGACCTGGCTGCGGGTGGTCGCGTCGGCGCGCACCTTGATGAGTGCCAACTCACGCGAGACGGAGTTGTCCTCGTCCTGCTCGACGATCTTGATCACGTTGATCAGCTTGTTGAGCTGTTTGGTGATCTGTTCGAGCGGCGACTCCTCGACGCTGACGACGATCGTCATCCGGGACATGTCCTTCTGCTCGGTCGCGCCGACCGCCAGCGACTGGATGTTGTAACCACGCCGCGAAAACAGTGACGCCACACGGGCCAGCACACCGGGCTTGTCCTCGACGAGCACCGAGAGAGTATGCGTCGGCGTAGAAGTGTTGGCCATCAGGCATGCCCTTCTTCAGGATCGTCGAACAGCGGGCGGATGCCGCGCGCAGCCTGGATCTCGTCATTGCTGGTGCCTGCGGCCACCATCGGCCACACCTGTGCATCGGCACCGACGATGAAGTCGATCACCACGGGCCGGTCGTTGATCTCACGGGCCTGCTTGATGACGGATTCGACGTCTTCGGCTCGCTCACAACGCAATCCGACACAGCCGAGCGCCTCGGCCAGCTTGACGAAATCCGGGATGCGATGCGAGTGCGTGGCCAGATCGGTTTGGCTGTAGCGCTCTTCGTAGAACAGCGTCTGCCATTGCCGGACCATGCCCAGGTTGCCGTTGTTGATGACGGCCACCTTGATCGGCGCACCCTCGACCGCGCATGTGGCCAACTCCTGGTTGGTCATCTGGAAACAACCGTCGCCGTCGATCGCCCACACCTCGGCTTCGGGTCGGCCGAACTTGGCGCCCATCGCGGCCGGGACGGCGTACCCCATGGTTCCCAGGCCGCCCGAGTTCAGCCATGTCTTGGGCTTTTCGTACTTGATGAACTGCGCAGCCCACATCTGGTGCTGCCCGACGCCGGCGACGTAGACGGCATCCGAACCCGCCATCTTGCCCAGTGTTTCGATGACGTACTCGGGCGACAGGCTTCCGTCGCTCTGCGCCCCGTAGCTCAGCGGGTAGGTCGACTGCACGCCGCGCAGATACTCCCACCAGTTGTCGATCTTGATCGAATCGATGGCGCCGTCACGTCGCAACACGTCGATCAGATCGATGATCACCGCTTTGACGTCTCCGACGATCGGCACATCGGCGTGGCGGTTCTTACCGATCTCGGCTGGGTCGATGTCGGCGTGGATGACCTTGGCTTCTGGCGCAAAGGATTCCAGCTTGCCCGTCACCCGGTCGTCGAACCGGGTGCCCAGCGCGATCAGCAGATCGCTGCGCTGCAAGGCGGCGACCGCGGCCACCGTGCCGTGCATTCCCGGCATGCCCATGTTCTGCGGGTGGCTGTCCGGGAACGCTCCGCGCGCCATCAGCGTGGTGACGACCGGGATGCCGGTCAGCTCGGCCAGATTCAGCAGTTCCTCGCTGGCTTCGCCCCGAATCACACCGCCGCCGACGTACAGCACCGGCTTGCGTGACGCGGCGATCAGCTTGGCCGCCTCGCGAACCTGACGATGGTGCGGCTTGGTGTTCGGCTTGTAGCCGGGCAGACCGATCTGCGGCGGCCAACTGAATGTGCACTGTCCCTGGAGCACATCCTTGGGGATGTCGACGAGCACCGGGCCCGGTCGGCCCGAGCGCGCGATATGGAACGCCTCGGCCATCACCTGTGCGATGTCATCGCCATTGCGGACCAGGAAGTTGTGCTTGGTGATCGGCATCGTGATGCCGGAGATGTCGGCTTCCTGGAACGCGTCGGTGCCGATCAGTGCGCGACCGACCTGTCCGGTGACCGCGACGACGGGGATCGAGTCCATGTATGCATCGGCGAGCGGAGTGACCAGGTTGGTCGCGCCCGGACCCGAGGTCGCCATGCACACACCGACCTTGCCGGTGGCATGCGCGTACCCGCTGGCAGCATGTCCGGCCCCCTGCTCGTGGCGCACCAGCACGTGGCGCAGCTTCTGCGAGTCGAAAAGCGGGTCGTAGACCGGCAACACGGCCCCGCCCGGGATACCGAAGATGGTGTCGACGTCGAGTTCCTCCAGCGACCGGATTACCGCCTGCGCCCCGGTGAGCTGATGCGGCGCAACGCGTTTGGATTGCGCCGGACCGTGCTTCGATGCGGCATGTGTCCCGTTTGGCGCGGCCTCCGACTGCTCGGGGGGTCGCGTGGTGGGTGCGCTCACGATTGTCTCTCTCTGTTCCTGGTCGTTTCTATCTCAAATCGGTGGTGGGGCAAGAAAAAACCCCCGTCAGCTGGCTGCTGTACGAGGGTCGCGCGCTGATGCTGTTGGCTATGCCCGAGCGAGGGCAAGCGCGGCATCAACGCGCTTCCCAATTACTACGAGCATTCCCGGGGCCTGCATAACAGTCGACGGTAGCCTCCGCACTGGTCACAGGTCAAATCTCGGAGAGCGTTTGGCGGTCGGATACCGGAGCGACCGCTGCGGTGCGAGATGGCTGCGAAGATGGCACTGTGAGCACCGACGCCGATCAGAAGCCCGTGGTCATCCGGATTTCTCCGATGGCGCATTTTGCGGTCGGGTTTCTCACGCTGGGCCTGCTCGCGGTGATTCTCGCCGGTCCGCCCTGGGTCGCACTCCTGCTGATCATTCCGATCATGCTGTCGGTCGCGGTCGTGCGGTACCGGACGGTCGCCGACGCCAAGACGGTGACTGCGCGGTCGCTGCTGAGCAGCGAGACCGTCGGATGGGACGACATCGAGGGCCTGCGATTCAGCAGGTCCTCGTGGGCGTCAGCACACCTCAAGAACGGCCAGGAACTGCGGCTTCCTGCGGTGACATTCGCGACATTGCCCCAGCTCACCGAGGTGAGCGCGGGTCGGGTGCCCAACCCGTACGCGTAGAGCGTAGGACCGCTACGCCAGCGGGTTGCCGCCGTTGAGCAGCACCCACGCTGCGACGCCGGCACCGACCCCCAGCAGTAACGCAACGAACGAGCCGATGAACGGCCGCCGGGCCCAACCACGCCCCGCGTCGAGCCCGTACCGACCCGGGCCGGTCAGGATCAGCGCCGCGACCGCGCACGCCAGGAAGACCCTGAACTCGTGACCGTCGGTGAGGAACGACGCCAGCCTGGCCGCTTCGTGCGCCGCCATCGCCTCGGCCAGCAGGCCGGTCACCAGATACGCCAGTGCACCGGCCGCTGCCAGCGGAGTGAACAGACCCAGCACCAGGAGCAGACCCGCGGCGATCTGACCGAACGTCGTGACGTAGGTCAGGATGTCGGCGTACTTGAAGCCCATCGAGGCCAGCGAATCCCCCCAGCCGTCCAGACCGGGGCCGCCCCACAGGCCGAAGGCCTTCTGCAGTCCCTGCGCGATCAGGATCGCGCCGACACCGAGACGCAGGATGAGAAGGCCGAGGTCCTGGGTGCCGCGGCGGTCGACACCGTGGGCCTGGGCGGCGTCGAGTCCGTAATCGGCTGATTCCGCGCCATACGAGGTCATCGCGTGGCGACCACTGGGCTGGACGTAGGGCAGCGGTTCCGGCTCGTTGAGCAGCCCGAAGTTGGACGTCTCGGTCGATGACCGGCCGGAGTCGTACGGCGGGATGGCGGTGGTTTCGAAATCGCCTGCGTAGTCCGCGGAGGGAAGATCGTCGTCGGGGTCGACCAGGCTCGCCGATACGGGGCGCCCCGTCGCGTCATCGGGCCGCTGCCAGGCGCTGGGGTCGTGGGGATTACCGGTCACAACTTCCAGCGTAAGTGCTAGTCATCTGCGAACCGGGCATTGGCGCGGCGCTTTCCGCGCCATATTCGCGGGTGCTCCAGAGTCGCGTCTGCAGTCGCGTCGCCAGCAGGTGCGTGGCGCGCACCGCCGAACGATCCGTAACCTGGCTCGCATGAGAATGAGCCGGCCCATGCGGGGTGTGCTCGCCGTGGTGTGCGCGGCGTTGCTCGTCGGGTCCGGCTGTGCACGTTTCGACGACGCACAATCGCAGCCGTTCACCACCGAACCGGAACTGGCGATCGGGCCGACGTCGACGCCTCCGCCCCCGCCCCCGCTACCGCCAAAGCCGTTTCCAAAGGAATGCCCGGCGCCCGGCGTGATGCAGGGCTGCCTGGAGAGCACCAGCGGTCTGATCATGCTGCCCGACAGCCAGTCAGCGCTGGTGGCCGAGCGGACCACCGGCGCGGTGAAAGAGGTGTCGGTGCGCGCCGAACCCAAGGTCAAGACCGTCCTGCCCGTCGACGGCAGCGGGGACGGCGGGCTGATGGACATCGTGTTGTCACCGACTTACGCCCAGGACCGGCTGATGTACGCCTACGTCAGTACACCAACCGACAACCGGGTCATCCGTATCGCCGATGACGACATTCCCAAGCCGATCCTGACCGGCATTCCAAAAGGCGCGACCGGCAACACCGGCTCGCTGATCTTCACCAGTCCAACCACGCTGTTGGTGCAGACCGGCGATGCGGGCAACCCGGCTGAGGCGAACGATCCCCGTTCGCTGGCAGGCAAGCTACTGCGCATCGAGCAGCCGACCACCGTTGACCAGGCGCCGACCACGACGGCGCTGTCGGGGCTTGGCGCAGGCGGCGGAATGTGTATCGACCCGTCCGACGCGTCCTTGTACGTCACAGATCGCACACCGACGGGCGACCGGTTGCAGCGCATCACCAAGGACTCCACGGTGTCGACGGTGTGGTCGTGGCCCGATCGTCCCGGCGTCGCCGGCTGCGCGGCACTCGACGGCACCGTGCTGGTGAACCTGGTGAACACCAAGCAATCCGTCGCCGTTCGCCTCGCCCCGGAAACCGGTGCCGTCACCGGTGATCCCGAAGTGGTCCGTCAAGACCTGCACGGTCATGCGTGGGCGATGGCGGTGTCGCCCGACGGCAACGTCTGGGGTGCGACCGTCAACAAGACGGCCGGCGATGCCGAGAAGTTGGACGACGTCGTCTTCCCGCTGTTCCCGCAGGGCGGCGGCTTCCCGCGCACCAACGCCGACAACACCTAAGAGCTTCTTGGTCTAGCGCGAATGACGCTCTAGACGCTCAGCCACCATCTGGAGTGCAGACCTTACTGTCGCGATCTTTTGAGCACCGCACAAACAGGATTCGCGCAAGATCGCCAAGGACCCGTGTTCGGGCCAGGTCCGCGACATCGCCGGGCCCTACCTAGATCCACCATAACGGGACATCGTTCTATTCGTGGATGAGAAGACCCAGTCCAGACGCTCAACCGCATCGTGCCTATGCTACCGAACTGCTTACTGCAGGCGGCCAACACCAGTTCGCGCACGCGCGCCGCGTCGGCCTGGCCCTTGGTCGCCTTCATCACGGCACCGACGATGGCACCCGCGGCCTGCACCTTGCCGCCGCGAATCTTTTCCGCGACATCAGGATTGGCGGCCAGGGCTTCGTCGACCGCGGCCTGGATCAGCGAGTCGTCGCGCACGACGGCCAGCCCGCGGTCGGACATCACCTGTTCGGGCTCGCCTTCGCCGGCCAGCACACCCTCGACGACCTGACGGGCCAATTTGTTCGACAGCTTGCCCTCGTCGACCAACTTCACCACCGCGGCCACCTGTGCCGGGGTGATGGCGAGCGCGTCGAGTTCGACGCCCGCTTCGTTGGCCTTCTGCACCAGGAAGTTTCCCCACCACGCCCGTGCCGCCTCGCTGGATGCACCGTGTTCGACCGTCGCGGCGACCAAATCGATGGCGCCGTTGTTGACCAGATCGCGCATCACCTCGTCGGAGATGCCCCAGTCCTGCTGAATCCGCTTGCGGGTCAACCACGGAAGCTCGGGAATGGTGCCGCGCAGCTGCTCGACGAGTTCGGCGCTGGGCGCCACGGGTTCGAGGTCCGGCTCGGGGAAATACCGGTAGTCCTGTGCGGTCTCCTTGCTGCGTCCCGCCGTCGTGTAGCCGTCCTCGTGGAAGTGGCGGGTCTCCTGCGTGATCGTGCCGCCCGCGTCGAGAATTGCGGCTTGGCGTCGCATCTCGTACCGCACAGCGACTTCGACGCTCTTGAGTGAGTTGACGTTCTTGGTCTCGGTACGCGTGCCGAACTCGGTTGCACCCTTGAGCTTCAGTGACAAGTTGGAGTCGCAACGCATCGAGCCCTGATCCATGCGAACGTCGGAAACTCCCAAGGCGCGCAACAGATCCCGTAGCGCGGTCACATACGCCCGTGCGATCTCCGGCGCCCGGTCGCCGGTCCCCTCGATGGGCTTGGTCACGATCTCGATCAGCGGAACCCCGGCGCGGTTGTAGTCGAGCAGCGACGTGGTCGCGCCCTCGATGCGGCCGGTGTCACTGCCGAGGTGGGTGAGCTTGCCGGTGTCCTCCTCCATGTGGGCGCGTTCGATCTCCACCCGCCAGGTGGTGCCGTCCTCGAGTGGCACGTCGAGGTAACCGTTGACGGCGATCGGCTCGTCGTACTGGCTGATCTGGTAGTTCTTCGGCTGGTCCGGATAAAAGTAGTTCTTCCTGGCGAACCGGCCCCAGGGTGCGATGTCGCAGTTGAGTGCCAGTCCGATCCGGATGGCCGACTCGACTGCAGACTGATTGAGCACCGGCAAGGATCCCGGTAGACCCAGACATACCGGGCACACCTGCGTATTCGGCTCGCCGCCGAACTCGTTGGCGCATCCGCAGAACATCTTGGTGGCAGTGGAGAGCTCGACGTGGACTTCCATGCCCATCACCGGTTCGTAGCGGGCGATGACCTCGTCGTAGTCGAGCAGGTCGGCGTTCGCAGCGATCGTCATGGCGCCGATTTTAGGCGGTCGCGCGGTGCGGCAACTCCCGTACATCCCGGGTCACCACCCCGCCATGCTTGCGGCGCAAAGCGGTGCTGTGTCTGCTCAGCCGGTCACCGGTGATGCGCACCCCGCTCATGACGAAGACCCACACCACGTTGTAGAGCAGAACGACCCCGATCATCGGCCAGGTGATGGCCGGCACCAGCCACCCGAATGCGCTCATCAATACCGCCACCAATTGGGTGCCCACGATCGCCGTTGCCAATGGCAGAGCCGGGAATGGCGGCCGGAAAAACCAGCTCTCCGCACGAGTGACCAACATCAGCAGGTGTCCGCCGTTGACCAGTTGCAAAAACATCACGGTTTGCAGATGACCGTGGTCGGTGACCCCGAACGTGCCGTGCCGCAGATGCCAGAACGCCAAGAACAGCATCCCCAGCGACTGGACGACGGCGAAGAAACCCAGGGTCGCCGACGTACCGAGTATCTGCGGCATCTTCCACCGGATCGGCGTAGCGCTGACCGCGGTGTTGTCGTAGGCGATCGTCATGATCGGCACGTCGTCGAGAAGAGAGATGATCACGATCATCACCGCGGTGAGCGGGCGGAAACCCAGGATGATGCTGGCCAGCACCACCAGGAACATGATGTCCATGGTTAGCGCCACCCGGTAGAGCGTGTAGCTGGTGATCCGCCCGAAGATCCGGCGGGCTTCATCGATGGCGGTGTCGATGACCGACAAGCCAGGAGCGGTGAGAATCAGGTCGGCGGCACCCCGCGCCGCGTCGGTGGCCCCCGACACCGCGGTGCCGCAGTCGGCCTGCTTGAGCGCCGGTGCGTCGTTGACCCCGTCTCCGGTCATCGCCACCAAGTGGCCCCGCTTCTGCAGCGTCTTCACTATCGCGTACTTGTGCTCGGGGAAAACCCGGGCGAAACCGTCAGACGCAACGATCGCGTCGGCGATCGGTCCTGGCACGTTGTCAGGGTCCATGTCCTTCGGGAACACATCCGCCGCAGTCATGATGTTGGTGCCCATCCCCAGCTGGCGAGCGGTCTCGACGGCGATGGCGGTGTCATCGCCGGTGATCATCTTGACCGCAACCCCTTTACCGACGACCGCGTCGATCGTGGCCTTGGTGTCATCGCGCGGTGGGTCGAACATCGGCAGGATCCCGAGCACCGCCCAGCTGGCGCCGCCGTCGCCGGACCGCGCGACGGCTAATGCGCGGTTGCCCTTGGCGGCAAGCTGCGCAACAGTCTTGGTGACCGTCGCCGCCGTCTCCGGGTCGGCACTCGGCCAACTCGACGATGGCCTGCGGCGCCCCTTTGGCGACCATGTTCGTCACGCCCTGTGGCGTCGGTCACCGTCGCTTCGGTTCGCTTGGTTACCGGGTCGAACGGCGTATAGCTTGTCGACGGTGAAGGCGTCGGTGGCCGCACGGTCGGCCAGCCCATTGATCACCGCGGCGTCGATCGCGTCGCGGTCCTCGGCTCGCGACGCCAATGCACCGGCCAGGATCACGTCTTGGGCGTCGGTCGCCGCCAGCCGGATCGGATCGCCCAGTTTCAGCGCGTTCTTCGTCAGAGTGCCGGTCTTGTCGGTGCACAAGAATGTCGACCCCGGCCATCTCCTCGATGGACTCCAGCCGGGATACGATCGCCTGCTCTCTCGAGAGGGCGAGCGCCCCGAGAGCCATGGTCACCGAGAACACCGCAGGCATCGCGACGGGGATCGATGCCACCAGCAGTATCAGGACGAACTGCAGAATCCCCAGCGCGTCATGCCACCGCCAGGTGTCGGACGACGATTTCCCGCCACGCCTCGACCGCGACGAGGAGGACGGCCAGCGCCACCGCGACCACGATCAGAAAGTTGCCGATCTGGAACATCGCACGTTGGGCATGGCTGACCGAGCCGGCTCCGGCGACCAGTTCGGCGGTCCGACCGAAGAAGGTGCTCGCACCGGTGGCAATCACCACCCCGGTCATCTCACCTTGCTTGACGGTGCTACCCGAGTAGGCCGGGTCGCCGTCCTTCTTGCTCACCGGCACCGACTCGCCGGTCAGCGCAGCCTGGTCGATCGAGGCGAACCCGTCGCCCACCAACCGCAGATCTGCCGGCACGATGTCACCGAGGCGCACCTTGACGATGTCACCGGGCACCAGCGTCGCGGCGTCGACGGTCTGCCACGCCCCGTCTCGGAGCACCGATGCGTCCGGAGCCAGCCCTTTCTTCAGGGCAGCCAGCGCGTTAGCGGCCTTGCTGTCCTGCCAGAAACCAAGCCCCGCGTTGAACGCCAGCAATGCCGCGATAATCGCGAAATCGTCCCAATGGCCCAAGATCGCCGACACCACTGCCGCTGCTTCGATCATGTAGGCGATCGGCCCATTGAAGTAGCCGAGCACCTTGCGCAACAGGCTCTGTTGCTGCTCGGCGATGGTGTTGGGTCCGTATTTGTCGAGTCGCAGCTTGGCATCGGCCGATGTCAAACCGGTATCGGGTGCTACACCGAGCCCGTTCAAGACTTCGCCCAGCGGGGCCTTCTCCAGGTCGGTCCAGCGGACCATCACTGCTTCGGTTGAGCCACAGCTCCTTTGACCGCCATCATCGACTCCTAGCAATCGCCCGGGTGAGAACTGAGGCCAATAAGCAGACTATCGCGCTAGGGTGCGAAGAACCTGACAACTACGGTCAGTTGCCGCGTTCCGACCCGGCCGCTTACCACCGTCCCCGAGCCGGTATTCCGTCGGTTGCAGGAGAAGCCTTGTCCGACAACACTTCCGACGCCAAGATCAACTACCGGAAGCTCGCCGCAGCGTGCCGCGTCAAACCGGGTACGACCGTCGACCTCAGGCACGACTTCGATCCCGGCCGCGCCGACCACCACCTCGACAAGAAGACCGCAGTGACCGCGCTCGAACAGGCCAAGCAGGAGTTGTTCGCCCTACAGGACAAGTTCTATGCCCAAGCGACCGCTCACTGCTGTTGGTGCTGCAGGCCATTGACGCGGCCGGCAAGGACGGGACCATCAAACACGTGATGTCGGGCCTGAATCCCGAAGGTGTCGACGTGTACAGCTTCAAGGCGCCCAGCGATGCCGAGCGCGCCCACGACTATCTGTGGCGCCACCAGCTTGCGGTTCCCGAACTGGGACGGATCGCGGTGTTCAACCGCTCGCACTACGAGAATGTCACTGTCACCAGGGTGCACCCCGAGCTGTTGTGGCCACGCAGCGCCGACCTGACGTCCAAGCACATCTGGCATCGGCGATACCGCCAGATCAACGACTGGGAGCGCTATCTGACCGAGAACGGCACCGTGATCATCAAGTTGTTCCTGCATCTGTCGCGCGACGAACAAAAGCGACGTTTCCTGCAACGGATCGACGACGAGACCAAGAACTGGAAGGTCTCATCCAGCGACATGCGGGAACGCGAGTACTGGTCCGACTACCAGGAGGCGTTCTCGGACATGCTGACGCACACCAGCGGGTTCATAGCGCGCGACGACCTCGTCGTAGTCAAGAAGCTCAGCAGCCGCGACAGTCATACCTGCGATCCTAGTGGGATCGGCGTAGGCGAGGTTCGGCGCACGTACGAGGGAGAGAGCCCAGCTGTGACCTCCAAAAACCGTGACCAGTACCGCGACGAGCAGTGAACTTACGTCTCGGCGGAGCGCTTTTCATCCTGTTCTTCCCGTCGCGCCGTCGTCACACATTTGCGGCCAGGGCAGGCAGCAGCAGACGCGCGAGCATCCGCCGATCCGACTTCTCGTCGGACAACCCCTGCACACGCGCGCCGACCAGCATCAGCGTGATGTAGGTCAGCCAACGCTCAACGTCGTCGACGTCGTGGCCCGCGACCAGCTCGCCGTCCCGTTCGGCCTGCTCGAGCACCGGGCGCCAAATGTCGCCCGTCAGCTTGGGCATTAGCTCGTCGGCACCGATGATGTTAGCGACCGTGGCGAACTCGCCCTCACCCACCAAGCCGCGCATGTACGGCTCGGCGAGCGAGTCCTCAATGATGAAGAGCAGGCCCTCAACGAGGCGGCCGGCGAAGTCGTCTTGGCGCTCGATCACGGCGCCGACGCGATCGTGCAGCGCCCGCGCCTTGACGGCCAGGATCGCGCGGACGACGTCGTCCCTGCTGCCGACGTGGTCATACAGCGCCTGTCGGCGTACGCCGGACGCCTCGGCGACGTCACCCATCGTGAAGCGCTTGAGGCCGAAGCGCTCGATGACCTGCTCGGCAGCCCGCAGGATCCGAGCCACTACCTCCTCGTCCGGTGTCATCAGGGGGGCCGAGGCGGCCGCGTCCTCGCGGTCGCCTGAAAGGCCGCCGCGGGTGCGACTGCCGCGTCACACCACCATTTCTCAAGCCGCGGCTCGTTCCCGCTCGGGGACCGCGACCTCGGCCAGCCGCTCGCCCCGGGGGCCGGGCCAGCGGTAGCTCGCGTATAGCAGAGCGCAGCCGCCGACGAAGGACCCGAGGTGCAGCATCACCCACTGGGGCGCGCGGAAGGCGTCCGGGAACCATAGGAAGTTGGCCGTCGACCAGCACACGACCAGCAACAGGAAGCCCCACCAGGTGCCCGGCGGCTGACCGAGCATCGACCGCCGCCGCACCGCGAGGGCGACACCCATCAGCACATAGGAGAAGTTCGCGATCCCGAACGAGCCGGCGTATAGGGGGTCGTCGAACACGAATTTCACGGCCTCCCACATGACCACGGCGCCGACCATGCCGGCCGCGACCAGCGCAATCCACTGACGCCGGGTAGCGGCGGGCAACAGCTCCTGGCCGCCGTAGCGCATGACCTGGCTGAGGTAGATGCACTCGAACACAACGGTCAGGACGAGCGCAAACCAGAACAGCTGTACATACCAGTGGTCGTAGACGTGCCACCAGTCATGGAAGCGGTACACGAACGACAGATCGTGCGCGAACCAGAACAGCGTGCAGAAGATCGGGATCGTGAACAGCTTCAACCGCATGGATTCGCGGAAGCAGACGATGAAGAAGATGTAGTTGCCGACCATCGCGAAGAAGCAGACGGCGATGACCCACCATTTGTGGTCGTCGATACGGGTCAGCAGGTCCTGCGCCTCATACATTGCCGGCCGCCTTGCGCGCGGGGCGCTCGTTGATCGCGTCAAGCGTCTCGAGATCGTCGAAGGCGATCGTGATCCGCCGCACCAGCTCGGTCACGACGTCGATCGGCTGCAACTCGTCCTGGAGCGCGTGGCGCCCCAGCGTCGCCAGCCACATGAACGCCGCGTGCGGCATCTGCTGGCGGTACTCGAGGAACGCGTCGGTCGGGGGCTCGATGCCCGCCTCCTTGAGGTTGTCGACGTAGCGGTTCACCAAGCCACGCTCCCACTCTCGCCGCTGCTCGGGCGTCAGGTGACTGGCGAGCGCGTATGCGATGTCGCGCGCCCAACCACCCTGCACCATGCACTGCCAGTCGCACAGGCCCATGCGCCCGTCGCTGGTGACGTACCAGTTGCCGGGGTGGACATCGCCATGCAGGAACGTCTGCGGCCCGGAGACGTTGATCTCCAGCGAGCGCATGTGCGCCTCGGGGACCTCGTGGCGGCGCTCGTACAAGCGCGGCGGGATGACGTGACTGCCGCGCTCGAAGCCCGACAGAATGCGTTTGCTGGCGCCGATCGTGACATTGAGCTTCGCTTGCCAGTCGTAGGAGTTCGACAGCCAGGTGCCGAACATGCGCTGGAGCGGGGCCTGCCAGAAGTGGATGTGCATCCCGGCCAGGGTGTCGACGACGTCCTCGGCCATCTCGCGGGTCAGCGTTCGGGTGCAGACGGTGCCGAACTCGGCTCCTGCCGTTGCGGCCATGTCGTCGACGATCAGCAGCTGGCGGTTGCTGATCGGGTCGTAGGCGGCGTAGCGCGCGGGTGGCGCCTCGATGTCGAGCTGCGGGCGGATGCGGTCGTAGAAGTTCGACTCGATTTTCGAGAGGTCCGCCGCCGCGGAGACCAGGCGGGTCTTGAACGTCGGGCCCGACTTCGTGAAGAACTTCGACGGCAGGCCGGCCGCCGTCCCGGCGTCGTTGTAGGTGACGTTCAGCCGACGACGCGAGGACGTGCCGTCGTCGCGGCCAGTGAGCTCGAAGCCGACGACCTCGGCCCCTGGGGTGCCGTCGCAGAGCGCGAAAGTAAGCCACGCGTTGGTGAGGTGGTCGGGCGACGGCGGAACCTCACGGAGGGTTGTGGGTCGGGGGTTCGTGAGCCGTTCCTTGGCGATCTGGTAAGCCATGCGTCCCGACAGCATGGCGATCTCTACGCGTGGGTCCATGGTGAACGGACGTTAACACGCCAGCGGACAACGGACAAGTCGCATCCGTTGTCCGCTCGCTAGCTTTCCCGTGCCCTCGATTCGGTGGAGCGAGGTCACTGCTGACTCCAATGCTGTCGTCGATGGAAAACGATCCGTCGGCGATGAAGTCCAGGCTCAACAGCGCGTAACCCATCGGCGAGCGCGCAGAGCACTCAGCCGAAGAATTCGGCGGCGTCGTCGTAGCGACTCTGCGGCACCAATTTCAGCTGGCGCACCGCGTCGGCGAGCGGGACGCGGCCGATCTCCTGGCCACGCAGCGACACCATCATTCCGTACTCCCCGGCGTGCGCGGCGTCGGCGGCGTTCACCCCGAATCGGGTGGCGAGAATCCGGTCATACGGCGTAGGGGTACCGCCGCGCTGCACGTGCCCGAGCACCGTGACCCGCACCTCTTTGCTGATTCGCTTCTCGACCTCGATGGCGAGTTGCTGCGCAACACCGGTGAACTTCTCGTGGCCGAATTCGTCGGTACCGCCCTGACGCATCGGCATTGAGCCCTCCGCCGGCTTGGCGCCCTCGGCCACCACACAGATGAAGTGCGCATCGCCGCGCACGAACCGCTGCTTGATCAGCCGGCACACCTCGTCAACGTCGAACGGCTGCTCGGGAATCAGCGTCATATGCGCTCCTGACGCCAGACCGGCGTTCAAGGCGATCCAGCCGGCGTGCCTGCCCATCACCTCGACCAGCATCACCCGCTGATGCGATTCCGCGGTGCTGTGCAACCGGTCGATCGCCTCGCTGGCGACGCCGAGGGCGGTGTCATGGCCGAATGTCACGTCGGTGCAGTCGATGTCGTTGTCAATGGTCTTGGGCACGCCGACGACGGGGACGTTCTCCTCGGACAGCCAGTGCGCGGCGGTCAACGTGCCCTCGCCACCGATCGGGATCAGCACGTCGATGCCGTTGTCGTCGAGCGTCTGCTTGATCTGGTCGAGGCCCGCCTTCAGCTTGTCCGGGTGCACTCGCGCAGTACCGAGCATCGTGCCGCCCTTGGCGAGTAGCCGGTCGTTGCGGTCGTCGTTGGCGAGCTGGACCCGACGGTCCTCGAGAAGACCGCGCCACCCGTCCAGGAACCCGACGACCGACGAGTGGTAGCGCACGTCGCAGGTGCGCACGACCGCTCGGATCACCGCATTCAGCCCAGGACAGTCGCCCCCGCCGGTGAGTATTCCGATCCGCATCTGTCCATCCTCTCCTGTCAGAGCGCTGTTGGCAGCGGACCTCGCGCAACTTCATACGCAGCGCCCACGCGGTAGAGCCGATCATCGGCCAGCGCGGGAGCCATGATCTGCAGCCCGACCGGCAGGTTGTCGTCGGGCGAAAGCCCTGACGGGACGGACATCCCGCAGTGGCCGGCGAGGTTCAGCGGCAGCGTGCACAGGTCGAACAGGTACATCGCCAGTGGATCGTCGACCTTCTCCCCGATGCGAAACGCCGTGGAAGGAGTGGCCGGGGTCACCAAGACATCGACCTTCTTGTAGGCCTCGTCAAGATCGCGAGCGATCAGCGTGCGCACCTTCTGCGCCTGGTTGTAATAGGCGTCGTAGTAGCCCGCCGACAGCGCATAGGTGCCGATCATGATGCGGCGCTTCACTTCTGGGCCGAAGCCGGCCGCGCGAGTCAGCGCCATCACCTCCTCGGCGCTGTGTGTGCCGTCATCGCCGACGCGCAACCCGTACCGCATGGCATCGAAGCGCGCGAGGTTGGATGACACCTCCGACGGCAGGATCAGGTAATAGGCGGGCAATGAGAAATCGAAGTGCGGGCAGTCGACCTCGCTGACCTCGGCACCCAGCGCGGTGAGCTGCTCGACGGCGGCATTGAATGATGTCAGCACGCCGTCCTGGTAGCCGTCGCCGCGCAACTGCTTCACCACGCCGATCCGCACGCCGGTCAGGTCGCCCTCCGCGCCGGCCCGGGCCGCCGCGACCACATCGGGCACGGCGGCCTCGACCGATGTCGAGTCCTTCGGGTCGTGTCCCGCGATCACCGCGTGCAGCAGCGCGGTGTCGAGCACCGTCCGCGCGCATGGCCCGCCCTGGTCCAGGGACGAGGCGCATGCGATCAGTCCATATCGCGACACCGTGCCGTAGGTCGGCTTCACACCGACCGTCGCGGTCAATGCCGCAGGCTGACGGATCGACCCGCCGGTGTCGGACCCGATGGCCAGCGGCGCCTGAAACGCCGCCAAGGCGGCGGCACTACCGCCGCCCGAACCACCCGGAACGCGGTCGGTGTTCCACGGGTTGCGGGTAGGACCGTAGGCGGAGTTCTCGGTCGAGCTGCCCATCGCGAACTCGTCCATGTTCGTCTTGCCCAGAATCGGGATTCCCGCAGCCCGCAGCCGCGCCGTCACCGTCGCGTCGTACGGCGACGTCCAGCCCTCGAGGATCTTCGACCCGCACGTGGTCGGCATATCGGTGGTGGTGAACACGTCCTTGAGCGCCAGTGGCACACCGGCCAGCGGCGACGGCAGCGTCTCTCCGTGCGGCGACCAGAGCGTCCACCCGCGCCGCTTCGGCCAGCGCTTTCTCCTGCGCGACGTGCAGGAACGCGTGGTAGTCGCCGTCGGTGGCGGCGATTTGATCCAGGCAGGCCTGGGTCGCCTCGGTGGACGACACCTCCTTGGCCGCGATCTTGGCGCCCAGCGTCGCCGCGTCCAGCCGAATCACGTCGTGGCGCTCATTCGGCCTCCCCCAGGATCCGCGGGACGGCGAATCGGCCGTCGACCGCCTTGGGAGCCTCGGCCAGCGCTTCGTCCTGGGTCAGGCACGGTTCGACGTCGTCGGGGCGGAACACGTTGACGTCCTTGAGTGGATTACCGGTCGGGTCGACCCCGGCGACGTCGACGGCCTGGATCTGGCTGACGTGGCCGAGGATGGCGTCCAGCTGGCCGGCGTAGCTGTCCAGCTCGTCATCGGTCAGGGCCAGGCGCGCCAGGCGGGCCAGATGGGCTACCTCGTCTCGGGAGATCTGCGACACGACTGGCAAGCCTAGTCATCGCCGGCCCTCGGTCCCCCTCGCCCCGTCGGGCTGGGGGTGCCCCCACTCCACGCAAGCGCTCATCGCCGGCCCTCGGCTCTTCACGCAAGCGCTCATCGCTGGAAATGCTCAGCCTCAGACGCTGTGAAACAGTGTTGCGCGTGCCTTCCTATCTGCTGCGGGTCCAGCTGGAGGACAGACCGGGCAGCCTCGGCTCGTTGGCCGTGGCGCTCGGCTCCGTGGGTGCCGACATCCTGTCGCTCGACGTCGTCGAACGCGGCACCGGGTTCGCCGTCGACGATCTGGTCGTCGATCTGCCCCCCGGTGGCATGCCCGACATGCTCATCACCGCCGCTGAGCAGATCAAGGGGGTCTATGTCGACACCATCCGGCCGCACACCGGTCTGCTCGAGGCGCACCGAGAACTCGAACTCATCGACCACATCGCCGCGGCGCACGGGAAGGAGAAGCTGCAGGTTCTCGCCGACGAATCGCCGCGTGTCCTGCGCGTCGGGTGGTGCACCGTGGTCCGGCTGACCGAGTCCGGTCCCGAGCGCATCGTCGGAAGCCACGGCGCTCCCGAGACGCAGGCCGCCGAGACGCCGTGGCTGCCGCTGGATCGCGCCGAAGCTCTCGACGGCGCGGCCGAGTGGGTGCCTCAACTGTGGCGTGACATGGACACCACGCTGGCCGCTGCCCCGCTCGGCAACCCCAGCACCGCCGTGGTTCTGGGCCGACCCGGCGGTCCGCTGTTCCGCCCGTCGGAAGTCGCGCGGCTGGGGTATTTGGCCGGAATCGTCGCGACGATTCTGCGGTGAGGCTCGTCAGGCTCCCGCAGGCACCGGGTAACGGTCGTTGACGTCGGCATTGCTGTCTTTACGCGCACAGTGGGCGCAGCAGAAGATCGCATCGGGCGTCTCGATGCCGTGGCCCAAAATGCGGCACCCGCAGTGCGCACACTCGGGTGCCAGCTGAGCCGCGGCGCACTCGATGCTGTCGAACGTCGCACTCTCACCGTCGCCCCAGGTCACGCTGAAGGCCTTGTCGTAGTCATTTCCGCAGGTATCGCAAATCGCCATCACAACTCCCTTGTCGGTCACCCATCGGGTGCCCGGTGCCCCACGGCGACAAACGCCACCTAGGCGTCCGTCGGGTCCGTTCTCCAGCAGCCGGGCGAAGGCGTCCTCGTCGAGGACCGGTACGCCGAGTTCGACGGCCTTGTCGAACTTCGAGCCGGGTGAATCGCCGGCGACGACATAGGCCGTCTTCTTCGACACGGAGCTGGCCGCCTTGCCGCCGCGCGCAACGATGGCCTCTTTTGCGTCGTCGCGGGAGTACCCGGTCAACGAGCCGGTGACGACGATCGACAGCCCCTCGAGGGTGCGCTCGACGCTGGCATCACGTTCGTCGGCCATTCGCACACCGGCCGCGCGCCATTTGTCGACGATCGCGCGGTGCCAGTCGACGGTGAACCATTCGGTGACCGCGGCCGCGATCGTGGGGCCCACGCCTTCGACGACGGCCAGTTCCTCCTCCGACGCGGCCATGATCGCGTCCAGCGTGCCGTATTCGGTGGCCAGGGCTCGGGCGGCCGTCGGACCGACGTGGCGAATCGACAAGGCGACCAACACTCGCCACAGCGGTTTCGACTTCGCCTCGTGCAGGTTCACCAGGAGGCGCTTGCCGTTGGCCGACAGGTTGCCGTCCTTGGTCTTGAACAGATCCGTGCGCAACAGATCGGGGCTGCCGATCGTGAACAGATCGCCTTCGTCGGTGATGACACCCGCCTGCAGCAGCGCGGCAGCGGCCTCGTAACCAAGGCCCTCGATGTCGAACGCGCCACGCCCCGCGACGTGGAACACGCGCTCGCGCAGCTGCGCCGGGCACGACCGCGAATTCGGGCAGCGGATGTCGGCATCACCCTCCTTCGCAGGGGCCAGGGTGGTGCCGCATTCGGGACACCTTGTGGGCATTTCGAATTCGCGTTCGGACCCGTCACGCAGGTCCACGACGGGTCCGAGGACCTCGGGAATCACGTCGCCCGCCTTGCGGATCACCACGGTGTCGCCGATCAGCACACCCTTGCGTACGACCTCCGAGGCGTTGTGCAGCGTCGCCTGGCTGACGGTGGAGCCCGCGACTTTGACGGGTTCCATGAAGGCGAACGGGGTGACCCGGCCGGTGCGCCCCACGTTGACCTTGATGTCGAGGAGCTTGGTGGTCGCCTCCTCCGGCGGGTACTTGTAGGCGATCGCCCAGCGTGGTGCACGTGACGTGGAACCGAGCCGGCGCTGCAATGCGATCTCGTCGACTTTGACGACCACACCGTCGATTTCGTGCTCGACATCGTGTCGGTGCTCGCCCCAGTACGCGATGTGCTGCGTGACGGCGTCGATGCCCTGGACCTTCGCGGTGTGATCGGACACCGGCAGCCCCCACGCGTTCAGCGCGCGATATGCGTCGTGCAGGGTCGTGGGGCGAAAGCCCTCGGCGTGTCCGAGACCGTGGCAGATCATCCGTAGCTTGCGGCGCGCGGTGACGGCCGGGTTCTTCTGGCGCAGTGACCCGGCGGCGCTGTTTCGGGGATTGGCGAACGGCGGCTTGCCCTCTGCCACGAGGCCGGCGTTCAGGTCCTCGAAGTCGGCGACGCGGAAGAACACCTCACCACGAACTTCGAGCACTTCCGGAATCGGGAATTCCTTGGTGCCGGTGAGCTTTTCGGGAACATCGTCGATGGTGCGCGCATTCAGCGTGACGTCCTCGCCGGTGCGGCCGTCGCCCCGGGTGGCTGCCCGCTCCAGCCGTCCATCGCGATAGACCAGCGCCAGTGCGACCCCGTCGATCTTGAGCTCGCAGAGGTAATGCGCGTCGTCTCCGATTTCGCCCTTCGTGCGCACCGCCCACGCCGCGAGCTCGTCCGGAGTGAACACGTTGTCCAGCGACAACATCCGCTCGAGGTGATCGGCCGAGGTGAAATCGGTGGCGAAGCCGGCGCCGCCGACCAGTTGCGTCGGCGAGTCGGGGGTTCGCAACTCCGGGTGATCGTCTTCGAGCGCCTGCAGTGCGCGCAGCAGCTTGTCGAACTCCGCGTCCGAGATGACCGGGGCATCCCGGATGTAGTACCGGAATTGATGATCGCGCACCTCGTCAGCGAGCTCTTGCCAGCGCCGGCGCAGGTCTGCCTCGGGTGCATTCTCGGACTGTTCGGCCAGCGCGGTCTTGGGATCCGGGGTCGCCTTCGAGCTCACCCTGGCAGGCTAACCGAGGCCCCGGACACGCACGGACACGTCGCGGGAAGCAGATAACCTGACCGCATGCCGCACCCGACGATGTTCCGCGACGACGACCCGGTGCTGGCGCAGGTGCGCAAGCTCGCCCTCGGATTCCCGGAGGCATTCGAGAAGGTGTCGCACGGCAGACCCGCTTTTTTCGTGACGAAGATGTTCGTGATGTACGGGGGCAGTGTCAAACCGGAAACGAAGGGTGCCGACTACCGCCAGTACCCGCAGTCCGTCATGGTCAAGGTGGACGAGAGTGACCGTCGCGCTCTCGAACAGGATCGCCGGTTCTTCTTCCCCGCGTACCTGGGGCCGGCGGGCTGGCTGGGTCTGGATCTCTCGGCGACGAAAAAGATCGATCGGGACATCGATCGGGACATTGATTGGGACATCGATTGGGACATCGATTGGGACGAGGTCACGGAACTGATCGACGCGTCGTATCGGTTGGTCGCGCCCAAGAAGCTCATCGGGCGGCTCGACAAAGCCTGACCCAACGACGGGCGGGCCATGGTTCGATCAGAGGCATGAGCTTCGCGAGCCCCTTCCCCGAAGTCGACATCCCCTCCTCGAGCGTCTACGACTTCCTTTTCGATGGCATCGACGCCGCCGACCTCGACCGAGTCGCCCTCGTCGATGCCACGTCCGGTAGGGAGACCACCTACCGCGAGATGATCGATCGTGTCGACGCGTTCGCGGGGGCGCTGACCGGTCGCGGCATCGGCGTCGGAGATGTCGTCGGCCTGTTGTCCCCGAACAGTTCGGGATTCGCGGTCGCCTTCCACGGCATCCTGCGTTCGGGTGCGACGGCCACCACCATCAATGCGTTGTTCACCGCCAAGGACATCGCCAAGCAGCTCTCCGATTCGAACGCCAAGATGCTCGTGACGGTGACGCCGCTGCTGACACAGGCGAAGGAAGCGGCCACGGCAGTCGGGCTGGCCGACAGCGACCTCGTCGTACTGGACGGCGAAGGACACGAAATCGCCGGCCACCCCAATGCCGCCGACCTGATGGAGCCGGGGCTGCCGGCACCGGACGTCAGCTTCGCCCCGTCGTCTCATCTTGCGGCGTTGCCGTACAGTTCCGGCACGACCGCAAATCCCAAGGGCGTGATGCTGACCCACCGCAACCTGGTCGCCAATGTCGCCCAGATCCGGCCGCTACACGGGATGGTGGCAGACGATGTCATCGTCGCTGTGTTGCCCTTCTTCCATATCTACGGAATGACGGTGTTGCTCAACGCCGCCCTGCATGCCCGGGCACGCCTGGTCATCATGGGCAGCTTCGACTTGGGCCAATTCCTCGGCAACATCGCGAACCACAAATGCACGATCGCGTTCATCGCGCCGCCCGTCGCCGTCGCGTTGGCCAAGCATCCGCTCATCGACGAATACGACCTGTCGTCGTTGAAAGTCGTCATGTCCGGCGCCGCCCCACTGGACGCCGACCTGGGGCAGGCGATAGCTGACCGGCTGGGCTGTCGTGTCGTACAGGGCTACGGCATGAGCGAACTGAGCCCCGTCAGCCACATCACCCCGTTCGATGCGGGCGCGCATGAGATGAACGCGAACGCGCCGCTGAGCTCGGTGGGGTGGACGGTGTCGAACGCCGCATCCAAGATCGTCGATCCGGAGACCGGTGCCGAAATCGATTTTCCGACAGCGGGTCTCAGCGAGACCGGTGAACTCTGGTTCAAGGGGCCGAATGTCATGGCGGGCTACCTGAACAATGACGAAGCCACCGCGGAGACGATCGATGACGACGGCTGGCTACACACCGGCGACCTTGCCCAGGTGGACGCCAACGGTTGCGTCTACATCGTCGATCGGCTGAAGGAACTGATCAAGTACAAGGGCTATCAGGTGCCACCAGCCGAACTCGAGGCGGTGCTGCTGAGCCATCCGTCGATCGCCGACGCGGCGGTCATCGGTGTCGCCGATGCCGAAGGCGAAGAGGTGCCAAAGGCTTTCGTGGTCAAACAGTCCGAAGCCGAACTGAGCGCAGACGAGGTGATGGAGTTCGTCGCCGCCAACGTCGCGCCATACAAGAAGGTGCGTCAGGTCCAGTTCATCGACGCGATCCCGAAATCGGCGTCGGGCAAGATCCTGCGCAAGGACTTACGAACGACGTAGCCTCTCCGCCGCTTGCGCGGCGCGTGCCTGCCGGTATCCGACAGCGGCGCCTGCGACCGGTATCAGCAGCAGGCCTGCGAGCCCCCACAGCGGATCGGACCAGCCGGTTGACGCCGCGACGCCCAATTGCTGCGTCAGGTCCGGCGGCGTCGGATTCAGGTTCACCCACGACGACGTCGGCACTGGAGCGGGTGCGGCAGGCGGAGGTGGCGCCTCGGGCGCCGGTTGATACGCAGGCGCCTGCCACCGCGGTTCGGGTTCGGCTCTGCGGATGGCCGGCTCCCGCCCGTTGCCGACCGTCACGCGTGGAGGACTGAACGGGGCGACCGCAACACCGGCGCGACCCGAGCCCGACCCGCCGGGCACCCCGGCGCCGCCGGTTGCGGCCGGGATGGATTCACTCGTACGCGGTCCGCTCGACGTCGAGGTCGAGACCTCTGAGTCGGACGCGAGTTTCGGCGCGGAGGCGTTCGAGTCCGAAGCGATTCTGGAGTCAGACGCGATGCCCGGCTCCAGCGGCGTGACCTCCGCGACGCCGACACGCCCCGACCCGACCCGAGACTGCGGGCTCTCAGCCATGCCGGGGGCGGCGCCCACTTTCCGTTCACTGACGTCGCCGTGCCCGCCGCCGTCGGCGTTGCTGCGGCGATTGTGATGGTCGCGTTCCGGCCCGTCACGCCCGTTGCCGCCGCCGTTGCCACGATCAGAACTATGGCCCCGATCGGAATGCGAGCGACCCGGGTCGGCAACTGCCACCGTCGCGGACCCGCCCAGCAGGAGAAATGCCCCAACTACACCCAGACCTGCCGCCAGGCGCTGGCTGAATCGGGCCACAGTCTCTCCTGCCGGTGGCAAAGATGAACCGACGTTGTCGTCGATGCATTGTTGCACGCGGCGTGGTGGTTGTCCGACCTGCCTGACGCACACGCGAAAGTACGTCGTCGAGCGGTCTAATTGTCTTCGACGTAAGTTCGCAATCGGTCAATTGCTTTGTCCCACCGTTGCGAAAGCACGTTGAGATAGTCGCTGGCGTCATCCAGTGACTTCGGCCGCACGCGCCAGATGCGTTCCCTGCCATGACGCTCACTACCCACCAGGCCCACGGCCTCCAAAACCAACAGATGCTTCGTCGCCGCCTGCCGGCTAACGGACACCACCGCGGTGATCTTGGTCGTGGAGCAGGGTCCGCCTTCGCACAGACGGGTGATGATGCGCAGCCGATTCGGATCGCCTAAAGCGTCGAACAACGGCGCCGCCGCAACGGCGGACGTACTCACACCCGCTCGCTGAGTGCCAGGTACTTGCGAATTAGCTCGGCCTGAGCCGACCAGCCCGCGCTGTTGTCGTCGAACGCCGATTGCCGGCGATTTGCCGGGATGGCCTGGAAACCGGATTCGACGATGCGCAGCAATACCCCGTCGGACGTATCTTCGAGCGTGAACTCCACCAGCGTCGTGGGCGCCTCCGCATGATCCGTGTCGTCTTCGATCCCGAACGGGTGCCAGCGGAATGCCAGCCGCCGCTGCGGCTCCACCGCGACGATCTGCCAGGAGTCCGCCTGACCTGCATAGGGCTGCTGGGCCTTGGCGAGATCCTCGTCGACCGTTGTGGGCGTCATCGTGCCGGTGACCGACCTGCCGGCCACGAACGGTCCATCGAAGCGCACTCCGAACCACCGGCCGAATTCGTCGGCGTCGCTGACGGCACGCCAGACTCGCCCCAGCGGCGCCTTCAGCAGAACTTCCTTCTCGATCCGATCTGGATTCATGTGCAACCTCCTGGTTGCCTTTGAGGCTACCGACGATCGTCACCACACGCAACCATCGAGTTGCGCTTCAGTTCGACCTGGCTAGACCGCGTCCGGATCGTCGGCGAATACGTCGGCCGCTTTCTGCACCAGCTCGATCGCGGTTCGCGCCCATTCCGGGGTGGCTCCCGAGAGCCCGCAGGCCGGGCTGATGCCTATCCGCTCACGCAATATCGAACGCCTGAATCCGAGTCGGTCGGTGACAGCGGCGGCGGCCTTCGCGACTTCCTCGGCCGACGGGCACGCGGTAGGCGCGGTCGATGGAATGACCCCGAGCAAGACCGTCCGCCCGCTTTCGACCAACTCGCCGATACCGTCGAGGTCCACCGCGGTAAGCGTGGTCACATCGACCGATACGGCATGAACAGAGCTGCGCTGCAGCAGTTTCCATGGCAGAGCCGCCGCGCAACTGTGCACCACCACCTCGGCGCCCACCGCCGCGACGCAGTCGTCGATCAGCCCGATCGCCACGGGTTCATCCACCGGATGCACGGGTGTGAAGCTGGTCACCCCGGACAGCCGACCTTCGAGCGCGGCGGGCAACAGCGGTTCGTCGAACTGCACCACCACTGCGGTGTCCAGCCGCCTGGCGATTTCCGCCCGGTGGCTCGCCACGCCCTCGGCGAGCGACGCGGTCAGGTCACGGACGGCGCCCGCATCGGTGATGGCACGATGCCCGCCGGGAAGCTCCAACTGGGCGGCCAAGGTGATGGGGCCCGGCGACTGGACCTTGACCGTCCGCGTGCCGCCACGCAGTCCGGCGTTCTCCCACGCCTCCTCCAGCGCGTCGAGATCCTCGTTGAGCAGGCTGACGGCCCGTCGCAGCACCGCGCTGCGGCCAGGGGCGATCCGGTAGCCCCTCGGTACCGTGTCGATCCCGATGTCGACGAGAAGCGCACCGGCCCGGCCGATCATGTCCGCACCGACTCCTCGGGCCGGCAGCTCGACGAGATGCGGCAGGGTATGCAGTTCACCGGCGACGATCTCGGCGGCCTGCCGAGGCGAGGTGCCCGGCCACGATCCGATGCCGGTGGCGGCGGCGAAAACACTCACTCGTTGAACACTATTCGATGAGGCTAATCTCGACCTGGAAGGGTTGGGAGGTGGCCATGCCCGCAACGGCCAGACCGTTGATGTTCTGGGTTGCGGCGGCGCTGCTTTCTGCCGGGTGCACGCAGTCGGTCACCGGTACGGCAGTGCGGGCGATCCCGGGTATCGATGACGATTCGCTGTCTCCGGTCGACGTCGAAACGGTCGTGCTCGACCAGTCACGGATGCGTGCCATCACCGGCGCAGGCGAGGACCTCTCGATCATCCCGAGCATGGACGGCAAGATTCCCGTAGACAACGAGCTATTCGCCAAAGGTGCTCCCCCGCAATGCGAATGGTTCTTCGCGGAGAGCCAGATCTTCGGTCCCGGCGTCGAGGAATTCCACAAGACCACTTTCCAGAATCCTCCGGACGGCGGAATCATCTCGGAGGCCGTGGCCGCGTACCGTGACCCCGGCGTGGCCCGCGCCGCCTTCGACAGTCTGGTGGCATCGGTCGAAGGGTGCGGCTCAACCACTTTGGGGTCGACGCTGATCGGCGAATGGACGACCTCGGGCGACGCACTCAAGACCAGGCCCGGCGCCTGCGGTCGCGACTACCGCGTGAAATCGGTGGTGCTGGTTGAGGTCACGTTCTGCCACTTCCCCGGCTCGGTGCCCGATATCGTCATGACCAACATCCTCGCGAATGTGCCGGAGTGATCGCCGCTAGCGTGTGATCGTCGCGCTGCCCAGCACCTCGTCACCGTCGGGATCGGGGCGGTAGAGCACCATGGTCTGCCCCGACGCCACCCCCCTAATCGGCGCGCGCAACTCGACGACGACGCGTCCGTCGCGCAGTGCGGCGACACCATCGCTGATCCCACCGTGTGCGCGCACCTGCACCTGGCATTCAACCGGGCCCGTCGGCGCACCGCCCGCAGTGAACACGGGCCGTTCGCCGGTCAGCGTCCACACGTCGAGATCGGCGGCATTGCCGACGTGCACCGTGCCGCTGTCGGCGTCGATGCCCGTGACATAACGCGGCAGCCCATCCGGCCCCGGCCCGGCGATGCCGAGCCCCTTACGCTGACCGATGGTGAAGCCGTGCACACCCTCGTGCTCTGCCAGCACCGTTCCACCCGCGTCGACAACCGTTCCGCGGCGCACGCCGATCCGGGCGCCGAGGAACGTGCGGGTGTCACCCGACGGGATGAAGCAAATGTCGTGGCTGTCCGGCTTCTCAGCCACCGCCAGCCCCCGGCCGGCCGCTTCCTCGCGAATCTGCGGCTTGGGGGTATCGCCCACGGGAAACACCGCATGGCGAAGCTGCTCGGCGGTCAGCACCGCCAGCACGTAGGACTGGTCCTTGTCGGCATCGACAGCACGGCGCAGCCGTCCACCGGACAGCCGTGCGTAATGGCCCGTTGCCACCGAGTCGAATCCCAGAGCCAGTGCGCGATCCGCCAACGCAGAGAACTTGATCCGTTCGTTGCACCGCACGCAAGGGTTCGGTGTCTCACCACGCGCGTACGACGAAACGAAGTCGTCGACCACGTCTTCTTTGAATCTGTCGGCGAAATCCCAAACGTAGAAGGGGATGTCGAGAACATCGGCAACTCGCCGGGCGTCGGCAGCATCTTCTTTGGAGCAGCAGCCGCGCGAACCGGTGCGCAGCGTGCCAGGCGCCGAGGAGAGCGCGAGGTGCACGCCGACCACGTCATGACCTGCATCGACCATCCGGGCGGCGGCGACCGACGAGTCGACGCCTCCGCTCATTGCCACCAGCACGCGCATCATCGTCTTCTCTTCGCGCAACCGCTCATCGGACGTCCACGGCTCCCGAACTGGCCAGCGCCGCCTGCCGCGCCCGCTCGACCGCAGCGGGTAAGACCGCCAGCGCCGCATCGACGTCGGAATCGCTGCTGGTGTGCCCAACGGACAATCGCAGAGAGCCGCGTGCGCTGGCCGGATCTGCGCCCATCGCGATCAGCACATGGGACGGCTGAGCAACGCCCGCGGTACACGCCGAACCCGTCGAGCACTCGACACCTTTGGCGTCCAACAACATCAGCAGCGAGTCGCCCTCGCAGCCGCGGAACGTGAAGTGGGTGTTGCCCGGCAGTCGGCCCGCCCCGGCCGCACCGTTGAGGCGCACGTCGTCGATGCCCGACAACACGCCGTCGATCAGGCGGTCGCGCAGTTCGGCAAAGCGCACGCTGTTGGCTTCCTGACCGTCCACCGCTACCCGCGCCGCGGCGGCCATCGCAACTGCACCGGCGACATCCGGTGTGCCCGAACGGACATCGCGTTCCTGACCACCGCCGTGCAGCAACGGCACGCACGCGGTGTCACGGCGCAACAGGAGTGCGCCCACACCGGTCGGTCCGCCGAACTTGTGCGCACCGATGCTCATCGCCGACAACCCGCTCCCGCTGAAGTCAACCGGTATCTGTCCCACGGCCTGTACGGCGTCACTGTGTATCGGAATATCGAATTCAGCAGCGACCGCCGCCAGTTCCGCGATCGGCATGATCGTGCCGACCTCGTTGTTGGCCCACATGACCGTCACCAGCGCGACATCATCGTGATCGCGCAAGGCATCCCGAAGAGCGGCCGGTGAGACCGATCCGTCGGTGTCGACGGGCAGCCATGTCACGTCGGCGCCTTCATGTTCGACGAGCCACTCAACGGCATCGAGCACCGCATGGTGCTCGACCCCGGTGGTGACAATGCGCCGGCGGCGCGGATCCTCGTCGCGGCGCGCCCAGTAAATGCCCTTGACCGCAAGGTTGTCACTCTCGGTCCCACCCGCGGTGAAGATCACCTCGGATGGCCGCGCACCCAGCAGCTTGGCGAGCGTCTCGCGTGCCTCCTCCATGCGACGGCGCGCTGTGCGTCCGGTGCCGTGCAGTGACGACGCGTTACCGACCGTCGCCAGGACAGACGTCATCGCCTCGATGGCGGCGGGGTGCATCGGGGTGGTAGCGGCGTGGTCCAGATAGACCGGTGAAGAACCACTGGCGCGAAGAACATCTGACGAGGTCATAGCCGTTCCATGGTAACTGCCCGGCAGCTGCGGGCCAGATCCCGTGGTCAGGCCACCAGTGCGTGGCCGTGTGCCCGGCGTGAGGTGTCACCGCGTACCGCTGATTCGCAGCGGGCGGCAAGGTCACGTCGGTCGGCACCCGGCAACTGCAGCGACTCGACCTGCACGCGCACGATCGTGCGTTGTGCCGTGATCAGCCGTCGGATCGACGCGAGCAACGTGTCATCCCCGACGTACGCGGCGATCGTCGACGGTCGGCCATCGCGGCCGTGGTAGCTCAGCCGCAGCGGCTGGACCGGCCGAGCCGCATCCACGGCGGCCTGGAACATCGCCGGCCGGAATTGTCCGTATGCCAGCCCACACCACGTCGTGCCCTCCGGGAAGGCGACAACCGTCTGACCGGCCCGCAATCGACCGGCGACCGTGGAAACGACGGCGGGCAGGCGCCGCAGGTTGTCCCGTTCGATCGGGATCACCTTCATCAGCCGCGCGAGAACCCCCAGCCCGGGCCAGCTGACCATCTCGGACTTGGCGACGAACCGACCCGGCAGGACGGAGCCGATCGCGAAGATATCCACCCACGACATATGGCCGCTGACCACCAGCACGCCCTGTAGGTTGCGAATGGGCCCTCCGGACACTGTGATTCGCAGGCCCAGACAGCGCAACATCAGCCGGCAGTAGCTTCGCTGGACATGGGAGCGGCCGGGTACGGGGATGGCGAGTAGCGGCACCGCAGACAGCAGCACGACGGCGAACGTTGCGCGTATCGCGACGCGCCAGGCGACAACCATCCGCTGCCCGGCGGGCGCCACCGTCGCAGTCACGCAACTGGTGTCGCACGTGGCGCGCGGCAGCCATGGACTGTCGATGGTCATGACGCCATCCCGTCAGCCATCGCGCTCGCTGCGCCGACCGATCTCAGTCGTTTGAGGTATCTGATGTCAGCCCGTCGTTTGTCCAGTAGCACGGGGAAGTCGCCCACGCCGAAGTCCGGATCATGGGCCGGGTCGCCACATACTTGCACGCCGAGTCGCAGGTAGCCCCGCATCAGCGGCGGCACGGCCACACGCGCTGGCGGGTCGATATCGTCGAGGCATTTCCCGTCGACCATCACCGGCCGGTAGGGATACACCGTGTACTCCGCGGGGGCGACGTGGCGACGGCGGATGAAGTCCCGCACACCGCGGATCTGGCTGCCGGGCGCGTTGTTGTCGGCGCCCGCGATCGGCACCGACACACAACCGGTCACGTAGTCGTAGCCACAGCGGTCCAGGTAGGCGAGGATTCCGGCCCACATCAGCAGCACCACGCCACCGTTGCGGTGATCCTCGCGGACCACTGCGCGACCCATCTCCACCAGCGAAGGTCGCAGCGCGTCCAGACCCCGGATGTCGAATTCCGTTGCGGTATAGAGGCCTCCGGCAGCGATGGCACCCGGTGGCGGCAACATCCGGTAGCAGCCGACCAGTTCACCGGAGTTGTCCTCGCGGACCAGAAGATGGTCGCAGTGCTCGTCGAATCGATCGGCGTCCCTGCCGGATTCGAATCCCGGGCTCGTGTCCGCAAGCGCGAAGCCCGGCTCGGAGGTGAACACGTCGTGACGAAGGCGCTGCGCTGCGTCGATGAGCGCAGGTTCGGTCGACAACAGCAGGGTGTAGCGCGGCGCGGATGAGTTTGAAGCTCCGGCGCCACTGTCGATGTCGTCGTGGGCGATGAGTACTGAAGCTGTGCTCATGGCTGCACGGTCGCGCGGCCGCATCTCTGGATGGCATCGGGCGCGTGACGTGTTCGTGAGCGCTAGGTGACGAATTAGGCGCTTGGGTGTGCCCCACCACACAAAAATCCCCGAACACACGGGGTGCCCGGGGACTTCTGCGTCTGGCGAAAAGCTAGCCCTTGCGGGTCTTGACCGCCTCGGTCAGCTGCGGTGCGACCTTGAACAGGTCGCCAACGATGCCGAGGTCGGCGATCTCGAAGATCGGCGCCTCTTCGTCCTTGTTCACCGCGATGATCGTCTTGGACGTCTGCATACCGGCGCGGTGCTGGATGGCTCCGGAGATGCCCAGCGCGATGTACAGCTGCGGCGACACGGTCTTGCCGGTCTGGCCCACCTGGAACTGGCCCGGGTAGTAACCGGAGTCGACAGCGGCGCGCGACGCACCCACTGCGGCGCCGAGCGAGTCGGCCAATTCCTCGACCACATGGAAGTTCTCAGCGCTGCCGACACCACGACCGCCCGACACCACGACGGTGGCCTCGGCGAGTTCCGGACGGTCACCGGCCACTGCGGGCTCGCGCTTGGTGATCTTGGTCGCATTCTCGGCCTGCGCGGGCACCTCCACGCTGACCACCTCGCCCGCGCCGTCGGCGGGTTCGGCATCGATGGCACCCGGACGCACGGTGATAACGGGAAGCTCACCGGTTGACTCGGCCTCCACGGTGAACGCGCCACCGAAGATGGAGTGGATGGCCTTGCCGCTGTCCTGGACCTCCACGACATCGGTCAGCACACCCGCGCCGATGCGCGCGGCCAGCCGTCCTCCGATCTCCTTGCCCTCCGCCGAGGCGGCCAGCACCACACCGGCCGGGCTTGCGGACTCGACCAGCGAGGCCAACACGTCCACGTACGGAGTGACGAGATAGTTGTCGGCGTCGTCGGATTCGGCGACATAGATCTTGGCGGCACCGGCCGCCTTGAGCCCGTCGACCAGGCCTTCGGACGTGCCCGGCTTGCCCACCACAACGGCGGAGGGCTCGCCCAATTTGCGTGCGGCAGTGATTAGTTCGGCGGTGACCTTCTTAGGCGCACCTTCAGCGTGCTCAACGAGCACAAGTACTTCAGCCATGTGTCTTCGTTATCTTTCTGGGTTCTGTTCGGCGTCTGGGGCTAGATGATTTTTTGAGCGACGAGATACTCGGCGACCTTCGTGCCGCCGTCACCCTCGTCGGTGACCTTCTCGCCCGCCGTCTTGGGCGGCTTCGGGGTCGACGCGGTCACCTTCGTGCCGGCATTGGCGACGCCCACCTCGTCGGCCTCCACACCGATCTCAGCCAGCGTCAGCGTCGTGACTTCCTTCTTCTTCGCGGCCATGATGCCCTTGAACGACGGGAAGCGAGGCTCGTTGATCTTCTCGTTGACGCTGACGACCGCGGGCAGTGGCGCCTCGACGGTGAACACGCCCTCGTCGGTCTCGCGTTCGCCGGTGACCTTGCCGTCCTCGACGGTCAGCTTGCGCAGATGAGTGAGCTGCGGCAGGCCCAGGTATTCGGCCACGATCGCGGGCACCGCACCGCCGACGCCGTCGGTCGCCTCGTTGCCGGCGATGACCAGTTCGGTGCCTTCGACCGTGCCCAGTGCGCGGGCAATCGCCCATCCGGTCTGGACCATGTCTGATCCGTGCATACCTTCGTCGACCAAATGCACCGCCTTGTCGGCACCCATCGACAGGGCCTTGCGGATGGCTTCGGTCGCGCGCTCAGGTCCGGCTGTGAGTACTGTCACAGTGCCGCCTGCATCGCCCTCTCGCTCCTTGATCAGGAGCGCCTCTTCGACGGCACGCTCGTTGATTTCGTCGAGCACGGCGTCGGCGGCCTCCCGGTCGAGGGTGAAGTCGCCGTCGGTCAGCTTGCGCTCCGACCAGGTGTCAGGGACCTGTTTGATCAGGACCACGATGTTCGTCATGAGTCTGGTTCGTCCTCCTCGAAGGGGCCGATGAGCGGCCCGCACTACCACGTTTCAAACAACCACCATCATGTTACTCGCGGGTAACTTTTGGTGGTTCGCAAAAACACCATAGCTGGTCGAAGTTTGCGTTCTAGCAGCACGTAGGCGGTGAACCGTTCGCCAGTGAGCAGTTTCACGTTAGCCTGCCTTCCAATGAGCGCATTCGACACCGGGACGCGGAGCTGGGCCCACGCCCGAAGGGCAGGGGAGAGCGGAGGGCCCACGCGCGTAGCGCAGGGGACGACCCGGGGAGCGGTACAGACAGACCTGCCTTTGACCGGGGAACGCACGGTTCCCGGCCTGGCGGAGGAGAACTATTGGTTCCGCCGCCATGAGGTCGTCTACGAGCGGTTGGCTGCCATCTGCGCGGACCGCGCTGTGCTCGAGGCCGGTTGCGGCGAGGGGTACGGCGCGGATCTGATCGCCGACGTGGCCGGCAGCGTCGTCGGGCTGGACTACGACGACTCCGCGGTCGCCCACGTTCGCGCCCACTACCCGCGGGTGGACATGCGCCAGGGGAATCTGGCGGAGCTGCCGCTCGCCGACGGGGCTGTTGATGTCGTCGTCAACTTCCAGGTGATCGAACATCTCTGGGATCAAGGACAATTCGTCGCCGAGTGCTTGCGGGTGCTGCGGCCCGGCGGCGTGCTGTTGATGTCGACACCGAACCGGATCACCTTCTCCCCCGGGCGCGACACCCCGCTCAACCCCTTTCACACCCGGGAACTGAACGCCGCTGAGCTGTCTGAACTACTCTCCCGCGAGGGCTTTTCGGTGGAATCGATGCTCGGCGTGTTCCACGGCGCACGGCTGGCCGAGCTCGACGCCCGCCATGGCGGCTCCATCATCGACGCACAGATCGCCCGCGCACTGGCCGACGCACCATGGCCCACCGAGCTGCTCGAAGATGTCGCATCGGTGACGACCGACGATTTCGACCTGCTCGACGCGGCAGAAAAAGACATTGACGACAGCCTGGACCTGGTCGCGATTGCGGTGCGACCGTGACGACCGACGAGCCCGGCGCCCCGGCTCCCCGAGTCCGCGGTCAATGTCGCCGGCGCCCCGGCTCCGGGCCTCTTCACGCTCGTCCTGCACACCCATCTGCCGTGGCTGGCCCATCACGGACGGTGGCCGGTCGGAGAAGAGTGGCTCTATCAGTCGTGGTCGGCCGCCTACATCCCGCTGATGCGGGTGCTTCGCAGACTGGCCGCCGAAAACCGCAGTCACCTCTTGACCCTGGGCATGACTCCGGTCGTGACCGCTCAGCTCGACGACCCGTATTGCCTGACCGGGATGCACCACTGGCTGGCGAACTGGGGGCTGCGTGCCCTGGAGGCGACGACACTGGGTGAGCCGCTGCGGGAGTTCGGCGTTCGCGAGCGCGCCGAGGCCGGGCATGCGCTCGAGGACTTCGCGACGTTATGGGCTCACGGCGGCAGCCCGCTGCTGCGTGAGCTGATCGACGCCGAGGCCATCGAACTGCTCGGCGGACCGCTGTCGCATCCCTTCCAACCGCTGCTGAATCCGCGACTGCGCGAGTTCGCCCTGCGCGAGGGGCTGGCCGATGCTCAGCAGCGGTTCGCGCACGCCCCCGCCGGAATCTGGGCGCCGGAATGCGCCTACGCACCGGGCATGGAAATCGACTACGCCGCAGCGGGCGTCGGCCATTTCATGGTGGACGGACCGTCGCTGCACGGCGACACCGCGCTCGGCCGTCCCGTCGCATCGTCCAACGTCGTCGCGTTCGGCCGTGACCTGCAGGTCAGTTATCGGGTGTGGTCACCGAAATCCGGCTATCCCGGCCACGCCGCCTACCGCGACTTCCACACCTATGACCACACGACGGGCCTCAAGCCGGCCAGAGTGACCGGCCGCAATGTCGCCTCTGACGCCAAGGCACCGTATGACCCGGTGCGCGCCGACAACGCGGTCGATGGCCACGTCGCCGATTTCGTCTCACACGTGCGCCAGCGCCTTGTCGACGAGAGCGAACGCATCGGCAGGCCCGCGCATGTCATCGCCGCCTTCGACACAGAACTGTTCGGTCACTGGTGGTATGAGGGTCCGGTATGGCTGGAACGGGTGTTGCGTGCCCTGCCCGAGGCCGGAGTGCGAGTCGGCACGCTCTCCGACGCCATCGCCGAAGGTTTCGTCGGCTCACCCGTCGAATTGCCGCCCAGCTCTTGGGGTTCCGGCAAGGACTGGCAGGTGTGGGCCGGAGAGCAGGTGGCCGACCTGGTCCAGTTGAACAGCGAAGTCGTCGACACCGCGCTGACGACGGTGGACAAGGCTCTCGGCGAGACGGACACGGCGCCGGCCCGGAACTTCGTCGCCGACCAGATCCTGCGCGAGACCCTCTTGACGGTGTCCAGCGACTGGCCGTTCATGGTCAGTAAGGACTCGGCCGCCGACTATGCGCGGTATCGCGCACACCTGCACGCTCATGCCACCCGAGAGATCGCCGGCGCGATGGCGTCGGGCCGCCAGGACCACGCGCAGCGACTGGCCGACGGCTGGAATCGCGCCGACGGGCTGTTCGGCGCGCTCGACGCACGAAGACTCCCGCGACCGTGAGCTCCCCAATCAGCGCGAGCGTGCGTGTCGGCTGCGCGACACGCCGCAAAAAGACGCCACGTTGCGCACAGTCGCGCGGGAGTCGGCGACCGTGAAAGTCCTGATGGTGTCGTGGGAGTACCCGCCGGTGGTGATCGGCGGGCTCGGTCGTCACGTCTACAACCTCGCGACGGCGCTGGTCGCCGCCGGCCACGAGGTCGTGGTGCTCAGCCGTCGGCCCAGTGGCACCGATCCCAGCACGCACCCGTCGACCGATGAGATCGCCGAGGGTGTCCGGGTTGTCGCCGCCGCGCAGGACCCACATGAGTTCGACTTCAGCACCGACATGATGGCCTGGACACTGGCCATGGGCCATTCGATGGTGCGCGCCGGCCTCGCGATCAGGGGCCGCCGACACAAGCCGTGGCGGCCCGACGTCGTGCACGCGCACGACTGGCTGGTCGCGCACCCTGCGATTGCACTCGCCGAATACTTCGACGTACCACTGGTTTCCACAATTCATGCGACCGAGGCCGGCCGGCACTCAGGGTGGGTGTCGGGTCGCATCAGTCGCCAGGTGCACGCGGCGGAGTCCTGGCTGGTTCACGAATCCGACTCGCTCATCGCCTGTTCGGTGTCGATGAGCGATGAGATCACCGAACTGTTCGGCCCCGGCCTCGCCGAGATCAAGGTGATCCGCAACGGAATCGACGCCGCCCGTTGGCCGTTCGCCGAACGCCGCCCCCGAATAGGCCCGGCGCAGCTGATGTATCTGGGTCGGTTGGAGTTCGAGAAAGGCGTCCACGATCTCATCGCCGCGCTGCCCCGCATCCGGCGCACCCATCCCGGTACGACCCTGACCATCGCCGGAACCGGCACCCAACAGCGACTGGCTGGCCGAGCAGGCACGAAAACACAAGGTGCTCAAGGCCGTCACGTTTGCGGGCCACCTCGATCACGAGCAGCTGGTACGCCTACTGCACGCCGCCGACGCCGCCGTACTGCCGAGCCACTACGAACCGTTCGGCATCGTCGCGCTGGAAGCGGCCGCGACGGGCGTCCCGTTGGTGACCTCCGACGTCGGCGGTCTGGGCGAGGCGGTCATCGACGGACAGACCGGAAAATCCCACGCTCCGCGCGACGTTGCCGGCCTGGCAGCCGCGGTGCGCGTCGTACTCGACGACCCGGATGCCGCTCAGCGGATGGCCATCGCCGCGCGTGAACGGCTCACGTCTGATTTTGATTGGCATACCATCGCCGACAAGACCGCAGAGGTCTATCTGGACGCCAAACGCGGTGAGCGCGAACCTCATCGGCGGCGTCCCATCGTCGAGCACGCCCTGCCCGACCGCTAGGTCATCGTCGCCGCGGCAGCGATATGGCCTTCGAAGCCGAGGGCATTCGCCATGTCCCTGTACCTGTCGGCGAAGTCTCGGTAGCCGGCTTCGTCGCCGTGCGCCCTGCGCCAACAACGCACGCATGCGTAGCAGTGGCAGTTCGTGCAGGACGAAACCAGGGTCGACGGGAACCGCGGCTAGACGCTCGATCGCGTTGCCTGCCTCCATGAGATCACCTTGCCCTCCGCGGCGCAGCAGCAACTCGACGAGAGTCGCGACCGCCGGCCCCCTGCGCGGTCATGTCTCCCGAATCGAAGCAGAAGTCGACCGCGCCGCGCGCCGTTTGCACCGCGCCGTCGATGTCGCCGATGCGGGCCTTCTCCTTGGCGAACTCGGTGCTCACGTACCGAACCGCGTCCGTCGCATACCCGTGTCTCGATGGACGCCTCGCGATACCGGGCCAGCAGTTCCAGCCCGATCGGGTCGCTGAGCCGCATCACCGTGTACCAACACGGTCCCGCGAGCCAGTCGCGCTGAATCGAGCGCGAAGTCATCACCGCACCGTTCGGCAAGCAGCAGCGCTTCGGCGGTCTCGTCGCCGCCGCCGTCTCGTCCGGCACCAACGCTCCGTTGATACACGGCGATAGCCGTGCTTGAGCAAGATACCGGAGATGTGCGATGTCACGTCGATCGAAATGGCCATCTGCGCTGCACGATCAAGATCGTCGCGCCAGCCGTCGATTCCGAGGGCGAGCCGGTTCGCTCCGCGCAACGCCAGCGCCAGCGTCAACGGTGAGCCGATAATCACGCTGTCCCTTGTGGGATCGCCGTCGGCGAGATCGATGGCGCGCTGAGCCAACCGCAGAGCTTCGACCACCTCACCCGCCTGCCACTTCGCGTTGCTCGCCGCCACGCAGAGTGAGAGCGTCAACGCCGGCTCATTGATTGCGTCCAGCGTTGCGCTGCAATTCCGAGGCGACCTGCGCGGCATCGCGGAATCGGTTGTGAAATATCAGGGCAGTCAGCAATCCCGCCGTACCGAGCGCCAACGACAGGTTGTCGCCGACCGACACGCAGAGGTCACGCAGCTCTTCGAATCCGGTGTCCTCGACACTGCCGCTGAACCGGAAAGTACTGGTGCATAGTGCCGTTCGAGGGCCGATCTGCAGGAACGGCTTCTCGGGATCGTCGGGACGCAATCGGTCAGCAACCTCGCGCGCCTGCTGCCAGCTGGTTCGGGCCGCGCGGAAGTCACGAAACTGCGCCCATGCGCCCGCCCGCATATGCCAGTCGAACGCAGCCCGCAGATCACCCGCCGCCTCGAGATGTTGCGCGATGAGCGCGGCGCTCGGGTCCGGCGCGTCCGTATCGCGTGCTTCGATAGCCGTGGCCGCCTGCCTGTGCAATTGGGCTCGATCGGCCTTCAACTGTGATTCGTAGGCCACCGTTCGTATCAGCGGGTGCCGGAACATGTACTCACTGCTGGCCACAAACGTCACCTGGTCGATGAGTTCTGCGGCCAGTCAACTCATCCACGTCGATGTCGTCCACCAGGTCGCCCAGCAGGACGGTGTCGAACTGCGAACCGATGACCGATGCAGCGGCCAAGGTGCGTTTCGCCGTCGGCCGCAGGCGATCGATGCGCGCGGCGATGGTGGCCTGCAGCGACGCAGGAACCGAGACCTCGGCGGTGTCGCCGTGAAGTACGTAGTCACCGAGTCTGCCTTCCAGCACGCCTCTTTCAGCGAGATCCCGGACCATTTCCTCCGCGAAGAAAGGGTTGCCGGCGGCGCGCGCGGCAACCTGCGTGATCAACGAATCAACAGAGCTGTCTGGACCGCACAGTTCGGCAGCCAGCTGCGCTGACTCGGAATCATCCAGCGGCGCAAGCGCTATGCGGTGTGCGCCCGGCAACTGGTTGAGCACACCGACGTACTCGGGGCGATATGTGACGAGCAGCATCGAGCGCGTCTGGGGACGATCGCGGCGAACTGCGCGATCATCGCCTCGCTGACGGAGTCGATCCAGTGGGCGTCCTCGACGACGTAGACGGCCGGTTCACTGCGAGCGACCGCCGCGGCGTTCAGCAGTGCCGCTAGACGTCGACCGCGCGCATCGGCCTCAACAGCGGGCAAAGAGATCTCGCCGTCTTGGATGCCCAGCAGGTCGTCGAGGAGCAGCAGATCTTCAGAGTCCGCCGCCGGCATGCGCCCACGCACGACGGCGCGCGCGGCGGCCGCGTCGAGGCCGGTTATGCCGAAGATATCGCGCAGCAAGCCCGCGGCCGCGTGGAACGGAATCTCCTTTGCGTGCGATTCGCAGCGAATCGTGAATACCTGACAGGATCGACCCGCCGCAACCGATGCGATCTCGCGCCGCCATCCGACTCTTGCCGATTCCCGGCGGTCCCACCAGGCCGACGATGCGACCTTTGCCCTTCATCGCCTGGTCGAGCATCGCGGTGATGCTGCTCAGCTCCCAGTCGCGACCGACGAGTGTCGACAACTGGCGCGACCTGCTCCCACCATCGCCGCCGGCGGCCAAGAGGCGCTGCGCGATGACGGGCGACTGTACCCCCTTGATCGGACACCTTCTTCTCATCGTCGAGTACCACGGCGTCACGAACAAGGCGCGCGGTCGACTCGCTGAGCATCACTCCACCGGCAGGCGCGACGGACTCCATTCGCTGCGCCATTCCGACCTGCTCACCGATCGTGGTGTAACTGGCCGGGCCGGAACCTATCTCACCGGCGATTACCTCGCCGGAGTTGAGACCGACCCGCAACTGCAGTGCGATCCCGTCGCGCTGGTTCACGGTCGCACCGAGATTCCGAGCCTCCAGCTGAATGTCAAGCGCCGCGAGGCAGGCGCGAAACGCGTGGTCCTCCAACGCGATCGGTGCGCCGAACACCGCCATGATCCCGTCCCCGGTGAACTTGTCGACCGTTCCGCCATAGCGCTGTACGACCGCCGACGACCGCTTGAACAACTCGGTCATGATCTCGCGCAGCCGTTCCGCACCGACTGCGGCGGCGATGTCCATGGAGTGCACGACGTCGGCGAACAGCACCGTCACCTGCTTGTACTCAGCGGCCGACGTGTGACTGATCGACGGCCGCACCGCATTGGCTGCAGAACTTCGCCGTCAGCGGTCAGCTCCGCACCGCAGGACGCGCAGTTGCCGGTCACGTCAATACTCTGGCACTCCGCCAACGCCGCGAGCGACCGCATTTGCACATCGTTTTGCGGCGTGTCGGTGAACAAACACGGTCGTCCGCAGTCCCCAGCTACGCGTGGCCCCATGCGCGTGGGCCCACGTCGGAGGAGGAACGCCGTCGTCTAGCGCGAGGCCTTCTTGCGTTCGATGTCGGCCAGGGCGGCTGCCAGCTCGGCACGCTCGGCAGCCGAGGTCTCCCACGACAGCTTGCGGTTCTTGACGATTTTCGCCGGTGCGCCAACGGCGATCGAGAAGTCCGGGATCTCGCCCTTGACCACCGCGTGCGAACCGAGCACACAGCCGCGGCCGATCGTGGTGTTGCGCAGAATCGTCACCTTGGTCGCGATCCACGTGTCGGGTCCGATCCGCACCGGTCCCTTGACGATGCCCTGATCCTTGATCGGTAGCTCGATGCTGTCCATCCGGTGGTCGAAGTCGCATACGTACACCCAGTCGGCCATCAACACGGAGTCGCCGAGTTCGATGTCGAGATACGTATTGATCACGTTGTCCCTGCCGAGGACGACCTTGTCGCCGAAGCGCAGCGAACCCTCGTGGCAGCGGATCGTGTTCTTGTCACCGATGTGCACCCAGCGGCCGATCTCCATCGTCGACAGCTCCGGCGTGGCCTGGATCTCTACGCCCTTACCGAGAAAAACCATGCCGCGGGTGATGATGTGCGGGTTGGTGAGCTTGAACTTCAGCAGCCGCCAATACCGCACGAGGTACCACGGGGTATAGGCCCGGTTGGCGATGACCCACCTCAACGAGGCCATGGTGAGGAACTTGGCTTGGCGCGGGTCGCGTAGGCGCGAACCCCGCCACCGCTTGTGCAGCGGCGCGCCCCACATCGTCGTCATGGCCGGAAAGCCTACGCGAGCCATCGGGCGCGGAACGGTTACCCTCACTGGGGCTTTTCAAGACTTGCAGAACGGAAAAGGAAGGGCACAAGTGTTCCGGCGAACGATCGTGCTGGCGTCAACAGCGCTGATCACGGCCGTGCTGGCCGGTTGCGGGAACACCGACACCTGGGTCGAGGCGCAGGCCGCGTCGGGGTGGCCTGCGCAGTACGGTGACGCCCGAAACAGCAGCTACCAATCGGCGGAGGGCGCCGACGCGCTGCGACTGGAGTGGACGCGCTCGGTCAAGGGCGATCTCGCCGCAGCGGTCGCGCTGGGCTCCGGCAGCTACCTGGCCGTCAACGCGCAAACCCCTGCAGGATGCTCGCTGATGGTGTGGGAGACCGACAACCGCGCCCGGCAACGCTGGTGCACCCGCCTGGTGCAGGGCGGCGGGACGTCCAGCCCCCTGCTCGACGGCTTCGACAACCTCTACATCGGTCAACCCGGCGCCATGATCTCGTTCCCAACAACACAGTGGATCCGCTGGCGCCAACCGGTGATCGGGATGCCGACCACACCGCGGATCCTGTCGCCCGGCCACCTCCTGGTGGTGACTCACCTGGGGCAGGTGCTGGTGTTCGACGCCCACAAAGGCGTGGTCGACGGATCCCCCCTCGACTTGGTCGACGGGGTCGACCCGAAGGATTCCGAGCGCGGCCTCGCCGACTGCAAGCCTGCGCGTGCACGCTGCCCGGTGGCGGCGGCACCGGCCTTCGCTGAGCAGACCGGGATCGTGGTGCTCGGATTGTGGGAGCCCGACGCGGAATCGCCCGTCGTCGTGGGACTGCGCTACCGCCCGGGCCAGAACCCCGTGCTGACCCGCGAATGGACCAGCGATGCCGTCGGCGGTGGACCGCTGGCCAGCCCGGTGCTGTCCGCGGACGGATCGACCGCATACGTCAATGGGCGTGACGAGCACCTGTGGGCGATCGACACCGCCGATGGCAAGCCGAAATGGTCGCTGCCGCTGGACTATCTGGCGCAGACGCCGCCGTCGGTGTCACCCGACGGGTTGATCGTCGCCGGCGGCGGCCCCGGCGCAAAGCTCGTCGGCATCAAGGACGTCGGTGACCGGGGTGAGGTGGTGTGGACACGCGACGATGTGGAACCGTTGACCACCTCGAGTCAGGCCGGCGCACACGTTGCATACGCGGTGGCGCGAGATGGAGAAAGCGGCCAGGCGTTGGTCGTTTTCGATCCGGCAGACGGGCGCACAGTGAACAGGTATCCACTGCCCAACGCAGGGGGCTGGCCCGTCGGCGTGTCCATCGGCCACGACCACCGCGTCGTCACCGCGACGAGCGAGGGGCGCGTCTACGGGTTCGCGCCGGCTTAGAGCCGCCGTTCGTGGACCGTCTTGCTACCTCAGCCGGGCTCTCTGGGACTTCGAGAAGCAGAAGAAAGCGGGCCTCGAGCCCGTGTTCGACCCACTCGCGCTGAACATCAACGGCGCCACTTTCTGGGAAAACTACGACCCAGTCACCGGAAAGGACCGCGAGCCCGCGCGACTGTCACCGCGGCTAGAGCGCCAGTATCGGTGCGACAGCCGCCCGCGGCACCGACGCCTGGACCGGCCCGGCCGACTCCGCGAACATCTCACCCTGGCTGAAGAAGAAGATCAGCGAGTCATCGGTCAGTGCAAAGTTCTGGTACTTCGCGGGGTCGAGTCCGGCGGTCTTCGGGATCGCGTCGATCAGCCCCTGTTGTTGCGACAGGTAGCGATTGACCTCGGGGTAGATCACGTCGAGCGGTTTGGTGCCCGGCTTGAACAGCGTGTCGAACGTGATCGGCGCGTTCGCGGCGAGGTTCCAGTTGAAGGCCTTGTACCACGTCAGCGGATGCGCACCGCCCACGTTCTGGTATACCTCGAACACCAAGCTCTCGGTGCCAATCAGGGGCAGACCCGAGCGGTAGCCGGTGCCCTTGGCGTCGAGCACGTAGGGCAGGCCGCGCGAGCCGGGCATACCCGAGACGTTGACGAACCCGTCGCGGGTTTGCCTCAGGTAGTCGACCACCGCCTGCTGATCCGGGTACTGCGCGGGGAAGGTGAAGTCGAGGAGGTAGGTGTCGTTCTCGGTGTGCACCCGGCAGATCTGGTCCGGGGACACGGTGCCGCCCAGGTCCGTGCACGCCGACTGGGCCGACGCGACGGGGCTGCCGATCAACCCGGCAACGACGGCCGCCACCACGGCACCCACTAGGAGAATGCGCATCGTTGGACGTCCTCGTGATCGGCGCCGGGCTTCGCCGCCGACGCATCACTGTCAGGGTACTTGGCATGTCGGTCGCGCCGCGAAGGCGTCACCGTGATGGCCGGCAGATGAATGCCGTTGCCCGGCTTTTGACGCCGGTACCGATGCGGGCGATGACCACCGAAACCGTCTGCGTTCCGCGCAGCCGCAACCGGTGCCGCAACGCGTCGGGGTCGATATCCACCCCGCGTACCAGGATCTCCGCCGCACCGACGTCACGGCTCGAAAGCGCCTGGCGCAGGCGGCGTTCGCTGTAGGCGAGCTCCTCGAGCACCCCGAAACCACGTACACCGTCGGGTAGCTGATCGCCGGACAGATAGGCGATGTCAGGGTCGAGTTGCCACAGGCCGTGCCGGGCCGCGTAGTGGCGGACCAGCCCCGCGCGCACAACCGCACCGTCGGGGTCGACGATCCAGCGACCGGCCCTGGCCACCGCGCAGTCGTCGGGTTCGGCGTCGGTGATCTCCTCCCCCGCGTCGAGCATGCTGGCACGTCGAGTGACGCCAACCGCAGCCAGGCCCGACGACCACAGGCACGCCTCGCGTACGCCACCGCCGGACGAGGTCACTTCGATTTCGCCGATGAATCCCAACCGCGCTATCGCGTCGAAATCGATTCCCGGCGCGCACTTTACGACGATGTCTCGGCCCCGGTACACGTCCAGCAGGATGTCGAGACCGGGGGTGTAGTCCCGCGGATCGAAACGGCGCCGTCCACCGCGTCGGCGCGCCGGGTCCAGCAGCACGACGGCGGAAGCGGTAACCGGTCGCAGCGCGTCGGCGCGGCACAGGTCCACGTCCGCGACGTTGTGTCGGGCCATCGCGAGGCGCACCGCATCAACATCGCTGCCGAGGAGCGTGCCTGCCGAGCTTCGCAGGGCGGCAAGTTCGGTGCCGATCGAACATGTGGCATCGTGCACGACCGCGCCCGACAAACGTCGCGCTCGGTGAGCGGCAACCGGTTGCGCCGTCGCCTGCTGAAGCGCCTCATCGGTGAACAGCCAGTCCGCGGCATCGTCAAACTTCGCCGCGGCTCTGCGGCGCAGTAGCGCCGTCTCCACCAAGACTGCCGCCTGCTCACCGAAACGTTCACGCGCCCAGGTGATGTCGGAGACCAACGTGCCATCGGTGAGTTGCAGGCCGGCAACGTCGCGCAGCGCCTGCCTGCCGACATCGCTGCGTAAGAAGGCGACGTCGTTCGAGCCGAAAGGCTACGACGGCTTGACCCCGGTGATCATGACGTTGTAAAACCAGCCCTTCGGCACCACGCGACTCCAGAGATTCTCGTCGATCCAGCTCAGCGTGATCCAGCTGCTGAAGGCGAACCTCGCATAGCCCCAGCCCAACCGGCCGGGCGGCACTGCTGCCTCGAGGGTGCGCAATGGCCAGCCGAGCATCGCGGCGGTGAACTCCGTTGTGCTGGTTGAGACATCGACGGCGCCTGCGTTGCGCGCCATGCGCTCCAAGTCACCGGGTGAGAACGTGTGCAAGTCGACGATGGCTTCCAGTGCGGCCGCTCGTGAGGACTCGTCGAGCTCGGCCTGTGGGCGGCGCCAGCTCGACAGCCCCGGTAGCTTCGTCACGTTCGTGACCGTCCGCCACGTCAGCGTCGACAACGGCCGCGCGTAGTTCTCACCCGCATTGGACGGCTCACCCGCGAAGAGGAAACGGCCGCCCGGCTTGAGGACCCGCACGACCTCGCGCAGCGACAACTCGACATCGGGGATGTGATGCAGCACTGCGTGGCCGACGACGAGGTCGAAGGTGTCGTCCTCGTACGGAATGCCTTCGGCGTCGGCGACCCGCCCGTCGATTTCGAGGCCGAGGTTCTCGCCGTTGCGCATGGCCACCTTGACCATCCCGGGCGATAGGTCGGTCACCGAGCCGCGACGGGCGACCCCCGCCTGGATGAGGTTGAGCAGAAAGAACCCGCTGCCGCAGCCGAGCTCGAGCGCACGGTCGTAGGGCAGTTTGCGCAGCTCCTGCTCGGGCACCGTCGCGTCGAACAGATCGCGGGCGTAGTCGACGCATCGCTTGTCGTAGGAGATCGACCATTTGTCGTCGTACGACTCGGCCTCCCAATCGTGGTACAGCACCTGGGCGAGCTTGGAGTCGTGGCGAGCCGCTTCTACCTGTTCCGCGGTGGCGTGCGGATTCGGAGCCGGCTGGCCGGCGACATCGGGCAGAGTGCCGGATTCGTCAAAGCTCATAACAGGGCAGCCTAAAGGTCGAAGGTGGCCTTGGCGGCGGCCAGTACCTGAGCAGGATGTTCGACGAACCGCTGTGCCCAGGCCAGCGCCGCGTCATAGACACCGTCGGGGGCGACCATCTCGTCGATCAGGCCCAATGCCAGCGCCTCCTTGGCGTCGATGAACCGACCGCTGAACACCATGTCCTTGGCCTTGGACAGGCCGACGGTGCGGGCCAGCCGCGACGTGCCGCCCGCAGGGGCCAGGCCCGCCAGAATCTCTGTCACTCCGAACCTGACGTTGTCGCCGGCCACGCGCCAGTCGGCGGCCAGCGACAGGCTCAACCCGCCGCCCAGCGCGTAGCCGGTGATCGCAGCGACGGTGGGCTTGGGAATCGCGGCGAGGGCGTCGAACGCGCGTCGGCAGATGTCGGCCGCCGACGCCGCTTCCTCACTGTTGAGCGAGGACCGCTCGGGCACGTCGTCGCCGGCGGAGAAGATCTCATGGCCGCCGAAGATGATGACGGCGCGGACGTCGTCACGGCCCCCGATATCGGCCGCTGCACTGTCGAGTTCGCGGTACACCTGACGGGTCAGCGCGTTGGTGGGCGGCCGGGACAGCAGAAGTGTCGCGATGCCCGGGTGCTCGTCGTTGGTGTGGACCGATACGAATTCGTTCATGCCCGCGGTGTGTCCCGGCTGTAACCGTCGGGTGCGCGGCGGTTGCGTGCGGCGTTGTAGCGGTCGCTGTTGAAGAACTCGATCTCCCAGTTGCCGGTGTCGGTGTCAGCTGCCAGGTGCGGCTCGACCGCCACGATCTTGCGTTCCACCGCAAGCACTTCGGCGACCGTGCGCCCATTCAGCGAGTCCAGCTGTGTCCAGGTGGGCGGAAGCAGGAACGAGCGGCCCTCAGCGAACTCGTCGAGACCCGCCTGCGGGGTGCTCCAGAACGCCTGGTCGGTTTCAGTGTTGTCGCCGTCGGCGAGCTGGCCCTCGGGCAGCGCACCCACGAAGAAGTAGGTGTCGTAGCGGCGCGTCCGCTCCTCTTTCGGGGTCACCCAATTCGCCCACGGCCGTAGTAGATCGGCGCGCAGCACCAGGTTCTCGCGGCGCAGAAACTCAGCGAATGACAGGGAATTGCTGGCCAAGGCCGCCCTGGCCTGCCCGTAGACCGACGCGTCGCCGACGATGCCGTCGGGGTCGTCAGCGGGGCCGGCGAACAGTACGCCGGACTCCTCGAATGTCTCGCGCGCCGCCGCGCACACCAAAGCCTCGGCCAGATCCGGTTCGACGCCGAAACGCTCTGCCCACCAGGCGGGTTCGGGGCCGAACCATGCGATGTCGGCATTGCGGTCACGGTCGTCGACACCACCGCCGGGGAACACCATCACTCCCGCGACGAACTCCATCGCCGAGTGCCGCCGCATCAGGAACACCTCCACTCCCGGGGCGAGGCCCGGGCCGGCGTCGCGTACGAGCATCACCGTCGCAGCCGGTCTCGGGGTCAACGGATCGTCAGTCATACACGCCTCCTGTGCGCCGCTCGACTCCTGGCCCGACGCGCGAAGTAACGGCCGTCGGAGTGCTCCAGAACGATCGACTGACCGAACGCCTTCGACAGGTTCTCGGCCGTCAGTACGTCGGGAAGGAGACCGGAGTCGACGATCTTGCCCTCGGACAGGATCAAGCCGTGGGAGAAGCCGCGCGGGATCTCCTCGACATGGTGGGTGACCAACACCAGCGCGGGAGAATCCGGGTCCATAGCGAGATCCTCCAGCCGCGCAAGTAAGTCCTCGCGACCGCCGAGATCCAGGCCGGCAGCGGGCTCGTCGAGCAACAGCAGCTCGGGGTCGGTCATCATCGACCGCGCGATGAGCACGCGCTTGCGCTCTCCTTCGGACAGGGTGCCGTAGACGCGTTCGGCCAGATGCTCCGCGCCGATGCTCTCGAGCATGTCGACCGCCTGCTCGTAGTCGACGTCTTCGTATCGTTCGCGCCAGCGACCCAGCACCGAGTACCCCGCCGACACGACCAGGTCGCGCACCACCTCACCGTCAGGCACACGTTGAGACAGCGCCGAGGAGCTCAGACCGACGCGGGAGCGCAGTTCTGACATGTCGACCCTGCCCAGTCGCTCACCCAGGACGAACGCCGTACCCGACGACGGATATTCCATTGCGGCGGCGATGCGAAGCAGCGATGTCTTGCCTGCCCCGTTGGGTCCGATCACCACCCAGCGTTCGTCGAGTTCGACCGACCACGTGATGGGTCCCACCAGAACCTGGCCGCCGCGGCGAAGAGACACCTTCGCGAAGTCGATCAGCAGGTCGGGGTCGGCTGTTTCTCCTTCGGCGACTGGCACCGTCCCATCGTATTGAATCCTCCCGATCGTGAATCCCTCGGGATTCCTGACTCCGCCCGCCTGGTCGCTGGCCGCCGCGACGGAGGCCCAGCCGCTGACCGCCAGGACGCCCTTCGGCGTGATGCGCACGAAGAACTGGACCAGCGGGCCGATACCGAACGCGTAGACCAGCGGTGCCGGCGCCGACGGTGCCGCCCAGCAGCCATCCGACGGCCAGTACCGTCGCCTCGATCGACGTACGGATCAGTCGCACCGACAGCCCGGTGCGGACGACCAGTCCAGTCATCATGCCGTCGCGCGGTCCCGGACCGAGACCGGCGCCCACGTAGAGCACGGTGCTGAATGCGTTGAGCACCACCGCACCGACCATCATGGCGATCCGCACCGGCATCGACGTCGGTTGCTCCATCAGCAGCATGCCCAGGTCGACCGTGATCGCGATGACGATGACGTTGGCGATCGTGCCGATGCCGGGCCTGTTGCGCAGCGGAATCCAGGCCAGCAGCACGGCCACACCGACCACCGCCGACGCGACGCCGATCGTCATGCCGGTGTGCAGGGACAGGCCCTGGTGGAATACGTCCCACGGGTCAAGGCCCAGCCTCGGCGCGCACCATCATCGCCATCGAGAAGCCGTAACCAGCCAGCCCCGCCAGCAGCGCCGTACCGCGCAGGGAGCCCGTCGCAGCACGGCCCGTCACGAGTGGTGCGGGAAGCGCATCCGGATGAGCTCCACTTCCCGCGGCCATGCGCTCGGCATCGCGATCCAGGTAGTCGACGCACCCGGCCGGCATCTGCCAGCTGAATATCCTCGCCAGTCCGCGGCCCAGTTTCGAGATCCAATTCGCACTCATGATTCGATGATCAGATCAACTGGCTTGCTCTTCAATAGCCAGTTGGCGCATACTGGCTTGCAAATGACCGTAGAAATGGCAGCCATGGGCGCTCGATGTGGACCTTTTGGCCCGCGAACTGGGCAACTGGCGCACATCCAGTCAAAGTGGACCTGCTATCAGGGACTGGCGGACGCGATCCGCTTGCTGACCATCTACGGCCGGCTCCGTCGGCGCGCGCCTCCCCAGCGAGCGCACGCTCGCCGACGTGCTGCGGGTTTCGCGCACGACGGTCACCGCCGCCTTCACGCAACTGCGCGAGGACGGTTATCTCCATGCTCGCCGCGGGGCGCGCAGCACCACGGCGCTGCCCGTCGCACCCGCTGTCCGAACCGACGCTGATGCCGCCCACCATGAGCCTGGCCGCCGCCGCATTGTCCGCTCCGGCGGCCGCCGTGATGGAGGCGTTCGTCGACGCCACCCGCGATGTCACGCCGTATCTCCACGAACCGGGCCATGAGCTTGTCGGGGTGAGCGCACTGCGTCAGGCGATCGCTGAAAGATATTGTGAGCGTGGCCTTCCCACCGATGCCGACGAGGTACTGGTGACCACCGGAGCGCTCCACGCGATCTCGTTGATCCTGACGACATACGTGCAGCCGGGCGATCGCGTGCTGGTGGAGCAGCCCACCTACCACGGCGCTTTGTCAGCCATCACCACCGCAGGGGCGCGTCCGGTTCCGGTGGCGATGACCGAAACGGGTTGGGAACTCGACGCCGTGCAGGCCGCGATCAACCAGGTCGCGCCGAATCCGGCCTACTTCATTCCCGACAACCAGAACCCCACCGGAATCACCATGCCCGCCGATGATCGGAAACGCCTGGCGCGCATCATCTCCGAGACGCGCAGCGGTACCATCATCGACGAGACGATCCTTGACATGTGGCTCGACGGTCCGATGCCCACTCCCCTCGCAGCGTCGATGACGACGCGTCGCGACCTGGTCCTGACTGTCGGCTCGATGTCGAAGTCGTTCTGGGGCGGACTTCGCGTCGGCTGGATCCGGGCCGAGCGCGCCACCATCGCGACCATCGCCGCGCTGCGACCCTCTATCGACATGGGTACCCCGGTGCTCGAACAGTTCGCCGCCGCAAGACTTCTCGGTCGCCGCGACGACATCCTGCCCGAACGCCGCGAGATCCCGCGAACCCGCCGCGCGCTGCTGCAATCTCTGTTGAACCGCCAGCTACCCGATTGGGAGCCCGGCCCGGGCGTCGGCGGGATGTCGCTGTGGGTCCGCCTGCCCGCCCCGATGAGCACTGCCTTATCGGCGGCCGCGTCGCGCCTCGGACTCGACCTGCCCGCCGGGCCGAGGTTCGGTGTCGACGGCACACTCGAGCGATTCGTGCGCATCCCGTACGCGCTGCCCGAAGAACAGCTCACTGAGGCCATCGAATTACTCGCCCGCGCCTGGCACAGCATCACGGGCTCGGCAGCACCGGAGCCGAAGACCGTCGTGGTCTAGCTCTCAGCGCAGAAAAATCATTCGTCGGGGATGTCGACGCGGCGCACCACACCGTCGCGTGCGTCGGCCGCCTCGATCTCACCGCGAGTGATGCCCAAGATGAACAACACGGTGTCGAGGTACGGGTGGCTGATCGACGCGTCGGCGACCTCACGCAGCGCCGGCTTGGCGTTGAACGCCACGCCCAGACCCGCTGCAGTGAGCATGTCGATGTCATTGGCCCCGTCACCGACGGCCACCGTCTGCTCCATCGGTACTCCCGCCTGGTGCGCAAAATCTCGCAGCGCCTTGGCTTTTCCAGGACGGTCGATGATTTGGCCCACCACCCGGCCGGTCAGTTTCCCGTCGACGATCTCCAGCTCGTTGGCCGCGACGAAATCCATCTCGAGCTCGTGCGCCAGCGGTTCGATGACCTGGCGGAAGCCGCCCGACACGATGCCGCAGTAAAAGCCCAAGCGCCGCAATGTCCGCAGCGTCGTCCGCGCACCGGGTGTCAGCTCGATCTGCTCGCCGACCTCCTCCAGCACGTTGGCGGGCAGGCCTGCCAGCGTCGCGACCCGGCGGTTCAACGACTCCGCGAAATCCAGCTCGCCCCGCATCGCCGCCTCGGTGATCTCGGCGACGGCCGCGTGCGCTCCGACCCGGTGGGCAAGCATCTCGATGACCTCACCCTGGATCAGCGTCGAGTCGACGTCAAAGACGATGAGCCGCTTGGCCCGTCGCGAAAGGCTGTAATCCTCGAGGGCGATGTCGACGCCCTCGTCGACCGCGACGCGCGTCATCGCGGCCTGCAGCTGTTGGTATGTTCCGCCGTTCGGTACCGAGACCCGCAGTTCCAACCCCGTGACCGGGTAGTCGGATACCCCGCGGATGAAGTCGATGTTGACGCCCAGCGCGGCGGCTTCGCGTGCCACGACGCCGAACGCCTCGGCGCTGATCGGGCGGCCCAGCACGACAATGGTGTGGGTGGACGGCTCCCGCAGGATGGGCATGTCGTCGCTGGGCTCGATCGTGACGTCCAAGCCGAAGCCCTGGATGGCGGAGCGCACCTCGTCGCGCAGCTCGGCCCCACCGGCGACCTCGTCAGAAGCGGCGACCAGCACGCCAAGGGTCAGCCGACGGCGAATGACGACCTGTTCGACGTTGAGAAGCTCAACCTTATGCCGTGACAGCACCTCGAAAAGCGCCGAGGTCACGCCTGGTTGATCGGGTCCGGTGACGGTGATCAACAGCGATGAGCGCTTGCGCGAAGTGGGCAGACCGACAGGTGAAGTCACCTTGCGACCATCAACCCCCGGTAGTCCTACAATCTCAGGTGCGGACGTTCTCTTCGTCCAGCCGCGTCACGTCGCCGTCGTCCGGCCCGTGCGCTCGACCCACGTGAGCCTCCGCGCGCATCCGATCCACCATGTGCGGATAGTGCAGCTCGAAAGCGGGCCGCTCCGAACGGATTCGGGGCAGCTCGGTGAAGTTGTGCCGCGGCGGCGGGCAACTGGTGGCCCACTCCAGCGAGTTGCCGTAGCCCCACGGATCGTCAACTGTGACCGGTTCGCCGTAGCGCCAACTCTTGAACACGTTCCATGCGAACGGAATCGTCGAGATGCCGAGGATGAACGCACCGATAGTCGAGACGACGTTGAGCGTGGTGAAGCCGTCAGACGGCAGGTAGTCCGCGTAGCGACGCGGCATACCCTCGTTGCCGAGCCAGTGCTGCACCAGGAACGTGGTGTGGAAACCGATGAACGTCAGCCAGAAGTGCAGCTTGCCAAGGCGCTCGTCGAGGAGTCGGCCCGTCATCTTCGGGAACCAGAAGTAGATGCCCGCATATGTCGCGAACACGATCGTGCCGAACAGCACGTAGTGGAAGTGCGCCACCACGAAGTAGGAGTCGGTGACGTGGAAGTCCAGCGGCGGGCTGGCCAGCAGCACACCCGACAGGCCACCGAGTAGGAAGGTGACAAGGAAGCCCACCGAGAAAAGCATCGGTGTTTCGAATGTCAACTGGCCCTTCCACATCGTGCCTATCCAGTTGAAGAACTTGATACCCGTCGGCACCGCGATGAGGAACGTCATGAAGCTGAAGAACGGCAGCAGCACGGCACCCGTCGCGTACATGTGGTGTGCCCACACCGCGACCGACAACGCGGCGATCGACAGCGTCGCGTAGATCAGCGTGGTGTAACCGAAGATCGGCTTTCGGCTGAAGACAGGGAAGATCTCGGTCACGATGCCGAAGAACGGCAGCGCGATGATGTACACCTCGGGGTGGCCGAAGAACCAGAACAGGTGCTGCCAGAGCAGCACACCGCCGTTGGCCGGATCGTAGACATGCGCACCGAGGTGTCGGTCGGCAGCAAGGCCGAACAGCGCTGCGGTCAGAATCGGGAACGCCATCAGCACCAGGATCGACGTCACCAGGATGTTCCAGGTGAAGATCGGCATCCGGAACATCGTCATGCCCGGGGCGCGCATGCAGACGACCGTGGTGATCATGTTGACGCCGCCGAGGATGGTCCCCAGACCGCCGACGGCCAGGCCCAAGATCCACAGGTCACCGCCCGCGCCGGGCGAGTGAATCGCGTCGGTCAGCGGCGAGTACGCGGTCCAGCCGAAGTCGGCCGCCCCGCCGGGGGTGATGAAGCCGGCGATCGCGATCATCGCGCCGAACAGGAACAGCCAGAACGATAACGCGTTGAGCCGCGGGAACGCCACGTCGGGCGCGCCGATCTGCAACGGAAGCACCAGGTTGGCGAACCCGAACACGATCGGGGTCGCGTAGAACAGCAGCATCACGGTGCCGTGCATCGTGAACAGCTGGTTGTACTGCTCATTGGACAGGAACTGCAGCCCCGGCATCGCCAGCTCGGCGCGCATGAACAGCGCCATCAGCCCGCCGATGAAGAAGAAGATGAAGCAGGCGACGCAGTACATGATGCCGATCAGCTTGTGATCGGTCGTGGTGATCAGCTTGTAGACCAGGTTGCCCTTGGGGCCAAGCCGGGCCGGGAAGGGGCGGCGAGCCTCGAGTTCTCCGATTGGGGGCGCTTCGGCTACCAACAGGTCCTCCAAACATCCTCATCGGCCGGGCGGCCATTCTTCATGAATCCTAACTCCCGGGATACCCGGAAGTCGTGGTGGTCCTACAAACTGTCGTAAATGATTCACGACGCGGGCCGACCGGCCCGGAGCTGCCCGGATGTTACCGTCGGCGACGTGCTGATGAGCGGACCCCGCGCCGGGCTGGCGGCGTCGGTGGCGGCAATCGCGACGGCCTTGACCATCACGGTCGTCAGCGGCTGCGGATCGTCGAGCGAAGACGCGTCCTCGACCGCGGCTGAGCAATCGGTCATCACCAGCACCACGAGGATCGCCGGTGCGGGCGTGCTGGGCAATCAGCGCAGGCCAGACGATTCCTGCGCACCCGAACCCACTCCGGTCGACGAGGGCCCACCCGACCGGCTGGTCCGTCACGCCGCAGGGGAAACCGAGGTGCGGGCGGATCCGCAGCGCATCGTGGTGCTCTCCGGTGATCAGCTCGACATGCTGTGCGCGCTCGGCCTGCAGTCACGGGTGGTGGCCGCCGCGCTGCCTGACGGCTCCAGCAGCCAACCGTCCTATCTCGGACAGGTCATCCACGATGTGCCGGGGGCCGGTAGCCGCAGCTCGCCCGACATCGAAGCGATCAAGGCCGCGACCCCCGACTTGATCCTCGGCTCCGAGGCGCTGACGCCCGGGGATTTCGGCGAGTTATCGGGGATCGCGCCGACGGTGTTCACCGGCCCGCCGGGCGCTGCATGGCAGGACAACATGCGCACCGTCGGAGAGGCGACCGGCCGCCTCGCCGTGGTGAACGACATGATCGACGGGTTCGAGCGGGCCGCCGACAAGACCGGCGCCGACAACGACGCGGCCCATTTTCAGGCTTCGGTCGTACAGTTGACCGAGACCACCATGCGGGTCTACGGGCCCGCCAATTTTCCCGGCAGTGTGCTGGCCGCTGCCGGTGTCGATCGTCCTGCGGCTCAACGGTTTACCGACAAGCCCTACATCGAGATCGGCATCACCGACACCGACCTGGCGAACTCACCGGACTTCTCGGCGGCTGACGGCGACATCGTCTACATCTCGTTCGACTCCCCCGCGGCCAAGGACCGTGCACCCCGTGTGCTGGAGAGCGATGCGTGGAAGAAGTTGTCCGCCAATCGCGACAACCGGGTCTTCGCTGTCAACAACGAGGTGTGGCAGACCGGCGAGGGCATCGTCGCGGCCCGCGGAATACTGGCCGACCTTCCGTGGATAGACGCGCCGATCAATTAGCCTGGCGCAGATGTTCCACGTCTTGAAGTCCACCTATCTGCAGCCTCCCGACGTCGTCAACGAGACCCGCCCCGCCCATCTGGAATGGCTCCAGAGCGAGGTTGCCGCCGGCCGCGTCGTGCTGGCGGGCCGCTTGGAACTCGTCGATCACGTTCAACATCTTCAGGGTGCGGCCATCGCCGGTGGTGTCGAACTGGAAGTCCATCGCCCAGATGACATTCGGACAAATCGGTGACATCGCTCCCACGGCGACACCGATACCAGTCAACCGCTTCTTCCTGCGCCGCTGCGAAACCCGCACGCCCTCCTCACGCCACAGCCGGCGGATGCGCTTGTTGTTGACCCGCCAGCCGGCGCGGCGGGCCATCTTGGCGGCACGTCGCCACCCCCAGCGAGGCCGGTCAACCGAGAACCGGCGCAGCCAGGCCCGTAACTCAGTTTCCTCTGCAGTGGCCTGCGGTGGGCTCAGGCGCATCGTGGAACGGTGGATGCCCACCACCGTGCACGCGCGGCGTTGCGATACCCCGAACCGGTCGCGTAACGCCGTGACGGCGCGGCGCTTGCGGTTCGGGGTCAGAAGTTTCCCGCCGAGAGGTCCTTGAGCATGTCGATGTCGAGAGCCTGGTCGGCGACCAGTCTCTTGAGCCGGGCGTTCTCAGCTTCGAGCTCCTTGAGACGCTTGGCCTCGTTGGCCTTCATGCCGCCGTACTGGGCAAGCCAGCGATGCCACGTCGATTCCGCGATCTCCAGATGCCGGCACACCTCGGCCAGCTCCTGGCCCGACGCGAGGAGCTTGTTGCCCTCGGCCAGCTTGCGGATGATCTGATCCGGCGTATGCCGCCGGCGCTTGTTCGATGCCATGTCGTTGTCGATTCTTCCTCGCCCGAACACCGGGCAACACAGTCCCACAACGACTGGACCACTACAACGGGCTCACCTCAATGTCGCTTCTCCACCCCTTTCCGCGATCCACCGTTGATACGAAAACTCGGATGTTGGTTCGGCCCCCGGCGTGATTCGCGAATCGCCTCCTCGGAGCCCATGTCGTGGCCCGCAGAGAAGTTCGCCCCACGCGCGCCAAGGATGACGACACGCACGTTGTCATCGGTCTCGGCGCGGGTGAACGCCTCGTCAAGTTGGAGTAGCAGTGCCCTGTGCTGAGCGTTCTGAGCATCAGAGCGATTCAGCCACACTCGGGCGATGCAACCATCGTCGACCAGCTCGTACGTCACGAACTCACGCTCGATCGGCGTCGTCACCGCCACTCCTTTGACATGCAACGATGCTTTTTAACGGCTGAGCAAGTCGCGCGCGATTGCGCGGACCTGGATCTCGTCGGTGCCACCGTAGATCTGCAGGACCTTGGCGTCACGACATAGCTGTTCGACGTGATTTTCGGACATGTATCCGTTACCGCCGAAAACCTGTACGGCTTCGAGCGACACCTCCATCGCTGCCTGCGCCGCATAGAGTTTGAACGCGGACGCCTCCGCCAGCGTGGGCCGCACGCCCTCATCGGCCATCGACATGTACTGCAACAGAAGATGTTCGATGTTCAACCGCGCCACCTCCATCTTCGCCAGCTTCAGTTGGATGAGTTGGTAGTCGCCGATCGGACGACCGAACTGCACCCTCGATTTCGCGTAGTCGGTGGACAGCTCAAGGCATCTTTCGACGATACCTAGCGCCGTCGCCGCGATGCTCGCCCGCTCCATCGCGAACGTCGCGTTCGCGCCCGAGCTGCCCTTCTTTTCCTTGCCGTCCGACCGCTCAGGTCCACGAAGCAGACGGTCTTCCTCGACGAAGACGTCCTCGAGCATGAGCTCGCCGGTCGGCGACGAATGCTGACCCATCTTTCGTAGCGGCTTGCTCAGGGTAAGTCCCCGCATTCCCCGGTCGAGCACAAAGGTGAGGATCTCGCGCTCGCGCGACGGAACGTCGGATCCGTCGTCCAGCTTGCAGATGAACACGATCGTGTCCGCGAAGGGGGCGTTCGAGATAAACGTCTTTGACCCGTTCAGAAGCCAACCGCCGTCGACGGGGCGGGCGGTTGAGTGCATCCCGCCGAAAGCGTCCGAACCGGAGTCCGGCTCGGTGATCGCCCATGCACCAATCTTGTCCAGCGTGAGCAGGTCGCGGGCCCAACGTTCCTTCTGCTCAGCCGAACCCGCCCGAAGGATCGCTGACGCCGCCAAGTCGATACTGGTTCCCAATGCGACGGCGACGCCGGGGCAGTACCGTGAGAATTCGATGAGCGGGATCAGCTTCTCAGCGGCGTGGGCGGCAGGCTTGGGGCCACCCGACATTATCGCTTCGAAGCGCTCGAGGGCTGCGTCGCCGACGCCGAATTCCTTGTAGAACTGGCGCAGGATGTCATACGGCGGAAGCCCCTCGAATTCAAGGGACTCCCGTTGGGGGGCGATGACCGTCTCAACGAACCGACGGACCGCTTGGCGGTACATCAACTGCTCCTCTGTCCAACGCAGCATCGTTGTGGTTCCTCTCGTAGTTTGCAAGGCGCGGGCTGATACGGATTGGTCAGAGGACACTGACTGCGGGCAGACGTTGCTCCGCGACGATCGCTCGTCCGAGCGCGTCTGTGAGTTGCTCGGCCGAGCCGAGCAGAGCGTCGAGTAAAATGCCGCGACGGTAGAAGGTGTGGAATGAGTGCTCCCACGTGAAGCCGATTCCGCCAAGCACCTGAAGACAGTGTTTGTTGGCGAGTTTCACTGCGTCACCTGCGTGCACCTTCGCGAGGGTTGTCGCCTCCGACCGCCCATCGGCCCACGCATCGTCCGCACTCAATTGTGCTGTCTCGACAGCCACTTTGACTTCGGCCAGCTTGTGCTTCACTGCCTGGTAGGAACCGATGGCGCGCCCGAACTGTGTTCGCGTGCCTGCGTATTCGACGGTCATAGCGAGTTGCTCGCTCACCGCTCCGACGATCTCCTCCACGATCAGCCGTCGGCCGAGGTCGTACGCTCGCGTCCAGCAGGACTGCGCTTCACTATCGGAGTGCAGCACGTCGCCGCCTCGGATCGCCTCGCTCGCGTCGACAGCGGCGAGAGAAAGCGAGGGGTCCAGACCTCCGAGCGACTCGACGTGTAGGTCGCGCACATGGACGCGGACCAGTTGCCGCCGTCCGTCTCGATCGAGGGCCAGCACCGCGGAGTCCGCGTTACTTAACGCGTCGGCTTGCGCCAGCACTCTCGCACCCCCCCCGGCGAAGGTCGTCCACCCGGTGATGCTGTCAGTCGGATGCGGAAGCAGCACGGTGACGAACGGATCAGAGTTTTTAACCACTTCCGCTCCCATGAGAAGCGACAGCATTGGCGAGGTCCGCACGAGCCGGCCCTGCTGCCCGAACAGCGCCCGCGCTGCGGTTTCGCGGTCGTCGTTCCACAATTCGAGCCATCCGAGTTCTGCTAGTCTTCGCGGCACTGCCATCGGATCGGTTTCGGTCAAGAGGTGTGCTGTCGGCTCGGCGAACTCAGCCACCACTTCGCTTTTTTCGGTCATGTCTCAGCGCTCCCGCGGTAGCCCGAGCAGCCGTTCGGCCACGATGTTGCGTTGGATCTCGGCTGTTCCTCCGTAGATCGATGACGCTCGCGCATAGGTGTGGTCGTACCGCCACGAGTCGGCTGCTGAATCATCACCGAGGAGGACGCCATACGGGTCCAGTTCCAAAGCCGAGTCGAAGACGGCTTTCTCCGCCGTAGAGAGCAGGATCTTGTCAATCGACGTCACTGAACCGGGATCTTGGCCTGCTGCGACGGTTCTGAACGTACGGCGAACCGATAGTCGCAGTGCATGCGCGGCAACATAGGCCCGCCCGATACACCGCTCGGCCAACGCCCCGTCGGTTCCCTTCTCGATGACCACGTCGTGAAGTCGACTGTGCAACCACGCTTGGCGCTGCCAGGCGAGCACACTCCGCTCATTGCCGAGGATGTTCATTGTGACCGCGGCACCCCCGCCGATCGCACCTATCGTTCGTTCCTTCGGCACCCTCACCTGATCGAGGAACAGCTCCGCGAACTCCTCGTCGCCGGTCATCGCTCGAAGAGGTCTGACCTCGACACCGTCGGCGTCCATGTCTGCCAGAAAGGCGGTGATGCCCTTGAACCCCTCCTCCGGGCTTCCGGTTCGCGCCAACAGCACGCAGCGCTGGGCGTCGGCGGCGTACGAAGTCCAGATCTTCTGTCCGCGGATCTCCCAGTGATCGCCGCGGTCCACCGCCTTGGTCCGCAACGACCCCAGATCGCTTCCAGCTTCGGGCTCCGAAAAGCCCTGACACCACACGTCGGTACCATCCAGGAGTCGGGGGTAGAACTCCGACACCAATTCCGGTGTACCAAATCGCAGCACGGCCGGACCGAGCACTTCGATCATGCTCGAGACGAACGGCGGCGGGCAGCCGAACTTGGTCAACTCCTCGGCGACGATCCCTCGTAGCAGGACCGAACCACCCGAGCCGCCAGCGGACTCCGGCCAGCCATACCGTCCCCAGCCGGAGGAGAAGAGCAGGCGTTGCAACTGGCGGGCCTGCGCCACCTGGCCAGACGGAGTTCGTTCCGGCACTCGCAACCCGTCGAACTCGGCCGAAACCTCGCGCAACCAGTCCGCGAACTCGCTGCGGAACATCTCGGGGTTGGCGCGTACCTCGTCCCGTACCGATGTGCTCATCAGGACACCGCCGCGCGTAGCACGTCTGCATGCGACTCCACAGTGAGTTGCACCCGTTCGCCTCGCTTTCTATCGAGCATGATCGGCCGTTGAAGTTGCGAGCTCAATATGCGCTTCGACCGCAACCCGTTAGCGCGGCACCGCTTCGTTAGAAGTCGGCGTTCCCGCCGCAACGCGACGGGGCGCCAGCTCGACACCCGCGGGCGCCACACCCGGACCTTACTGAACGCTCGATAAGCTGTCAATCGCGGCAGATCCGCGAATTTCCTTTTGGCAAACTCGATTAGCTCACTTGTCTGCTGGTCGCATTGACCGTACGGTAAGCAAATGCTGCAGGTTTGCGCAGAGGCCGTGGGGCAGTCAGCCGGGGTTTCGGACGCCATCCATCCCGATGGCGAAGAACAGGTCAGCGATTCCATCGGCTCGCGCCCGTCCACCGGGTCGGTACCAGCGCGACGCCCAGGAAACCATCGCGATGAACGCGTATGCGGTCGAGGACGGGTCCGTCCTCCGCATCAAACCGCAGTCCATCCCGTCCTCGACGGTGTCGATCACGTAGTTAGTGAATCGCGTCTCCAGAGCCCGAGGTTCATTAGCCTGCCGACGGGGCAGACAGCTCCCAAGCAGAGGCCCCTCCTGATAGAAAACCGTTACCTCAGCGGGTATTTCGCGAATCACCGCCATGACATCGCGCATGGTCTGGCGCAACCGCTGCTCTGGATCGAGATCCTGGCTGTGGGCGTCGATGCGCTCGATGATCGCCCTCGCGGCGCGCCCATAGATCTCGTACAGGATGTTCGACTTAGATTTGAAGTAGTGATAGACGGCTGGCTGGGTGAAACCGAGCGACGACGCGATGTCCTCAATGGAGGTGCCGTGGAAGCCGTTCGACATGAATAGACGTGCCGCCTCACGCAGACGTCGTCACGGCGAGTCCCACCGCTATCAGCCATCACAGCGCGAAATCTACCGGGCGACAAGCTATCCGGTCCCATCGCAACAATTCCCGATCCGCCAACACACGGTGTGCCCATCCCGAAAGAGAGATAGATGACGACGCATGAACAGTACCGAGTCGATCGAGATGATCGCGGTATTCTCACGTTCACCTTCAGCCGGCCCGACAAACTGAACGCGGTGTCCATTGCGATGATCGAGGGGTTGCGTTCTGCGGTCAACGAATTCGCACACGACGACGCATTGCGCGTGCTCGTCATCACAGGCGAGGGGAAGTTCTTCACTGCTGGTGCCGACATCACCGCTCTTCCCGTTGGAGATACGGGGCCGGATACGTTGGGTAGCGAGTTCCGCCGCAACTACCGGCGGCTACACGAGTTGTTCGACCAACTGGAAGCCATCGAGAAACCGGTTATTCTCGCCGCGCAGGGAACCTGCCTCGGCATCGGCGTTGAACTGGCATCCAGCTGCGACTTCCGCCTGGCGATCAGCACTGCGAAGTTCGGATTGCCCGAGGTCAGAAGTATCGCGGCACTGCCGGGATCCGGTGGTATCAGCAGGCTCACTCGCCTCATCGGGCCGCATTGGGTGAAGTGGATGGCGATGGCGAGCCAGAACATCGACGCGCAGCATGCGATGTCCGCGGGGTTCGTTCACGCCGTCTACTCGCCGGAGGAGTTCGTCGCGGGTGTGGAGGAATTCGCACTGGATCTGATCAGCCAGTACGCCGAGGCGATCGGAGTGGCGAAGCTCGTCATCGACGCTGCCGCGAACAGCGACCGGACGTCGGCGCGGGACATGGACCGCATCGCCAACACGCACCTAGTCCTATCCGAGGAGCATTGGCAGCGGGTCGCGGCTTTCCGACAACGGTCCCCCAGATAGTCTCGCCCGGTGAACACCGGGCGGCGGCCGGCCGTGAACGCGTCGACCGCCTCGTCGTAGTCCCGTGAGCACAGGAGAGGCGCCTGGATGTCCACTTCCTTCTCCAGCGCCTCGGACAACGTCTCGGCGGGGTTCCTGAAGGCCTCCCGGATCGCGCCGTGGGCAAGCGCCGGCCCCGATGCGATGGTCCTTGCTATCCCACGAGCCTGCAACGCTGCCAACTGCCGGGTCACTTCCTGAGCGTCTTCGACCCTGCGACGCGCGGCGTCGACATCCGAGTACCGCAACATCCCAGTGATGTCGGCTCCCGAACAGAAGTTCGCGTCCGCTCTGGTGACGATTACACCCTGACCCAGTCGGAGCGTTGGGCCTCAGCTGCTGCTTCGGCCAGTGCCATTCGGGTGCCGACGTCGAGGGCGTTCTTGCGCGTGGGCCGGTTGATCGTTAGTACTCTGACGCCGTCGATCATCGACGAGCACGGGCCGACTGGTCGTGTTGCTCACCGTCGTCTACCGATGGACCTTCCGGCGCCAGTCGTTCGCACCGAGGAAGCGAGCCACCGTCGAGATCACGCGCCCCTTCCTCGGCGACACGGGAAACCAAATCGGTTCACTCGACAATGGCATCCGCTCCGATATGACCGATTTCTCGCGACAGTACTTCAGAACGCCGTGTGCGCCGCCGAAGCGGGTTCCGACGCCCGATTGCTTCCAGCCTCCCATCGGGACCGGCAGTTGGAATGCGGCGATCAACACGTTGTTGATCGCCACCGATCCCGCTTCGATGCGCCGCGCGATCCAATCGGCGCGCTTCGAGCACTTGCTGAAGACGCTCGAGCTGAGTCCAAATTGGGAATCGTTCGCGAACTCCAGCGCATCGCGCTGGCTTCGCACACGCATGATGGGTAGCGTCGGCCCGAAGGTCTCCTCGCGCATGCAGCTCATCGAGTGATCGACGTCGACGAGAATCGTCGGTTCGAAGAAGTTACCCGGTCCATCCACTCGCTTGCCACCGAGCAGGATTCGCGCCCCCTTCGCCACCGCATCGGCGATGTGGCTCTCCACGATGTCGATCTGCGCCTCGGTCACCATGGCGCCGATCTCCCTGGTGTAACGGTGGTCGGAGTCCACGCCCACCCGTACCTCGGCGGCCTTATCCCGAACGAGTTCCACGAATCTGTCATAGACCGCGTCCTCCACGTACACGCGTTCCACTGAGATACAGGCCTGTCCAACGTTGTTGAGTCCTCCCCAGATCGCCGCGTTCGCCGCCCGTTCCAGATCGGCGTCATCGAGAACGATCATCGCGTCCTTACCGCCGAGCTCCAGGCTGCAGGGAATGAGGCGTTCGCCGGCTCGACTGGCGATCTTTCGTCCGGTGCGGACCGAGCCCGTGAACGACACCATGTCGACCAGGTCGACGACTGCTGCGCCGGTGGCCCCTCCACCGTTGACACACCCGAGAATCGGCGGCGCGCCTAGGTCTTCATTCCAACCGCGCACGGCTTCAGTCCAGGTCAGCGGGGTGATCTCCGACGGTTTCGACAACACCGCCGCGCCCGCCGCCAACGCGCCCGTGGCGTCCATCATCGGTGAAGCCAGCGGTCCATTCCATGGCGTGATCAGCCCGACCAGTTGGTGCGGACGGACTTCGACGCGCAACCTCCGCATGGCGTTCGGCACCCCGGCTGGACGCGCCGTCCTGTCCGCGAGGAACTCCTTTGCGTGCTTCGCGTAGTAATTCAGTAGGTCGACGGCGATGGTGATTTCGATTGACGCATCGGCTGTAGACTTTCCCGCCTCGTCTTGAATCAGCTTGATCAGGCGTTGTTCGTTGTCCAAGATCCAATCGACCCAGTTCAGCAGATGACGTCGGCGACTATCGGGTCCTAGTGCCTCCCATGCGGGTTGCGCCTGCCGCAACGATTTCGCAAGCTCCGCGACCTGCGCGGCATTCGAATCCGGGATCCGGCCAAGAAGCCTGCCGTCCGCGGGCGCGTGCACGTCAATGGTCGTGGTGGTCCCTCCGGTCGTCGAAACTTGCGTGTCTGTGCCCATCCGGATCCTCACGCTATCGCTCGCCGCGACGAGCTTTAATCGAACGTACGATCACCATATCTGATGTTCGTCGAGCTACCGGCGGGTGTCAAGGCCGCACGTGCACCGCTAGAGCGCGGCGAATGTCATGTGCGTGACGGCTTGGCCATCTTCGCGTGATTCCAACTACGTACGCGGACCGGCCGGATTCGAAGCGCCGCTTAACTCGGAGTATTCGGTACCGGATTCGAGCATCAACGTCGCTTTCGGAAGACGTTGGAGGTTCCTGACTTTCTGGCTTCTGCGGTACGTCCACGCGACGATGTCGGTGCTTTCGTGCACGAACCAGAGCGGCACGAGATGCGGCCACTCGTCGAAGCCGATAGTGGCGACCATCACCGTCCGTTGACTGTCGACGTACTCCTGGATCTCCAGCTCGGACATCGCTATCGTCGGTCGCTCACCCACGTTGCGCTCATGGCCTTTTCGGTGCCTCTGCTTCCACTGCTTCAGGAAAGCGCACCGCGACCTCCTGCACTGCGGTGGCAATCACTGTACCGTCGAGTGCTTGAATTCGACCTGTGACGAGTCCACGGCCGTTCGCAGCTGCCGGTGACGCCGACTCGATCACGTGCCATTCGTTGACGATGGGTGGACGATGAAACCACAGCGAGTGCTGCGTGGTTCCGTACCGGATTCTGTGGTCGTTTCCCTGTATCCCGTGCTGAGCGAAAACGGGTTCGAAGAAGTAGAGGTCGCTGATCAGTGCCATCGCGCACTGATGAGCGACGGTGTCGGAGGGCATCTGATCAAGAGCCCGAAACCACAAACGGCGGACGAAGCTGCCGTTCTCGACGCGATCGTAGTACCGAATGTCGAAGCATCCCGGTGGGATTGCTCGCGCCCGGTGCGGCATACCCGTGGGACCGACGTCATCCGGAAGCATCGCTCCGACGGTGCCAGATCCGTGACTCATCTCTGAGGTGGCGACGGCGTTGAAGGTAACCGACGCGGTCGCAAGCACGACGTCGTTCTGCAAGACGGCGACACTGCGTGACGCAGAGGTTCTGCCGTCATGTAGTCGCTCCACGCGGTATTCGCACGGCAAGCCGCCGTCAGCGGGGCGGTAGAAGTCGACGGTGATATGAGTCAGCATCGCGGCCGGATCGACCCCAACGCGCGCAGCGACCATGGCCTGGCCCACCGTCCATCCACCGAACATTCGACCGCCGCGGTTATCGACGAGGACCGATCGAAACTGGTTGGGCCCGGAGGTGGCCATCTCAAAGATGTCGAGAATCGCCGATCGAGCTATCGGCACCGACATTGCCGCATCCGCATTGGAACCTCCGCATCGACTACTGGACCGCGCCAGCACATTGTATTTCGAACGTTCGATCTACGTATCTGACAAAGCATTGGGAATCGACGCCGCCGAGAGGCGGCCCGCTAAGCGCTGGGCATTGTGTCCAAGTCGCCTTTGTACTCGACGATGGTCAACGCGATTCGCGAGTAGCGGCTGACGAGTGCCTTCACAGACAGCCGGCCGGCCGGGCGGTACCACTCGGGAATCCCGTTCAGGGTCGCGATGATGGTTCGACGGGCGTCATCGGGATACGGCGTACGGAAGTCGCCGGATTCGACACCGTCGGCGATCGCGGTGTCGAACAGCTTCACTATGTCCGAACGCCTGTTCTTTAAGCGCTCCGCATATTCCGGTTCGAGGTTGCGAATTTCCCTAATGAACAGCAGGCTGTCGATCTTCAACTTCGCGCGGTACTCGACCATGCTCTCGACGAGGACGAGAAACCGGTCGACCGGATCTGCATCGGGGTCCGGCTCGTGGCGTTTCAGGATCTCAAGGTAGCTGTCGATCGCGTCATTGAGAATCCCGTAGAGCAGTTCCTGTTTACTCGCGTAGTAGTGGTACAGCACCGACAGGCTCAGGCCAGCTTCTCGAGCCAAGTCACGGATGGATACGGCGTAATAGCCGCGCTCGACGAAGGCCTCGCGTGCCACCTCGCGCAGCGTGGCCAAGCCGGTCGGGTTCTTCTTCAGGGCACGCTCGGTGGTTCGCGACCCGGCGAAACCGCTCGCCTTCGAGCTAGCCGATTTCGCCGGGCTCACGGTGCCGTCGTTCCAACACGTTCACGGGTAAGCATGGCCATTCCCGGAAATATACCCGTCGCCGTACCCGAATCGTGGGTTCCCCCGATCGAACGTTCACTTACCCGTCCACCGTGGCGATCGCTTCTCCGCGAACGCGCGGGGGCCCTCTTTGGCATCATCGGATGCGAACACCTGCTTCACCATAGGTGCCTGGAACCGCCAGAGCTCATCGTCGGAACGATCTTGCACGTATCGAACCAGGGTCCTCGACGCCTCCACGCTCTGGGGAGCACACTGAGCAATTGAGCCGGCGATCTCCAGCGCGGCGTCGACTGCGCCGCCGGGTTCGGTCAACTTGTTCACGAGGCCGAGCTCGTACGCGCGGTCCGTGCTGATCGGGCGGGCGGTTACCGCCATCTCCATTGCCACGTTCACTGGCAGCCGCTTAGGGAGGCGGAGCACGCCGCCGCCCGCTGCGAAGAGGCCTACCTTTGCCTCTGGGATGCCCAACTTGCCGCTCCGCGCCGCGACGATGAGGTCACAGGTCAACGCGAGCTCGAGACCGCCAGCGAGCGCATAACCCTCGATTGCTGCGATGAGCGGCTTCGCCGGGCTTCCCTCCCTCATGAACTTGCCGATCGCCGCCGGCATACCGGTCTTCGCGAACGCCTTCAGATCCATTCCCGAACAGAAGGCGCCGCCGGCTCCGGTGAGCACTCCGACTCGTAAATCGTCGCGCCTCGTGAGGGTCGATAGCGCCTCGACGAGGCCGTCACTGACGGCGCCGTCGATGGCGTTGCGCGCGTCCGGCCGGTTGATGGTAATCAACAGGACGCCGTCGCGCTCCTCGGCGAGGACTTCATCACTCACAGTCCCCCTCCTGACAACGATCGCGTATTCACTTCGGCGGCAGACGAATAGCGCCGTCGAGACGGACGACTTCGCCGTTCATGTAGCTGTTGGTGATAATCTCCATCGCCATCGAAGCGAACTCTCCGGCGTACCCAAGCCGTGCGGGGAACACCACGCTGCTTCCGAGTTTGCTCTTAAAGGCCTCGGCCTGATCACCCTCTCCGTAGATCGGGGTATCGAGCAGTCCCGGCGCGATCGTATTGACACGAATGCCGTGGACTGCCAGGTCACGGGCCATCGGGAGGGTCATTCCGACGACCCCACCCTTCGCCGCGGAATACGGCGTCTGACCGATCTGACCGTCGAAAGCGGCGACGGACGCCGTGTTGAGGATGACGCCCCGCTCGCCGTCGTCAAGAGGTTCCGACTTCGTCATCGCCGCCGCCGCGAGGCGGGCACAGTTGTAGGAACCGATCAGGTTGACCCGGATGACGAAATCGAACTTCTTCTGCGCGATTGGGTTGCCGTCGCGGTCGACGATGCGGCTGGGCGGCCCCAGGCCGGCGCAGTTAACGAGAACCCGCAGTGGGGCCTGCTCGATCGCCGCGTCAATCGCGGCCTGTACCTGCTCCTCGTCACTGACATCGGCGATCGCGACGAGTGCGCCGATCTGCTTCGCCGTTTCGCGGGCCTTCTCCCCCTGCCGATCGAGAATCACGACGCGTGCTCCCCGCTCCGCGAGCACACGGGCAGTGGCGGCCCCCAACCCCGACGCGCCACCCGTGACAATGGCCGATGCTCCGTTGACGTCCAAAGCCATATCAGATCCGTTCGATGATGGTGGCGTTGGCGAGACCGCCGCCTTCGCACATGGTTTGCAGGCCGTACCGTCCACCGGTGCGCTCGAGTTCGTTGAGCATGGTGGCCATCAGTTTCGCGCCGGACGCGCCGAGGGGATGCCCGAGTGCGATGGCACCGCCGTTGATGTTCACGCGGTCCATATCAGGGTGCAGTTCCTTCTCCCAGGCCAACACCACCGATGCGAACGCCTCATTGACCTCGAACACATCGATGTCGTCGATGGTCAAACCTGCCCGCTTGAGCGCCTTTTCGGTCGCGGGGATCGGTCCCGTGAGCATGGATACGGGATCCACGCCCGCGAGAGCGAATGTATGCACCCGCGCGCGAGGTCGTAGGCCGTGCTTCTGCGCCGCCTCCTCACTCGTGATCAGCACCGCCGCCGCCCCATCGCAAATTTGAGACGAACTGCCTGCCGTGACCTTGCCGCCCTCCCGGTAGGACGGCTTGAGGTTCGCGAGCTTCTCCGCGGTCGTGCCGGGACGGATGCCCTCGTCGAGGGTGGTGAGGGTACCGGGCTCATCGACGTCGCCGGTCTCTTTGCTACGTGTCTTGATCGCCACCGGGAGGACTTCCGCTTCGAATCTCCCGTCGGCAACTGCCGCGGCGGCGCGCTGTTGACTGCGAGCACCGTACTCGTCGAGGTCCTCACGACTGAGATTCCAGCGATCAGCGATCATCTCGGCCGAAATGCCCTGCCCTACTAGCCCTCCGATACTCTTGTAGCGATTGCGGAGCTTTGGTCCGTAGACATAGGACCCCGGCGTACGGGATGCGCCCATCGGTGTCGTACTCATGACCTCGACGCCTGCCGCCACGACCACGTCGTACGCACCCGCCATCACGCCTTGGGCGGCGAAGTGGATCGACTGCTGCGACGATCCGCACTGGCGATCGATCGTCGTAGCGGGCACGGACTCTGGGAAGTCAGCCGCCAGTACGCAACTCCGGCCGATGTTGAAGGCCTGATGACCTGCCTGGGTTACGCAACCCATGATTACGTCATCGACCACTTCGGGGTCGAGCGCGGCACGCCGCACAAGGGCCTTGAGCACATCGGCGCCCAAATCCACAGGATGCCAACCCGACAGGCTCCCGTGATTCCTTCCGCCGGGCGTGCGGATCGCATCGACGATCACCGCCGTATTACTACTCATGGGTCCACCGATCTTGATATCTCATAGCTCTTCCTTCCTGGGCTTGAAACTTTGGGACTAACGGCTGGCGGCCAGGGTCGGTTTGTCCGCACTCGCCGCCAGAACACGTTGGGCGGCCCAGCGATAATCGGGCTTACCGGTGTCCGTGCGGACGACTCGATCAACGAAGATCATGGCCTTGGGAACCTTGTATCGGGCGAGCCTGCCTCGGCAGAACTCCAGTAGCTGCGCCTCGCTGAGTGAGCACCGAACTACCACGACAGCGGCAACCTCAGATCCCCATCGTTCGCTGGGTCGACTGCAGACGAGCGCATCCGTGACATCGGGATGGTCCTTGAGGACCTCCTCGACCTCCTCGACGAACACCTTTTCGCCACCGGTGTTGATCGTCAGCGAGTCGCGTCCGAGAAGTTGGACCTGCCCCTCGTCGAGAAGTCGCGCACGGTCGCCGGGAATACTCACGCGCTGACCGTCGATAACCGGGAACGTGCGCGTAGTCTTTTCCGCATCACCCAGATATCCCAAGGGAATACGGCCCCGACGGGCCAGCCAGCCGTTGCCGTCGTGTCCCGGTTCCAGGAACTCGCTGAGGTCTTCTGCGACGACCGCCATCGACGTGTCCGGATCGAACGTTACGTCACCCGCGGAGGTGCTATCAACGCTGTGGCGCCGCCCGAGGATGCCTGACTCGGACGATCCCATGGTCTCGATGACCCGAAGGCCGGGCACCAGTGCGATCAGTCGACTCTTACAGTCCGCGTGTAGAGAAGCTCCGCCGGAGACGACGACGCGCAGCGATGCCACGTCGTACCTCCCACGCTCGAGCGCCTCAACGAGTGGCCATCCGAACGCGTCGCCAACGATGGTTATGGCAGTAACACGTTGCCGCTCAATCACGGCCAGTACGTCGTCCGCTGCGAAGCTCTGAACGTGATCGGGAAAGACGATGGTGTTGCCTTCCCCTAGGAATCCCAACGCTGCCCACTGGGCGGCGCCGTGCATCATCGGTGCACACGGAACGACGCGAGTCGGCGACGGTCGCAGATTCTCGAAGAGTTCCTCGGCTGAATCCCACTCGGATTGCGTGCGCCGATTCATCAGACCCATCGTCGACACCGCGACGTCACCCTGTCGCCACAGCACGCCCTTCGGCATGCCGGTCGTGCCTCCGGTGTAGATGACGTACAGATCATCCGGCGTGAGGACGGAGAGCAGCTCGGCTCGGCGGTCGTCGTCGAGTTGCACCGAATCCAGCGCGGCTTCGTAGTCGACGGCACCTGGTAGCAGCTCGTTACCGCTCTCGTCGCCGACCTGCAACAGCAAGGGGGTCGTCGACAGGTTCGGAAGCACGTCGGACAGAACGGCCGCGAAGGTCGCGTGGTACTGGATGACGGCCGGCGACGCGTCGTTGAAGAGGTACGTCAGTTCCTCGGAGAGGTATCGATAGTTGACGTTGAAAGGCGCTACGCGAGCGAGGAATCCGCCCAGCAACCCCTCGACGTACGCCGGTCCGTTGTAGAGGAACTGCGCCATCAAATGCTGTCCCGCTTCGTGCCCTCGCAACTCCGAGCGCTCAGTCAAGCAACCGTATCCGCGGTCGGACAGGTACAGTGCGAGGCGCAGTGCGCGGTCGACCAGATCGCCGTACGTCAGATGGATGTCGCGGTGTACGACGGCGATACGATCGGGTACGCGTTCGCCGATCCCCGCGATCACCCGTCCGAGGTTCAGTTCGGCTGTCAAGATGGCTCCCTTGTTGGATGGAGTCGTACCGCTGCAGGTCCGTCGTCGACGGCCTTAAGCCGCGCCATCATGCTGTTGGCGGAGGCCCACGATCGGCCGCTGCGAATTGTCGCCGTGGTGTCGGTTGTCCGTGGTGTGTTAGACGGTTTCGCCGGCCATGCGGATCATCTTCTCCTGGTCGTCGGCGGGATAGAACTGCGCGGCCCACCGCCGCATCGCGGAGTAGGCCTTGGCCTCCTCGGCGGCGAAGTGGGGGCGCTCCAGATAGGTCATGTTCGCCCAGATCGGGAAGTCCTGAATGATCACGTTTTGCTGCACCCGCACGAACTCCGCCGGCAGGCCCTGCGGATCGGTGCGGTCCGAACCCTTGGGCCGTGCCGAGGCCTGCGCGAAGTAGTAGTCGATGTAGTCGTCGTCGACGGTGACGAACCCCGTGATCTGAATCGTGGGCAGCGGCTCCTCCCAACGGATCACCGACAACCCGATGCCGTAGGTGTTCATCTGCACCAACGCCTCCACCGGACCGTTGGGTGTGAACCGCGTCTTGGCCATCCCCGCCCCGTACACCACCGACACGTTGGACTGGAACCAGTGCCCCTCGGAGTGGAAACTCACCTGCTTGGGGATCTCACCGGCACCGTGGATGTAAGCGATGTGCGCCGGATCCACCGCGTTCTCGATCGGCATCTGCACATGAGTCTTGGTCCGATGCACCCGGCTGGAGAACGGATGCAGATCGTAGAAGTCGTCGCGACCGCACTCGTCGACTACCGGCGGCTCCCACGTCGGCTGGCTGTCCGGATCCTCTGAGTACCACGCCACCACCGTGCCGCACCACTCCCGCAGCGGATACGAACGGATCTTCAGCTTCGGCTTGCACGACTCCCCCGAGTACGGGATCCGCGTGTTGTTGCCCTCGCCGTTCCACTCCCACCCGTGCCACGGACACGCCAGATCGTTACCGGTCACCCAACCGCCCACCGCACGATTGGCCCCCAGATGCAGGCAGTACGCATCCTGCAGGAAGGCCTGACCGTCCTGGCCGCGCCACAACACCAACTCGCGATCGAAGTAACTCAACCGCTTCACCTGCCCCGGAGCCAACTCGTGCGACCACGACACCGGAAACCACCCCTCCGGATACCGAGAACTCGGAAAACCGTTGCGATTGCGCGACCGAGACACCACACCACTCCTCAAGGTTCAGTTCGTACCCAGCAGGACGGTACTAAGCGAACGTTCGATGTATTTATACTCTAGCAGTTTTGCCGCGCTCAACAAAGCCGGTTCCGCTAGCGCTCGTTACCACGCGCCCACGAATTAGGTGCCGACGAACTTCGGGCGGCGCTTCTCCCGAAACGCCTTGATGCCCTCAGCGAAATCATCTGTGCGGGAAAGCCTCTCCTGTCCAGCGGTTTCGCGTTCAATAGCGCCGGCCAGCGTATCCAGCGATACCGCGTTGATCCCACGCTTCGTCTCCGCGTAGGCAAGCGGCGGTCCATTCACCAGTTTCGCCGTGATCTCGGCCACTGACTGCTCGAAGGCCTCGTCCGGCACCACGTGACTGATAAGCCCCCACTGCTCCGCCGGGGCAGCCGGCACCTTCTCTCCAAGTAGTGCCATACGCATAGCCTTCGCGCGCCCAATCGCCCCGGGTATCAGTGCGGTGGCTCCGCCGTCTGGCATCAGGCCGATACCCGCGAACGAAAGGAGGAAGTACGCCGAGTCGCACGCGATGACGAGGTCGCACGCAGCGGCGAGCGACGTACCAACACCCGCCGAAAGACCGTTCACCGCTGCGATTGTCGGCTTGTCCAATCCGCGGATCGCAAGAACCGCCGCGTTCGCCGCGTCGAGAACACTTCCCTCCTCGCCGCTGCTGGAGCAACCACCGCCCCCGAGGTCCGCGCCTGAGCAGAACGCTCTTCCGGCACCCGTAAGGAGGACAATACGCACCGCGCGATCCCTTGAGGCACGGCCGATCTCGCGCCGGAGCGCCTTGAGCATCGGCACGTTGGCGGAGTTCAGACTGTCTGGTCTGTTCAACGTCAATGTCAACTCACCGTTGTCGAGTTCAACTAGCAGTTCGTCGGGCATTTCGATTCCTTCATGGCCGGAGACGGTCCTGCCGCGAACCGATGGGTCGGTTGGCGGCGCGACCGTGACGCTATCCTACTGACCGAACGTTCGATGTAGACTGGGCGTACGTACACAGCTGAGGAGTGGACGATGACAAAGCCGATCTGTCCCATGTGTCAGACCTTCACGCTCGACGCGATCGACGGTGAGCAGTTCGCCAATTCGATCTTCGTCCGTCAGACATTGACCTGCAGCGGCCCGGAGTGCGGCTTCACGTGGTGGGGCAGGAAGCCGTTGCCCAACGAACCGTCGAACCCCTTCGCCGACATGTTCGCGTACGAGCACTAAGACGCAGGGCGGATCGGTTATCCCCCGGCATTGGTCCGCGATGCGAATATCCGCATCGCGTTGCCAAGCGGCACGGGATCGAAAAACTCCTGGAACGCCGCTATCTTTCCAGCTTTTACGTCAACGATAGTGACGTATGTGTTGCTGTAAGTGGAGCCATCCAGGTTGAGCCCGCGAGACGAGTACTCGGCGACGACGCGACTGGGATCGTCGACCAAGGCGTGGACGTCGCACTCGACGAGCGAGAGTGTTGTCCATACCGACTTGACCTGATGGAGGAACGAAGTGAACGCTTCCCTGCCGACAATCTCGCGCTGGACGCCCTCCGGCGCCGTGGGCAACAGAAGCCGAACGTCATCCGCCATCATCGGTGGCATTGCATCGAAATCGAAACGCTCGAATGCACGCAGGAAGTCGGTCACCAATTCGACGGGTGTCACACTCATCAGTGCGCCTCACTCAGGCACTTGTCGTAGTGCTTGTGCAGGTGATGCAGGGGGCCGTCGATCGTACCGAACGTCATCGTCGGCCTGCCTCCTACCACCAGGGACCGATAGATATTCTTCGCGATGGGAAAGTCCTGCACTTGCACCACATTCCGCCAGTTGTGATCGAAGAAGAACTCGTACGCGCTCTGCAGCTCATCAGGCAGAACGGGATCGAACGCCTTCATGTGCACGACTTCGCATTGGCCGACGGTGGGGCCAGGGTACGTCACGAAGAGTTGCATCGCGCCGTCGGCCGCCGCGATGGCCGCGTTCGGAAATATTATCCAGATCGGATACAGGTGCTGCCCGAAGACGGCGCTAGCCCATCTCGCGCGATCATCGGATATCTCATCGATGTTGTTGAGACCGAACACCTCTCGCAGGTGCGGTCCGTAGTAGTCGGTTGCCATGGTGTTGCCCTTGACGATTGGCATCAAGGTGTCACCGTGCACATACGGGAAGTGGTAGTTCTCACCGAACGTGTCGACAGCGAGCTTCCAATTGGTCTGCAGAGTGAGCGAGTCCGGATCGGACGCCACGAACGTTGAGGTGTTAAGCGAGTCGAACTGAACTGCGATCTCCCCGAGGAAACCGTCGATGTCACAGGGCTCATGGTTCTCGATCACCACGAAGACCATTCCGCAGCGCTCGTACACCTGGACCGGCGTCAGACCCGACCGGCTCAGGTCTAGGTCGGGAAACGCGCGTCTGAGCGGCACTCCCACAAGCCTCCCCGATAGGTCGTAGGACCACCCGTGGCAGGGGCAGGACAGGCGACGAATGCCACAACCCGCTGGCTCGGTGAGCAACGGAGCTCCGCGGTGTGAGCAGGCATTGCGGAAGCCCCGAAGCACACCGTCGGTGCTACGCAGGAGGACGAGCGGGACGCCGGCGAGCTCCAGCATCTTGTAAGAACTGGGCTGAGCTAACTCTCCTGACAAAGCGACAAGCACGGGCGCCTTCACGAAGATGAGCTCGACCTCCTTGGCGAATCGCCCCGGATCGGTGTACGCGGTTGCCGGCTCGAAGTGAGGACCGGCCTCGCTGTCCGGACGCCTCGCTTCGTACTGCTTGAGGATCAGTTCGACGAGTTGTGCGCGGTCGATGGCTGTGGTCATGAGGTGGTCGTCCTCCCAATTGTGAGTCGAACGCTCGATAAGCGTATGTAGTGCGGAACGGTGTGTCAACGGTCACAGCTGCCCGAAAACACCCAGCACAATCGAGTTCGATCGAACCGACCACGCAAAGCATCGGGCCCCGAGCGTTCGCCACCCAGGGTCCGAGGCCAACAGATGATGACTATTCGAACGTGATCACTCCGCGGAGCGAGCGACCGGCGTGCATGTCCTCGTACCCTTGTGCGACTTCGTCAAGAGCGTATCGGTGGGTGATCAACTCGTCGAGTTTCAACGTGCCGTTGCGATACATGTCGATCTGACGTGGGATATCCACCGTCGGCGAACAGCCACCGAACAGCGAGCCCTGAATCCGCTTCTGGCTCAACGTCAGATCCCCCAGCGGTATCGGCAAGCCGAAATCCATGATGTTCCCGAGGCCGGTGATCACCAGCGTGCCGGCCTTCCGGATCGCACCGTAGGCGGCGCCCACATGTGCCGCCTCAACGACACCCACGCACACGATCGCACTATCGGCACACTGGCCGTTGGTGAACCCCTGGGCGCATTCGATCGCCTCCGCGGTATCTGCGAAGGCGTGGGTGACACCGAATTCGAGTGCCTTCTCGCGTTTCCACGAGGCCGGTTCGACAACGATGACGTTGCTCGCCCCGGCGTGCTTCGCGCCCTGCACCGCGTTCATGCCGATGCCGCCCACGCCCACGATCACGACCGTGTCACCGGGCCGGACCTGCGCCGCATTGACGGCCGACCCCCAGCCGGTGCCTATTCCACATGCCAGCAACGCGACGCTTTCCAGCGGCAGATCCTTGGCGACCTTTACCACCGAGTTCACGTCGACAACGGTGCGCTCTGCGAAGGTGCCCAACCCTGCCATCTGTCCGACCGGTGAGCCGTCAGGCAGTCGGGTGCGAAAGCTCGACGTATCCCGCAAGCGGGTGCCGACAATGATGTTCGCGCCCAAGTCGCAGAGGTTCTGCATTCCGCTCGCGCTCAACGCCGTCCGGATTCACGGCGGCTACGGGTACTCCACCGAGTACGACGTCGAGCGCTACTTCCGCGACGCCCCGCCGATGATCGTCGGCGAGGGTACCAACGAGATCCAGCGCAACGTCATCGCCGCCCAGCTAGTCTCTCGGGGAGGCGTCTGCGTCCGCCACCGGGCCAAGTTCTCGGTATCCGGAGGGGTGGTTTCCGGTGTCGTGGTCGCACGAGTCGGCTCTGGGGCAGGTGAAGCGGAAGAATTACTTCGATCGCGGGTTGGTGTTGTGACGCGGCCAGGACGGTCAGGCGTTCTTGCAGGATGCGTACTGCCTGCATCTGGGGAAACCGGTGCGATTGCGCGACCGAGACACCACACCACTCCTCAAGCTTCGGTTCGTACCCAGTAGCACTGTACGCACCGAACGTTCGAGAGTATTTCTCGGGCAGGGTCGGCCGTCAACGCCCTAAGGGGTAGCGGTGCCTACCACTGGCCCCACAAACGACGGCACGGCCGCGCGAAATCAATCGCGCGGCCGTGCCGGTTGTATGAACCTGTCAGCTACTCGAGCACTTCGATAGCCCGCTCAGGACAGACGGCCACACCCTGCGCTGCAGCGGCAACCTGGCTGTCATCGAGGACCAGGGAGGTCACGGCGCAGAAGCCGTTCTCATCGAGGGGGAAGAGATCGGGCTCGATGCCGTAACACATTGCGTGCCCTTGGCATTTACCGCGATCCACGCGCAGTTCGGGCATGCCTACTCCGAGTCGCTCTTCTTGTCGGGTGTGAACTTCACCGGCAGGTTGTAGATCTGCCGGGTGACGCCCTTACCCCGGACCACCTCGCCGGTGACGACCTCGTAGTCGGGCAACCGATGCAGGAGTTCCTCGAGGACCACGCGCACTTCGATCCGCGCGAGATGCATTCCGATGCATCGATGCGGGCCCATGCCGAATGCCAGGTGCCTATTCGGCTTCCGGTCGAAGATGACCTCCTCCGGGTTCGGAAACTCCTCGGGATCGTGGTTGGCGGCCAGCCACTGCAGGGCGACTTTCTGCCCTTCGGGAATCGTGATCTCATCGAACTCGACGTCACGGGTCGTCACTCGCGACAGCATGGGAAGCGGGGTGAGGTAGCGGAGCATCTCCTCGACCGCGGAGGGAATCAGCTCCGGGTGGTCGATCAGTTTCCGCCGGAGTTCCGGCTGTTCGTGGAGGAGGACGGCGATGTTCGCCGACGCGTTCGTCGTGGTGTCGAGACCCGCAGCCACGAGAGTCGTCAACAGCATGACGAACTCCATGACCTCGATCTCGCGGCCGTCGATGTGCATCCGCCGCGCGATCGACGGAATGTCGTCGCTGTCGCTGCCAGTGAGCTGTTCGTACAGCGGGGCGAAGTACATCGCCACCTCCAGCTCCCACTTCGCGTCCTCGCTACCCTCCTCCGGGATGGTGAATGCCAGCTGAGCCCATCGGGAGAAGCTGGGAAAGTCCTTCTCGGGCAAGCTCAATAACTGCAGCGCCGCAAAGGCCGGGAAAGGGACGAAGAGTTCGGTACTCAGGTCGGCCGAGCCCCTCTCGATGAATGAGTCGATCATCTCGGTGACTTTCGCGCGTATAGCGGGTTCGGTGTCCGCCAGCGCCTGCGGCGAGAACTTGCGCAGCAGCGGGTGTCGGTAGTTCATGTGCGTCGGCGGGTCAATCATCAGCGGTGCCGGTTTCGCGAGCAGCGGCTCACTGGGAATCGTGACATCGCTCGAACTGAACGTCGCCGCGTCCACAGCGGCGGCGCATACATCCTTGTAGCGGAACAAGTTCCAAAAGCCACCGTACGTGTTGCTGTGAGAGACGGGGCATTTGTCGCGCATCTCACCCAGCAGTTCGAACGGATGTGACATCGCGGAGATGGCCAGGGGATCGAGATCTTCCACCGATGGCTTCGACGTCTGCTCTGTGGTCACGTGGAACCGAACCTTTCTTTGTCCGGGCATTGCATCCCGACTGTCGCCGTTGACGCTTCGGCGGACAACCGCCGCTGTTCTCGACGGCACATCGCCCGCGCGAAGTGTCGCTGGGGTGTCCGTCCCCGATGTGTGAGTAACGACACTCAGACCGAACTTCCTATGAATACCGCATCGGGCATCATTTGTCTATACGCGTGTATATTCGCCTGTATGCAGGCATCGTCCACCCTGCAGGGCAACAGCACAGTCGCGGCTTGAACTGCATAGACGTAGTATCTATACAGCCATCTATACAGATGTTTCCATTTGCGCGTCAGCTGTGCGACGATCAGGAGCGGCGAGAAGCGCCTAGCTTGTCAAACCGCATGGAAGCCTGTTCTCCGCGCTATGGCGTGCCACGTAACACGACCTTTGAGGGCCAGGGCACGCACGAGGGCTCCGGCGACCCGCAGAACGGCACCGAAGGAAGATCACATGCACAAACATCCAACGATGGCCCAGGTGCGCGCCGGCACAGCTGATCACGGTCTGACTGTGTCATCGCCCGACGACATCCTGTGGACACGGGTCAACACGGCCGAGGCGATGCCCGGCGTCATGCGTCCGCTCGCCTGGTGCTACTACGCCTACGCTGTGGAGGCCGGCATCCGCGAGGGCTTCCACAACCTTGGGATGTTGCCGGCGTCCGGCGCGACCTTTCTGCTGCCGCCGGGCGAGCGGATTCTCGCCTCGTTTCACGGGCGGTTGAGCGCGAACGTCAACACGGCTCGACAGATCTTCGGAACCCTCCCCGGCGTCAGCGGCGACGACGTCGAAAGAGATCTTCTCGGCTCCGTACGCGTAGGCGTGCAGGACGAGTCGACTCGCGGGCTCCTCGCGGCCCAACTCGTCAGACTGCCCCGCGTCATCGTCACCGCACCGCGCGCAGCCCGGCAGTTCAGGCATCGGGTCGAAGCGTGGCGCTCAGGCGTGGTGGACGGTGCTGGAGTGAGAGACGGAATCGATCCTCACGCCAAGCTGGCGGAGTCGATCGAGCTGTTCATCGAGACGTCACGATTGCACATCTGGATGCGAATCTTTTTGCAAGCAGTGACTTCTCAGCTCACGTCGGTTGTCGAACGCGGCGGCGATCCTGAAGTCCTCGGCGCCCTGATGGCCGGGTCGGCGAACACGGACGAGGCAAAGGTGGCGGACGACCTGTACCTCGTTGCCACGGGCAAGCTTTCGATGGTTGAGTTCGTGAGCAAGCACGGCTACCAGGGCCCCAACGCGGGGGATCCGATCGCTCGCGTGTGGCGTGAGGACCAACGCGGCCTGGAGCGCCTCCTCGACGCGATCTCGCGTAGCGAGCCACCTTCCGAACGACGCGCTCGCGCCGTTGCGGAGCGCGATCGCACCGTTAAGCGCGTGTTGCAGTCGCTACCCGCCCATCGGCGTCCCGCCGCGGAGGCGTTGGTGCGGTTGGCGCCGTTGGCATCACGCAGTATCCAGGGGACCAAGACTGCGATGCTTCTGACTGTCGACGGCGCGCGCGCGTCCGCGCGCGCGATTGGTGCAAAATGGGCGCTCGAGGGCACCCTCGCCGATCCTGAGGACGTCTTCCACTTGTTCGCCGACGAACTCATCGCGGGTCGCCGCGATGGCCTCTCCGATCTAGTCGCCGAGCGTCATGAACTCCGGGACCGTCTGCTGAGCATGGAGATCCCTGAAACATGGCACGGCCAACCCGAAGTGGGTGTCAAACATACAGTGGCGGCGGCGCATATGATGACCGTCACCGGACTCGGCGCGAGTCCGGGTATCGCGGACGGTCGCGTACGGATCGTTCACGATGCCGCCGACGACATCGATATTGACACCGGCGACATCCTCGTCTGCCCGACGACGGATCCGAGCTGGGTCTCGTTGATGACGGTTGCCGCAGCACTTGTCATCGACATCGGCGCCGCGGTCTCGCACGGTGCCATCGTCGCCAGGGAACTCGGTCTCCCGTGCGTGATCGGAACCAAGAGCGGCACGCGCGACCTTCGCGAGGGCGACCTTGTTCGCGTCAATGGCACCACCGGGCGCGTCGAGGTGCTGGAGCGTCAGTCCGAAGCCGTCTCGAATTCGTCAGCCGGCTAGACGAAGCTGTCGTTGCGAGACGCCGTATCGCTGGTAGAGCGGTGCGGCGTTTCACGTCCGGACAGTTAACTAACCTTCTGCGCCGACCAGACCGTCACGGGTGATCTTGAAACCCTCCGCCTCGCGGTCCCATGTCTTGTCGGTGTTCCCACGCTCCCGGAGCAGATGCTTCTGCACCCGCTGGGTAGGAGTCTTCGGCAGTTCGTCGACCAGCTCGAAATACCTGGGCACCATGAAGTACGTCATCCGGTCCGTGAGAAAGCGCAATAGGACCGGGAATTCGATGTCCGCACCCTGTACCAGAACGATGAACACCTTCACCTCGTCATCGCCGCCGTAGTCACCGGGGTGGGCAACGCAGGCGACATCCTGGACATCCGGATGGGCTAGCACCTCGCGCTCCACTTCGAAGCTCGAGATGTTCTCACCACGGCGACGCAGACCGTCTTTGTAGCGGTCGTGGAAGTAGTAATACCCATCATCGTCGACCCACAGGGCGTCGCCGGTGTGAATCCATCCGTTCCGAGTCAGCCGCTCGCTCGCCTCTGGATTGCGGAAATACCCCTGACTCTGAATCCACGGCTCGTCGGCTCGTACGATCAGCTCGCCCACCCGTCCCGGCGAAACCTCGTAGTCGTTCTCATCGACGATCCGGATCTCGAAACCCTTCCGCCGTTTTCCGCAGCTGCCCGGCCGTGGTGGTGTACCCAGAGTGTTGACGACCACGAGATTCGCTTCGGTCGATCCGTAGGCGGTGCACAACCCCGACAGCCCGAACCGCGCGCAGAACGCCGCCGGATCGGGGGGAAGCGGGGCACTCAGCAGAAATCGCATTTGGTGATCGCGGTCCGACGGCGCCTCGGGCTGCGACAGAAGGAACTGCGCGACGGTCCCCGGCGCGATCCCGAAGGTCGTGCCCAACGCTTTGGCGGTCGGCCAGTAATTGGTCATCGTCGGTGCTGAACGCACCACGATCTTCCCGCCGACGCGCATCATCTGCATCGCCGGTGCGAACGCGGACAGATGAAACCACGGCATGTCAGCGAGGAACACGTCGCTTGAGTCCAACCCGCACCCGTCGACCAGCCACCCGGCCAAGTGACAGACGTACTTGTGAGTGGTCACCGACGCCTTAGAGGGTCCCGTCGTACCGGACGTCATCAGAAGACAGTGCGTATCGTGCGGGCGAGGTGAGAGCACTGATGGCGAAGGTAGCGTCTCCACGCGGTTGATCAGCGTCTCCGGCCTCATGACTCGCGACTTATGGGCGACGCCGATTCGTCCGACCTGTTCACCGCCGGCAACAATGACAGTCGGATCGATGGTTTCGGTGACGTTCTCGAGCATCTGGCCCTTGTATGCGGGGTTCACCGAAGCGATGCTTCCGCCGAGCAACGTTGTTCCCCACCATGTTCGAAGCCAGTTCGCCCCATTCGGGAGAAGCAGCATCACCCGGTCTCCGTGACCCACGCCGTTCGACATCAGGGCGTGCGCTGCGCCGATCGCTTCGTCGAGGCAGCGTCGCCAGGTCCACTCAGTTCCGTCCTCGAGAATGATGAACGTCCGCTCTGGCCACAGTTCGGCCCCCCGCCTGAGCAAGCCGTCGACGGTATCGGGAATGCCGATTGGAGTTGTCATTGCTGTCCTCAGTTTCATCGGGCTTCAGTGCCGTGCTGCCTGGGTTTCGCTTCGGCCGCCGTGGCGATCATGCCTTCGCTCTCCCACCGACACACAACGCGTTCCGAGCCGTATCGAAGCGAGAGCGTTGCCGGTGCAATACATTATAGTGATCGAACGTTCGGTAATAAAGCCCGTCTTCGGACCGCATCGCCCGCCGGTGTCGTGCCCGGGCAGGTCGCCGGTCTGGAGCTGCGGCACCGTCAGCACACCCGCGCCGAAGACCGTATCCGCGAACTGAAGGCCACCGGCCTGCGCAACCTGCCGTGCCACGGTTCCTGGGCCAACGCCGCATGGCTGGAAATCGTGCTGGCCGCCGCCGATCTGGCCACCTGGACACGGCTTATCGGATTCAGCGGCCACCCCTGCCTGGCCCGCGCCGAGATCACATTCCGCTACCGGATCCTGCACGTCGCCGTCCGTATCACCCGCGGCGCCCGCCAACTGCGACGGCGTATCGATGTCACTTGGCGGTGGGCATCAGCGATCGCAACCGCCTGGCAACGCATCCGCATCGCCTTTCGGATAGAACCCCGGCCCATCTGACCGACCGACGATGAAAGACCAACTGGCCCTGGAAAGCCCGCCCGCCCGGCGACACGGGACCGATCAACCACGCCACCACGCGAACCCACTACCCAGCAATATAACTCAGCATCAGACCGAGCCCACACAAATTACCATGCAAAATCGAGGCTAAAATGCCCTGAATTGCCGAGCGGCAGTATTCATTGATTTGGCTTCGATCGCGGAGCACAAGATTGCGAATTCGAGCGTCCGAGACCGCAGGAGTCAACAGTGACGCCGGCTCCAATGCGACCGCCGCGCGCTGCGGTGTACGCGGGCTCGTCGGTCGTGCCGGGGCGCCCGAAACGCGCGCTGGGTCCCAAATTGACATACAGTTGTCTATATCACTGTCGTCGCAGGTGCATGATGCAGAGCACACCAGCCGGGGTGCGGTATACCGCCCCACCTGACCTCTTCGCCTGCTACCGTAATCGGGTACTTAAGCACCCAGAAGGACGGGCCCATCGTGTCGTCTCCCCACCGCTTCGGCCATTATCTGACTGCGGCGCGACTGTATGACAGGCCGCGCATCTTGAGCGGTCGAACGGACACCGAGATCGCGGTTTTCAAGGCCACCGAGACTCTGTTGGATCAACAGCCATTTTCGGAACTAAGCGTTGCTCAGATAATTTCGGATGCCGGTATCTCGCGGGGCAGCTTTTACAAATACTTCAGTTCGAAACTGGGTGTCGTCGCGGGTTTACTGATCACCGTCATGGATGAGATGTTCGAGATCGCGACTCCATTTCTCACTCGACCCGGAATGACGATGACCGAGTCTCTGCGAACGAGTATTCAGAACGCCATGACGGTGTGGACGGATCACCGCGTTCTCCTACGCGTCGTCATGGAGAACTGGGCATCCTCGGTCGAACTCGAGGCTCAGTGGACGGGCGAGATGTCGCGCTACGCGGCCGCGGTCAGTGCCGAAATCGACCAGGAGCGTGCGGCAGGCCGGCTGCCCGCCGGCCTTCCCAGCGACCGCCTTGCCACCGCCCTAATCTGGAGCACCGAACGGTGCTTGTACGTCGCAGGTCGAGCCGCGGACGGTGGCTCAAGCGCTGAGGTCACTTCCGGGGAATTGAACGAGGTCGACACACTTGTCGCCATCTGGAGTGGGACATTGAACTTCACAATGTGACCTCCGCGTGGTCGGCGCTGGCGCTCACAGTTCCGGCTGCCGGTATGGAAGCTTTTGCAGCGATCTGCTTCTGCTTCGCGGCGGGGACCACGACGTCATTGGCCAAGGACGCATACTAGTCTTTGAATGCACCCGTAGCACGACTGCCAGCCTCGCCAAGCTGCTGTTCGACCGTGGCAGGATCGAACGACAGCAATGCGACCGTCGTGTCGCGGGCAGCTTCGACCGCTTCGCGAGACGCCGACTCGTTGCGCTGTTGAATCGAATCCTGCCACTTCAGGAGATGAGACTCCGTAGATCGTTCTCGCGGTCCGCGAAGGCGGTTGCCATCGTCTGCGTGATGTCTTGGACCTGACCCAAGCCGCCGCCGTTGAGGAGCATCGACACCGCGGCGAGGGTCTGCTCCGTTGACGGGTATGCGCCGCCGGATTCCAGCGGTATGACATCACCGCCTTTGAGCCGGCCCGTTGACGGCACGAGTGCCGGCGGCGCGAGTTCGATGTGCAGGGAACCCAGGAGACTGGTTTGGCCGAGGTGGTGGTCACGTTCTGCGGCAACGCCACATCGCCGTTGATCACCATTGTGACCAATGCATGCCAGCCCTGTCGTTCGATCTTCGTGACGTTGCCGATCGTGACGTCACCGACTCGCACCCGCGAGTTTGGCTGGATGTTGTTGACGTCTGGAAGTTGCGCTTGAATGCTGTACGCGCCGGGCGCGTCCCCACTGGTGCCGGGTAGCGGCAATGAGTTGAGTCCCCGCCAGCCACAGCCGGAAAGTAGCAGCGCCGAGATGAGGAGAAACGTCGTGAGCCGCGTCGCGGCCCGACGGCGAGTTTTCATCGTCGTCACGGGTTCCCTCCCGCCGGGACCATCATCCCCTGCAGGCCGTTCGCGGGGTCGGTTGTCACTGCGCCGGCCGGAGTTAATAGAGGAGCAGGCGCCTCGGCTGCGAGCGCATCTCCGGTCACGGGTGGCGGGGCGGTGGACTGCGGCGGTTGCGGCGGAACGTAATCGGGCAGCATCCAGTCCTCGGAGTAGGTGACCTCGTTGGGCCGCGCGGACGCACCCACGAAGGGATTGAGCCCGAGAGGCGGGAAGTTATATTGGCGATTCTTGACGATCGGGGCCGAGGTACTGGACGCACAGCTTCGACGATTCCTCTGCACCCATTCGTGAGGCCGCTTGTATGGCGCTACAGATGAAGGTGATGGGATTGGCGAAGTTGTTCACCGCGGGGGCGCCGGTAAGCGCTCCCTGCGCGGGTTGGTAGATGTTGACGAAATCCTGGAAGGCGTTGGGCGCGATGTGCAGCGTCTGTTTGATGTCATCGAGGCTGTCGACCAGTGCCTGCGAGACCGACACGACTTTATCCGATGTGGCTCCCACCGTCTCCCTGTTCTCGTTGACGAACTGGGAGGTAGTTCGCATAGAAAGGGTGCCCGATGCCCGGATTGGGCCGCCAGTCCAAGCCCGTGCCGAACCCGGTGTTAGTCACCAGTTGCCTTACGGGCCAATTGTTGTCAACGATCGGCAGGGAGCCGCAGCTCGGTTTCCCGCCGGGTCCACCCTTCGCAGCGATGACTGGCAGGTGTTGGGGATACTTGTACGGATCGTCGCCGAACAGCGGGCCAGCATCGACGACGACGGACTTCCCGTTTGCGCCGCCGGCGAAGTCGTACCCGCCGTTGTCGAGGAACCACTTGCCACCGACGAGCATGCAGGTGTACTGCGGGTTGTACTTCATCAACAGGTCGACCGTCGGTTCGGCTGTGTTGACCGCTCTCGTCAAGGCATCGACGTTGGGGGCAAGGAGTCCGATTCCACTGTTGGAAAATCCGATCACGTTCGTCAACAGAGCGTCCAGTTGCGTCGCCTGCTGCGTGATGGTGTCGCTCGTCGTGCTGGCGTTGTCGAGGATCTTCATGATGTCCTGCGCGGCATTGGCGTAGGCGTCGGCGAAGCCGCCGAACGACTGCCAGTCACGCCGGATACACAGTACCGTGCCTGGAGAAATGGCCTTGCTAGAAGGATTTTCCGGAGTTACGAGGTCGACGTATTTCGCGCCGAACGCCGTTGTGGCTCTGATTTGAGCCTCGACGTTCGAGGGGACGTAGCGGGCCTGATCGGGGAATATCGCTAGATTCAACCGAACGGGATTATTGCCGCCTACGATCCCCTCGACTCGTCCCACCTGGACACCGCACATCTTCCACCTTGGCGCCCGGTTCCATCACCAGTCCAGAGCGCTCAGAGGTGAGGACGACCGGGATCGTGGCCTGGAACGAGCGCGTGAAGAGCGCCGCAGTCAAAGCGACCGACCCCACGATCATGGCCAACAGGATCGCCGTCCAAATCGCAGGTGGGATCCGGAATCCGGTCTTACGCGTCGTCATCGCTTGAAGCCCCGTCGGCGTTGTGCGCGTGGGCTGATCATGAGGATGCCGTTACGGCGGTTGACTGCGAGTCGGCCTCGTCTGCGAACACACGTCCGGATGTGGCGTCGACGATTACCGTGCTCCCAGCCAGGGTGGTGACGGTACCTACACCGCATCCGACGACGCACGGGACCTGCAACTCCCTGCTCACGACGGCTGCGTGCGACGTCGCTCCGCCGACCTCCGTCAGAATGGCGTTGACGACCGCCATTGCGTGAACGTCGTCGGGACTGGTGGTTTGTCGGGCGAGAACGATGTCCTCACCCCCGAGGGCGCGTTCCTCCGCCTCATCGACGTCGAGCACCACCACGCCGCGAGCCACCCCGGGGCATGCCGGCCGCCCGGATGCGATCTCACTCTCCGACCCGGTGTGCGTGAGACCGGTGTGCTGGTGCATCTTCACCGCGCGCGTCTGCAGCAACCAGAGTTGGCCACTCTGCACTGTGAACTCAATGTCCTGAGCACACCCTGCCGACTCATCCAGCATCTTGGCGACCGAGATCAGCTCATTGTGAACAGACGGCAAAGCGCTGGCGAGCTCGGTGAGTGCAAGCGGATCGTGTCGGCCGGACACTACGTCCTCGCCCTGCCCGCCGGGCAGCCACTCCCCGTACGGTTCAGCACTGCGTCCCAACGGGTCACGGCTGAACAGCACTCCGGTTCCCGACCCGGAGTCGCGGTTGCCGAACACCATGGCCTGCACCGTGACGGCTGTGCCGCCTTCGCCCGCAATCCCCTTCTCCTTGCGGTAGCAGATCGCGCGACGCGAGTTCCACGATCTGAACACGGCGTCGATCGCCATGGCTAACTGATCCCAGGGGTCGCTCGGAGGCTCTGCCCCAACGATCTGTGCGAATTGCTCACGGAATCGACTCATCAAGTCATCGGCGAAGGCAGCGTCGCCGGTGCTTTCGGCGATTGCGCGTCGTACCTCATCGGTCTGCCCGAGGTTCAGGATCGTGTCCATCATGCCGGGCATGCTTATCGGCGCTCCTGATCGGACAGAGACCAACAATGGCGAGGTACCGTGGCCGAAGGTCGAACCCGTAAGCGCCTCCAGCCTTTTCATCTGCTCGGGTAGCGAATCCCGCACGTCGGCCGGTATGACGTTGCCGCCCGCCGTGAATCGAGCACACTCATCTGTCGTGAGCACGAATGCCGGCGGTACCGGCACACCGAGCTGCATCATGTGGGCGATGCTCCACGCCTTGCCGCCGAGGACACTCCGGTCCGCCTCGGTCGCTTCCGTCAAAGCGAGCACGCTCATCTCAGTCCGCCCGTCCTGACCGCGCTTCAGCTTCTCTCGTACGACCGGTGAAACCGATCAGCTCCTCGTGGAGTTCGAACCACACGGTGTGATAGCTGTCGATGATGGGTCCGAGGAACCAACGGACGTCGCCCGCTCGAACCCGAGCGATGGCGGCCTCAAAGCGTGCCGAATAGCACCGGAGCCTGGGTGCGATCTCGCCGATCCTGACAGCGAGCGGCTGGAATCGTCCGTCCAGTTCGTAGAGACGATTCAGCACTGCGGCGTCGTAGGCGTCGTCGGAGTGATCGTTCGGCTGACCGTCGTGGTTCTGCCATTCCGAGGCGAGCGCCTTCAGTTCGTCGTTGAACGTTGTGAACTGTCCGTAAGCAGACTCCACGGCCGCCACATCGAGGTGCTTTCGCTCCTCAGCGAGCAAGACGACCAGCGCTTCCCGGCCCTGCGGAGTCAGTGCGAAACGATCCCCAGTCGCCTTGACGAGGCCGGTGCCCTGCTCAGCGGTCGCAATCGCTGTCACCGATTCCTCGGATCCGCCGGTTACCGCCGCGATGTCCCCTGCCGTCGCGCGTCGCTTGAGACGAAGCGCCTGAAGAACGCCGAGTCGATCGTCGGTTGATGTTTCCGTGTCGGCGGGGCCAGTGGAATCCACAATGATCTCCTTCTCCGGTGCTCGGGAATGGCGCGTTCAGGCTCGAGGCAAAGAGCTTCGTCGTGCGCTTCGTTCCAGAAACCCGTACCCGACATCGCCGTCGGGTGACGTGAATCGAACGATCGATTCGATCATCACCATCGGGTCGTCTGTCATCTCCCAGTCGATGCCGTTGAAGTTGTCGTTGTCCTCAGAGATGGTGAACGGCAGCGCGTGAATGATCTCGGTGCGGACGGCTATAGTTTCGGAGTCGCTGCGCAGGACGATCTCCTGGTCGTCCGGAGCGCCCATCAAGTTGCTCATCAACGGCGCTTCGAAGCCGGTCAGTGGTTCGGCGACTCCGTTGTTGTGCCAACGTCCGACAGTCGCGGGTTCCGCACCGTCGCGAATGATCGTGACGGCGTGCACTGGGCGAAGATCTGGCAGTACCCCGATCAGGAACCTGTGGTTGGTCCAGGCGCCCATGTTGCGTGCACCGCTGGAGTGATCCTTGAAGCCCACTCCGACGAATTCGTGCACTTCATCGCTCACGTGTAATCTCCCGGTGACGTGGAACGTGCCTTGCACATGCAGATCGGTGGCGAAGTCCTGTCCTTCGCCCGCGCCTTCGAACATGTCCCAGTCGGGTGCCATCTCCGTGGCATTCAGATCCCACTGCACCCGGACCGAAGGCGCCGAAGACCCTCGCGCGTTGCGCGTCAGGGCCTCCCGATCGGTGCGCTGGCAGACTCCGTCGTAGCGCGATGTCCAACCGCCCGCGGTCATCTCGATCCGTAGATTGTCGGAAGTGAGGCCGACAACCGATTCATTGCGGCACCAGAATCGATCGACTGCCAACGTGCCGTCCGGTAGATACACCGCCAGATGCACCCACCAGAAGTCGATGTCGTGACGGAACCGGCCGGCGTGGATGTACACGCCAACACCGTTGTCAGGACTCCATCCACAGAGCCACCGAGTTTCGCCCCAAAGCGGGGTCTCACGGTCGGCAACCGCGTTCCGGTCAACGGGACGTGTGGAGATGCCGGTCGAAGTGCGCGTCACTGGACAGCTTCCCTCTCATTAGGTCGATTCGGAAACTCGCCTACAGGTCGAGTTGTCAACCCGATAGGTTGAATTTGCCCGACTGTCCGTAGATCGCCAGGCAGGACAACATGGTCACGAAGGCGGCCGCGACGAGCGACGTCCGCACGGCGCGCCCCACGGCCTCGCCTACGCCAGCAGGGCCTCCGGACGCGTTGTACCCGTAGTAGGTGTGCACCAACATCACCACGACGGCCATCAAAATGGCCTGAAGGAACGACCACAGCAGGTCGGCGCACATCGCGGTCGCGCCGGCCCCAGCTACGACCAACACCGTGACGATCGGGCCGATCTGCGTGACGGTACCGATGGCTGCGGCGGTACCGGAGAAGTCTGCCGCGGAACTCGATCAGCAGGATACTCAGCGTGTACACGTTGAGCACTGTGAACGGGATCGCCAGCATGAGCGCGGGCGCCAGCGATACGCGAGCCACGAACCAGCTCTGCACGAAAAATTCACGCCACGCGAAGGGCCGCCGAGGGATGGAGAAGAGAGTGTCCATGGCCATCGCATAGAAGCTCCCGACCGTAGCCAGAGGCTTGGCAGCGATCTGTGTCGCGGTCACTAAGCGCCCTCCATCCGCGCAATCGGTGAGGCGTTGTCGTTCGGTGCACGCAGTATTACATACGTATAAACAGCTGTATAGACAATCGCCAGGATGCGCCCGCTAGCCCCTTGGGGCACGGTGCGCTAGGCTTTGCTGCCTCCCTCATCGTTGAATACTTACCGAACGTTCGTACTATGTGCGTAGGCGATCGGCTATCGTCGGGCTGTGAGGCTGCAGCCGCGGAGAGACCGGGTGTATCAAACGGTGCTCCGCCGTGAACTTCAACGGACGGGCCGAAAGGCCCTCGACCGAATCCGAAGGCTCCGGATCCGCCCCGCTACGCGCCTATATCTCGGTATGCCGTTGAGCGATGGTCAGACGTCCGTCGGCTCATCTTCTCGAAGCCGACCGCCATGACACAGTCGATGTCGAGGGCCTGGTCGGCGACCAACTAGTTGAGCCGGGCGTTCTCGGCTTCGACCTCCTTGAGACGCTTGGCCTCGTTGGCCTTCATGCCGCCGTACTGGGCAAGCCAGCGATGCCACGTCGATTCCGCGATCTCCAGATGCCGGCACACCTCGGCCAGCTTGCGGATGGTCTGATCCGGCGTTTGCCGCCGGCGCGCCTGTTCGATGCCATGTCGTTGTCGATTCTTCCTGCCCGAACACCGGCAACAGAGTCCCACAACGACTGGACCACTACGACGGGCTCACCTCACTTGTTCAGGGTCGCCTGCGACGAATCGAACAACTCGGGCTGCTTGCTGCGTTCGATGAGATAGAAGGTGAACAGGACGCCGAACACCGTCATGTCGCCCGAAGATGAATACCCACACACCGGCCTCACCGGGAATCCGCCTGCCGTGTTCGCCCGACGGCAGGACCGTCATGTCGGTCGCGCGCGAAGAGTGGATCACTCAGCGTCCTCTGCAGAGGGGGATCGAGGTATTACGCATCAGCGCGACTCGCCCTTGCCAGCCTTTTCAGCTACTGAATGAAAGATGATTGGACGTTCATCAGGTCCACTGGGTGCGTGACGGGCTCGCCCATCTCGTCGCCGATTCGCCACGGTCATGCAGCGGGAGCGGTTGTGCCCGTTGGCACCTCGAGCTCAGTTCCTTGCTTGAGGGCGACCTGGCCGCGCAGGGCCCGGAACACCAACCAACTCTGGACGGCGACCCAGATTGTGAACAGCGTTACCGGCGACCAGAACACCAACAACCCGTTCCACGACAGAACGCCAGACCGTGGCAGGAAGGCAAAGGGGCCAAGCTCTAGCATCAGCGTGATCCACAGGGAAAGATAACCCCACCACCGGGGGAAGGGATTGTGCGGAACCAATTGCGTTGCGGAACGGAAGGCAATCACCGTCACGCCTATCCACATGAATATGTAGTACTGGGCGGTCGACACCAGCGTCAGCACTCCGAGTTCATGCATGAGTGAGGTGATCTCGGGCGCCCTGCTCGGAGTGAATGCGGCGACGCCGAAGAAGATGGGGGGTAGCACCAGGAACAGCGACATGAACGCACCGCTGACGAGAGAGAGTGCGCTCCAGACCTTTGCGCCTCCCGTCTCGACCCGAGCCATCTGGATGCTGACCACTACCAAGATCGGCATCATGAATCCGCCCGTCCATGCCGCGATGACGGCGCCCCACCGGATGCGCAGACTATGCTCCTGGTAGAACTCCGCAACCCGCGCAGCGGGCCAGGTCGCACTCGGTGGCGGCACCATCTGCAGAAGCGCGACCAGGGACAAGCCGTAGACGATCCCCAATCCGATTCCCCACCAAAGGATTGCACGCTGACTTCGTTCGGAGAATAAGCTCTTGGGAGCGGATATCTGCATCTCTCTTCCTCCAATCGACAGTGATCGTCAACAGAACGTTAACACTTCAACGCTGAAATAGATTGATCTAGCCGACGAGCAGGCCATGCGACTCACCACGAGGCCCCTCCTTCGGATGACTAGCCGACGACGATTCCGGCCAATATGGGAGAAGGTGACACGGCCCTGGTTCCGCGGCCGGGCCCTGGCGTCTCCTCGTTGGGACCGATTGGACGCCCGGCTGCCAAACGTGATCTACAGCGGTCCAGCACCGCAGAGCAGTTTGCGACCAGCTCCGACGAGACGGCCCGCCGACCGGCCGCGACCGCACCAGCCCAATCGCACGCTCTCTGGCGACCGCTCGGCACACGGCAAGGTCATCGTCACACCGTCGCTCTGGCTACGAGCACACCTTGGGTGTCGCGACGGTATGCCTGGAGGTTCCACCGCGGCACCAGCACACGGGTCATCGACGAGTCTCACCGTCCTGCGACGGTGAGAAGCAACTCGAGGAAGTGGGGCGGGATCGGCAACCTCAAAGTCGACAATGGACCGGCGTAGACCGACTTCTTCAAGGCGGTCACGCCGGCACCGTCGTGGCCACCGCGCGAGGCCGCCAGCGCAATGGCGCGGCCGAGCACCTCGTCCTCGGGCACCACCTCGTCAATCAGCGCGCTCGCCAACGCATCCGATGCGTCGAAGCGATCGCCCAGGACCATGGCTCGGTGCGCGACCTGAGGCGTCATCCGAGCGCGCAGCAAATCGGTGTTGCCCGGCGTGAAGACCCCGGCGAAGGTCACTTCTGGTAGACACAGGTACCCGCGGTCGGTGCGCATGACACGCAGATCGTGCGCCAGGGCGAGGATCAATCCACCGGCGAAGGCATGGCCCTGAATGGCCGCCACCGTCGGCAGGGGGAAGGTGAGAATCCGAGCGAACAGTCGCTGACCCGACTCGAGCATGGAACCAGCCATCTCGGATCTGCCCGCAAGCCACGGCAGGTCGAATCCGTTGCACCAGATCTTGCCCTCCGCGGTGGTGACCAGAGCAGTGAAATCCCCACCCTCCACCTCATCCAGCAGGGCATGAATCTGCTCGACTGAGTCCGGGTTGAGGCGGTTCTCTCCCCGCCCCAGGTTAAGCACGGCGACAGGGCCGGACTTGTTCAAACGCGGCGTGGCCGCCAGCTCCATCGTCACGATGCTCCCTCGTTCCTCGACGGTGCGGGGACGGTTTGCGGCCCGAGCGATGGTCCAACGCAACCGGCTCTGGCGCGATTTTATTTCAACATTGTAACAGATGCTTCATGGCATCGTCTGTAGCGCCAAGGCCGACGACCGTGGTTCCTGGCACCGGTTCGGGCGGTCCGGCTCCCAGTACCGAAATGGGCGTGATGTCCATGGCATGCTTGCTGTCCTGCCTCACACATCCCCAGGTCAGATCGTCGGCCTCTAACGGGCCGAGGTTGAAGATCCCATGGCGAGTGCGTTCAGAACTACCGCGGACAGGTCGGCGGGTTGGACCACCGAGGGTCACCGTTCCGCTTGCCGGTCACGGTCCGAACCGCCTCGGCGCCAACGCATCACGCCTGGCGGGGCGCCTCCCCTTCTGCCAGTGCGGGCGTCGATAGCAGGTTCAGTTGGGATCGAATCATGTCTCGTAGCCGAAACTTTTGGACCTTTCCCGACGGGGTCATGGGCAGTTCGCGGATCAGTTCGAGGCGTTCGGGAAGCTTTTGTCGCGCGAGGTTGCACTCCTCGAGGAAGGCGCACAGCTCCTCGAGAGTAGGTAGATAACCCTCGGTCGGGACCACGTAGGCGCACGCACGCTCGGACATCACGGGATCGGGCATCGCCACGATAGCGACCTCCTGCACGGCAGGGTGCTCGAACAGCAGCGACTCGACCTCGGAGACGCTGATGTTCTCGCCACCACGGAGGATGATGTCCTTTGCTCGTCCTCGGATCGTCAAATAGCCGTCGGAATCGACGCTCGCGAGGTCACCCGTGTGGAACCAACCATCTGCATCGAAGGCTCGCTCGTTGTCCTCTGGTCGTAGATAGCCGAGGAACAGCTCTGGGCCGGTGGCGACGACTTCCCCCACTTCGCCGTGTCTCGCCAACCGGCCTTCGTCGGTGACGACGCGGAACTGAGCGGCTCCGATGGGTCGGCCATCCGTGCGCGCACCCTTATCCGCCGACAGACCGGCTCCGGTAGTAGTCAGCGTTGGCATCTCGGTAGAGCCGTAGGCGCGTGCGGCGATGCAGCCGAACCGACTGCCGACGTCGAGCATGAGTTTGGGCGGGACGTCCGCGCCGCCGCACACGACCACACGGAGCGACGAGACATCGAATCGCTCGACCCCCGGGTGATAGACCAAGCCGTGGAGGAACGGCGTGGCCGCCAGCGTGAACGAGCAGCGGTGGGTGCTGATCAGCTCCAGTGCGCGCCGCGGTTCCCAGACGTCCTGCAGTACCAGTGGAGCCTTGAGCATTGGCGCCATTTGCAGGCCATAGGCAAGTCCGGTCATGTGCGTGATGGGCGACGGCATGAAGACGACATCGCGCCCGCCCAACTCGAAAACCTCGATCAAGCTTCGATTCTCATAGTCGAGCGTGTTGTGACTGTGCAGTGCCCCCTTGGGGCGGGCCGTCGTCCCAGAGGTGAACATCAACAGGATGGGGTCGTCGGCCGAGCGGCGGACGGGCGCCATTGTCGCGCCCTCGTCGGCCCACAGCTCGTCTAGGGCGAGTTGCCCGTGCCGTCTGTCCTCTGGCCGTGCGACGATCACGTTCTCTAGGCGTGGCAGGTCCGCTCTGAGGTCATCGATCATCGATCGATGGGAGAACCCGCGAAAGACATCTGGTACGACGACGATTCGGCTTCCGGCCTCCTCAAGGATGTACTGAACTTCGTGCTGTCGATAAATTGGGACTATCGGATTGCTGATCGCACCGATTCGCAAGACCGCATGATGGAGCAGGTATCCCTCGTGCCAATTGGGAAGCTGCCATGAGACGACGTCTCCAGCCGCGACGCCGAGCGACTGCAGACTGGCCGCCAGCGCGCCCACCCTTCGGTCGGCTTGGGCGTAGGTCAACGCCACCGCCCCATCGACGACCGCAACGCCATCGGGCACGCAAGCAGCTGCTGCGGTGAGGTGACTGTCGACGAAGACGTCTGCCCAGTGATCGGTCGCCCGTCCGGCGACCGACGGCTTCACGGCTGAATCCTGGTCGCCGGATATCCGAGGGTTACATATTCATTCATAGTTGAAGTATAGTCGCGGGCGGCAACGAAGCACAGTGCCTCGTTCACTGGTGACCGCCCGGTGGCGTCCCGTCCAGCCCGGAGCGCGTGCCGTTAGCAGCCATCCACCGAGTGAAAATGGAGATCCTGATGAAGATCGTCGTCGACCGAAGTAGGTGCACCGCGATCGGAATCTGCGAGTCGCTGGCACCGTCGTTCTTCGAAGTGAACGATGATGGAGAACTGCTGGTGCTGCGTGACGACGTCGCAGAGGAGGACCGCCACTTGATGGAGGAGGCCGTCGACAGCTGCCCGACTTGCGCACTGTCACTCGCTGACCAATGACCAGAGGTCCATCCTGGCCACCCACCCACGCCAACGGAACTTCCATTTAGTTCAACTGTAAAGTATCTTCACGGAGTGACTTCTTCGCACGATAACGCCGTCCGCACCGCCGGGTCGCCTGCCGGCAGCAGCCGCCCTTCCGTTCTGGGCGTGAAAAACGCGAAGAGGCCCTTCACGGGTATGGCAGCGCTGGTGACCGGCGGCAGTCGCGGGGTGGGACGAGCCATCTGCGTCGAGTTGTCACGATGCGGGGCCGACGTCGCATTCACGTACCGCCGGGACGGATCCGCAGCGGATGAGACGCGAAAGATGTTGACGCTCAACAACGTGCAAGGCCTCGCGATACAGTCCTCCGTCGACGTTCCCGAGCAGAACGTGACCACAGTCGAAAGCGTCATGGCAACGTTCGGCGGCCTCGACATCCTGATCAACAACGCAGGCGTCGTGAGCAGTGGGCACGAAGTGGTCGACACTCCGTCGGATGAAGTCGCGCGAATGATGCGCGTCCACGCCTTGGGCCCGATGCAGCTGTGTCAGCTTGCAGTGCCGGTCATGCGCAGCCGCGGTGGAGGACACATCGTCATGGTTTCCTCCACGGCTACGCGGACCTTCCTCCCCCGCGCCGCACCATATGCCATGGCCAAGGCCGCGGGTGAGGCACTCGCATTCAGCCTGGCCGCAGAGGAGGCGTCCTACGGCATTAGCGTGAACGTCGTGGCGCCGGGCCTGGTCGACACCGACATGGGGCGCCGACTTGTCGCCGCGCGTCCTGACGGCCGCTCGGAGTTGGGAGAGTCATCAACCCCCGAGAACGTGGCCGAGCTGGTTCGATACGTCGTCAGCGAAGAGAACACGCAAACCGGTCATAGGTTTGGCATCGAAGGCGGCGTGCGTACGAGCTGACATGATGTCACTTTGCAGTTTCGGTGCGCGACGTACCCATCCGATACCGACAACCCCTGGTTGCGTACAACGACGCTGGCGGCTCGAGATCGGCTCGACTAAGCCCAAGTCGTCCTCACAGTGCTGGAGTTGGCGCGAGCGGCGTGCTTCCCAATGCCGAGTGCGCCTCGCGTGCTCCATGAATCCTGGTTCGAGACAAACGATCACAGTACGGATGCGTCGTGTGTCTGCAGTTGGCGAGTGGCTGTGGCTAGGTTCGCCGCCCACGCCTGGATGGCCCCCGACGTTTCGCTCTGCGAGTCCAGCACGGGCGCCGACCGATCGATGAGCGAGGTGAGCGGGTCGAGATTGGCGCGCGCGTCGATTGAAGTAGTGGTCGTACACGCCGGTGGACTGACCGTAGATGGTGGTGGTGCCGAATCGGGCGGCCAGAAACGATCAGTCGGACGTTCAAGTAGGCCGAGGCGAACCCGGTCAGCGCCTCCACGCCCACGTCGGCGAACTGGTTGTGGCCCTGCACCGCCACCAGCGCGCCGGTGGGCAAGGTGAGGAAGCCGACAATGACGGTGGTGCCACCAATACGGCCAACGCGCCCGCGCCCATGCTCATCTGGGCGATCAGCCGGACGATCTCAGTCTTGTAGTGGATGAATGCCGCGTCAATCGACCTCAGCGTTCTCCCATAGAACTGTGCTTGGCTGCCGATCCGGGTCAAGCCGTCCGCCCAGCCTCTGGCTGAACGCCGAAGCCGGGGATAGGGCATGCGCGCGATGCTCATAAGGTCGCCTGCACGCCGATCGCGGTCGCGATGATGTTGATCGCGAACAGTGCCATGAATGGGTAGACCACGGTCTCGTTGACCGCGTTGCCCACACCGGCCGGGCCGCCGCCCACCGATGTCCCCTTGTAGCACGCGATCAGGCCGGCGGACAGGCCGAACAACGCCGCCTTGATGATGGAGATCAGCACATGGGGCGCGCCAGTAATGACGGTCATCCCCGCGATGAACGAACCTGGGGTGACGTGTTGCACGAACACCGAGAATCCGAAGCTGCCAATGAGGCCGACCAGGATTACCACCGAAGATAGCAACGTCGCCACCACCGTGGCGGCCAGCACCCGCGGAACCACCAGCACCCGAATGGGATTGATGCCCATCACTCGGAGTGCGTCGAGTTCCTCACGGATGGTGCGCGCGCCCAGATCGGCACACATGGCGGTGGCACCGGCGCCGGCGACCACCAGCACCGTCACGATCGGGCCGATCTGGGTGACCGCGCCGTAGGCGGCACCCGTGCCGGAGTAGTCCGCTGCACCGAACTCGACCAACAAGATGTTGAAAGTGAAGATCAACAACACCGTGAAGGGGATCGCCAACATCAGCGTCGGCAAGATCGACACCCGCGCGACGAACCAGGACTGCAGCAGGAATTCCCGCCAGGCGAACGGTGGCTTGAAGATCAGGACCAGCGTGTCCAACGACATGGCGAAGAAGCCGCCGAGAGCTCCGAACGGGTGGGCGACCTTGATCCCACGCCGCCGGCGGGGGGCAATGCCGCACGTTCAGCCGAGGTGTCAGCCTCGGGGACGGCGACGAGCACGCTCACCCCGTCACCGGTTTAGTCGACTGCTTCTGTCATCCCACTTCCCTGTCCCATTCTGACTTGCCTCCATGTGCGACCTGGCCCGCCTTTCGGTGGAATCGACTTGGGCTCATGATCTTTGGGGTAATGACCGGCGGTTGACGTACTCGGCCGCGGGAAGCCGCGCGACTACCGGCGGAGTAGTGAACCGGTCGCCAGTCCGCCACCGCAGCACATCGTGACGAGCCCATGCTCATGGTCCGCGGCCACCATCTCGTGTACGGCCTTGGTGATGAGACTGGCACCGGTGGCGCCCAAAGGGTGTCCCATCGCGATTGCGCCGCCGTTGGGGTTGACGCGTGCCATGTCGGCCTTCAACTCTCGCTCCCAAGCCAAGACGACGGCGGCGAAGGCCTCGTTGATCTCGACCACTCCGATCTCGTCGATCGAGAGCCCGTTGTTGGTCAACAGCTGTTGCGTTGCAGCAATCGGACCAGTCAGCATCAGCTCGGGGTCGGATCCGATGAGGCAGCTGTCGACGATGTGCGCAAGTGGGTCGAGGCCGAGGTCGGCCGCTTTGGTTGCCGACATCAGCAGCACGGCTGCGGCTCCGTCGGATACCTGGGACGAAGTGCCTGCCGTGTGGATGCCGTCCGCAATGTTGGTGCGGAGGCCGCTGAGACCTTCAATCGTCGTCTCCCGCAGGCCTTCATCGGTATCGAACGACCGGGTCTTTCCCGAGTCGCCAGTGTCGTCGACCGTGACGGGCACCAGTTGGCTGGCGAAGCTTCCTCTCGTGACGGCATCGGCTGCACGCGCCTGGGATACCACCCCGAGCTCATCGGTGTCGGCGCGGCTAATACCCCAACGCTGCGCGATCAGCTCGGCCGCCTGAAACTGAGTCGTGTACCTATGTTGCGCCCAGTAGGCCCGGGTGACCGCTTTGCCCAGTGATCCGTCCTTGGGCACGTTGGCTCCCATGGGCACGCGCGACATCACCTCGACCCCACAGGCCACTGCGACATCGATCATCCCGGATCGCACCAGGCTGTATGCCAGTGTCGTTGCCTGTTGCGAAGATCCACATTGTGCGTCGATGGTGGTGGCGGGCACATGCACCGGCAAGCCTGCGGTCAGCCAGGCCTGCCTGCTGACGTTCATGGCCTGCATCCCCACCTGACCGACACATCCGCCGATCACCTGACCCACCAGCGCAGGATCCACTCCACGCCTTGACACGACGTCCGTGAGCACCACCGCGAGCAGGTCGATCGCGTGCTGTCCGGAGAGCGAGCCACCACGCTTTCCGAACGGCGTTCGCACCGCCTCGACGATAACTACTTCGTTCATATCGAAACCTTCGACTTCTCTTCGGGACACCGTTGTTCCAACCCGAGCGACTCGTCCGAGGCCAAGGCTGAAGGGCAACCGACGGCTGCCGTCCTCGAGATCGGTGTGGTACCGGCGGGAACGGCTGTCACTCTCCGACTGTCGGAACCTCACTTCGAGGCGATCGCAAGATTAGTATAACTTTGAAGCTTCTACAAGCACTAAGCGACATTTGCGGTTTGCGACACCGTCGCCGACTTCGGTGATACGGAGTTGATACCTGGGCCACGGACCGGACGATGATCGGCGAACGCGAAATGATCGCGCCACGCTGTACACCACGTAGAGGTCGCGGCCCGGTGCGGTTCGGTGTCACCGAACGGACCGGCTGATTGCAGCCTGCGGCCCTTTCGGCTGCACTGCCCACCTGGGTTGAACGGGCCTCAGAATAGCAGAGATATGTTCGTGCGCAAAGGGTTTCATCACAACATGCGGATTGCCGCGACCCGCTTACCGCGGGCTGTGGGCCGGCGGTCGCCGCCGCGGCGACTTCGAGGATCTGCTACTTGCTGCCATGGCGATGCCCCGTCATGGTGCCAGCCGCCGGTCGGCATCGGTTGGCGTCGAGCCACTGCGGTTCGCCGGCTGGCCCTACCGTTCCGGCGCGAAACTGAGGCGACCGCCGCTTCCATCAACACTCGACGGAATGACTTCAATATTGAATACATTTCCGTTCGACGCGACGCTGCCATGGCTGGACATTGTGCCGCCGAGCTCCACCCGCGTCCGACTCAGCGTGGTGGCAAACGGATGGCTCCGTCGAGCCTGACGACCTCGCCATTCATGTAACTGTTGGTCACCAGTTCGGCTGCCAATGAAGCAAATTCGTCGGCGAACCCCAGCCGTTGGGGAAAGACAACGCTAGCGCCGAGCGTCGCTTTGAAGGCTTCGGCCTTCTCACCCTCCCCGTAAATCGGGGTGTCGATGAGTCCCGGCGCAATGGTGTTCACGCGAATACCGTGGAGGGCGAGATCGCGGGCCATCGGCAAGGTCATGGCGACGACTCCGCCCTTGGCTGCCGAATAAGGGGTTTGCCCGATCTGGCCGTCGAATGCGGCGACGGACGCGGTGTTGACAATGACGCCCCGCTCGCCGTCTGCATTTGGCTGCGAACGCGTCATGACGGCGGCCGCCAGCCGTGCACAGTTGTAGGTCCCGATCAGGTTGACCCGGACGATGAACTCGAATTTCTTCAGCGGGATCGGCGTGCCGTCGCGGTCGACGATCCTTTGCGCCGGACCCAGTCCGGCGCAGTTCACCAGCACCCGCAGTGGCCCCATTCCGACGGCGGTGTCGACGGCTGCTTGCACCTGGTCCTCGTCGCTCACGTCGGCGGCAGCGAAGGCCCCTCCTAGTTCGGCGGCTACGCGGCGCCCGGCCTCCTCCTGCCGGTCCAGGATCACCACCCGTGCGCCGCGTCGCTCCAACGCACGGGCAGTCGCAGCACCTAAGCCTGAGGCGCCGCCGGTCACGATCGCAGATGCACCTTCGATGTTCATGTTCGATTCCGACCGCTAGTGATGGTGCGCCGTCCCGTGGTCGAGCGGGCGATGGTGTGCAAAGTCTTGGCGAGCTGGGCTGGCCGGGCCAGAAACGGCGAGTGCCCACCCGGTAATTCGACGAGCTCAGCCTTGAGGAGCACCCGGGCGGCCCACCGACTCCACGAAGGCAGGACGGCCTGGTCCTCGGTGCCGAGGACGTACGTTCGCGGAAGAAGTGCCGGGAGGTCCTTGAACTTGGGCGGCGGGGCCAGTGCGCTGAAGGCTTGCGGCCGAAGTTGAGCGAGCGCCCAAGTGACATCCTCGGATGAGCAGTCCGGTCCGAAGAACCATTTGGCCGCCATGTCCGGGGACAGCATGAACCTGCCCCTTTCGTCCAACACCAGTTGGTCGAACGGCATGACGAGCATCGGAAGCTCGCTAGGGTCCGGCCACGGTGCGCCGCCGAAGGCTCCCTGCTGCAGAAGGGCATTCACGAACACGACGTGGCGCAGCTCGATTCGCTCGGCGACGAAGGGAGCGATGAGCCCGGCCATCGAGTGTACGACCAAGATGAGGTCTTCCCCCCTCGCGTGGCGGCTGGCCTCGTGGGCCACCGTCGAGGCGTAGTCGACCACTGTCAGACCCTCGATGTCCGATGGTAGTTGCACCGCAAGCGTGAGCTGACCGCGATCGTGCAGATGCTTCTGGACACGCTGCCAACACCATGCGCCGTGACAGGCGCCGTGAACGAGAACGTATCTGATGGGCCGGTTTTCAGCTTGGCCGGGTGTGGAGTTCAAGAGTTGCGGTCTCCTCGTCGCGCTGGCGCGGTGTCCATGGCGCTCGGCCGCCGGGACGCCGGGGCCGGGCGCACCACTTGTGGCCCTTGCGGACTGGCCACCGTTCGTTCGCGCTGTGACGCCACCGCAAGGGGCGAAGTGAAATTACTTCAATGTTGATGTAAAGGCAAGCGACTGGAGTCCGGGGTCCGAGACGCGGGCTCGGTGGACTCGACGCCACACTCCACGATGCGCTTCAGATGCACTGCAGCGCCATTCATCCGATGGCGCCTGATCCCTAAGGCCCGCTCGTCGCCTAGGTGGTCAGACGCGCCGTTCGTGATGTCGGCGGAGATCGAGCCGCGTGTACTCAGCGCCGAGAACGTCGATGGGCACCGGCGGCAGCGACGCTAAGTCCACTACGCGGACAGCAGCGCCTTGGCGATCCCACGGATCTGCATCTCGTCGGTCCCGGCGTAGATCTGAAGCACCTTGGCGTCGCGCGCGAGTTGTTCGACCGGGTATTCGCTCATGTAGCCATTTCCGCCGAAGAGCTGGACTGCCTCCATCGCAACATCGACGGCCGCTCGAGCCGAATAGAGCTTCATGGCCGACGCCTCGGCGAAGGTGACGCCGCGACCGTCGGCCAGGCACTCGATGTAGTAGAAGATCAAGTTCTGCACATTCAGGCGAGCTACCTCCATCAGCGCCAACTTCTGCTGGATCAGCTGGAATTGACCGATCGGCTTGCCGAACTGGACTCTCGTCTTCGCGTAATCCACGCTCAGCTCCAGACACCGATCGATGATCCCCATCGCCGTCGCCGCGATGCTGGCCCGCTCGGAGGCGAAAGCGCCCTTGGCGCTCTGGTTTCCGCCGCTCGACTTTCCGCGCGCCCGCGCGGCCAGAGCGGCTTGCCCTCCGAGTAAACGGTCCATGCCGACGCGCACGTCCTGGAGGAAGAGCTGTCCCGTCGGGGACGAGTGCATGCCCATCTTGCGCAGGGGCTTGGACTGTTCGAGCCCAGGCATGCCGCGATCGAGCACGAACGTGACGATGGGACGGTCACTGTGATCGGCGCAGTCACCGGTGAGGCGACAGATGAAGACGATGGTGTCGGCGTAGGGCGCGTTGGTGATGAAGATCTTCTCGCCATTCAGCACGAACTCGTCGCCGACGCGCCGCGCAGTCGATCGCATCCCGCCGAAGGCATCCGAGCCCGAACCCGGCTCCGTCAACGCCCACGCCCCCACCTTGCGCATCGTCATCAGGTCGAGTGCCCATCGCTGCTTCTGTTCCATGGTGCCCCCCTTGAGGATTGCACCGGGCGTGAGGTTGGCCGACACACCCATCGCGGTCACCATTCCTGGTGAGCACCGGGACAACTCGATGATCGGCAGCAACACGGTGGCGATCTGATCGGGATCACGCTTTCGTCGGCCAGCCGAGGAGGGACCCGGCTCCAATGAGCGCCGGAAGCGCTCCTCGGCGATGTCGTCGAGCCCAAAAGTCGCGTACAGCGTGCGCAGGATCTCGTAAGGCGGCAGATCGCCTGCCTCAAGCCCTTCGCGCAAGGGTTCGACGGACGATTCCACGAAGTTGCGCAGGACGTCCTTCATCTCTTGCTGTTCGCGGGACCAAGCGATCATCGTGGGCTCCTTCAGGGTGCTGATGACGAGATGTCAGGTTCCGGCTGCCGCGTGCGTAGCCGTACGGAAACGTCCTGATGAATGGTCGCCACCCGGACGCCGCCCTCGGTCCGGAGCGCTGCCTCCACGAGTCCACGTCCGCCCGCTGCCACCGGTGCGGTCGATCCGAGGTACATCCATCCGTCGAGCTTGATCTCGTGGTGGATCCATGCGCAGTAGTCCAGACTGCTTGCCCGAATCGCCGGATCGTCGTAGCGAAGTCCGTGCCGACGTAGCAGTGTGTCCAGCACCAAAGATCGGATACGTAACAGGCAACGCAGGCGTGCACTATCGGGTCCGGCGGCAGCGCCGTCCGGGTCCGAAACCACAGCCCGCGCCCGCAGGGGGCATCGACCCAGCGCAGGTCTAGCGCTCCGGTGAGAACACCTGGCGCGCGGTAGGGCAGCTCCTGGGGTTGAGCCGGCCTCCGCGGTGGCGGGCTTGGGTCGTCGTGGTCGGTCCACTTTTCGGGGCGCTGCCACAGCGTGGTGAACTCCGCGAGCACTCGCTCGCCCTGGAGTGCCCGAACACTGCGACTGCCGAAGGCCCGCCCGTCGCGGCTTTCCTCGACGCGGTAGCTCACCGGTGCCGAGGCGTCTCCCGGGCGTAGGAACAGCCCGTGCAGCGAGATCGGAAGCATGTCGTCCGCCGTGGTCCGGGCGGCCGCCGCCAGTGCCTGTGCGACCAGTTGCCCGCCGAAGATCCGTGCGGAGGCCGCCGTCACGGTGCTGGGCATGTCCAGGTAGCTCCCTCGCGGCCAACGGCTAAGACGAGTAGGTCAGCCAGGGAAGGACTTTCGACAGCCACGGTATTCGGCGCCGGTTTGCCATCCTCGGTATCGACCCGAACGCTGGACATGATCACGCCAAAAACGGAAGGGTATGCGCGGTCGCCATGAACGCGGTCGCCATGAATCAGTCTCCTAGTCGGGGGGTTGCGGCGTCGGGCCGATGATGTCCGAGTCGCTGTCGTGCACTGACCGCTGATCCGCACGAAGGCCCATCGAGGCGTTCGGCCCAAACAGCAACTGGCGACACCGCGGGCTAGGTGAGTGACGGCCTCGAGTAGCACAACGCTATAACATTGAACTTATTTAGTCAATCGAGCGTCCCTTACCTCCGCAGTCGGCCCGTCAACATGGCTGCGCCCCCGTCACCCCGCAGAACCCACACCGCACGTCCTCGTTCATCCGTATGCCATTCCACATGATGTTTTGCGAGTATCGCCGATGCGACGTGGCATCGAGATTCGTCCGCGAACAGCGGTGCCCAAGACCTCTGGCGACAACTTTTTTCAATTTCTTCAATCCTGAATCAATGTGTGTCATGCTCGTCCTCACGAGCAAGCCGCCCCCCTTGCAGCAGCGCTCTCTGGTCGCGGGCGGTCGAGTCGGTTGATCTGGCGCGGCCAGCACTCTGCCGAGCAAGGAAAGAGGTTCCGACCATGGTCCACACGGTTGGCATCGAGCACGTCACCGAACCGCTCATGACCGAGGACACCGCCGAGGACATCGCCGTGGCACTTAGCGTGCAGCGCGCCGCGTTCTTGCGCGACGGGCCGCCCACGGCCGCGATTCGCCGGGACCGCATCGATCGATTGGCGGCGCTGACCTTCGAGAACGCCCACGCGTTCGGCGAGGCAATCCGCGAGGACTTCGGCAACCGACCGGTCGAGACATCCATCATGGGCGATATCGCCGCCTCGCTCAGCGACACCGCATACATCCGCCGCAACCTGGCGAAGTGGATGAAGGCCCGCGAGGCGATGGGCGCGCTGCGGTTCATCGGAGTGCGAACTCGCGTGCAGGCACAACCGCTCGGCGTGGTGGGGGTGGTGGCGCCATGGAACTTTCCGCTGCTGCTGCTCACCGGCCCCGCCACCGCCGCTTTCGCGGCCGGCAACCGGGTGATGATGAAGCCATGCGAGATCACCCCCCGGACTGCCGGGCTGCTACGGCAGCTCGCCGGGCAGTACTTCTCACCCGAGGAGCTGGCCGTCGTGACCGGCGGCCCTGCGACGGGTGCGGCCTTCTGCGCCATGCCCTTCGACCACTTGATCTTCACCGGTTCGCCGGAGGTCGGTAAGCACGTACAACGCAGCGCTGCAGAGCATTTGGTGCCAGTGACACTCGAGCTCGGCGGCAAAAACCCGGTCGTGGTCGCCCGCGATGCCGATATCGCAAGCGCGGCGAGTCGCACGGCGCGGGCACGGCTGATGAACGGCGGCCAGGTCTGCCTGTGCCCGGACTTCGTGTTCGTACCGACTGATCGGCGCGACGACTTCGTCGCCGCCGTTGAACACCAGTTTCGGGAATGCTTTCCCACGGTGCTCGACAACCCTGAGCACTGCACCATGGTCGACGACAGGAACTTCGCGCGTGTCGTTGGCCTCGTCGAGGATGCCCGCCGCAAGGGCGCCACCGTTGTCGAGGCGGCACCCCGGGGCGAGGTATTACCCTCGGCGACTCAGCGCCGCATCGCGCCAACAATCCTGACCGACGTGACACCGGACATGAGGGTGATGCGCGAAGAGGTTTTCGGGCCCGTACTCAGTGTCCTTTCCTATCAAACCCTTGAAGAGGTCATCGACTATCTGAACGCGCGGCCAGCTCCGTTGGCCGCGTACTGGTTTGGCGGGGACACCGACGACTTTAGGAATTTCTGCGGCCGCACCCGAAGCGGTGGCATAACCCGCAACGACTTCATCTTGCACTCCCTCATCGACGGTGCGCCGTTCGGCGGTGTCGGGTACAGCGGGATGGGCGCATACCACGGCAAGACTGGATTCGACACCTTCAGCCACTACCGCCCGGTCACTGAGTCACGGCTGCCGGGAACTCTTCTCGCCATGTTCGTACCGCCCACGTCGCCGCGGGTAAAGGCGGTTGTCAACTGGGTAGTGCGTGCGCACGCTGCCCGATTGCGCACGAGGATCGACCGCCACCGCCGCAACACCGGCTGAGTCCGCGACCGACCGGCCGGCCGCGGCCGTGTCCGCCGCCGAGGTGAAAGAACACTCAAACTCAACGCCACCCAGAGGAGTGGTGCCCGTGGTTCGCAGCAGGGATCGCAACGTGAAGGCAGGTTAAACGTGAAAACAAAAGGTGCATTGCTCTGGGAGTTCAATCAGCCGTGGTCGATCGAGGACATCGAGATCGGAGACCCTCGCCGCGGTGAGGTGAAGATCCAGACGGAGGCGTCGGGCATGTGCCACTCCGATCACCATCTGGTGACCGGCGGCATCCCCATGGCAGGCTTCCCGGTACTCGGTGGACATGAAGGTGCGGGAATCGTCATCGAGTTGGGCGAGGGCGTCGAGGGACTCGAAGTCGGCGACCACGTCGTACTGTCGTTCGTACCGTCTTGCGGTAGATGTCCGGCCTGCCAGGCCGGACTGCGCAACCTGTGCGACCTCGGCGCCGGTCTGCTCGCCGGCACCGCGGTCTCCGACGGGACGTTCCGAGTTCAGGCCGGGGGCCACGACGTCTACCCCATGACGATGCTCGGCACCTTCTCCCCCTACATGGTGGTGCACGAATCCTCCGTGGTGAAGATCGACGAGTCGATCCCATTCGACGTAGCCTGCCTCGTCGGCTGCGGCGTCACCACCGGCTATGGTTCGGCCACTCACTCCGCGGATGTGCGACCTGGTGACGACGTCGCTGTCATCGGCGTGGGCGGAGTCGGCATCGCCGCGTTGCAAGGCGCGGTCAACGCTGGCGCCCGCTATGTCTTCGCGATCGATCCGATTGCGGGGAAGCGCGATCAGGCACTCAAGTTCGGTGCCACGCATACCTATTCAGACATCGACGCGGCGCTTTCCGGTGTCGCGTCGGTGACTGCGGGCCTGATGGCCAAGAAGGTGATCGTCACCGTCGGAGAAGTCAGGGGCGAGGACGTCGACAGCTACCTGAACCTCACGTCCAAGGGGGGCACCTGCGTGATGACCGCCGTCGGCAGCATGCTCGACACGGATGTCAAGCTCAACTTGGCGATGATGACGCTGATGCAAAAGAACCTGCAGGGCAGCCTCTTTGGCGGCTGCAATCCCCATTTCGACATTCCGCGGCTACTGGCGATGTACAAGGCTGGCAAACTGAACCTCGACGACATGGTGACTCAGCGGTATTCGCTGGAGCAGATCAACGACGGTTACCGAGACATGCTCGAAGGCCGCAACATTCGCGGGGTTATCCGCTACACGGAGGCGGACCGCTAGCCCACTGCGGGTCTAACAGAAGATTGGGCCCGAGGTGGTGGAACTGGAGGACTCGTCGGTGAGGTTGGCCTGATCATTTTCCCACGAGGCCAACCGCCTCACCGGCTCGGATGTCGGCGACCTAGTCCTGTTCCGGGAAATCGCCTGCCCGCTGACGAACGACCCGCAGTTGCTCGAACAGAGCGTCCATCTCGGCCTCGCTCAAGTTCATGTGGTGATAGACGCTGTCGTTGAGCACGTCGACGGCCTTCAGTGCAAGCGCTCGACCTTCGCGCGTGACGCGCGCGAGGGTGACGCGGGCGTCCTCCGCGTTCGTTTGACGCACCACCAAACCATCCTTTTCCAGGCGATCGATGGCATTGGTGATGGCCCCTGGCGCCACCTGCAGGCGTCCGCGCATCTTGCCAAGAGGCAGTGAGCCGTTGCGGCTGAAGACCAACTGCATGAGAACTTCGAATCGGGCGAGTGTGAGCCCGAGCGGTCGCAGTGCCTGCTCGACGCGAGAGACGTAGATCTGTTGTGCGCGCACCAAGGAGCCGACGACCGCTAGCCCGGGAGCCGCTTTACCCCAACCCTGAGCGATCCACTGCTGTCGCGCGACGTCGATTGGGTCTTCGGCGAGCATTAGTGTCGTTGTTCCCATTCGTTCATCGCTGTTCCGGGACTGCGTATGGCGCAGCGCGCGAAACAATTCAATGTTGGCATATCTGACAAACTCTACCATCGAAGAGGGCTGCCATCTGGGTGAACACTCGCGCCGTGGCCAGCGCAATGGCGGCTAGGACGGTCGTTGGCGCGGGCGTTGGGCGCTGCGTCGGTGGTAGCCGGCCGGGGCCATAGTGCCACAGAGGATCTCCTCCGGGTGGTCCACTCGGTCATTCCTATGCCCGCCCAGACTGCCGCACCGCTCTGCGCTTACGCCGGTTCCCGGGTTCCCGGCGACGCAACCCCTGGCAGTGAGCCCGATTGGTTGGTTGGCACACGTTCGCACGGAAACGCTGAACCGAGTTCGACGGCGTGACCCCGTGGCCACCCGGCGCGGTCGGATTCGGTCGGGATGGCCGCCGGAAGCTATAGACGTTACAACATTGAACTGCTGCGCCTAGTATGCCCTGTTCGACCGATATTCCAGACATTCACCCTGCTAGGCCTAATTCTCGACAGCGTATCCGACCACCGTTTGCTCGCTGTCGTCATCGCTCTTCCTTTCATAATTTCAACGGTGTAGCATGGCATCGGTACGAGGCACCAGCGCCCGCAGCACGATCGTCGATTCGGCGAAGAGGATGTACTCAATGAAGTGTGCGACTGATTGCGATCCATCGCTCGACAAGGGCTCGAGTCCGACGCCCGAGGAGATCGCCGCCGTCCTGAGCGGATGCAAATGACAACCCAACTCGACGGATTCTCGCTGCTGGATGACGAAGTCCTCCGCAACCCGCGACCCTTCTACTCGAGGATGCGGACCGAACAGCCGATATTCGTGACCGAAATCTACGGGCAACAGGTCTGGATGGTCACCACCGACGAGCTCTGCCGAGAAGTGCTGCGCAGTCCCGGCACGTACTCTTCGCAGTTCAGCTTGAACATGAAGCCCAGCAAGGAAATTCTCGCCAAGGTACAGGAGCTGAGGCGTGAGCTGAATGCCTACCCCAGGGTCAACACCCTCATCACCGCCGATCCTCCCGCCCACGACCGATTCAGGAAGCTGGTGGCGCCCGCCTTCACGCCACGATTCATCGATCGGTTCAAATCGGATTTCTCCGATATAGCCACCGATATCGTGCAGTCATGGGGCGACAGTCCCAGTGTTGAGATCAGGTCGTCGTTCGGCGATCTGATTGCGCTCCGCTCGATCGTCACAATCCTGGGCATCGAGGACAAACGTATCGACGACATCAAACGCTGGAGCCACGCCACGGTGGCTTCCCTAGGCGCGACGATTACCGAGGAGGAATACCTCGATGCGGAGCGCGGGGTCATCGAATTCCATCATTACCTCGCCGAGCAGATCGAACTGCGCCGTCAAAATCCGCGCGATGACATGATCACCCGGCTCTTGCAGGCTCGCCTACCGGCTGAAGAGGCCAACGGACTGGGAACCGAACTGGCCTTCCCAGAGATCCTCGATCTTCTGCAGGCGTTCCTCGTAGCCGGCAACCACACGACCGCCCGTGCCCTGACTGAGCTGGTGTATCAGCTTGCCACGCACCCGGACGTGTTCAGAACGTGCTGCGAGCAGCCTGACGCACGACCCGCCGTCATCGAGGAGGCATTGCGGCTGGCGTCACCCGCCCAAAGCCTTTGGCGCCGTTCCACCGAGGCCAGTGTGCTCGGTGGTGTCGACATCCCCGCCGGCGCAAAGCTATTGGTCATGTTTGCCTCAGCGAATCGCGACGAGTCGGTCTACCCAGAACCCGACGAGTTTCGTCCAGGCAGAGACAACGGCTCGGCACACCTGTCCTTCGGCCGCGGCGTCCACTTCTGCATCGGCGCGCCAACCGCGCGCGCAGAGATCAGAGCTGCCCTGGACGTGCTGTGCAATGAATTCAGCGCCATCTCCGTAAGCACTGGTAAGCCTCTGGAATACGAGCGGAACTTCGTCGCGAGAGGGCTGACGTCCCTGTGGGTCGACCTCAAGCGCCGCGAGTGATGACAGGCGCCTCGGTGAACTGGGGCGGCGCAGGGGGCCGTACCGACGCTTCCAGCTGCACCAGGTGTCCTATCCCCTGCGCACCTTGATAATTCGTAGCTCTCGACCAGACAGATGATCGGATAGACATTGATGAAGACAGTTCTCGACGGACAGTCGACCATCGAAGACACCGTCCCGGTTCTTTCCAGAACGGTGCCGGCCATATTGCGTCGGGCCGTGGAGATCGCTCCAGATCAACCGGCGGTCATCGAGGCGGTCAGCGGCAATACCCTTACATATAGCCAACTTCAGGACAGCGCGTCCAGACTAGCCACGGCGCTGCGGGAGCTGGGGCTTCGCCGGCAAGACTTCGTTCTGGTAATGCTCGACGGACACATCGACAACGTCGTCACCTGGCTGGGAGCGAATTGTGCCTGCGTCGTTCACATCCCCATCAACACCTCCTACCGCGGCGAAATGCTGCGCTACGTGATCGAACACTCCGGCGCGCGCGCTCTGATCATCGAAGGTGAATGGTGCGATCGGCTTGCCGACATCGCCAGCGAGCTGACCAAACTCGAAACAGTCGTGATTCGCGGAGCGGCGAACGCCGAACTGCCAAGCACCTTTCGCTCGATGACCTTCGATGAGCTCTTGGCCACAGAGCCGGACGCCATCGACGGGCCCGTGGTCTCCGACATCTCGACGATGCTCTACACCTCGGGAACGGAGGGCCGGGCCAAAGGCGTGCTCATGCCACATGGCCAGATCTACCAGATGTCCTTCTCCCATCCGCGGATGGACGACGAGTTGGAGGTCGTACTCGTCACGGGCACCCTGTTCCACGTCGCCGGGCTCTTCACGGCCGCGTTTCAAGCGATACGCGTGCACGGCACCGCGGTCCTGCACGGGGTGTTCTCGGTGTCTCGCTTCTGGGCAGATGTCCGCCGATATAACTGCACCACAACAATATTAATCGGTCCGATGGCCAACTTTCTGCTCCGCGAGCCACCTCGGCCCGACGACCGAGATCACTCGCTCAAGACCGTGATCCAGATGCCGTCGACGGCCGACATCGATGAGTTCTCTGAACGATTCGGCGTTCTAGTAGGAGCCGGATACGGCTCAACGGAGACCGGTCTTCTGCTCGCCTCCCCGCCGGGTTCTGCCCGCCCCCGGCTCTGCGGGACGCCTCAACCCGCCTACGAGGCCCGGCTCGTCGACGAATCGGACGTGGAAGTCCCGCACGGACAGGCCGGCGAGCTGGTCATCCGCCCCCGCGAACCCTGGTCGATGAACAGCGGGTACTACGGAATGCCGCAGGAGACGCTCGCTGCGTGGCGGAATCTCTGGTTTCACACTGGAGACGTATTCCAAATCGACGAAACCGGCCAGTACGCCTTCGTCGACCGACGCAAGGACACCCTGCGACGACGCGGCGAGAACATTTCGTCATTCGAGGTCGAGCAGCACATCATCACACTCCCACACGTCGAAGAGGTCGCCGTCGTTGCCGTTGCGAGTGACACGGCCGAGGACGAGGTCAAGGCCGTCATCGTGCTGACACCGGGGACAACCTTCGATCCCGCCGGAACGCTGCGTGAGCTGTACCGTCGAATGCCGTACTTCATGGTGCCGCGATACCTCGAGGTGGTGGACAGCCTGCCGAGAAACGCCACGCTGAAGGTGCTCAAAGCGCAGCTTCGCGCGTCTGGAGTGTCGGCCAACGTGTGGGACTGCGAGGCCGCTGGCATCCGCATCACGCGGCACGGCCTGACCGAGTCGGACTCACTTGCTGGGCATCGGCCACTCGTATGAGGCCACCGATGGTTGAGCCCGAGATCGCAAGTGACGCAAGGCGATCGCCTGATCGGCGGAATTTGTCAGGCTGGCGCGGTACGGTGAGCCTCGGCGGGCAAATCTGAAACTGCTGGAGTGACCGCGGAGAAGGAGACGCCGATGCCGTCACGGTTTCCCGGAGTGAAGGTAAGCACCGGCTCCTTCTCGACCCAGCGGGCCGAGGAGTCCATTCTCATCGCCATGGACCACCTCCGGGCTGCCCCCGAGAGCATCGCCGACATGCCCCTCGCCAGCCGCCTCGATGCGGCCCAGCGGCTGCTGGAAGATGCGCTCGCATGCGCGGCCTCCCCTCGCCGAGACGAGACGGCGACCCGCAGCATCTTGGTGTCGATCCTCAAGGCGAGGTGCGAACTCGTCGATCACGAGCTGTCACAAGGGGCCAAGGCCTTGGCCGAAATCGGGGCCAGCCTACGCGGTCTGCGGGGGCTGGGGCCGCGAGCGATGATCCGACAAGCACCGATCCTGCTCAGTGACGGCCTGACATTCGGGCGGGTGATGATCTCGACGATCCGTGGCTCGGTCTGGCTGCCCAAGGCGTGGCACATCGCAGAAGCCACCGACGCGAGTTCGCGACGCCTGCAGCAGTTCGTTACCAATGCGCGAATTCCGCTGTCAGTCGCGCCACTGGAAACCGACCTGATCCGCCGACGTGCCGGCGCGATTGCCCGTGCCCCGGCAAGCGATCGGCGAACATTCAAGGAGCTCATAGAAGTTTCTGGCAGCCGCGGATACATCGCGGCGCCGATCACTGCCCAGGGTCGAGCCATCGGGATGATTCACGCCGACCGCCCTGGGCGTCACGGGAACGTCACCCTCGACGATCTCGAGAAACTGATGGCATACAGCGAATGCTTGTCGGTTGCGTTTGAATATGCCGTGCTGGCGGACAAGGCGGCGCAGCAGCAGGCCGAGGTCGGCCAGATGTGGGCCAGCGTCGATGCGATGATCGATCCGGCAGGCCTGGAAGCACCGACACCGCCCGATCCCACTTCCGGCGCGAGCCTCGGCGATGAACACCTGATTGCACAGGGTCGGGCCGCATTGCTTTCCGCTCGAGAACGAGAGATCCTGTCGTGCTTGGCCACTGGTGCGACCAACCGTCAGATCGGCCATTCTTTGGCCATCTCGGAAGGCACCGTGAAATCGCACCTGAAACGCATCTCAAAAAAACTCAATACGTCCAGTCGCGCAGCGGCAGTTGCCGTCTACGTCGAGGTGCTTCGACCCATGGCCTCGCAGACATAGTGGACTCCGAACTGGTCCGAAGGCTAAGCGAGCTCGATCGCGAGCTCCGCGAGCTACTGCGTCTCGCGCCTCGCGGCGAGGCGACCACACTTAACATGGCGATCGAGCTGGCAGTAGAGACAACAGATCTGGCGCTGCAGATCGAACGCGGACTCCCGGACATGCTGCGGTCGCGCTGCGACGAACTGTTGGTGACCTTCCTTCGAGAGCAGCTGCGAGCCAGAGAGTTCACCGTCAATGGACGGTCCAGCGCGGTCTCGATGTTGATTAACGCGACACGGCGCATGAGAGCACTCGACTCCGCGGCCCTGCTCGATCGCCAGGTATGCCTGGAGCTTTGCGATTCGTACGGATTCAGGCGAGCGACGGTGACGCGGGTGGACAGTGATGGGGTCACCCTGACAACGACTCACGGCACCGACGTTGCAGCGGTGTTGGTGACCCAGCTCAGCCAATGCATTCCCGAGCAGCGCTGCATCAGTGAGGTCCTCCCGCTGGGCACCGACGCGGCTAGGATCCCCGGGGCTCCGCACTTCTCGGAATTGCTCGGTTCGACGAACTACGTCGTCGCCCCCGTTGTCGTCGGGGCTATGGTAACGGGGCTGCTACACGCGAGTCGCGAGGCTGAAGTCGGTGTCGACCAATCGGACGTCACGGCGGTCGATTCGCTGGCATGGGCCTATTCGGCCGTCCGGCAGCGTGTTGTCAGTGCGCATCGCCTACGGCAGCAGGACACCGCGATCACTCGGGCCGCAATGCGGTTGGTGGAGGCGAGTAAGCGGATCGTACGCACTCCGATCGGCCTCGATACAGAGGTTGGCACCGGAGCCGCACCACGGAGCATCACTGCAGATTCACCGTTGTCGTTGACACTGTCAAGACGTGAGTGCGAGGTCTTCGATCTGATGCTTGCCGGTGCATCGAACGCTCAGATATCGGATCAGTTGGTGATCACCGTGGCAACGGTCAAGACGCACGTCAGGAACATCCTCCGCAAGGTGGGAGCCATCAATCGCTCCGAGGTCATCTCGCTGTACTTGGACACTCGGCCCGCACCGTCAACGGCCAGCCTTGCCGCGAAGCCAACGCGATAGCCAGCCGGGCTCGGTGCGGACCGTATCGGTGTGCCAGTGTCACGCGAATGTCAACCGCACGGGTAGGGATTGAAGTCCGCCAACGAAATTGGTGGACAGCACTCGTGGTGGACTGACCAGCTCGATCCCGCCCAAGACTGGTAGCAGTTCCTGAAGCAGGATCTTCAGTTCGAGTTTCGCGAGGTACTGGCCGATGCACACGTGAGGGCCGAAGCCGAACGCGACGTGCTTGTTGGGGTGCCGATCAACGTCGAAGGTGTCCGCGTCGGCGAAGGCCTCCTCGTCGCGGTTGGCCGACTGGTAGAGCAGCATGACGCGATCGCCAGTCTTGATGTTCTGACCTCGTAGCGGATAATCCGAGAGCGCCTGGCGCATGAAGTGCTTGACCGGTGAGGACCACCGCAAACCTTCGTCGACGAGGCCCGGTACCAACGTGAGGTCGGACTTCACCCGCGCGAGCAACTCTGGGCGCTGGGCCAGGGCCAGCAAGATGCTCGACAAGGTACTCGAGGTGGTGTCGTGGCCTGCGGTGGCGATGGCGATGAACCATGCGTACGCGTACGACTTCGGATAGTCCTCGCCGTCCGGCTGTCGGGCGACCGCGATCAGCGTTGCGAGATCATCACGAGGTCGGGCTCGACGATCTTCGACCATCGCATCAAAATAGCCAAAGAAGTCTTGGATCGCACAGAACATCTGTGCCGCTGCGGCGGACGATTCCGCCGCGGTGTCGCCGGCCAATTTGGCGGGATCAAACGCTCCAAAAAGATCTTGGGTCAGTTCCATCATGCGCGGCTCATCCTCCGGCGGCACACCGAACAGCGACATCATCACGTGCAAGGGGAAGTAGACGGCGAAGTCCTTGACGATGTCGATCTCGGCGTCGCCCGCGACCAGCCCTGCCACCGCAGCCTTCGCCAGCTCGCGGAGCTCACCCTCCCACTGATTGAGGTTCCCCGGACGAAACCAGTCCAACGCAACGTTCTTCACAGCAGTGTGTTCGGGCGGATCCATGTAGAGGATGGAGTCGATAAGCCTCAAGCTTCCACCGAGGAGCTGGCGCTGATATTCGTCTCCGGCAATGTTTTGCAGAATCGGGTTGTGCGTGCCGGGCCGCTCGCCACCACCGTTGGTGAAGATGTGCGGCTGCCGCTCAATCTCCCGCACGTCGGCGTATTTGCTTACCAGCCAAATGGTGTCGTATCCCTCGACTTTGGCCTGCGACAACGGTGCGTTCCTCCGCAGCCACGCATAGGCGGCAAAGAGTGCAGTTTCGTCCGCATGGCCCTCGGGGAGGACCACCTGCCGGGCGATCTCGTCTGGCAAAAGGGTCGGATGCGTTGCCTCGACTGAGGTCATCTCGTGCTCTGCTTTCGTTCGAATCGGTTGCCGCGGAGCCAGTCACGCGGCGCCGCGTTGTCTGTCTCCAGTGTCGTCGAGGAGAGCTCGTCGCGCGTCATCACATCGAGGGGTTGTGGCTACCCCGTTGGGTCCATCGCCGAAGGCGTCGTTGGTCTTTGGGCCTACTTCACCGACAGCCCCCCATCAAGCGTGTACACGCTTCCGGTCTGGAAGCTGGCGTCATCGCTGAGCAGATAGGCGACGAGACTCGCAGCTTCTGCTGGTGTGCCCTTTCGCGGAATGGGATTGCTGGTGAAGTCGGCGGCGGTTCCCATACCCGACCGGCGGGCGTCCACGGTGTTCGACATCGGCGTGTCGACGGAACCCGGCAGGATCGTGTTGACACGGATGCTGCGGCCGCCGTTCTCGATCGCGGCGACGTTCGACAGCCCGATGATCGCCCGCTTCGACGCGCCGTACAGCGCGCGAGTAGGGAAGGACTTCATGGCCGCCATGGACGAAATGTTGACGATCGCGCCGCCGGTGCCCTGAGCGTGCAGTTGCTGCAGAAAGAACCTCATGCCGAGGAATACGCCCTTGACGTTGACGCCGAAGACCCGGTCGAAGTCCTCGATCGGAACTTCTGTGATGGGAAGGGCGATGCCGGTGATTCCTGCATTGTTGACCAGATAGTCGACCGACCCGAATCGCTCGACTGCTCCTTGCACGAAACTCCTACATCCTGCTTCGCTCGACACGTCGGCCATGAGGTCGCAGACGTCATCGGCGTCTGAAAAGTCACGGCGGTCAATGGGTTTTATATCGACGGCGACGACGCGACAGCCTTCATCGACCAGCCTGCGAACTACGCCGGCTCCGATGCCCTGTGCTGCACCTGTCACGATCGCGACTTTTCCGGCCAGACCGTTGAAGGACACTCACCACTCCCACATGTCGAGAACCATTCGCTCTTAAATGCCGAGACGGTAGAAGTCCGCGGCGGTCGCGGAGAACAGCGCCGTCTTCTCGTCATCGCTGCATTCCGCAGCGATACGTTTGAACGCGTTGAAGACGACCTGGTAACTGCACTGTCCCTTGTCCGGCGGAAAGTTGCTTTCGAACATGCAACGTTCAGGACCGAAGGCCTCGATGCAGGTTTCGAGGTAGGGACGCCAAGTCGCCGCAACCTCTTCGGAAGAAGGTGGCCTTGGTTGGTCTTCGAAACCGGTGCCGAGCAGTCGCACCGCGAGACCGCCGAGTTTGACGGCCACATTCGAGCAGCGGGCCAGTTCTGTGATCGAGGTCTTCCATGCCGCGAAGGCTGCCTCGACTCTGGCGGCAAACCTGCCGATGGTGATCGGTCCTCCACAATGGTTGAGGACGATCTTCGTCTCCGGGAAGGCGTGGGCAAGATCGACCAATTCGGCGACCTGCGTTTGGAACACGAAGGCATCGAAGGTCAGTCCAAGGGGTTCCAGGCATGCGAAGCCCGTGCGGAAGGAGGCATCCAGCAGCAGGCCCGGCGGCCGCTTGGAGAGACCACCCGCGATGTCGGCGTCCGCATCCCAGGCTGCGAGGTGCCGCACGCCGCGAAATCGGCCGTTACCGGCGGCGAGCTCTGCCTCGAGTACCGGGCGTGCGCCATCGGCGAGCAGCAGGTCGACGTTTCCGACGATGCCCGCGCAGATCGCCGCGGGACCGTACCCGCCGCTCGCGCTCATCGCCGCGACACCGTTGGCGAATTCGACTTCGCCAACCGGGCGATATTCCTGCGGTCCAACGGCCCGATACATCGAATGCGACTCGATGTACACGGTCGCGACGACGTTGTGGCCGGTGGCGATGTCCTCGGTGATGTCCTGGATCAAGTAGCGTCGGCCGGGGCGGTCCCACAGGTGGTGATGTGCGTCGACGATCGGCCGTTCCGGGTCGATGATCGGCTCCTGGTGAAGTGCAAGCCAGTCCTCGCGTGGATCGGCGAAGAATCCGTCCTTCTGCACCGAGACGGCGCGGGTGGTCACGATTTGTCCTCCTTGACTACGCGTTGAACGTCCGCTCGCGTGGCTCAGAACGCTCCAGGCCCGGATGGCCTCATCGGTTGACCATATTTCAATATCGAATTATAAGACACCAGGACGGCGTGGTGCTCGGTTCCGGCCGCTACGCTATGGGCCGTATGGCACCGGTCGAACGCATCGCTGGCACAAGCCTTGACGACGTCAGACACGCCCGCGAACGCGCCACTCACGGGTAGCGTCGAACAGTTCTTTCATTGTTGAAATTTCTGCGCTACCGTCGACGGCGTTGGCGAACTTTGTCAGGCACATCCTGCGCCCTCGCGAGGACCGTTGCGGTTGGCCGGCGATCGCATGGCCGCCACGGGAATCGGCGAGGCACCGAAGACAAGCAAGGAGGCTAGTCATGGACTTGACAACGAATGACGAATTTCAGGCCGTGGCTGAACTCGCCAGGGATGTCGGCCTCGACTTGCTTGCCCCCGCGGCGCGAGATGCCGAGCAGGACGCCAAGATTCCGGAGAAAGCCTGGTCGACGCTATACGCTACCGGTCTGACGGCGCCCGTTGCGGAGCAATTTGGCGGCGATGGGGTCCTCAGCACCCTCAGTCGGATGATCGCCGTTCGCAACTTGGCCTTCGGTGACGCCGGGATCACGATGGCCGCGGTGTGGAGTGGCGCGGTCGCCGCGCTCATCGGCGAGCACGGAACCGATGCGCAGAAGCAAGCGCTGTCAGATCTGGCGAATGATCCGAAGGCCCGATGCGGTCTCGCGCTCTACGAGGGATACGGACGCGGCCTGGCCGATCTCGCGACGACCATTGCGGTGCAAGGAGATACGGTTCACGTCGTCGGTCACAAGCGGGCCGTGCCATTCGCCGCGGTCGCGGACCCGTTGCTCGTCATCGGTCGTGACCCCGACTCGTCGGCGCTGCGGGCCGTCTTGCTGACGAGTGCGGACGAGGGCGTCGTCAGCGCTCCGGCCATGTGTGGGCTTGGGTTGGACGCCACCGAAGGCGCCAGCGTAGCCATTGATGCGATGACGACGTCGGCGCATCTCCTGGGCGGTCCCTACCTCGATCCGGACCAACTGACGGCTAGCGTGCAGCAGCTTCGTCTGCTGGTCGCGGCGGCGATGCTGGGTACCGCCCAGCGCGCCATCGAATACGCGGCGGAGTATGCGACCACCCGCGTGGCGTTTGGCAGCGCGATCGCCTCGTTCCAGGGAGTGTCGTTCCCGCTGGTGAACTCGCTGATGCGCATCGATGCTTCTCAACTCGAGATCTTCGACGTCGCCTCCTGCCTGGACCGGGCGCTGGACTTTGACCACGAGCGCCACGTCGCACAGGCACTGGACTACGCCTGCCGGGTCGCGGTGGAAGCAACGCGCCAAGCCGTGCAAACACTGGGCGGCCACGGATTCATCCGGGACCATCCCGTGGAGCTTTGGTACCGATCCGCAATGGCGTTGGCGGCGCTCGACTTCGACCCGTCCTGTGGCAGCTTCGAACCCGTCCTCTGATCGGAGATCTTCATGGCGTACACCTTCGAGCTGAGCAAGCCGCTGGCCGACTACGGTCGGACCCTGCGGGATTGGTCGGTGGCCCACGTACGGCCCTACGCGCGGCAGGCCGACGCCGAGCACGCTCCCCCACACAATTGGAAGGAGATCCTGGATACCTGCCCGGTGCCCATCGGCCGCGTCGACCTGCCGGAGCCGAGTCCCCTGCCGACCTTCGAAGAGGGCTTCTGGGTTAGCAACCTGGTGCTGTACGAGAACCTGAACTATGGCGATCTGTGGCCGCTCGCTCTGCTGAACACCAACATTGGACACCTCGTCGTCGATGCGATGGGCACGCCCGATCAGATCGAGCGGTGGTACAAACCGGCGGTGGAAGACGGGCAGCAGTGGGCCTTCGCGCTGACCGAGCCTGGTTTCGGCTCGGACACCTCACAGGTGGCGACCACGGCCGTCCGCGACGGTGACACGTGGGTGCTCAACGGCAGCAAGATCTACTGCAGCAACGGTGCGAGTGCCGACTTCATCTCGGTGTTCGCCACGACCGACAAGACACTGGGGCCGAAGGGAATCCATGCGTTCGTGGTTCCCCGCGAAACGCTGGGGTGTCTGGTGACCAAGCCCAACGAAGACAAGCTCGGCGTTCGGAGCTGGTTGACCTCGGAGCTGTTCTTCGACAACTGTGTCATTCCATTGGAGAACAAGTTGGGCTGGACCGCGGACGGGCAGGAAGTCGGCCGCAAAGCCGGCCGGGGCGGGGCGCTCGCAACGCTGTCACACAATCGACCGAACATGTCCGCCATCGCCATTGGCCTTGCGCAGGCCTCGATCGACGTGGCGGCCGGCTTGCTCACGGAGCGCAAGCTCGGGTTCACGGCGCGGCGATGGAGTGGCGTGCTCGACGACCTGGAGCTGATGAACGCTTCCCTGCAGAGGGCACGGCGAATGAACGCACGGGCCCAGTTCCTGGTCGACCAGGGCAGCCCGAGCCCGTCGGCGTCGGCCGCAGCGAAGGCCTACGCCCCGGAGACCGCGGAGCGCGTGATCGGTAGGTGCATCCAATTGCTCGGACCCGACGGACACAGCCAAGATTTGTTGCTCGAGAAGTGGTACCGCGACGCGAAGATCATCGACATATTCGAAGGGACGGGACAGATCCAACGGATCGTCGTCGCGCGCACGATGATGGGACGACTGGCCGGCTAGCTTTCGCCATTCGACACTTTCATCGTGACGGCGGGGTCACCGCATGGTGCGAGCCGAGCGCCCTATCTGGTCGACGAACAGGTCAGGCTGCTCAAGGGCGGGAAAGTGACCACCCTCGGGCGGCACGTCGTAGAACCTCAGGTCGCTGGTCGCGGATTCGACCCACCGCGTGGAGTGCAGACGTACGTCACCCGGGTACATCGAAACCCCCACGGGGACCTCGACGTGCAGCGACCGCGCCGCCGAAATCCCTTTCGGGCCAACTACGAAGGGATTCTCCCCGTACATGCGGCCCGACGATGCCGCCGCCTTCATCAGCCAGTACAGCGTAGATGCAGAGGTTCTGGAGGAAGCCCAGGGGCACGCCCTGTCTCCAGTCCCACGGGCGCGTCCTCCGGCCATCTCGCAGTGCGTAACCGGATACGTAGCCCTTCGATTTCTCGCTCGTCGATCTCGACCGTGAACGGACGAATGGGTTCGTTCACTTCAAACCTCAGTTCTAATGCTCGACTGCACGCCAATTTATATGTAGTCAATGTTGAACTAAACGATCCGCGCCGAACGGGCCAGCGGCGTCCGGTGCCAGCCGAGCTCGAGCCGCCGGGTCTACAGTCGCGGAGCCATTAGTGGCGGGCCGGGTTGGCACGTGGCTGCCGATGCCGCTTCGGCCGCCTCGGTAGCCGCGAATCCCCGGGTTACTACTATGTTGTAATAACACTACCCTCGACGATGCGCATCCAGCACGCCTTCATCAAGTCGACGCAGCCCGGTCGCGGCGCGACACTGCGCCCGCCGACCGCTTCTACAGGGCCCGGCTACCAGCCAATAAAGGTGTTCCATCTGCTACAGAAGTGCTGAAGCCAGCACTTCCTGGCCTGGTGACACCGCGCCCACTCGGAAGGGGCAGAGGTTCCCCGGCCGCGCCCAGGACGCTACTTGCCCAAGTTATTTCAACATTGTAGTGTGATGCAGGTCCAGGTGCCGCGAGCCAACCGGCGCCGTTACAGATCGGACGTCAGTGTGAGCACTGGACCAGACGTGGGAGTCTGCCCCTACAGCAAGGCGTCCGAGCCAGCCGGCTGTCTCGACGGGTTTTCTTTGATGGATCCGCAGTACCAGCGCCAACCTGAGGTATACCTCGCGCGGATGCGTCGGGAACAGCCTGTCTTCCCGACCGAAGTCGGGGGCTTGCCGATCTGGATCGTCACCACCGACGCGCTGTGCCGCGAAGTCCTCCTGGATCCCGCGACGTACTCCTCTCAGTTCAGCCTGCAGCCCAAGCCCAGTCCCGAGCTGGCCGCAAGGACCGAGGCACTGCGTGAGGAACTGGGCGCGCTTCCCCGGGTACGGACACTCATCGTCGCCGACCCGCCGCGCCACGACCGCTTCCGTCGACTGGTCGGGGCCGCCTTCACGCCGCGGGCGATGAAGAAGTGGGAGGCGTCGTTCACTGAGCTCGCAATCAAGCTTGTCGAGTCCTTCAGCCGGGCCGCGCGCATCGACTTCAGGAACGCCTACGCGCTGCAGATGTCGCTGCGCTCGGTGGCGATGATCCTCGACACCCCCGACGACAGACTCGACGACTTCTCGCGGTGGAGCGACTCCACCATCATCGGGCTTGGCACAGAGGTCACCGATGCCGAGTACCTCGACGCGCAGCGCTCGAACATCGAGTTCCAGCACTACTTCGCCGAAATCATCGCTGCGCGGCGCTTGGCGCCGACGGACGACATGGTGAGTCGGCTGGTCAACGCGCGGCTGCCCGCCGAAGACTCCGAAGGGGGTGACGGCCAACCGCTGTCGGACGCCGAGATCCTGGACCTGTTGCAGTCGATGGTGGCCGCCGCCAACCACACCACGACCACCGCCTTGAGCGAGATGATGCGCCTTCTGGCCGAGCACCCGCAGTGGTGGGAGACGGCCTGCACGGACCGAGACAGTTGGCCCAGGATCATCGAGGAGTCGGTGCGTCTGGCCGCCCCCGCCAACGGTTTGTGGCGCGTGGCCACGCGCGCCGTCGAACTCGGTGGCGTCACCATCCCGGCGCGCGGGAAAATCTTCGTCTCCTTCGCATCGGCGACCCGCGACGACGCCGTTTTCCCCGATCCGGGCTCATTCGACCCCACCCGCAGCGAACTATCCGCGCATCTGGGGTGGGGTCGCGGCATCCATGCCTGTCTCGGCCAGAACATGGCTCGCGCGGAAATGCGCTCCACGCTCGAGGTGCTCACGTCGATGATCGCTTCGGTCAGGCTCGCGCCAGACGTTCCCTTGCAGCACTCGGCCAACTACGTCGCCCGCGGTCTGACGTCTCTGATGCTGGACGTCACCTATCGATGAGCCATCGAGGTGCCAATCGGAGCATCCGGTGCGCGCCCGAAACACCCCTCACACCCGAAGGTAAACAGCCATGATCAGCCAGGCTCCATCCACGCCCGCCTTCGAACAGTCCTCAGCGCAGAACTCCGATGAAGTGCTCCCGCTCGCGGACCGCACGGTGCCCGGTGCACTGCGGCGGGCCGCGTCGCGGGTGCCGGATCAAGCCGCCCTGATCGAGGCCGGTGGCCGCACCATCGTCTACCGGGAGCTCGAAGACCAAGCACGGCGCGCGGCCTCGGGGCTGCGGGCACTGGGCCTGGAGTCGGGCGACACCGTGTTGGCAATGCTTGATAACCACGCCGACCACGTCATCGCTTGGCTAGGCGCCAACATCGCATCGGTGCCCTGGGTGCCGATCAACACGTCCTTCAAAGGGTCGATGCTCCAGTACATGGTCGAGCACTCACGCGCACGCGTGCTCGTCATCGAGGGCAAGTGGGTCGATCGGATCATCGAGATCACGGGGGAGCTCACTCACCTCGAGACGCTCATAGTTCGTAGCGATGGCGACGCTGTGGCTGGAAACCGCTTCGCCTGTCACGACTTCGAGGTCCTGCGGCAGGCCGAACCGGTGCCGGTGGAGGAGCCGAAGGTTTCCGACATCTCAACCATCGTGTACACCTCTGGAACTCAGGGTCGGCCCAAGGGCGTGCTGGTTCCCCACGGTCACGCGTACGCGACGGCGATGCCCCGGTCCTATACCGATCCCACCAACAGCGTGGCGACCGAGGTAGTCATGGTCTCAATGCCGTTCTTCCACGCGGGCGGTCTCTTTACCGGCCCGCTCCAGGCGCTCCGCACGGCTGGCACTGCAGTCTTGCACGGATCGTTCTCGGCGAGTCGGTACTGGGACGACGTCCGCCGACATCAGTGCACCACGGCTCTGCTGGCGGGTCCGATGGCGGTGTTCCTGCTGCGCCAGCCCACTACGCCAGACGATCGAACTCACGATCTCAGGAGCGTGATCATGATGCCCGCCATCCTGGAGATCGAGGAGTTCAGCGCCCGCTTCGGCGTGCCGGTGGGCGTTGGCTATGGGTGCACGGAGATCGGCGCACCGCTGTTCTCCAAGCCGGGTGAGGGTCGGCCCGGAGTCTGCGGCAGTCCGCTACCGGGCTATGACGTCCGACTCGTCGACGATGCGGATGTTCCCGTCGCTGTCGGTGAGGCCGGCGAGTTGGTGGTCCGGTCGCGTGAGCCCTGGTCCATGAGTTCCGGTTACCTCGACGATCCCGACGCGACTCTCGGCGCCTGGACGAATCTGTGGTTTCACACCGGAGATATGTTCCGGCTCGATGACTCCGGTCAGTATGTCTTCGTCGATCGTCGCAAGGACGTGCTCCGCCGACGCGGCGAAAACATCTCCTCATCCGAGGTCGAGCGGCATCTGCTTGAACTCCCCGAGATCGCCGATGCCGCAGTCGTGGCGGTCCCGAGCGATGTCGCCGAGGACGATGTCAAGGCGGTGATCGTCCTCGCGCCCGACGCGGCGTTCAATCCGCAGGACATGTTGCGGCAGCTGTATCGCCGGCTGCCTTACTTCATGGTGCCGCGCTACATCGAGGTCGTCGACGCGCTGCCGCGGACCCAAACCCTAAAGGTCCAAAAGGCAGTTCTGCGGGCGCAGGGATTGTCGGACAGCGTGTGGGACTGCGAGGCGGCTGGGTTCCGGATCACTCGGCACGAACTGATCGGTCCGCAAGTGAGTCCTGGGCAGGACGTCCTTGCACAGAGGGATTGACCGCAGGACAGGTCCCATATACGGCTATAGTTTAATGTTGAAGTAGCTTCTCAGCGATTGGCGTCGTGGCACCAGCGGTACACCCGCCGAGAAATACGTCGTCTCGGGAGCGGGCCGAAGGAGGTGGATCAAGTGAACGTCGCACGAACCTTTGACCGGAAAAATCGGCGGGGCGACGTAAAGATGTCGGCCACCGAGATTGACGACTTCCTTTCGCGCGGCCCCAATGTCATGGCCTTTGCCACTGTCAACCCTGACGGAAGTATCCACATGGCCCCCGTTGGTTTCGCCTACATCGACGGCGTGATCTGGACCAAGTCAAAGCCACGCGCGCAAAAGGTGGTCAACCTGAGGCGACACCCGTTCGCCTCCTGCATGATGAGCGCCGGCGATGACGACTACGAAACGATGCACGGGCTCTATGCTCGGGGCGGCGTCTCCGTCTTCGACGATCCTGAATTGGTCTTGTTGGTGACGCATCAGATCGCCTCACGATTCGAGGAGCGCGTGTCCGGCGGTGAACCGGACCCCGAGACGGTTCGCAGGCTGGCCGAGGGATACGTCACAATCCGCTTCGATGATCCGAAGTTCGTCACGTGGGACCATCGCAAACTGGCGGCCAAGGAACCGTCGTGACGGCGAGGTTCGATCAACTGAAGCAGAGGTGGCCGCTCGCCACGCTCCAAGGGGGCTCTCGCACCCCGCGCTCGAGCACCGACCTGTCCACCCTCGACGCGTGGCCCGAACACCTGCTCGGCGTCACCACCGTCGACCTCGTCGATGACGAGGTGGTCGGTTCGATCGACACTGGGCCGTGGCTGTCTTGGAATGGAAGCACCGGGGCCGCAGGAAGTCTCGGCGTCTTGGTGGACGTCGTCCTGGCATTCGCGATCGTCGCCGATCGCCCCCCAGGGATGTCATCAGTGAGCACCGAGATCACGATCAACACATTCGGCGCTGTGCCCATTGACGGGACGCGGCTGATCGCCCGTTCCCGGCTCATCCACCGCGACCATCGAGGCGGTTTCTCCGGTGGCGAGGTCCGGACCGAACAAGGAGCGCTCATCGCCGTCGCCAGCCAGCGGGGCCGCTTCGTGCCGACCGGAAATCCAACAGAGCCCGCTCACCGGACATCGGGCTACGACCGTAGTGCGGGCCTGGAGCGGCTGCTGTGGCCGGACAACGACCGACCGCCGCCTGGTGCCGACGGTCATGTCCTCCTTGACGCCGGCCCGCGACTCGTCAATCATCTCGGCAACCTCCACGGCGGCATGTCCATCCTGCTCGCGGAGGAGCTGGCCATGTCCGCGGTGCGACGCGACGGCGACGAGCTGACGACGGCATCGATCCACATGGGCTACGTGCGTCCAATACCCGCCGGAGCCGCGTTCACCTTGGAACCGGAAGTGCTGCATCGGGGCCGGGCATCCGGAGTGGTCCGCGTCTCGGGACGCACCGGCACCGGCAAATTGGGCACCGTCGCGACAGTGGTGTTGCACTGACTACGGCCACGATTCACCATCCGCCGACGGCTGGTTCAAACACAGCCGGAAAGTCATCGGAGGGTCTGGTGATCGCCTCGCCCCGCACAAATTACGACGGCGCGGGCGTATGCCTTTCGCACACATAGCGCTCCAAGCCTTTTGGTGGGTGAGGGCGGAGTACGCCGGTCGTGACGACGAACCAGACGGTGAAGCTCAGCCGGCCGCGAGACGTTGTAATGCTACTCACGCTGGACCGGCCGGAGCGCGTCAACACCGCGGCCTTCGATCTATTCGACGACTTGCAGGAGGCCTTCGAGGATCTGCAGCAGGACCCGAGGTGCCCCGTCATGGTCCTCACCGGCGAGGGCAAGGGTTCCTGCTCGGAGATCTACCTGCACGTGCTCGGCGATCCGCAGCGGCCTGAGGAGCCCAGACCCCATGTCGCAACGGATGTTCCGTGGCGCATGTTCAGGCCGGGGCTCGCGCGCCGGCCCGACCGAGTTCTGTGTCGTGGGTGGACTCATTGAGCGGGTCTCGTTTCAGCTCGACCTTCCGGATCCTGCCCGTCGCTGCGGTTTTGGGCAACTGGTCGACGAACTCGAAGTACCGCGGCACCATGAACTTCGGCATGACCTTGCGCAAATCCTCCACCAGCTCGTCGGAGGTGATCGTTGCATCGGCCGTTCGGACGACCACGATCTTGATGTCCTCCTCGCCAAGCGAGGAAGCCACCCCGATCGCGGCGACTTCGTCGACGGCGGCGTGCGTGCGCACGTAGGCCTCCACTTCGAACGACGAGATGTTCTCGCCCTTACGTCGAATGCAGTCCTTCATCCGATCGACGAAGTGGAAGTTCCCCGCGGAATCGACGCTCATCGCATCGCCGGTGTGGAACCAACCATTGCGCCACGCGGCAGCACTGGCCTCGGGCAGATTGAAGTATCCCGTGTTCAGCGCCCACGGCTCACGCGTACGCACCACGATCTCCCCGGCGGTTCCCACAGGCACTTCCATGTCGTGCTCGTCGACGAGCTTCACCTCGATGCCGGACGGATTGTCGACAAGCGAGCCGGAACTCTGCCAATTCGACGACGTCGCATCACGATTGACGATCGGACCACCGATCTCGGTCATCCCGAATCCAGTGGCGATACGAACGACACCGAACCTCTCCTTGAACTCGTCGACCTCCGGAAACGCGGGAAAGCACCACACGTACTCCAGAGGATTGTCTGCATCATCGGGCAGTTTGGGCTGCATGAGCAGCCCCTTGGCCAGCTGTGGGAACAACTGCGAACACGCGCACCCATGCTTGCGCACATCCGACCAGAAGTTGCTCAGGCTGAACCCATCTCGCACGACCATGGTCTGCCGCGTATCCAACGAACACGCGAAGTTGTACTTGCCCGACATGTGGAACGGTGCTGCGTACGAGTACCGCGGACCGGTGAACTCCGGGTCCTTCATCGCCGACGTCCGCGTGTTGTGGGCGATCTGTCCCCACGGCACCAGCACGCCCTTCGGCGGCCCGGTCGTCCCCGAGGTGTAGACGATGCAGGCCGTATCCCACAGCTGCGGCGCAGCGGCGGCATGACGATCGTCGGAAGCCGAGTCGAACTCGCGCCGGCCGATCACCCGCGTCGCTGCCGTAACGCCATCCACGTATTCCTCATCGAGGAGGACGATCACGTCGAGTCCGGCGCCGACCTCGCTCAGCTGCTGGAGCAGCGATCGGGTCGTCAACGCAATCGCGCTCCCCGAATCATTGATGGGATGCGCCAGCGAGCTCGACCGAAGGGCCGGATTGACGGGTACCTCGATGGCACCCGCCAAGCCGATGCCCAGCCAGGACACGAAGTTCTCGAAGTAGTCATCGGCGAAGCCGACCACTCGATCACCCCGCTGCACACCCAACGACGACAACGCTGCGGCGCGAGACTCAGCCAGCTGCAACAGATTAGCGGCTGATAGCGTCCGTCCGTCGACATGCCGTATTACGACCGACGACGGCTCCGCGGCGGCCAGTTGCGCAAGTGCAGCCGGGACACTCAGCAGAGCTGAACTCATACCTGCATCGTGTCGGTGTCGACACCGTCCTGTCGGAATTCCAGGGCTGCCCGCAACCCCTGGTCCATGACCATCCGCCAGAACTTCTTGTCCTCTTCGTCGCCGTGGCCGGTAGTGGCGTTCTGCACACCCGCCATGTTGTTGAGGCCCATCAGCTCGTATTGCCGGTTGATATTCATCTTGGCGGCTTTCAACTGTTCCAGGGGCACCCCAGCGATCTGATCGGCCCAGGTCTGCAACTCGCCCTCAAGATCCTCCAACGGCACGACGCGTTGAACGAAGTCCCACTTCAGGGCCTGCTCCGCGGTGAACCAACCACCGATCATGGCCAACTTCTTCCAGACGCGCATCGGCAGCTGAAACACGATCGGCGAGTGCGAGAGGTTGCCACCACCGAATCGCGCCTGCTCGAAGCTGAACCGTGTCCCTTCGGCGGCGAGCACGAAGTCGCAGTTGGCCAAGAGGTCAACCATCCCCATGGGGCCCACGTACTCGTGCACCGCCGCGACGATCGGCTTGGTGCAGTACCACAAGCCGAACAGGCCGGGAATCTTGTGGGGGTCCTTACCGGCGGGCCGGCCGATGGTCGCGTAGCCCGATGCGACTTCCTTCAGATCGTGGCCGGCGCAGAAGAGCTTTCCGGCACCACGCAACGTGACGACCTTGACCTCGTCGTCGTCGCTCGCCATGTTTGCGGCGCGAATGAGCTCATCCTGGAGGGGATACGTGATCGCGTTGCGTGCTTCGGGCCTGTTCAACACGATCTCGAAGATCGGGCCCTTCTTGCTCACCAAGATGGTCTCGAAGTCGTCGTACATGGGATCTCCTCTGTCGTGATGGCCGCACCCGCCGGCGCGGTCTGATCGATCGCAGATCAATCAGCTGCCATCGGGCCTCGGCACCTCCTTGACGTCGCCACCTCGATGGCATCCTGGCGAATCGCCCAACAGGCCACCTTTAATAGTACGACGTTGAAGCGAATGTAAGTCGGCGATAAGCGAAAGTCAAACACCGAAATACCGACCCGATAGGCGGGCCGACCGGCGCGCCGGTGGGTGCAATTCGGCTCGACTTGGAGCGTCGCCCGGGGGACAGTCCGACTTCCGTCGGGCAACGTCCACAGCTAGTCGCCGATGGATGACTCCGGCATCCGGCGGCGAGCGCTCGATCGCCTACTGATGTGAGCCTAGAGTCGTGTGCGTATCTTACGCTGGGAGCGCAGTTTCGGACCAGCCGTCGCCAGTGCCTCGCGCGCGCTTTCGCGGAGCGGATTGCAGCTTGACCCTGCTGCGTGAGAGGCCCGACGAGGCGCAGACCCAGCCGCGATGTCCACTCGAACCTCCGGCGCAACGGCCAGCACCAGCCCTTCACGCGACGCCAGCCGCACCGCCCCCGCCACCCAGTTGTAAATAGTTCAACGCTGAAGTAACGTGTATTGCTAGTTGGGTCGGCGCCTTCCCCGCATGATCCGACTCCAGCCGGCAAAGCCCAGGAGAACCGCCAGAACATGACTGCACGACAGGAGTCGACCCCGGATTCGGCGACGTCTACGGACCCCGGCGAACTGGCCGGATTGGACCTGCGCGAGGCGCTCGCCGTCGCCAACATCCCCACGCTGATCGCATTGCTCGCGCAGCTCACCGGGGACGACGCGTGGCTGCGCCCCCCGTATCAGCCGACGCGACCACAAGGCATCGACGACAACGATTCCGGCGGTCTGCCCGAGGAGATCCAGGCTGAGATCCGAGCCGCGGCCTACGCCGCACTGACCTCGTCGGCCGGCAAGGAACTCGACTTCTCCGAACTCAGCGAGGAACGTCTCGTGCACGTGTTGAGCGTGGTGATGGGCGACGATATCCCGGTCGAATACGGGCCTCTGATCTCGAACGCCCTGTCGCGCGGACCGAGCGCCGAAGTGTCAGAAAACCGTGACTGGTCCGGAAAGTCGGCGATCATCATCGGGGCGGGCATCTCGGGTTTCTGTGCCGCAGTGCGGCTCCAGAAACTGGGATTGCCGTTCGTCATCCTCGAACGACACCCGGACCTGGGCGGATCTTGGTGGGAGAGCAGATACCCCGGCGTTGGGGTGGACAGCCCGAGTCAGCTCTACGAATTCTCGTTCTTCCCCTACGACTGGGAGCACTTCTTCGCCACCGGCAGAGAAGTCCACTCCTATCTCAACGCCCTGGTCGACCACTTCGGCCTTCGCCGGCACATCAAGCTCAACACCACCGTGGACTCGATGACCTTCGACGAGCAGCGGAACCGGTGGGACGTCGATGTTCACGCCGCCGACGGCGGGCGCAACACGATGCACGCGGACATCGTCATCAGCGCGGTCGGCGCCTTCAACCAACCGGCGGCTCCCGATCTGGCCGGTCTCGATCGATTCACCGGACCGGTATTCCACACGGCGAGCTGGCCGGACATCGACCTGTCAGGCAAGCGAGTCGCCGTATTCGGCAACGGCGCCAGCGCGATGCAGGTCGTGCCCGCCATCGCCGATCAAGTCGGGCACCTCACGATCGTCCAGCGCACCCCGCAGTGGATATCACCGTTCGAGAAGCTCCACCAACCGGTCCCCCCGCCCGTACGCGACCTGATGATGACGGTGCCGGCATACCGGACGTGGTACGGCTTGCGCTTGCTCTGGACGTTCATGGACAAGCTGCATCCCGTACTGAAGCGCGACCCCGCGTGGGCGCACCCGGAGCGGTCGGTCAACGCCAGGAACGACGCCCAGCGGAGGTTCTTCACCCGATACATCGAATCCGAGCTCGAGGGGCGCCCGGACCTCATCCAGCAAGTGCTGCCGACCTACCCGCCCTACGGGAAGCGGCTGCTGCTCGACAACGGCTGGTATGCCTCGCTTCTGCGTGACAACGTGAGCCTCGAGACCTCCCCCAAGAGCGAGCTGACCGAGGACACCCTGCGGGTCAACGATCACGAATACCCGATCGACGCCGTCGTCCTAGCAACGGGCTACCGGGTGGTGCGGTTCTTATCGACCTACGAGGTGACCGGGCGCAACGGAACGACGCTCGACGACGCCTGGGGCGATGACGACGCCCGCGCCTACTTCGGGCTGGCCGTCCCCGAGTTCCCTAACTTCTTCATCCTCTACGGCCCCAACATCGCGCCGGGGCACGGCGGCAGCCTCATCCTGACCGTCGAAGCTCAGGTCGACTACCTCGTCGCGCTTCTCGAAGGAGCTGCCGACCGTGACCTCGATCGAATCGAGGTCACGGACACGGCCTATGAACGGTACAACGCGGCGATCGACGCGGGGCACGAGGACATGGTGTGGACGCACCCGGGCATGGCCACCTATTACCGCAACAGCGCTGGACGCGTTGTCGTGAGCAACCCCTTCCGCATCATCGACTTCTGGACCCAAACCCGGCATGTCGATTGGCACGACTGGCGCCTGGACGGACCGACTGACGAGCCATCGCCATTCGGCGACGAACGCACTCTGCACAACGGCACGGCGAGCGACGCCGTTGCTGCCAATTCCAACACTAAGGAGTAGACCTTGACCGAGCATTCAGCACCAGAAGTCGCCGTCGTCACGGGCGGCGCCTCGGGTATCGGACTCGAGACGTCCCTGCTGCTGGGTTCACGCGGCTACGCCGTCGCCATCGGCGACATCAACCTCGAGGGAGCCACCTCGACGGCGAAGGCGGTCACCGCCGCCGGCGGCACGGCGCAGGCCTTCGAACTCGACCTCGCCGACGACCCATCGATAACCGCTTTCCGTGAGCAAGCCATCGCCGCCCTTGGAGTGCCCACGTTGGTGGCGAACGTCGCCGGCTGGGACATGCCCGGGCCATTCCTCGAAAACACCGACGATTACCGCCGCAAGGTCATCGACATCAATCTGCTCGGTCCGATCAAGGTTGCGCAGGAGTTTCTCAACCCGATGATCGCCGCTGGTGTAGCAGGACGCGTCGTCAACATCGCCAGCGACGCCGGGCGCGTCGGCAGCTCCGGCGAGACCGTCTACTCGGCGGCCAAGGGCGGCATCATCGCGTTCACCAAGTCCCTGGCGCGCGAGATGGCCCGTCACAAGGTGACCGTGAACTGCGTCGCCCCCGGACCCACCGACACGCCGCTGTTCCAGCACGCCTCGGAGTCGCTGCAGGCCGCCTTGATCCGCGCGATCCCCCTGCGCCGACTTGCCCAGCCCGAGGAGATCGCCGCAGTGATCGCGTTCTTCGGCTCGGACGAGGCCGCGTACATCACCGGACAGGTGCTCAGCGTCAGCGGCGGCCTGACGATGTGCGACTGACCCGAGCCATTACCGACCAACACACTCAAGGACGAGGTTGAAGTGCCCGAATTCGAAGACATCCTGTACGACGTCGATGGACCCATAGCCACCATCACGATCAACCGTCCAAAACGCTACAACGCCTTCAGAAGTCAGACCGTCGACGAGCTGATCAGTGCCTTCAATCTGGCCTGGGCCAACAAGGGCGTCCGCAGCGTCATCCTGACCGGCGCGGGCGACAAGGCATTCTGCGCGGGCGGTGACGTCAAGCAGCGCGCCGAGACCGGCGACTATGGCCCCAGTGAAATGGGATTCATCCGTGTCGAGGAATTCCACCGTCAGATGCGGGACATGCCGAAGCCCACGATTGCCGCGGTCAACGGCTTCGCCATCGGTGGCGGTCACGTCTTCCACGTGCTCTGCGACATGTCGATCGCGGCCGACCACGCCGTCTTCGGCCAAGTCGGCCCGCGAGTGGGTTCCTTCGATGGCGGCTTCGGAGCGCTCTACCTGGCGCGGGTCGTCGGCGAGAAGCGCGCCCGAGAAATCTGGTACATGTGCCGCCAGTACGACGCCGCCACCGCTGAGCGGTGGGGTCTGGTCAACAAGGTGGTGCCAGGCGCCCAACTCATGGCCGAGGCTCGAGCCTGGGCCATGGAGTTGGCCGAGAAGAGCCCGACGGCACTGCGATTCCTTAAGCACGCCTTCAACGCCGATAGCGAGCACCAGGCGGGAATAGCCAACATCTCCCGCGCAGGCGTCGACCTCTACTACGAGACCGCCGAGGGCCGCGAAGGCGCCACGGCCTTCGCCGAGAAGCGCGAGCCCGACTTCGCGCAGTACGTCCGCTAAGCCCGACCCGACAACCTCGACGAAAGGCACGCAACAAAGTGAGTGAAACCGTCTCTGAATTCGTGTCGTGGGAGAAACATGGCCAGCTGGCCGTCATCACCATCAACCGTGCTTCGGCGCGCAACGCCATCAACGCCGACGTCGCGGCCGGCATCGAGAAGGCGCTCGACCGGCTGGAGGACTCCGATGACGTGTGGGTAGGCGTCCTCGCGGCGGCGCCACCCGTCTTCTGCGCGGGCGCCGATCTCAAGGAGGTGGGCGCGGGCAACGCCAAGTCGCTGGCAACCAAGCGAGGCGGCTTCGCGGGGATCGTGCGCAGGCAACGGACCAAGCCGCTCATAGCGGCTGTCGACGGCGCTGCGCTCGCCGGTGGCGCGGAGATCGTGCTCGCGTGCGACCTGATCGTTGCGTCACACCGCGCGTCGTTCGGACTGCCCGAGGTCAGCCGCGGCCTCGTCGCCGAAGCCGGCGGACTGTTTCGGCTCGGACGCAAGATTCCTGTCAACCTCGCCATGCAGGCGGCGCTGACCGGTGAGCCGGTCACCGCTGCCGCTGCGCATCATCATGGCCTCGTAAACATCCTGTGCGAGGACGGCGAGGCCCGCGACACCGCGGTCGAGCTTGCCAACCGCATCTGCGTCAACGCTCCGCTCGCCGTGCGGGCATCCCGGGCGGTAGTCCTGGAGGCCACCATGGCCACCGACGAGGTGGCATGGCGCACGTCGGCCGCAGCGTTCGCAGCGGTCAAGGACTCCGCCGACGTGAAGGAAGGCGTGGCCGCCTTCGTCGAGAAGCGCAAACCTCAGTGGACGGGCCACTGAGGTGGCCAGCCACGTCCATGTGTCACGCCCCGGAAGGTGCGCGGCAACGCTGCTCGTCACCTCTGACCTGATGCAGCGCAATCCAACCATCGGAGTAGGCAGTGAACGATCAGTGGAACTTTGCGGACGTCTGGGAAGAGGTCGCGCGGCGCCATCCGCAGCGTGACGCGCTCACCCATGGCGACCGATCAGTGACCTGGGAGCGGTTCGACCAGCATGCGAACGGTCTCGCCCGGACGCTTCTCGATGCCGGCCTGGGCCATCAGGCGAAAGTCGCTCAGTACCAGCGCAACTCACCGGAATACGTCGAAGTGCTGTTCGGCGCCTTCAAGGCGGGGCTCGCGCCTGTCAACACCAATTATCGGTACGCCCATGGCGAGCTGGTCCACCTGTGGACCACCAGCGACACCGAGGCGGTGGTCTTCGACGCCGAATTCACCCAGCAGGTGGCCGACGTGCGTGAACACGTTGCTCGGGTCCGGTTGTGGATCCGGGTGGGGGCGACGGAGGACTGCCCGGAGTGGGCAGTGCCCTACGCGCGGGCCTCGACGTCGCACCCCGAACGGGTGGGGCCACCTGATGCGCGGTCAGGGGACGATCTCTTTCTGCTCTACACCGGTGGCACGACCGGTAAGCCGAAAGGTGTCATGTGGCGCCAGGACGACATGTTCCAGGCGTTGGAACACCAGCAGGGTGCCACATTGCCCGATCCGGCAGACATCCCCGCATACGTCGACCGCTACGCAAGCTCGCCGCTGCCCGTGCTGCCCGCCGCCCCGCTGATGCACGGCACTGCCTGCTGGTTCGCGATGCCCATCCTCTCGAGGGGAGGATCGATAGTCACGCTGACATCCAAATCATTGGATCCCGTCGAGCTCCTCGACACCCTCGCCGCTCGCAGGGTCAAGGGCGTGTGCATCGCCGGCAATGCCTTTGCCCGCCCGCTGCTGGAACAACTCGACCAACATCGCCACCGCTGGGACTTGGCGGCACTGCGCGTCATCACCTCGTCGGGCGCGATCCTCAGCGAGGACAGCAAGCGAAGGCTGCTGTCCTACGCCCCGAACGCCATCGTGGTCGACAGCCTCGGCAGTTCCGAATCGGGCTCCATAGCGCGGTCGATCGGCTCCCGTGAGGACACGGCGTCGAAGGCGGCGTTCACATTGTCTCCGAACGCCCGGGTGATTGACGAGGACGGCAATGACGTCGAACCGGGCTCCGGCCGCAGCGGCCGACTCGCGCTGTCGGGTTTCATTCCGCTCGGCTACTACGGCGATCCGGAGAAGACCGCGTCAACCTTCGTGACCGTCGATGGCCGCCGCTACGTCATCCCCGGGGATCTGGCCGAAGTGGCCGCGGACGGCTCCGTTCACTTGCTGGGCAGAGGGCCGTCGTGCATCAACACCGCCGGTGAGAAGGTCTACCCCGAGGAGGTGGAAGAAGCCCTCAAGACCCTGCCTGGAGTCGCGGATGCGGGTGTCTTCGGGGTGCCCGACGACCGCCTCGGCGAGTCCGTGACTGCCGTGGTGTTGCTCGACGCCGGAATTGACCTCGACGAGCCGGCGCTCATTGCGGGCGTCAAGGCCACGCTGGCGGGTTACAAGGCGCCCCGACGAGTGTTCGCCACGGCGACCTTCCCGCGCGGTCCGAATGGCAAAATCGACCTGGCCGCACTGCGGGCGATCGCGGCCGCCGCCATCAGCGTCGCGGCAGTCGGATGACGGCAGCGATCATGAGAGCCGCGCAGATCTGCACGTTGAACGGACCCGGATCACTTCGGGTCAGCGAGGTGGCCGACCCGGTACCGGGTGAGAATCAGGTGGTGATCCGGGTGCGCTCGGCCGGGGTGTCTTTTCCCGAGGTTCTGCAGTCCCGGGGGCGCTATCAGATCCAGCCCGAGCTGCCCTTCGTTCCGGGCAGCGAGGTCGCTGGCGAAATCGTCTCGGCGCCGAGCGGGTCCGGCCTACGACCCGGCGACCGGGTCGCGGCGTTCACCTTGTTGGGCGGATTGGCAGAACGCGCCGTCGCGGACGAGGACAACACGTTTCCGATGCCCGACGACCTGTCCTTCGACCAGGCGGCCGCAATGCCGCTGAATTACTTCACCGCGCACGTTGCGCTCAAGTACCGCGGTCGGTTCTCCGCTGGCGAGTCCGTGCTCGTTCACGGTGCCGCAGGCGGTGTCGGCACAGCCAGCATCCAGGTGGCCAAGGCACTCGGGGCATCCCGGGTCGTGGCCGTCGTTTCCTCGGAGCAGAAGGCAAAGGTCGCCAGGGAAGCCGGAGCCGATGAATGCTTCCCCGTGCTCGGATTCCGAGAGACTGTCTGCGACACCGGGAAGGTCGACGTCGTCGTCGATCCCGTCGGCGGGGACCGCTTCATCGATTCCCTGCGATGCCTGAATCCGGGAGGGCGGCTGCTCGTCGTCGGATTCACCTCCGGTGACATACCGAACGTGCCCGCGAACCGGCTGCTGCTCAACAACATCGACGTCGTCGGTGTTGCCTGGGGCAGCTACGCCCGGCATCGTCCCGGTTTCCTCGCCAGGCAATGGAATGAGCTGATGGGCTTCTTCGCCGACGGCGTCGTCTGCCCGCCGATCGGTGGCGTCTACCCCCTCCATCGCGTCGGCGAAGCACTGAACGCGATCGACGAGCGATTAGCGTGCGGCAAGATCATCGTCAACCCGTCACTCTGAAACCGCGAAGAAGCAGAATGACGGCCGCAGCGCCCGAATGGTTTTCGGAATCCATTGCCGACGAGCCCCGCCGCGGCACGAAGACACAACGCTCAACTCCAACAACGAGGTGCCCACTCACAGCGTTCTCGCCGAGCGCCGCCGACGTCGTACCCTGCGGTCCGATTCGTCTCACTTCGATGTCATGTATGACGCCGCGATGACATTTGATTTGAGAAAATGACATGAATCGCCCCGGTGAGTCCGGAGACCGATGGGAATTGAATGTCAGCGGTTCCCCAGGTTTGACGGGTTGTTTCCCCAGGTTTGACGGGTTGTCCGTCACGTAATTCCTCACCCTCCGTCACGTAGTTCCCCACCCTGGGGCGTGTCTGGCAGGGGTTGGGGTGCTGCTCAGGTTCGCTCTCGTTCAGGTACCCCACCACGGCGTCCTGGAAGGGGCCTGAGGTGGCGAGGAGATCGTGGAACGTGACCGACTCGGTGGAGATGTTCCGGCATTGGAACGCCGGCCGATCCCAGGTGCAGATCTATGAGGCACTCAACATCGACCGAAAGACTATCCGCAAGTACCTGGCCCCGGCGTTGGCCGAGGGTTGAATCGCACCCGGATGCGACGTTCGATGAGGAGCTGTGGCGCGAACGGATAGGCCGCTGGTTTCCTGAGCTGGTCGATCCGGCAGCGCGGGCGTTGACTTGGCCGCAGATCGCTGTCCATCACCAATGGATCGCAGATCAGTTGAAGGTTCCGGTGACGGTGGCGACCATCGCTCAGCGGCTGCGCGACACCACGGTGTGGCGGTGTCGGAATCGACGGTACGTCGTTATATCACAACCACTTTCGCAGACCAGGGTCTCGAAGAGCGAGTCACGGTGCCTCGTGGCGCGGTCGAGCCCGGCAGCGAAGCCCAGATCGACTATGGCAAGCTCGGGATGTGGCTCGACCCCACCTCGGGCCGTCGGGTCGCGGTGAGGGTGTTCGCGATGATCCTGGCGTGCTCGCGGGCCTTGTTCGTACAACCGGTCCTTCGGATGGACCAAACATCCTGGAACGCTTCGCATGTAGCGGCGTTTGAGTTCTTCGGCGGGATCCCGGCGCGGCTGGTGTGCGACAACCTCAAAGCCGGGGTGGTGCGCCCAGATCTGTATGACCCGCAGATCAACCTGGCCTATGGCGAGCTGGCCGCGTTCTACGGCACCCTGGATCATGGTGGTCGTGACGTTCCAGGCGTACAACTGGCTGGAGCAGCGAACCGCAGCGTTGCAGAACGGCCCGACTGCCTGTTCCACGCGCCGGGCAAGTCGCCGCTCGACTGCTGTCTCACCATTCCCGGACCGCCCGCGCGCCCTCATGGCGACGCCGGTTTGAGGTCGCGGCGGTCCGCGCGACCAACTCAACTGAACTCTCACCGGCAAAGCGTCGGTCCGCGCACCGGCGTTGTACCGACAGATCCCGACCACTTCCGAGGTGCTGTCCACGCAGCCAAGCGGCGCCCCAGCTTCTTGACAACTCGGTCGAGTCATACCCCACGCGAGTCTCACAGCCAACCGATCGGTCAAGTCTTTCTTTGTAACAAAAGTATCGCCAGTTATGCTGCTACAAGCACTATATGTTTGTCTAAAAATGATAGGGTTGATGAGCATTTTGGGCCATTTAACGGTCGTATGGTTGAGAGAGTCGTACAGTGTGCTCCATAACCCCTGGGCACGCGTTGGCTGCGGAAGGCGGACAGCACATTGACGATCGACACCCAGCCCGACCAGCGAAGCTTGGCGGTTCGCAATCCGCTCGATGGAAGCCATGTGGGCACCGTTGTGGTTCACACACCCGATCAGGTCGCACACACCGCAACCGAACTCCGCGCGGCCCAACCCGCCTGGGATGATCTCGGGCCCAAGGGACGGTCACGCCACCTCCTCGACTGGCTCGACTGGATCATGGACAACGAACAACGTCTGCTCGACCTCATCCAGAGCGAAAGCGGTAAGTCCTGGGGCGACACCGCGACGGAGACCGCAATCGCCATGGAGACCATCAACTACGCCACCAAGCACGCCGAGGAATGGCTCGGTGATCGCAAGCTCACTCCCTTTGGGCGGCAGAATGTCACCAAGCGTCTACGAATCCATCTGCGGCCCTACCCGCTCGTCGGAGTCATCACGCCATGGAACGCCCCGCTCGGAATGCCGCTGCTCGACGTCCCATTCGCCTTGACCGCCGGTGCGGCCGTACTCACCAAGCCTTCGGAGGTCACTCCGCTAACTTGGGCAGAAGCGGTACGCGGATGGCGCGAGGACATCGGGGCGCCACCTGTGCTGGCCTGTGTGACCGGCGACGGATCTACCGGTGCGGCGGTTGTCGATGCAGTCGACATGGTGCAGTTCACCGGATCGACGAAGACAGGACGCGTCATTGCCACCAGGGCGGCCGAACGCCTGATCCCGTGCAGTCTGGAATTGGGCGGCAAGGACGCCATGATCGTGCTGGAAGATGCGCCGATCGACCGGGCTGTGGCAGGTGCTGTTTGGGGTGCGTTATACAACTGCGGGCAGGCATGCATTTCAGTCGAGCGCGCCTACGTCCACGAGACCGTATACGAAGAGTTCGTCACAAAGCTCGTCGATCAAGTCTCAGCCCTGAGAGTGGGCATCGACACCGACCACAGCTTCACCAATGAGGTCGGCGCGCTTGTGACTCCCGCCCAGGTCGACATTGTCGAGTGCCACGTGAATGACGCTGTCGCGAAGGGCGCAAGGGTCTTGGTCGGCGGAGTGCGCCGCGAACCCGGAAACTTTTTCATGCCCACAGTGCTGGTCGATGTGGACCACTCCATGGCCTGCATGAACGAGGAAACTTTCGGGCCGACGCTGCCAGTGATGAAGGTCCACTCGGAGGACGAAGCCATCACACTGGCCAACGACTCCCCCTACGGACTGTCGGGAAGCGTGTGGACGGCGGATCTGGCCCGCGCCGAACGGGTTTCCCGAAGACTTGAGACGGGGGGTGTTTCGGCGAACAACGTCCTGGCGACACTCTTCCAATCGCCACTGCCATTTGGCGGCTGGAAGCAGTCCGGCTTAGGCGCTCGTTTGGGCGGTGCAAACTCTGTCGAAAAATATTGCAGAAAGCAGGCATTCGTTTCTGATCGGGTAATCAACAGGGGCAAGGAACTGCAGTGGTACCCCTATCAACCACGAAAGTTCAGGATGATCACCCGAATCGCCAGATTGCTCGGATTGCACGACTGGCGTCGCCGGTTCGGCCTGCGAGGTCGACCGTGAGTCATGGCGGCCGACCACACACCGGCCCTCGCATGGCGGGGCGCACGCTGACGCTCCGCGTTTTTTGTTCGCACCCTGAAGGAGAGTTGCTATGAAGACCCGCAGCGCCATCATCCGCGAGGCACCTGGCGAGTACGAGGTTGCCCATCTGGATCTAGAAGGGCCCGCGATGGGCGAACTAACCGTCAAGCTCGCCGCGTCAGGACTTTGCCACTCCGATGATCACATCGCCACCGGCGACTTGCCCGTTGCGGCCTTGCCGTTCGTGGGAGGGCACGAAGGGGCGGGGGTCGTCGTCGACGTCGGCCCCGGCGTCAAGGGCTTCGCCGTGGGTGATCACGTCGTCTTCTCCTTCCTGCCTGCCTGCGGCCACTGTCGATGGTGCGCCTCCGGCATGCAAAATCTTTGCGATCTGGGCGCGAATCTGCTTCTGGGATCGCGGTTTGATGACCCGACAAGTTTCCGGATGCACCTTGATGGAGTGCCCGTGGGCCAGATGGCTGGGCTCGGCACCTTCTCCGAGTACACCACTGTCGACGTCAACAGCGCAGTCAAGGTGCCCAAGGATCTGCCACTCGACGTCTTGTGCCTGCTCGGATGCGGCGTGGGGACCGGCTGGGGCTCGGCGGTTAATTCAGCCGCGGTACAGGTTGGTGACACCGTCATCGTCATGGGTATCGGAGGGATCGGTATCAACGCTGTTCAAGGTGCCGCGCACGCCGGCGCAACACACGTCATCGCGGTCGATCCGATTCCCTTCAAGCGCGACCTGGCCGAAAAGCTCGGCGCGACTGAGTGCTTCGCTGATATCGCAGAAGCCGGCGAGTTCGCCAGAAGCGTTACCAATGGGCAGGGGGCTGACTCTGCCATTGTCACAGTGGGGGTCACCGCGGCCGATCACGTCGCGGCCGCGTTTGCGACAATCCGCAAGGCGGGAACGTGTGTCGTCACCGGCATCGGCAACTTCGCCGAAACGGCACCGCTGATATCGCTGATGGATCTCACACTTTCGCAGAAGCGTCTTCAAGGATCACTGTACGGACAGTGCAATCCGTCGAGGGACATTCCGCGCCAGCTGGCGCTGTATCAGAGCGGACAACTCAAGCTCGATGAACTGATCACCACCCGCTACTCGCTGGACCAGACTGCGCAGGGCTACCGCGACCTCAAGAGCGGAACGATCCTACGCGGTGTCATCGTCTTCGACTGACGTCGATTCGGCCGGCCCGCTTTCCCAGTTCAACCGATCGGTTGACCTCTAGGCGCAGGTGTTCGTAGCCCGAATTGGCCCCACTGACACCACCACGCACCGAAGGAGAAACTCAATGACGAGACGAACACAGACACTGTGCCTGTACGGCGGTCCGGTCGGAATATTCATCTGGATGATCGGATTCGTCTTCTTCGCCCACATGGTGCCACCACCGGCCCCCAGCATGGGCGCACAAGAAATTGCCGATTTCTTTAACGGCAACCAGAACGGAATTCGCATCGGACTTGTTCTGACATTGATCGGAGCGACAATAACCGGCCCTTGGGCCGCCGTAATAGCAACGCAACTCAAGCGGATCGAAGGGCGTTATTCTCCACTGGCCTACACCGAACTCGGCATGGGCATGCTCGGCGTCCTCCTGTTCTTGAGCCCAGTCTTCATTCTGCAAACCGCGGCGTACCGCGAAGGGCGCAGCCCTTCAGAGATGTTGCTGCTCAGCGACCTCGCATGGATCCCGTTCGTGGGAGCCTGGACCTGCGCTGCAGTTCAGAATATCGCTATCGCCGTCGCTATTTTCCATGATCGCGAACAAAAGGTCTACCCACGTTGGGTCGGATATTTTAATTTGTGGATGGCGACACTCTTCACGCCGGGTACGCTGCTGTATTTCTTTAAGACCGGCCCGCTTGCGTGGAATGGCGTGCTGACCTGGTGGGTGGTACTCGCGGCGTTCTGTGTGTGGTTCGTCGTGATGTTTGTTATGACATTGCGCGCGATTCGCAATCAAGAAGACGAGAGTGAGGTCCTTCAAACACCGCCCGCACAGGTGGCCTGACGGGAGTTGGTACTGATGTGGCGGGCGAGCGCGAAACGGTGGTTCGTACTCACCAGCAGTCGGCCAGGCTCGATCTCGACGGCCACCGTGCATCATTTTCAACCGTTCGGTTGACAGAGTGAAACCGCATCCGTAACGTCGCCGGGACAGTTCAGAACGCGATCAGAGAGAAGGTGACCATGACGACGTTCGACATGCGCCATGAGGGCCGCACCGGCCTCGAGATGGGACTCGGCGTAGGCAAGGAGCGTATGAGCGGTTGGCCATACACGGACTTCGCTACGGGCTGGTACGTCATTGGGTACTCATCCGAGATCAGTTCTGGCCAGCTGAAACCAGCGAGGTGGTTTGGACAGGACTTAGTGGTGTTTCGGACCGAGTCCGGGGTGCTGTCGGTGCTGGACGCGCATTGCCCACACATGGGCGCCCATCTGGGTCACCCCAGCCCCAACGAGTTCGGCGGCGGCGTGTGCGGTGAGAACATCGCGTGCCCGTTCCATGGTTGGCAGTGGAACACCGACGGCGAGAACGTCTCGATTCCCTACCGGCCCGAACGGCCGGTCAAGGCGAAGATCGGCAAGAAACATGTCCGCGAGATCGATGGCATCATCGTTATGTGGTACCACCACGAGGGCCTTCCTCCGAGCTACGAATGGCCTGGGTTGCCGTACTTTGGCGACAAGTCGAACTACTACGCGATCGACACCACCGTCGACGGACCTTATCTGGCCAAGCCACAGTTCCCCTTTGAGAACAGCGCTGACCCGCACCACTTTCAGTATGTGCACGGCTCAGCGCTCGATGCCGAATTCAGCGACTACGAGGTCGAGGGAGCCTACGCCACGAACACCATGCGATTGCTGTTCGGCGGTCAGCAGGAATCAAGTTGGCTCACACCGAACGGCCCCGTACTTGGGCACGTGGACAATTTCTTCTGGGGTGCGTCACTGGGCATCGCGCGGTTCCGGGTCGACGACTTGGTCTGCATCCACCTTCCCACTCTGACCCCGATCGACGCCGACAATGCAATTTTCTTCAGCACCGTGACTGGAACCAAAGAGCCAGGCGACACCGGTGACATTCCTCAGGGACGTAGCGGCCGGATGATCAAAGCTCAGCACTGGCAGATTCGGAATGACTTTCACATATGGCAGAACATGAGCTACATGGTGACACCGATCTACACAGGGGAAGCAGAACAGACGCGCTACGCGTTCATCCGCAAGCACTTCGATCAGTTTTATCCCAATCCCGTTTATAAAGAGCAGGATTGACCCCGTCTACGATGGACACACCGCCACTGGAGAGAAGTTCGACTCCCACTCGGCCATCTGTACGGGTGGAGGTATCGGATTTCGTCGCCAAAGTTACATTGGATCGACCTCCCGTCAATGCCGTTGATCGTGACGCGATGATCGCGATCCGGGACGCGTTTGTTTCCCTCAACGATCGACGCGATGTCCGGGCCGCCGTCTTCACCGCGGCTGGCGACCGGGCGTTCATGGCCGGCGCCGACCTCAACAGTTACGGACGCGCGAACGAGAGCACTCTGGCGACGGAGTTAGTCGATCCTGGCTTGACGGCTCGAGAAGCGCTGTGGTCCATAACCGATTGTGCCGTCCCAGTCATTGCCGCGGTCAATGGACCCGCGATTGGAGCAGGCGTAGCGTTTGCCGCTTGCTGCGACATCATAGTTGCTGCTGAGCATGCGACGTTCGCCACCGCCGAGATCAACGTTGGTTTACTCGGGGCGAGCTCACAGCTCTCGTTGATGGTTGGTCGGCACAAAGCGCGCGAGATGTTTCTGCTTGGCGAAGCGGTTACTGCGGCCGAACTGCAGAGGTTAGGCGCTGTGCGTGCCGTCGTGCCGCCTCCCCAGCTATTACCCACTGCCATGGAGATCGCTGCAACTTTGGCCGCCAAGAGCCCGATTGCGTTGCGGCTGGCCAAGGAATCGATGAATCGGGTGGAGTTCCTCCCGCTCAAAGACGCATATCGCACGGAGCAGGACTACACGAATCGCTTGGCGACCTTCGCCGACAGCGCGGAGGCGAGGGCCGCGTATCTCGAGAGACGGCAACCTCATTGGTATTGGTCGTGAACCTATGCACAAACCACGGGCAGCTCGCTCGCTTCCAGATCGGCGACGAAAGTAGGAGACCGAATGTCAGCCAGCCACGCAGATCATCCGAACGAGACCACCGTTTCAGAGCCCCGAGAGCCCGGGCACAGTCTCTTCGCTAATTTCGACCACATCAACCAGCTTTGTCTGGACGACGATCCCTACAGCATGTTGAAGTCGATGCGGGACACCTGCCCTGTCGGCCACGCCCAAACTTATGGTGGCAGTTGGGTTCTCACGCGATATGAAGACGTTTGGAACGTCGCACGCGATAGCTCTCTGTTCGTTTCCGGCCAGGGGGTCTCACTTCCCTCCCACGGCATGCTGCCCTTGCCGCCCATCGAGTCGGACGCGCCGATCCACAGCCAGTTCCGTCGTCCCCTCATTCCTCGCTTCACACCCGCGGCCGCCGCGGAGAGCGCGCCGCACGCTCAGGAGGTCGTCAACGACCTCATCGACGCGTTCATCGAAGATGGTGAGGCCGATCTCGCTCAGCAGCTGACCATCCCTCTGCCGACCATTGTCAATACTCCTGTTCTCGGCATCCCCTTCGAAGACCGGGCCAAATTCCAGGCGTGGGCGGTGGCCCTGCTGGCCTCTGGCGGCGAGGATCTGGAGGCCATCGGTTCCGCGATGGGCTATTTCGACCACCTGTACGAGTTGCGACGTAGTGATCCAGGTGACGATATTCCCTCGCTGTTGATCGGTTTGGAAATCGGCGGCAAGCCAATGGACAAGACTCAGTTCATCCTGACGATGATCATGCTGATGACAGGTGGCCTCGACACCACGACGAACAGCGGTTCACACATGCTCTTCTACTTGGGTGAACATCCTGCGCAACGGCGGCTCCTGGTCGAGGAACCAGATCGCATCCCCGTCGCGGTCGAAGAGTTGCTGCGGTATCTGACTCCATTGCCATCGTTGTTCCGCACCGCGGCCGCGGCGACGGCACTACATGGGCAGGCGATCGCCGAGGGTGACAAAGTGCAGCTCTGCTGGATGGCGGCAAACCATGATCCCGCCGAATTCGACGATCCCGAGAACGTGGACCTGTCGCGGTCGCCGAATCGGCATGTTGCCTTCGGCGTTGGCGAGCACCGTTGCCTGGGCGCGAATCTGGCTCGGATGGAGCTGCGGGTGCTGCTTGAAGAGGCGTTGCCGCGTTTGGGTGAGTATCAGATCGTGAAACCGCCCGAACGCTACGCCAGCGTGACTCGCGGAATCTCGCACCTTTGTGTCGCGTTCCCGCCCGGGAAGCGGATAGGTGGGAGCTGACGTTGACGGCCGACTGGCACCCCGGGCAGCTCTCCGAGATGCGCGGATCACGAACCATCTCGACACGGCTGCGACACTGGGCGGCCACCGAGCCCGACCGGCCATTCTTTCGCTGCACTGGAGACTGGCTCACTTTCGGTGAAGTCGACGCGATCACAGACGCCGTCGCCGCCGCACTCCACGCCCATGGAGTCGGTGCGCGGGATCGAGTCGCGGTGATGCTGCCCAACTGCGACGAGGCCGTGCTATCGGTGTTAGCGCTGGCGAAGCTCGGTGCGATCCAAGTCCCTACCAACCCATATCTGAAGGGCGAGTTCCTTCGCCATCAGCTTGCCCATTCTCAATCACGGTGCGTTATCTCAGACGAGATCGGGATTGGTCAGGTCACTGAGCTACGTAGCCAGCTCCCCGAAATCACCGAACTTGTCGTCACCGGTGATGCCGAGACGCGGGCTGCCATACCGTTCAATGAGCTCCGCACTAGCGGTCTGACGTTCGCGCCAACCGTTGTCAAGCCACGCGACACAATGGCCATCATGTACACATCGGGAACCACCGGGTTTCCCAAAGGCTGTGTCTTGAGCCAGGGCTATTACCTCGCCTTACCCCGGGCCTGGTTTGAAAGTGGTTGGTACCGACCAGACGAACGCTTGATCACTGCCCTGCCGCTCTTCCATATCGCCGGTCAGGGCATGACGCTGATGGCCTCACTGCAGGGCGGTCTGCCGGTAACATTCCTGCCTGCGTTCAGTGCAAGCCAGTTCATCAGCCAGTGCCGTGAGGCCGGCGCCACCGCAGCGTTCGGTGTTGGGCCGATGGGTATGGCGATCCTGTCGACTCCACGCGGCCCCGACGACCACCTACACACGTTAAGGATCGCAGTTTTCGTTCCCATGCCACCGCAGGCGCAACGGCAATTCAGGGATCGTTTCGGTGTCGAGGTCGTCAGCGAAGTCTACGGTCAAACCGAATGCAACCCCGTCACGCTGAGCACCGTCGCGGAGCACGGGACACGCCCCGGCAGACTCGGACTGCCGGCACAGTGGATTGAAGTGCGCCTCGTCGACGACGACGATATGCCTGTGCCCGACGGCGAGCCTGGTGAGATCGTCATCCGGCCCCGTGAACCGATGGTCATGTTCGATGGGTACTGGCGCAATGCCGAAGCGACCGTCGCGGCCAGCCGCGACATGTGGCACCACACCGGAGATATGGCCACTCGTGAACCCGACGGAAGTTTGGTCTTCTTCGACCGCAAACGTGACGCCGTCCGTCGACGCGGCGAGAACATCTCCTGTGTCGAAGTGGAAGCGGCAATCAGCAGGCATCCCAAGATCCAGACTGTCGCCGCGCATGCCGAAGCGGCAGATCTAGGCGAGGACGATCTGAAGGTCTGGATCGTGATGAAGGCCAATGAAGTGTTTACTCCCCCAGAGCTATTCGAGTTCCTCACTCGGGAGTTGCCATATTTCGCAGTGCCACGATATGTCGAGTTTATCGACGAGTTGCCCGTCAACCACCTCAACCGAGTCCAAAAGTTCAAACTCAAGGAGAGGGGAAACACCGGGGCGTGGGATTTCGAGGCGCTGGGTCTGGTTATCAGCCGAGATCACCGCCGCGGCTGACGGGGCAGCCGCGCGGCACAGTCCGGGCGAGAGCACCGCCGGGAAGTACCATCAACCGGGCCATGGTCGACACGGGACCCGATCACAAGGAGGTTGGCATGAAGCCAACAACCAACGACGATCGGCGAAACGTCCTGCTCGCAGACTGCGCGTCCCTGTTTCGCCGCAGGGGTTATCACGGTTCAGCGATGAGCGATATCGCCGAGACTGTCGGCCTGAACAAGGGCACTCTCTACTATTACTTCCCGTCGAAGACCGCCATCCTGTACGCGATCTATCTCGAGGCCTACACTCGCCTCGATCAGAACATGGGCACGGTTCGGGCCGAGCAACCGCCCGACGAGGAACTTGCCGAGATCGTCAAAGCTATCCTGCGTACCATCGCGTCGGTACCTGATTTCATCGCCGTGTACTTTCAGGAACGCCCCTGGCTCACAACGTCGCTGTCGCCCGAGCAGTCGAGTGCGATTCGCAGTAAAGAAGCTGAGTTCACCGACCGCATCCGGGGAACCATCAAAAGAGGAGTCCGCACGAAGGTGTTCCGCAGAGTCAACGATGAGCTGCTCACCGTTCAGCTCTTGTCGATGATCTCGTCGTCATACCGATGGCACCTCGCAGGCAACCGGTCGTCCGCCGACCTCGTCGGCGATACGATCATCAGCTACCTTTACGACGGCATGCTGACACGCTGACGTGCCGGGTCGGTGTCTGCCTGGCCACATTGTTCATCCTGTACCGAGTTGACCGTCTCGACGTCTGAACTGGTATTGGGCTGCAATCGCGGTTGTCGAGATGCAGTGAGGATCGATGAGGTGGATCCGGGCCAGTATTGAATACCGGCTTTCGGTCACTGCACGTCACAAGTCGATGTGGACCCCCTCGACGATCAGCATCGATGCCCGTGACCGCGACCTGCAGCGCACCCTCGAACAGGCCGACGACATCGCCACCGATCGCATGCTGGAAGTTCTACAGCTAGGGCTGAATAGAGCATCCGCAATACGTGCGCCTGCACGCATTACTGCTCGCCTTCGGCGGAATCGCGCGGGCGGGATTTCAGATTTTGCTCTAGCCCGGATTTTCGTGGAATGTTGCTTTTGGCGGAGTGTAGATAGGCGAAAGTGCCTGTCCGGCAAGGAATAATTGGACTTTTCTAGGGTTCAATCGTTCCCACGGGAAGGCACTTCGCGAGTGAAGAATATCGCGGCGGCTTCGCGGGTGAAAGTCTCGGCCGACGGCCATGGCGTCGTGTCGCATGCCGGGACGGGCATACTGCGTGAGCTCGACGACCGGACGGGGTTATCGGCGCAGGTCACCGCCCGTTGGCGGACACGTACCGCGGCCCGTGGGTGTACGCGCCTGGGGAGGTGTTCGCCCAACAGGTCCTCCAAACATCCTCATCGGCCGGGCGGCCATTCTTCATGAATCCTAACTCCCGGGATACCCGGAAGTCGTGGTGGTCCTACAAACTGTCGTAAATGATTCACGACGCGGGCCGACCGGCCCGGAGCTGCCCGGATGTTACCGTCGGCGACGTGCTGATCAGCGGACCCCGCGCCGGGCTGGCGGCGTCGGTGGCGGCAATCGCGACGGCCTTGACCATCACGGTCGTCAGCGGCTGCGGAGCGTCGAGCGAAGACGCGTCCTCGACCGCGGCTGAGCAATCGGTCATCACCAGCACCACGAGGATCGCCGGTGCGGGCGTGCTGGGCAATCAGCGCAGGCCAGACGATTCCTGCGCACCCGAACCCACTCCGGTCGACGAGGGCCCACCCGACCGGCTGGTCCGTCACGCCGCAGGGGAAACCGAGGTGCGGGCGGATCCGCAGCGCATCGTGGTGCTCTCCGGTGATCAGCTCGACATGCTGTGCGCGCTCGGCCTGCAGTCACGGGTGGTGGCCGCCGCGCTGCCTGACGGCTCCAGCAGCCAACCGTCCTATCTCGGACAGGTCATCCACGATGTGCCGGGGGCCGGTAGCCGCAGCTCGCCCGACATCGAAGCGATCAAGGCCGCGACCCCCGACTTGATCCTCGGCTCCGAGGCGCTGACGCCCGGGGATTTCGGCGAGTTATCGGGGATCGCGCCGACGGTGTTCACCGGCCCGCCGGGCGCTGCATGGCAGGACAACATGCGCACCGTCGGAGAGGCGACCGGCCGCCTCGCCGTGGCGAACGACATGATCGACGGGTTCGAGCGGGCCGCCGACAAGACCGGCGCCGACAACGACGCGGCCCATTTTCAGGCTTCGGTCGTACAGTTGACCGAGACCACCATGCGGGTCTACGGGCCCGCCAATTTTCCCGGCAGTGTGCTGGCCGCTGCCGGTGTCGATCGTCCTGCGGCTCAACGGTTTACCGACAAGCCCTACATCGAGATCGGCATCACCGACACCGACCTGGCGAACTCACCGGACTTCTCGGCGGCTGACGGCGACATCGTCTACATCTCGTTCGACTCCCCCGCGGCCAAGGACCGTGCACCCCGTGTGCTGGAGAGCGATGCGTGGAAGAAGTTGTCCGCCAATCGCGACAACCGGGTCTTCGCTGTCAACAACGAGGTGTGGCAGACCGGCGAGGGCATCGTCGCGGCCCGCGGAATACTGGCCGACCTTCCGTGGATAGACGCGCCGATCAATTAGCCTGGCGCAGATGTTCCACGTCTTGAAGTCCACCTATCTGCAGCCTCCCGACGTCGTCAACGAGACCCGGCCCGCCCATCTGGAATGGCTCCAGAGCGAGGTTGCCGCCGGCCGCGTCGTGCTGGCGGGCCGCTTGGAGGACGAATCCGGGGCAATCCTGCTCACCGGCGACATCAGCGCAGAAGAGGCACAAGCCATCGTCGAGCGCGACCCCTACACGGCCGCCGGGGTGGCCCACTATGAGCGGCTGTCCTTCAACGGCGCCTTCCGCGCGCCGGGACTCTAGGAAATAACTCACAGTTTCTCGGGGAAGAACTGCCTCCATCGGGCCGTTTGAATCGGATAGGCCGCACTGTCGCGGCGAATTTCACGTGTGATTATCCGAGGGTAGAGGGCTGCTATGACCACTGTTTCCGCGTACGCCGCCACATCGGCGACCACACCGCTGACCGAGACCACCATCACCCGGCGCGACGTCGGGCCCCACGACGTGGCATTCGACATCCACTTCGCGGGCATCTGTCACTCCGATATCCACACTGTCAAGGGTGAGTGGGGCCACGTCAGCTATCCGATGGTGCCCGGCCACGAGATTGCCGGCGTCGTCACCGAGATCGGCTCCGAGGTCAGCAAGTTCAAGGTGGGCGATCGAGTAGGCGTCGGCTGCTTCGTGGACAGTTGTCGGGAGTGCAGCCCAGTGCCGAGCGGGTGAGGAGCAGTACTGCACCAATCCCGGAATGGTCGGCACCTACAACGGCGTCGGTCGCGATGGCGAGCCGACCCAGGGCGGCTACAGCGGCGCGATCGTCGTGGATGAGAACTATGTGTTGCACATCCCCGACAGCCTGCCGCTGGACGCTGCCGCACCGCTGCTGTGCGCAGGCATCACGCTGTATTCGCCTCTGCGCCACTGGAATGCGGGTCCCGGCACGAGCGTGGCGGTGATCGGCCTGGGTGGACTGGGCCACATGGGAGTCAAGCTCGCCCACGCGATGGGCGCGAAGGTGACCGTGCTGAGCCAGTCATTGAAGAAGATGGAGGACGGCCTGCGACTGGGCGCCGACGAGTACTTCGCGACCTCCGACCCGTCGACGTTCGAAACGCTTGCCGGCTCCTTCGACCTCATCTTGAACACCGTCTCGGCCAACCTCGATCTCGACGCCTACCTCAGACTGCTGAGGCTGGACGGCACCCTGGTCGAGCTCGGGATGCCCGAGCGCCCCATGACCGTCACGGCTCCATCCCTGGTGTTCGGTCGACGCCGCCTGGCCGGTTCGTTGATCGGCGGGATTGCCGAAACGCAGGAGATGCTGGACTTCTGCGCCGAGCATGACGTGCGGCCCGAAATCGAGGTCATCACACCGGATTACATCAACGAGGCGTATCAGCGGGTGATCGCCAGCGATGTGCGCTACCGGTTCGTGATCGACACGGAGTCATTGCGCGGCTAGCTGGACCTCTGGCCAGCTGACGATCGTCGTCAAGTCCGCTCCAACTTGACGTAACGTACGCCGCTCGCCACGCGAAAATCATTCATGAGTCCCAGGCCTATAGCTCCATTTGTCCTCAACCTCGCGGCCGCCTGCGCGCTCGCCGTGACAGTCATGATTACCCCGGCAATACTGCCTAACCCCCCAGCGTCGCTGATGCCGGTGGCATCGGCGGCATGCCCCGATGCCGAAGTCGTGTTCGCTCGCGGCCGGCAGGAACCGCCCGGCGTGGGCCAAATAGGCGACGCACTTGTGGGTGCGCTGCGGTCCAAGACGCCGCAGTCGGTCGGGGTCTATGGAGTGAACTATCCCGCCGACCTGGACGCCGCGACCGGTGCCAGAGACATCGGCGCCCACGTGCGATCCATGGCAAGTAGCTGCCCGAACACCCGGCATTGTGATCGGCGGCTATTCCCTCGGCGCCACGGCGGCCGATCTGTTTGCCAGAGCGAACTCACTTCCGCCAGATGTCAGTCAGCACATTGCAGCGGTCGCGTTGTTCGGCAACGGGACCAAGCGACTCGGACCGGCCCCCGCCTATGCCGACAGGACGATCGACCAGTGCGCGGACGGCGACCCCATCTGTGGCCGAGGCTTCAAATGGGATTCGCACCTGCAGCCCTCATACCTCGGCTCCGGGCTGGTGGATCAAGCCGCGAGCTACATCGCCGGCAAGCTGTAGCCGGCCGGAACTAGAAGTCCCAGTCCTCGTCTTCGGTGTTGACCGCCTTGCCGATGACGTAGCTGGAGCCCGACCCGGAGAAGAAGTCGTGGTTCTCATCGGCGTTGGGGCTCAGCGCGGACAGGATCGCCGGGTTGACGTCGGTCTCGTCGCGCGGGAACAGCGCCTCATAGCCGAGGTTCATCAAGGCCTTGTTGGCGTTGTAGCGCAGGAACTTCTTGACGTCCTCGGTCAGGCCGACCTCGTCGTAGAGATCCTGGGTGTACTCGACCTCGTTGTCGTAGAGCTCGAAGAGCAGCTCGTAGGTGTAGTCCTTGAGCTCGGCCTGCGTGGCGGCGTCCTCCATGGCCAGCCCGCGCTGGTACTTGTAGCCGATGTAGTAGCCGTGCACGGCCTCGTCGCGGATGATCAGCCGGATCATGTCGGCGGTGTTGGTCAGCTTGGCCCGGCTCGACCAGTACATGGGCAGGTAGAAGCCCGAGTAGAACAGGAAGCTCTCCAGCAGCGTGGAGGCCACCTTGCGCTTCAGCGGCTCGTCGCCCTTGTAGTACTGCATGACGATCTCGGCCTTGCGCTGCAGGTTCGGGTTCTCCTCCGACCAGCGGAACGCATCGTCGATCTCAGCGGTCGAGCACAGCGTCGAGAAGATGTTGCTGTAGCTGCGGGCGTGCACCGACTCCATGAACGCGATGTTGGTGTAGACGGCTTCCTCGTGCGGAGTCAGCGCGTCGGGAATGAGGCTGACCGCGCCGACGGTGCCCTGGATGGTGTCCAGCAGCGTCAGGCCGGTGAACACCCGCATCGTCAGCTGTTTCTCGTGATCGTTCAGCGTGCCCCAGGACGGGATGTCGTTGGACACCGGAACCTTCTCCGGCAGCCAGAAATTGCCGGTCAGCCGGTCCCAGACCTCGGCGTCTTTCTCGTCCTGCACTCGGTTCCAGTTGATGGCCGAGACACGATCGATCAGTTTCATGCCATCACTCACGAGAACCCCGCTTTACCTGGTCTTTTTGGGTCGAGGCTATAGGGCAGCTATAGCGCCTCCAACACTACAACTGGGGTCCGACTATCGAGGCGCAACACAACATCTTGTTGTGCGTGTCGGCCGCGAGTGTGCAACCAGATCGCAAAATCGCCCGAAATCGATCGGATCGTCGATCTCAGCGCACACTCGGCGACAACGCGGCGTCGAAGAAGTTGTACTCGGACGCGTCGAATCTGCGGGTGGCCAGCCAGTACTGCCACGTCATCCCGCTCCACAGCGTCCGGTTCACCCCGTGCTCGTCCATGTACCAACTGCGGCACCCGCCGGTGCTCCACACCGTGCCGGCCAGGTCGTGCTGCAACTCCTCGTTGTAGGCGTCCTGCGCCGCCCGTGTCGGTGCCAGCGCCTGGGCGCCCCGCTTGTCCACGGCGGCGATCGCGTGGGCGGCGTAGCGGATCTGCGACTCGATCATGAACACCACGGAGTTGTGTCCGAGCGCTGTGTTGGGCCCGAGCAGGAAGAACAAGTTGGGCATGTCGGCGACCGTGATGCCGCGCAGCGCAGCGATGCCCTCGCGGTTCCACCGGTCGACGAGGTCTTCGCCGCGGGGGCCCTTGATGTCGACATAGGTGTAGGAGTCGGTGACGTGGAAACCGGTGGCCGACACCACGACGTCGACCTCACGCTCGGTGCCGTCGGCGGTGACGATGCCGGTCTTGGTGAACCGCGCGATCCCGTCGGTGATGACCTCGGTCTTCGGGTTCGCGACGCCCTTGTAATAGGTGTCGGAGTTCAGGATGCGCTTGCAGCCCGCGCGATAGTTCGGGACGAGCTTCTTGCGCAGCTCCGGATCCTTGACCGAGCGACGAATGTTGGCCTTGCCCATCAGTTCACCGAGTTTGAGTAACCGCGGTTGTTTGGTCATCGCGAAGCCGACGGTCTCATGAATCCAGTAGATACCGGCCCGCATCGCCGCGCGTGTACCGGGTACATAGGTGAACACCCGCCGCATCCATGGCGGGATCGGGTTGTTGGGGCGAGGCATCACCCATGCCGGGGTGCGTTGGTAAAGCTGAAGCGCTGCAACGTCCTCGACGATCTCCGGCACGATCTGAATGGCGCTGGCACCGGTGCCGATCACCGCGACGCGCTTTCCGGTCAAGTCCACGCTGTGGTCCCACTGTGCGGAATGGAAGACGGTGCCCTCGAACTCACCGAGCCCCTCGAAGTCGGGGATCAGCGGGATGTGCAATCCTCCGGCACCGGAGATCAGGAACTGCGCGACGAACTCACGGCCATCCTTCGTGAAGGCATGCCAACGCATTTCGTCGTCGTCCCAGTGCGCGCGGTCGACGTGTGAGTTGAACCGGATGTAGCGTCGCAGCCCGTACTTGTTCGTCACGCCCTGTAGGTATTCCTGGATCTCCGGCTGAAACGACCACATGTGCGTCCAGTCGGGCTTGGGCTCGAACGAGAAGGAGTACATGTGCGACGGGATATCGCAGGCGCAGCCGGGATAGGTGTTGTCACGCCATGTGCCGCCGATGTCGTCGGCCTTCTCCAGGATCACGAAGTCCACGTTCTGCTTCTGCAGTGCGATGGCCATGCCCAGCCCGGAGAAGCCACTGCCGATGATCAGCGCGCGGGTGTGCACCGGCTTAGCGGCCGTTGTCTCTGCCGAGTGCTCGGCAACCGTCATGCTTCAAGCTCCCCTGACTTAGTGGTGGGCCGATCCTGGGAACGCCGGTACCGGGTAATCAAGCCAGTCTCCGGACCGCGGCCCCCGGTGTCAACGTGACCTCGAGCGGTGGCGGTTGTTGGTCACGCCAAGCGCGCGCAAGGTCTGCGGGTACCCCACGCTCGCGCAAAAACGAGCCGCTGGTTGCAGCACAACAGGCTTCTGCCTCAAATGCCGCAAATATCAGGCGACGGGTTGCTGCCGGCGGACAGCGGTGTTGATCGGCTGGTCGGCGTCGATCTTGATGCCCAGCAGTTCGGCGGTGCCGTTGATGGCGCCAACCATGATCGTCGTCATGTGTGCGATGAATTTGTCGGTCGGCATTCGTCGAGGGCTGTCGTCGTCGACCCCCAGCCACCAGTCCGTCGCCGACGCCGCGGTGCCGAAGATCGCGAACGCCGCGAGCTCGAACGCCTCCGGTTCCGGCGCGAGTTCCTCGAGCTCGGTGCTGATCATGTCGGCAATGGCGAGGGTGATCTCACTGCCCTTGTTGACGGTCGTCATCGCCGCCGCGGACTGATCGGCGAACCGGCCCTGAAGCAGGAACCGCACCACGTTGGGATGCTGATCGACCAGTTCTACATAGTGCTCGACACCGCGGCCGACGATCTCGCGTGCCGAGTCGGTCTCGACATTGACCGACGGGATGATCGCCGCCCACAGCATGTCGCGCATCCGCTGACCGATTTCGGCGAACATGTCGGATTTGTCGGCGAAGTGGCGGTAGATCTTGGGCTTGGCGGTACCCGCCTCCTCGGCGATCTCACGCACGCTGACATTGGGCCCGAGGCGGTCGATCGCGCGGAAGGCGGCGTCGACGATTTCCGACCGCACCTTCTTGCGATGCTCACGCCAGCGCTCGCTACGGGCGTCCACCTTGACACCCGGCTCACCACCCGAACGTGGCCTGGACCCTCGTCGCACCCGATCACTGTACCGCCCGGACACCGCTGACCTGCTCAGACCAGGCCCTGACCACAATGATTACCGATGTATTAGGGCATTTCTGTCCCAGGGATGGGCGGCGTCGGCTTGGGTACTATCTCTGCGACAGCCGATCGAAGAGACGAGATTCATGACGCAGCGATACGACCTGGTCATCGCAGGTGGCGGGCCTTCGGGCTCGGCGGCCGCATGGCAGGCCGCGCAGACCGGCGCCAAGGTAGTGGTCCTGGACAAGGCCGAATTCCCCCGCGCCAAACCGTGTGGTGACGGCCTGACCGCGCGGGCGGTGAGTTACCTGCAGAAGATGGGGCTGGCCGACGAGGTCGCCACCTTCCACCGGGTCAACCGGGTGACGGTGTTCAGCCCCAGCCAGTGGGAGCTGTCATTCCCGCGGCGTCCCGGGATGCCCGACCACGGACACACCGTCAGCCGCGAGCACCTGGACACCGTGCTGCTCAAGCACGCAGAGTCGGCGGGCGTCGAAGTGCGCCAGGGCGCCGAGGTCGCGGGCCCCGAGCTCGATCCCAGCGGCCGGGTGGTCGGCGTGACGCTCAAGGGCGGCGAGAAGGTGTACGGCGACGCCGTCATCGCGGCCGATGGCGCCTACTCCCCGATCAAGCGCGCACTGAAGATCGATTCGGAGTACAACGGCTACTCGGCGATCGCGATCCGCTCCGAGATGCACGCCAACCGGCCCGACTCCGACAGCCTCGACATCTACCTCAAGCTGGTGTTCGAGGGTGATCAGCTGCCCGGCTATGGCTGGGTGTTCCCGATGGGCAACGGTGTGTTCAACATCGGCCTGGGCTACGTCAACAGCTACAAGAACTGGCAGTCGATCAACGCCACTCAATTCCTCGGCGAGTTCCTGCGCACGCTGCCCGCCGACTGGGAGCTGCCGCCCATCGAGGAGCTCAAGAAGAACAAGAGCGTGCGGGCGTGGCGGCTGCCGATGGGCTTCACGGCCTGGCCGCCGTGGCGACCGGGCGTGCTGTTCGCCGGCGACTCGCTGGGTGCGGGCAAGCCGGCTTCCGGCGCGGGCATCTCCAAGGCATTGGAATCCGGACTCGCCGCAGGCGAATGCGCGATCGCGGCGCTGCAGAACGGCGGACCCGACGACTTCACCAACTACGCGCTGCGGATGGAAGCGGCGTGGGGTCGGGAATACAAGCGCGGCCGCTATTTCCACAAGCTGTTGGGCCAACCGCGGCTCGCCAATGCCGGCATCAAGCTGATCGACAACGCCGCGTTCCGCGACCGTATGCTCAAGGCGCTGTACAAGAAGGCCCAGGGCCCCCAACACACCACCAAGTAGGTGCACGCGCGAGCTGGGCGCCAGTTGTGCGATGCGTTTCTGCCTTGGGTCCGAGCGTATGAACAGCGGTGGATTAACTTGCACGTTCGCCGATTTCACCACTGGACGACGTCGGTTGTCGAGACCCGTACGCCTGGCCGGACTAGGCCTTTCGGCCTAACCGCTACTTCCTCCTTGTTCTTGTTGTCGCCCGGTTGTGCGCTTGGGGCCGGTTGCGCCTTGGTGGTCGGCTCGAACTTGCCGCCCTTTTTCGGGTCATAGCTCTGCTTTTGATCAGCCATGACCCAAGCCTAGATCCGCGACAGGCCCGAGTCGATGGTTTGAGGGGTTCGGTATTGCCGGCGGCAACCGTCTACAGCATGCAGGAGACGCAGCCCTCGACCTCGGTACCCTCCAACGCCATCTGGCGTAGCCGGATGTAGTAGAGCGTCTTGATTCCCTTGCGCCAGCTTAAGAAGAACAAGAGCGTGCGGGGTGGCGGCTGCCGATGGGCTTCTACGGCCTGGCCGCCGTGGCGGCCGGGCGTGCTGTTCGCCGGCGACTCACTGGGTGCGGGCACGCCGGCTTCCGGCGCGGGCATCTCCAAGGCATCGCGGCGCTGCAGATCGGCGGACCCGACGACTTCACCAACTACGAGCTGCGGATGGAAGCGGCCTGGGGTCGGGAATACAAGCGCGGCCGCTATTTCCACTCGCTGTTGGGCCAACCGCGGTTTGTCAATGCCGGCATCAACTTCTCGAAACCCGCGTTCCGCGACCGCATGCTCAAAGCGCTGTACAAGAAGGCCCAGGCCGTCCAGAAGCGATGACGGGCCCTCCAGCACTTGCCGACTCGAAGTTACCCACCACGGCACTGGTTCTGACGCAGCTACAGTTACGCGCTGTGGGATCTTCATCGCGGCGATTTGCCGTCGCTCGGAGGACCCTGTCGGCGATCACGCTCCTCGTGCTCGGCTATCTTGCGGTACTAGCGCTCTTTCCCCAGCTACGCGAGCGCCTGCCAGCGGGACTGCGGTGGTTCGGGGAGCCCGGCTCGCTGCCTCAATCGCGATCGTCACCGCACTTCTGGTCCTGCTCGGCGTGCTCATCTTTAATGCGCATGGCATCCGGCACACCGGCGCACCGCTGGCGGTCGTTGTTGGCCTCGCACTGATCAGCCTGACGCTGGCGCTTGCGGCGTACTGGGACTGCCACGACGAAACCCACCCGCGGTTCTTCACGCCACTGATGTGGACTGCCGGGGTGGTTAAAGGCGGAACCGCCGACCAATCGCTCAATGCCGGGACCTGCCCCTCGCCCACGCCGGTGGCGCTCGAGATCGCGCGTCTGTGTGCCCTTTCGCCGTATTTCTCAGCGTCGTCGGAGTGGCTCTGGCGCTCTTCCGGTCCCGAATGGACCGTCTTGCGGGTCTTCTTCGCTCACTCGGTGACCGCGCTGGTCGGAATCGATGACGATTCAGAACCGATGGTCGCCGCGGTCGCCCGCACCCTGGGCCACCGCAGCACGATGGTCGTCGTCACCTCGCTGCCCGACCGGCACTGCGTGAGCGCTGCCCGTGAACATGGTGCCAGCATCATCACGGTTGACTTCAGTAGGCCGGAGTCGCTGACTTCGCTGTCGTTCTGGCGCAAACTCGACCGGCTCTACCTACTGTCGATGGATCCGTCGAACAACCTGCAGCGCCTCGACCTGATCACCGAACGGTTGTCCGAAGTCGGGCAGCGGCATCGACTTCCCTTGATCGTGCGAATCGATGATCCATGGCAGGCCGACGGCGTGGCGGGCGCAACATTTCGGCGGCGGCCAGACTCGTTGGGCAGCAGACACTGTGGGCAAATACGAAGTGACTGCTCGACGGCTGCTCGACCGGATCATCGCCGATCCCCGCGTCGAGCGCATCCTCATCTGCGGCACGTCACCGATGACGTTGGCTCTGTGTGCCGACATGGCGCAACGTCAGTTGGAGCAGGACTACTACTCTGCCGCCGACGCCGCGGCACTGCCCAAAGTCACCTTGGTCGCCGAGAACGCCGAAGAGTACCGGCAAGACCACGAATACCTGCCGCGAACAACTCGGCCTACCGCCCCAACGCCCGACCGTGGAGGCCGATCAACGAAGACCCATCGGTGCCGCAATTGATGTCGATGATCGATCCAGGGACGGTGCAGACACCACGGCCGTGATCATGGTCGACGCCGCGGGCGGCGAGGTCAGCAAGGGCACCCGGCTGGCTGCGCGCCTACCCGCCACGCCGATCTGGGCATGGGATCCGAACGCAGGGGCGTCCGAGAACCGGGTATCGCTAGTCGGCCGGTTCCGCACCTACCGACTGAGCATGGACCTGCCCGGCGGCCAGGCCCACGACGCTTGGGAGCGGGCGGCCATGCTGATCCACGAGCGGTATGCCGCTGCCGCCGGTCATAGCACGCCAGCGTCGGCACCGTGGACCGAGCTCGACGAGTTCTACCGCGGCTCTAACCGCCGCCAGGTCCAGAACGCGTTGTGGATGGTCGAGAAGATCGGCGGCCACAGCTGGAATACCTTTGGCACTCCACCGGATTCACTCTCAGTTGCGGCGCTGGGCAGAGAAGACCCGCTGGAACAACTACGGCTCATGGGATTCGGCCGCGACACGGCCATCATGATGGCCCGGGCTGAGCATGAGGATTGGTGTCGTTACTACGTCAAGGCCGGCTGGAAGTTCGGGAAGCGGCGTGACGATTCCCGCAAGATCCACGACAAGCTCGTGGAGTGGGCTGTCGTCGAATCCGACCCCGAGTCGCTCGACAAAGCGCTGAGCAGTCTGGCGGCCACGCTGTCGAAGCTGCGCGAACTCGGCTACCGGTCAAAGCCGGTTGACTACGCCGGCCCGAACTCCGCTGAGGACTCCAACACTCACCGGTGGCGACGGTTTCGCCGGACCGGGACGGTCGTCGCCGAACGGCGAGCCGAAGCATGGACATGGAGCACTCGCTCGGGACAGACCTTGCGGGCAGGCGCCGGCGATTGGGTAGTCGATGACGCCACCAATGGGGACCGATGGTCGGTCCGCGACGACATCTTCCGCGCACGGTACGAGCACGTTGACGGGCGGCACTGGCGACGTCACGGCATGGTCAGAGCGCGCCCCGCACGAGAAGGTGAAATCATCGACACCCTGGAAGGGCGCTTGACCGCATCTGCGGGCGACTGGGTGGTGCGGGGCGAGCACGGAGATGAGTGGCCTGTCCCCGGCGACGAATTCGCGCAGCGGTACGAGGGCCCGGTCCCAGACTAGTTGCTGAGTTTCACCGCCTCACCGTTCAGTCCGGCGCGATGGGAAGATCAGGGCAGGCTTTGATGTATTCGATGTCGGGAGACACCCATTCGTTCCACTGTTCGTGACTCATGTTCGCCGTCAGCTTGGCGCACAGGTCTTCCGGGCTCGCCGTCGCCGGCCACAACCACACCTTGTCGGCGATGCTTCCCGCGGCGACGCTTTTGCCGTCCTGGCTCAGCGCGACGTTGAGGATGGCGTCCCTCGGTCCCGCGAGGGCACGGCCGACGGTTTGACCGGTATTGGCATCCCACAGCCGGACCTCCTTGTCGCGGCTGCCGGTGACGACGCGGTTGCCGTCGTGGCTGAACGCCATGGCTATTACGGCGTCGGTGTGCCCCCTGGCCGCGGGCTGCAGCGGCTCCCCGGTGTCGAAGTCGATGAACGTCACGTTCCCGTCCAGCGTGCCCAGCGCCACCACCTTCGGCTCGGGGCCGAAGGCCCCGGCGAAGGAGTATCCCGTCGTCCAATCATTGGTTCGCTCGCCAGAGTCGCCTTTCCACGAGATCAGGCGACCGCCCGTCGGTTTCATGATCATGGCCCCGACCTCCGCACCGTTGTCTGTCAGCGTCACGGCCATCACCATGCCGTCCGTCGCTCGCAGGCTGTCGGTGACCGGCTGTCGGGTCCCGGCATCCCAGACCCGCACGGCGCCGTGGTTGCCGCCGGTCACGATGCGGCGACCGTCGGGGCTGAACGCCAGGGCGCTGACGCCTTCATCAACGAAGGTGATCGGTTCTCCTGTCTGCTGACCGGTGCGGGGGTCCCAAAACCGCACGGTGCCGTCTTCGCCCGATGAGACCAGTTGCCGGCCGTCCGGGCTGAACACCAAGCGGAAGACGGCACCGGTGTGGCCCGGACCGGGCGGTCCGATGACGCGGTGGGTGGCGCGATCCCACAGCCGCACCGAACCGTTGAGATCGCCCGTGGCGAGCGCCCCGTCGGGGCCGAACGCGACCGAAACACCGGTGAGCGTGCGGGCCGCGCCGACATCGTAGATCCGCAGCGCGCCGTCGCTGCCGCCGACGGCCAGCCGGTTGCCGTCAGGGTCGAAGGCGACTCCAAGTGCGATCCCGTCGGGCCCGGGCAGGGGGGCTCCGACCGGGGATCCGGTCGCGGCGTCCCACAATCGCACCGAACCATCTCCACCAGCGGAGGCGATCAAGGTCCCGTCCGGGCTGTAGGCGGCTGTCGCTACTTCTTTGTCATGGCCGGACAGCGGCTCGCCCACCGGTTCGGCGGTGGCCACATCCCACAATCGCAGGGTCTTGTCGCGGCTGGTCGACACGAACTGCCTGCCGTCGGGGCTGAACGCGAGGTCGGTCACCTCGAGCTCGTGCACCGTCGACGGTGCGCCGATCGGCTGTCCCGTCTTCAGGTCGAAGAGCCTAATGGTCGCGTCGTCGGCTACTGCCAGCCGGGAGCGGTCTGGGCTGAATGCCACCTTGTCGACGCCTTCGAGCAGCGAGGCCTCACCCGGTTTCCTCGTCTCGATATCCCATACCTGGAGCTTGCGGTCACCGACGGTAGCCACCCTTTTGCCGTCGCGGCTGAAAAGGACGAAGGTAACCACTTCGCCGACCATCAGAGGATCGCCGAGCTGCTCGCCAGTTTGCACGTCCCAGAACCGGACAGTCCCGTCCTGGCCGGCGGATGCTAGCCGGGCACCATCCGGGCTGAACGAGACGTAGACAACGCCGTCGTCGTGGCCTTTGAGTGGTTCGCCACGTGGCTGACCGGTGTTGGCGTCCCAGATCCAAACGTTGCCATCTCCGCCCCCCGCCGCGACAAGGGTCCCGTCAGGACTGAACGTCGGGTTGTAGACGAATTCTGGTGTCGTGCTGACCTTGAGGAGCGCGGCCTGCCGCACGACCGTGTCATACATCGCGTCCCGGTCCGGAGCCTCCGTGAGCGAGGCAGCCACCAGAAGTTGCTGCATGGCCCGCACGTCACCGCCAGGGCGAACGCCTGCCAGCATGGATTGGGACTCCGTCACGAGTCGAACGCCCGTGGCCTCGCGGAAATTTTGGATCGCGACCGAGCGCTGCCAGAATGCCACACCGGCGAGCACCAGCGAAACGACCAGCGCCGCGGCCACGGCGGCCAGGGTCTTCCGGCTTCGGTTTCGCGACTCGCGCTGGCTGCGAAGTATGAACTCGGTGTGACTGGCGGTCGCCGCGGGCTTCTGGTCGGCCTGGCCGGCCAGCCACGCTTCAGCGTCGCGCAGCTCCTGGCCGCGTAGCAGCGCGCCGCGGTCTTTCCCGCCCCGCTGCCAACCGTCGGCCCGCTGCCCCCAGCGGGTGTGGCCGCGCACCCACTCGACGTCGGTTTCCAACGCACGGATGAGTTCGTCCATGCTGGCATCGACGTCGTCGTCGAACAGGCCTTCTTGTGGGATCCAGCTGTGCGAGGCCAATGGATCGATCGGCGGTTCGGGCAGTGGCCGATGGGCGATCGGAACGATCCGCTTGTTGCGCTCGACGGCGTACTCGAGTTCTTGACGGCAATAGTCGGATTCCAGCGCGCCGGGGCTGAGCACGAAGCAGAAGGCGTCGCTGCCGCCGATACCCTCCTTCAGATCCTCCATGAACTGGCTCGCCGGCGGGATATCCTCGAGATCGACCCAGGCGTCTTTGCCACGGGCCTCCAGTGCCGCAGCCAGACGGGCGACGAATTCTTTGCTCTCGCGCCGAGAGTAGGACAGAAAGACGTCGGTCGTCATGACAACCCCACAATTACGGCCCGGCCCGAACGGGACCGCGCATCGCTTATCAGATGGCCTTGAGGCTGCACACTAGCAGCGTTCTCTTTGCTGCAAGACAATTCCAGAGCCCGCCAGCCGGCCGCCGGTCACCCTCGGGCGCGTGCGCGCGTTGGCCCTTCCGCGCCGTCCTACAACATGCAGGAGACGCAGCCCTCGACCTCGGTTCCCTCCAGCGCCATCTGGCGTAGCCGGATGTAATAGAGCGTCTTGATTCCCTTGCGCCAGGCGTAGATCTGCGCCTTGTTGACGTCGCGAGTGGTCGCGGTGTCCTTGAAGAACAACGTCAAGCTGAGCCCCTGGTCGACATGCTGGGTCGCCGCGGCATAGGTGTCGACGATCTTCTCGTAGCCGATCTCGTAGGCATCCTGGTAGTACTCGAGGTTCTCGTTCGTCAGGTAGGGCGCCGGATAGTAGACGCGGCCGATCTTGCCTTCCTTGCGGATCTCGATCTTGCTCGCCACCGGGTGGATGGAGCTCGTCGAGTTGTTGATGTAGCTGATCGACCCCGTCGGCGGAACGGCCTGCAGGTTCTGGTTGTAGATACCGTCCTTCTGCACCGACTCCTTGAGGCGCACCCAGTCCTCTTGCGTTGGAATCCGAATGCCGGCCGCCGCGAACAACTCCTTCACCCTGTCGGTCTTGGGTTCCCACACCTGCTCGGTGTACTTGTCGAAGAACTCACCCGACGCGTACTTCGACTTCTCGAAACCCTTGAAGTGTGCGCCGCGC
>CAWDVX010000006.1:0-481981 GCA_963805835.1 uncultured Actinomycetota bacterium | reverse complement strand
GTCGACCAATTCGACCGAAATGTCGCTGACCCCAGCAGCAGTGACCGTGATGGTCACCGTCGCCATGCTGGAATGCACCCCGTTGGTGGCCTCATAGACGAACGAATCAGTACCGACGAACCCGGCATCGGGCACGTAATCAAAGGAACCATCGAAATACAACGTCAAATCACCATGCGCCGGAGGAGCGTCGGCCTCAACACTCAAAGCGAGGCCACCAGGATCGCTGTCATTGGCCAACACACCGCCGTCACCCACACTCAACGTGCTGCCCTCATACGCGGTATAGCTGTCATCAACAGTGACTGGAACATCGGCGACCACATTGATGGTCACCGTCGCCATGCTGGAATGCACCCCGTTGGTGGCCTCATAGACGAACGAATCAGTACCGACGAACCCGGCATCGGGCACGTAATCAAAGGAACCATCGAAATACAACGTCAAATCACCATGCGCCGGAGGAGCGTCGGCCTCAACACTCAAAGCGAGGCCACCAGCATCGGTGTCATTCGCCAACACACCGGAGGCGACATCGACACTCAGGGTGCCGTTCTCGACGACCGAATAGCTGTCATCGACAGCGTCGGGCACATCGGCGACCGTGACCGTCACCGTCGCGGTGCTGGAGTACGTGCCGTTGGAGGCGGTGTAGGTGAACGTGTCAGTGCCGACGAAGTCGGCATCGGGCTGGTATTCGAAGGACCCGTCGGTGTCCATGGTCACGTGGCCGTTGACGGGTTGAGTGATGTCATCGACGTCGATGCCGAGTCCGCCGGGGTCGGAGTCGTTGGCCAACACACCGGAGGCGACATCGACGCTCAGGGTGCCGTTCTCGACGACCGAATAGCTGTCATCGACAGCGTCGGGCACATCGGCGAACACGGTGATCGTCACCGTCGCGGTGCTGGAGTACGTGCCGTTGGAGGCGGTGTAGGTGAACGTGTCGGTGCCGACGAAGTCGGCATCGGGCTGGTATTCGAAGGACCCGTCGGTGTCCATGGTCACGTGGCCGTTGACGGGTTGAGTGATGTCATCGACGTCGATGCCGAGTCCGCCGGGGTCGGAGTCGTTGGCCAACACACCGGAGGCGACATCGACACTCAGGGTGCCGTTCTCGACGACCGAATAGCTGTCATCGACAGCGTCGGGCACATCGGCGACCACGGTGACCGTCACCGTGGCAATGCTGGAGTGCAGGCCGTTGGTCACCCCATAGGAGAAACTGTCGGTGCCCACGTACCCGGCCTCGGGCACGTAATCGAAAGACCCGTCGAAATACAACGTCAAGTCACCGTGGGCCGGTGGGGCATCGGCGTCCACAGTCAGAGTGAGCCCACCGGGATCGGTGTCATTGGCCAACACACCGGAGGCGACATCGACACTCAGGGTGCCGTTCTCGACGACCGAATAGCTGTCATCGACAGCGTCGGGCACATCGGCGACCACGGTGACCGTCACCGTGGCAATGCTGGAGTGCAGGCCGTTGGTCACCCCATAGGAGAAACTGTCGGTGCCCACGTACCCGGCCTCGGGCACGTAATCGAAAGACCCGTCGAAATACAACGTCAAGTCACCGTGGGCCGGTGGGGCATCGGCGTCCACAGTCAGAGTGAGCCCACCGGGATCGGTGTCATTGGCCAACACACCGGAGGCGACATCGACACTCAGGGTGCCGTTCTCGACGACCGAATAGCTGTCATCGACAGCGTCGGGCACATCGGCGACCACGGTGACCGTCACCGTCGCGGTGCTGGAGTTGAGGACGTTGGTGGCGGTGTAGGTGAACGTGTCAGTGCCGACGTAGCCCGTGTCGGGCTGGTATTCGAAGGATCCGTCGAGATTCATGGTCACTTCGCCGTGAGCGGGGTCGCTGACGGAATCGACAATGAGAGTGAGCCCGTCCGGATCGCTGTCATTGGCTAGGACACCCGAGGCGGCGTCGGTGGTGAGCACACTGTTCTGCACTACGGTATACGTGTCATCGACCGTGACGGGAACATCGGCGACGACGGTCACGCTTTTGAAAATCCCGCCGCTGACAGTGCCTTCGGCGTTGTCGCCGACCACGTTCAGAGTGTTGAGCGCGCCGCCGCTGGCAACTCCCTGGCTGCCGTCGCCCACCACGCTCACCGTGTTAAACATGCCGTCGGTAGCCCAGGCGCCGCTACCGTCACCCACCACAGTCACCGTGTTGAACGCGCCGCGGCTGACAACACCCTCGCTAGCGTCGCCCACCACGCTCAGGGCGTTGAAGGCGCCGCCGGTGGACATACCGTCGCTGCCATCACCCATCACGTCCATGGTGTTGAACAACCCGCCGGTGGCGACACCCTCGCTATCGTCGCCCTCCACCTTCACTGCGTTGAACATGCCGCCCGTGGCCGTACCGGCGCTGCCGTTGCCCACCACGCTCGCGGTGTTGAACATGCCACCGGTCGCCCAGGCGCCGCTGCCGTCGCCCATCACACTCGCGGTGTTGAACATGCCACCGGTAGCGCCGGCCCCACTGCCGTCGCCCACCACGCTCACCGTGTTGAACGCGCCGCCGGCCGCCGCACCGGCGTTGCCGTCACCCACCACATTCACGACGTTCGCCGCGCCGCCAGTGGCGGAGGCGACACCGTCGTCGCCCATCAGACTCACCACGTTCGACGCGCCGCCGGTGGCGGTTGCGCTGCTGCCGTCGCCGACCAAGCTGACGGTGTTGAACACGCCGCCGATGGCCCAGGCACCGCTGCCGTCACCCACCACACTGGTGGTGTTGAACATCCCGTTGGTGGTCGAGGCACCGCTGCCTGCGCCCTCCACGGTCACCGCGTTGAGCATGCCGCCAGTGGCGGTGCCGGCGCTGCCATCGCCCACGACAGTCACACGGTTCAAGATTCCACCGCTGGCGACACCCTCACTGTCGTCGCCGGCCACGCTCACGCTGGTGAGCAGACCACCGCTGGCCGAGGCGATGCTGCCGTCGCCCACCACACTCACGCTGGTCAACACACCGCCACTGGCGACTCCCTCACTGCCGTCGCCCACCACGTTCACTGTGTTCGAAACACCGCCGCTGACAACACCTTCGCTGCCGTCGCCATCGACGCTGACGTAGTTGAACATGCCGCCGATGGCCGAGGCGGAGCTGTCGTCACCGGTGACGACCGCGACGTTCCACCAGCCGCTGGCGGTGGCTTGGCTGCCGGCGCCGTAGGCGACCGCAAGCGAGCCGACGCCCTCGGATGTGGCACTGGCGGTGCCCGTCTGGACCATCTGTACCCCGCCGTAGGACACGCTTAGGTCGGTATAGGTGACCTCGATCTCACGTCGTACGAACGCAAGCACTGCCAAGATCGCCGGCGATGGCACCGGTGACGCCGGATCGTCAGGCGCGATGTAGGGCGCCATCACCGTGTCCAGCAGAGTGGACAGCACGCTGATGAACGCTTCGGGCTGCGCCTGCAGCGCCGGGGTGGGCTCTTCGATCAGTGTCTGGGTATTCTGCTCGGTCGCCGTCGGGGCGGTCTGCTCGGCCAACATCTCGGCGGTCGGGTCCGGTTCCGAGCGGGCGGACAAAGAAACCTCGGTGATCGATGCAGGCCCCGTCTGTACTGAGCGAGCGGCAGGCGCCTGACTGCCCAGGCTCGACGCGAGCGACTGAGTCTCGACGACAGCCGTGGGCGTCGCAGGTGTCGCGTCGCGTCCTTTGCGAGCCGGTGCCGGTGGCTCCGAGTCGTCCTGCGCTATTGGCGACTCTGTTTCGTTGTTCGATGACTGCTTCGGCTCTTGCGCCGCCGCCTCGACCTCGGTGGTGTGCTCTTCGCCGCCGTCGAGTGGTCCGGCCTCATCGGATCCGCCATCGACAGGGTTGTCGGGTTTCCTTCTCGCTTCGGCCTGGGTGCCGGCCGCGTCGTCATCGGGGTCAGCGCCGGCGGTTGAATCGATGCTGCCCCTACCGGTGTTGCCGCCGGAGTGCCGCACGACAGTCTTGGGCGACGACCGTTCGGCCTCCGCCGTCGAACCCGCGTTGCTTCGCTGTGCGGCGCCCCCCGACGGAGAGGAGGCGTCCTCCCCCGTTGTCGTCGTGGCCGACGACGATGCCGAACCTGTCTCGCTGGTGGTGGCCGATGCCGACGCCGAGCTGCCACCCGTATCGGTCGACGATGCACTCGAGGTGTTCGATGACGTCGACGAACTCGACTCCGCAGGCTCTGCCCAAGCCACTCCTGGGGGCGTCGCAAGCGCAGTCCCCGCCCCCAGGGCAACGGCAAGCGCACCGACCCGCCCCAGGTGGCGTATGTAGCCCATGGCAGTCCTTCTGTGCCGCTTCGCAATATTTGCGGAATCCTGTGCCGCTTCGCAATATTTGCGGAATCGCAATCGTGGACGGTAATCGATTCTTGCACGTTGCCGAATCTCTGACGACCTGATTCGTTGGACCGTGTCGTCCTCCCATCGCTGAAGCGCCACAACGGAGCGCGATTGGCGTTGAAGATTCAGTGACAGGGGTTGAAGTTTGCGAAGAGTGCACGGCATGTCCGCCGGCGACCGATCCGCAAACTGATGCGCGACTACCAACCACGCCGCAAACGTGGTCTCGGGACATCCGTCAACGATGTCCCGAGACACCACAGGGTGGCAGGTAGTGGATTCGAACCACTGTAGGCGTAAGCCGACGGATTTACAGTCCGCCTTTTTAGACGTTTGTTACGACAAACTCCGTTGACTGCTCTAGGAATGCGCAGGTCAGCCGCCTGACGTCACGGCGGCAGGTTGTACGGCGTGATGACCTGGATCGGCACCGGCCGGGCCGGCTCGATCCGGCAACGCGCCCTGCTGCTGAAGAATCAACCGCATCGCCAGTCGGGCGTCGGCGCGCAGATCGTTGTGCAGAACCACCGAGATCCGGCCGTCACGCAGCAGCTTCCTGTTGTCGACGTCCAGATCGTGGGCAACGAAAACCCTGCACACCCGTCCGAACCGCTCGAACGCCGCAACCGTCGCGGTGTTGCCGCCTCCGACCGAATACACGGCCTCAACCTGCGGATGCCGCTCGAGCGCCTCGAGCACCAGCCGCTCGTTGGTCGAGTCGATACCGTCGCTGTCGCTGACCTCGACGATCGTGCGGCCGCTGACCGCGCATCGCCGATCGGAATCCGACCTCACGCTCCCCCTCCCCGCGGAACACCGCGCGGCTCAGCGTGATGAGGACGTCCGACGGCGCCGACCCCAGCCACTGCCCGCATCAGATAGGCAGCGGTCACGCCCGCGCCGTGGTTGTCGATGCCCACGTAGGCGCATCGGGCGCTCGCGGGAACGTCGGTCGCGTAGGTCACCACCGGCACCCCGCTTTCGACCAGTCGGTCGACGGCCTCGGCCACCTCGGGTTCGTCCTGCGCCTTGAGCACCACGCCGTGGCTGCCGCGAATGCGGCCCAGCGCCTCGACCATCTGTTCGGTCGACCCCGACTCCCACAGGTGGAACCGGGCCCGCAACATGGCCGGCGCGAAGGCCGGCAGTTCGGCCTCGACGGCGGCGCGGAACGCGTCGGAGAATCGCTGCCGGTGTCTGCATCACGACGTCGATGAGGTAGCGCCGGCCGTTCAGACGCAGCTGGGCGCGCTGCTTGTCGAGGTCGGCGATGGCCTGCTCGACCTCGGCCCTGGTGTTCGCCCGCACGCCCGGACGCTTGTTCAGCACGCGGTCGACCGTCGCCTCGCTCAGGCCGGACTGCTGGGCGATCTCGCGGACCTTGTAGCGGTGCGGCACGTCGAACCTTCCTGAGGTGTTTTTGATGGATTTATGGTGTTGATTGCGGCGGCTATCACAGCAAGACTAGCTGCCATGGCCGCACCGGTGACCGACGACATACACGCCGTGGATCGACGAGTCCGATTGCCGGCTCGACGACTTCCGCGCGCAGGTGCTTGCGCGACACCGACTCGCGCCGACTATCCGCACGCCATCGACGTGCGCGAGCAACGTGCTGGTCTATTCGGCGGCTCGGGTTTCCGGGTGGCCGGCGCCGACCGGCGGGCGCTGCAGTCCGAGCTGATCCGCGCGCTCGCCGACGGGCCCGGCGTCGTGGTGTTCACCGACGCCTTCGCCCCCGGATCGTCGACCGCGCCAACGACGGCTTCTTCGCGATCATCGACGCGCAGCGGGCGGCGGGCACCGCGGCGGGCGATCACTTCGGCAAGCCCGGCGCCAACGACCGGATCTGGAACGCCGCGCAGAAACTCGCGCTGCACGCCCCCGACGTGTTCGCCGACTACTACGCCAACGACACGCTCGCCCTGGTCTGCCAGGCCTGGCTGGGTCCGCGCTACCAGGTCACCTCGCAGGTCAACGTCGTCAATCCCGGTGGCACGACAGCAGGTTCCGCATCGCGACTATCACCTGGGCTTCGTCGCCCGACGAGCATCTCGCGGACTATCCGGCGCACCTGCACCGCACGTCACCGGTGCTGACCCTGCAGGGCGCGGTCGCCCACTGCGACATGCCGGTGGAGAGCGGCCCGACGATGCTGCTGCCCGTACTCGCAGCGGTTCGCCGGCGGCTACATCGCGTTCAATCGGCCCGAGTTCGTCGACTTCTTCGCCGAACATCACGTGCAGCTCCCGTTGCACAAGGGCGACGCCGTGTTCTTCAACCCGGCGCTGTATCACGGCGCGGGGTCCAACGTCTCGGCCGACATCCGCCGGATCGCCAACCTGCTGCAGATCTCCTCGCCGTTCGGCCGGGCGATGGAGGCGCTGGACCGCACGGCGATGGTGCGCGCGATCTACCCCGCACTGCTGGCGATGAAGGCGGCGGGCCGGCCGCGGCGCGACCTGCTACAACGCCGTCGTCGCCACCGCCGAGGGCTACGCCTTCCCCACCAACCTCGACAGCGACCAACCCATCGGCAGCCTCGCCCCACCCAGTCAGGTCGACTCGTGCTCGGCGGCGCTGGCCGACGACCTCACCGCGGACGAACTCGACGTCGCACTGCGCGCCCAAGAACGAACGGAGAATCCCATGACCACCCTCGGCGTGATCGGATTGGGCCGCATCGGCGCCTTCCACACCGACACCCTCAGCGGCCTGGACAGCGTCGACGGGCTGGTCGTCACCGACGAGCGGCCCGAGGTCGTCGCGGCGGTCGCGGCCAAACACGGTGCCACGCCGGTTGATTCGGTCGAGGCGCTGTTGTCGTCCGGTGTCGACGGCGTCGTCGTCGCCGCCGCGACGCCGGCGCACGCGGAGCTGACGCTGGCCGCGGTCGAGCGCGGCCTGCCCACGTTCTGCGAGAAGCCGATCGCCTCCACCGCGGCGGAGAGCGCGCGGGTGGCCGAGGTGATCGCCCGCTCGGGAGTGCCGGTGCAGGTCGGCTACCAGCGGCGGTTCGACGCCGCGTTCGCCGCCGCCAAGCGCGCGGTCGACGACGGCTCGCTGGGCGCCCTGCACACCGTGCGCAGCACGACGATGGATCCCGCTCCCCCGCCGATGGACTACATCAAGGGTTCCGGCGGCATCTTCCGCGACTGCGCGGTGCACGATTTCGACGTGCTCCGCTGGATCACCGGACAGCAGGCCGTCGAGGTGTACGCCACCGGCAGCGTGCAGGGCGATCCGCAGTTCGCCGAGTTCGGCGACGTCGACACCGCCGCCGTCGTGGTCACGCTTCGAGGGCGGCACGCTCGGGTGTGGTGTCGGCGGCGCGGTACAACGCGCGCGGCTACGACTGCCGCCTCGAGGTGCACGGCTTCCACGACACGGTCGTCGCCGGCTGGGATCAGGGTGTGCCGGTGCGAAATGTCGACCCCGACAACGAGCTTTCCCGCAGGGACCGGCGCACCACTTCTTCATGGACCGCTTCACCGAGGCGTTCCGCGCGGAGCTCAGCTGCGTTCGTCGATGTGGTCAACGGCGATGCCGCTCCCGGCATGCACGGTCGCCGACGCGGTCGAGGTCGCGTGGATGGCCGAGGCCGCAACCGAGTCGTTGCAACGTCGCGTGCCGGTACGTATCGAGGAAGTGAGGTCACAGTGAAGACCCTGAAGATCGCTGGCGCACCGATCTCCTGGGGAGTGTGCGAGGTACCCGGCTGGGGACTATCAGCTCGGCGCCGAACGAGTGCTCGCCGAGATGCGCGACGTCGGATTGTCCGCCACCGAACTTGGGTCCCGCAGGGCTTCCTGCCGCCGACCCGGCGGAGCTGACCGCGATGCTGCGCTCGAACGGCCTGCGCTGTGTCGGCAGCTTCGTGCCGGTGGTGCTCCATGACGCCGGCCACGACCCGCTGCCCGACATCGCCGGTCCACTCGAGCTCGTTGGTCGCATCCGGGGCGGACGTGCTCGTGCTGGCCGCGGCGACGGGCGCCGACGGCTACGACTCACGGCCCGACCCTCGACGAGCACGCAATGGGCCACGCTGCTGAGCCAATCTCGACCGGCTCGCCGACGCCGCCGCCGAGCGCGGGGTGCTCGCCGTGCTGCACCCTCATGTCGGGCACCATGGTCGAGACCCGCGGCGAAGTCGACCGCGTGCTGGACGGGTCGCGCGCATCAAGCTGTGCCTGGACACCGGCCATCTGCTGATCGGCGGCACAGACCCGCTTGCGCTGGCCCTGCAGGTGCCCGACCGCATCGCCCACGCCCACCTCAAGGATGTCGACGCGGCGCTGGCGGCGCGGGTGCAGGCCGGGCGAGCTGACCTACACCGAGGCGGTGCGCCAGGGTATGTACACCCCGCTGGGCACGCGGCGACGTCGACATCGCGGGAATCGTGACTGCGCTGCGCGCCAACGGATTCGACGGCTGGTTCGTCATGGAGCAGGACACCATCCTCGACGGTGAGCCCATCGACGAGGGGCCGGTGCGCGACGTGCGGACCAGTGTGGCGTATCATGCATGACGTGTGCGGCTCGCGTGCCGGCATGAGCCTTACGCATCGGCGTGCTCGGGGCCTCCCGCATCGCCGAGTCGGCGATCGTCGGACCGGCGCAGCGAGCTGGGCCATCGCCTGGTCGCCGTGGCGGCGCGGGATCCGCAGCGCGCGCAGGCGTTCGCCGAGAAGACACGGCGTCGAACGCGTGCTAGGCCTCCTATGCCGACGTGATCGACGACCCCGAGGTCGACGTCGTCTACAACCCGCTGGCGAACTCGCTGCACGCGCCGTGGAATCTCGCTGCGGTCGCGGCGGGCAAACCGGTGCTCACCGAAAAGCCGTTCGCCCGCAACCGGACCGAGGCGACCACGCGTCGCCGACGGCCGCCGACAGCGGCGGGTGTCACTGTGGTGGAAGGCTTCCACTACCTGTTCCACCCGGTGACCCGCCGAGCCCTCGAGCTGGCCGGTGATGGCACGTTGGGTGATATCACCCATGTCGAGGTGCGGATGGCCATGCCCGAGCCCGAGACCGGCGACCCGCGGTGGTCGCTCGAACTGGCCGGCGGTGCGCTGATGGATCTCGGCTGCTACGGCCTGCACGTCATGCGGCAGCTGGGCCACCCGGCGGTCGTGCGGGCGCACGCGCAAGGAACAGCAGCCCGGGCATCGACGCATGGTGCGATGTCGAACTCGCCTTCCCCAGCGGCGCAACCGGGCTTGAGCGCCAACTCGATGGTGGCCGACGACTACGCGTTCACGATCCAGATCGTCGGCACCAAGGGCGATGCGCTGGTGCACAACTTCATCAAGCCGCACGAGGACGACCGGCTCACCATCCGCACCCCGGCGGGGAGCACCGTCGAACATCTGGGCACGCGCGCCTCGTACACCTACCAGCTCGAGGCGTTCGCCGACCACGTGCTGCACGGCGCACCGTTGCCGCTGAACACCACCGACGCGGTGGCGAACATGGCGTACGTCGACGCCGCATACCGTGCGGCCGGAATGTTCCCGCGCTAGCCCACGCTCGGCACGCTGGCCAGCCGCACATACGCCGACGCCGCTTCGGCGCGATTGGTCGCGTGCAGTTTCCGTAGCACCCGCTTGACGTGAGACTTCACCGTGCCCGCCGAGATCACGAGTTCGTCGGCGATCTGTTGATTCGTGCGGCCGGCGGCCATCAGGCGGAGCACCTCGATCTCGCGACGGGTCAAAAGCGCCATGACCCGGGTCTGCACCTCGGCCAGCGACCGGGCGGCCGGACTGCGCTCGACCGGTTCGATCTTGGCAAGGTCCAGATCGGCGTCCTGCAGCGCGCGGGCGGCCTCGTCTGCCGAGGCCAGCGCGCGGCGGACCTCTGCACGCTGGCGGCGCATGCGCTCGAGCAGAACCGTGCGTTCGTAGGCGTACCCGAAGCCCTCGGCGAACGCCCACACCGTGTCGCGATCGATCTCGTCGACCACCCGACCCGAATAGAGATACTCGGCGTGCAGGAATCCGATCACCTTGCCGGTCGGCATCACCGGAGCCGCCACGTACGAACGGGTCAGCGAGAAATCGACGATCGCCCGGTTGACGCGCGGATCGTTGCGGGCATCGCGCACAATCGCCGGCGCGCGGCGGCGGATCATCTCGGTCTCGAGCAACATGTGGTTCAGCGGCGGCGCCACCGACTGCGCGAAGGCGACCATCTTCTCCGCCCCCTCGCTGTCGTCGCCGAAGTAGGCTGCCTCCATGACCATTCGACCTTCGTGAACGCGGAAGAGCACGGCGCGGTCAAAGCCACACGACTCGACCAGTTCGCGCGGCGCACGATCGACGATCGTCGCGACGTCGTCGACGACCCGCAGCTTGCTCAGCGCTTCCTGCACGGCCAGTAGCGCGAAGGTGCGCCGCCTCGCACCGTCCTCGATCAACTCGCGTTCCAGCGAAGCCAGGTCGAGCACCGCATCGAGTGCGTTGAGCGCGTTCTCATCGCCGAGTCCTTCCAGCGCGTTGCGCACCACGGTCGACTTGGCATCGACCGCCTCGGCCACCACCGCCATCGGGTCGTCGCACGGGTCGATCTCGCAGCCTTCGAATGTCTCCCGGTAGCGGCGCGCAGCGTCGGTGTCCTTGGCCGGGCGTGACGCCCAACCCGGATGGTTACCGTCGGACAGCGCGTCGACGGCGGGCGTTTCGGACTTTTCGCTCACTGCACTCACCTTGTCACTGTCCTCCGATTGCTGCGCGGAAGCGGGGGGAACCGCCAATTCACCTCATAAGGGGGTACGAGTCCTCCCCAACGGGGGATCGATTTGCTCGAGTGGCTGGCACAGGCTATTTCCATGCCATCAACGACCGTTTCGGCCCTCGATCAGCTCACCACGCCCGAGGGCATCGCAAATCCATATCCGCTGTATGACCAGCTGCGCGCGATCTCGCCGGTGCCGGGCTACCGTGACTGGCCGCCCGGAACTGTTCCCGGAGCCGACGAACCGGTGACGGCCTGGGCGCTCTTCCGCTACGACCAGATCTTCGAGGCCGCGCGGGACAGCGCGACGTTCTCGTCGCGGGATCCCCTGCAGGAGGCCTCATCGGCGCCGAGCCTCATGCTGGTCAACACCGACCCGCCCAAGCACGAGGTGGAACGCAAACTGGTGAGCCAGGCGTTCTCACCGCGCCGGGTCAAGCGGCTCGGGGGCTGGCTGGACGAGCTGGTGCCGCGCCTGCTCGACGACCTCGGCGAAGGAGACGTCGAGGTGATGGAATTCGCCGCGGAGATTCCCACCCGGGCGATGGTGCGTCTGCTGGGGCTACCCGACGGCGACCACATCCGCTTCCGGAAGTGGGCGAACGCGTTCATGCTCTCGTCGTCACTGACCCCCGAAGAGCGCATGGCCAGCAATGAGGAGATGGTCACAGCGTTCGCCACTCGGCTTGCCGAGCACACCGCCCGGTTGGCCGAACATCCGCCCACCGACGACGTCGAGGACGCCGAGGACCTCATTTCCGCGCTACTGCGCGCAGAGGTCGACGGCCAGCGGCTCACCCCCGAGGAGATCGTCCGATTCTGTGTGACGCTGGTGGTGGCGGGCAGCGAGACCACCACGTTCCTGATCGGAAATCTGCTGGCAGCGATGGCGCGCGAACCCGAGGTCACCGCGCGGATGCGCGCCGACCGCAGTTTGGTGAACGTCTTCGTCGAAGAGGCGATGCGGGTCGACGGACCGCCGCAGCGCCTGTTCCGCATCGCCACTCGTGACGTCGAGGTCGGCGGCAAGCTGATCCGAAAAGGCGACTGGGTGGCACTGTTCTTCGGCTCGGCCAATCGAGACCCGGCGGTGTTCGGAGATCCCAACAGGCTCGACATCGACCGGACCAACATCCGCCAGCAGTTGTCGATGGGACACGGCCTGCACTTCTGCCTCGGCGCATCATTGGCGCGCCTGGAAGTCGTGGCCGTGGTCAACGCCGTACTCGATCGGTATCAGACGATCGCGCTCACCGACGACCCCGGCACCAAGCAGACCGCCAGCCTGCTGACCCACGCCTATGTCCGTCTCCCCCTTCACCTGTCATGACCACCAATGAGGAAACGAACATCGCGGCGACGAAGGCCATCTACGCCGCGGTGCCTGCCGGTGATCTGCAAACCGCCCTGGATCTCCTTGATCCCGAGGTGCGCATCACCTACTACGGGACCGAGGGGATTCCCTACGCGGGCGACTACCGGGGCTTCGACGAGGCCGTGACGTTCTTCACCAGGGTCGGCGAGTCGATCGCCATCACCGAGATGGAGGCCTGGAAGTTCATCGCGCAGGGCGACGAGCTGGCGTCCTGGGGCCGCCAACGATTCCGGCGCCTCGACACGGGCTACGAATGGGAATCGGAGTTCGCGCACATCATCACGCTGCGCGCCGGGCGTTGGCTGTACTTCCGTGACTTCATGAACTCGGCGCTGACCCTGCAGGCATTCACCCGATGAGGGTCGCAGGCGACCGTGAGATCTGTATGGGCGCGGGGGTCTGCGTGATGACGGCCGACAAGACGTTCGATCAGGACGACGACGGCATCGTGGTACTTGCTTCCGATCGCGTGCCCGCCGGCGAGGAGAAGGTCGTGCGCAACGCGGTCAGGATGTGCCCGTCGGGCGCGCTTCGCATCGTGCCCGACTGACGGGTTGCGTACCCACGAGGCTTGTCGAAGCGGTAAGCCGCCATCATGGACGTCATCATGGATGTCGTGGCGACCGGGCAGATCGTGCGCACTAGTGGAGGGCCCGTCGAGATCCACTACGTGCCCGGGGAGAAGCCGCCGGTGCTGCTGTTCGGCGGCGGACACACGACCGCGGTGACACCGATCGGGGAAGAGATCTACACGCAGCTCGGACACGGGGTGTTGCGCTTTTCGCGACCCGGGTACGGCCGCACCGACGTCGGCCCCCTAACCGCCGCCGAGTTCACGACGCTTGTCGTCGAGTCATGCCGGCGTTTGGGCGTTGAGCGTTGCGCCGCCGCAGTCGGTGTCTCCTTCGGCGGCTTGCAAGCGATCCACACAGCTGTCTCGGCAGCTGCCCTGGCTCCAAAGCTGGTGCTGCACAGTTGTGCCCCTTCGGCGCTGCCGTACCCCGACAGCTGGTTCGAACGCATCGCCGCGCCGCTGGTGTTCGGGTCCGCGATCGAGAAGGCGACGTGGGCCGGCATCCGCCGGATCGTGGCTCGCGACGCAGGGCTCAAGATGTTGATGAAGTCGCTGACGCGGCTACCGGCTGACCAGTGGTGGCCGCGAATGACCGACCCGGACCGGGTTGCCGCGCGGGCGATGTTCAACGCGATGGAGTCCGGTTGCGGGTTCCTCAACGACGTCCGCCAGGCCAGCAGCCGGCTCAGCGCTTACCGTGCTCACATCCAAGCTCTGGTAGCAGCTCCGACCCTCGTCACCGCTTCTCGCTATGACGGCGGCGTGTCATTTCGGCATGCGGAAAACTTCGTTGAAACCATCCCACACGCCCATCTGCACGAGACCACAGCTCCGACGCACCTCTACTGGATCGGCGACGCTATGCCCGACATCACCGACGCAGTACGGGCTTTCCTGTCCTAACTCCGAGAAGTGTCAGTTTCCCGGCGGCAGCAGCATCGTCTGCCACGTCTTGTTCTCCGGCGCGCCCTTGGCGAGATCCGATTGGGTGTACCGGCGGCCGTCGGGACCGATATAGCTACCGGTCGCCGGGTCGTATTCCGCCGCGGCTATCGGCGGCGCCGCGGCTGGCGGCGCAGGCTCGGGCGGCAACTGCGGGATGGGCTGACCCGACAGCGTGGCATTCGGATCGCCCTTCCAGTTGAAGCCGTCGTTGAGCGGTACGAAGACTTCGTCGCTTTCGCACGACTTGACCGTCGCCGCGCGCTTCCCCGGCACGGTTTCGCACGGGATGTTGCGGGCGCCGCGCACGTTGAACTGCGAATCTTGCGGGACGCGGCAGTAGAGGTCACCGGCAGGCCGCTGCGGATAGTCCTCGAACGCGGCTACGCGCTGTTGCTGGGCCGGCAGAAACCCCGTGGTGCAGGGTGGCGGCAGGTTGAGGTTGAGGTTGAAGCTCAGGTATTGGCCCTTGTAGTCCTGCTTGGTATTGAGGTTGCCGAGGATGCCCGCCTGGTTTGCCGCGACGGCTTGGGGGAACACCACCAGCAGCTGTTCGATGTCGTTCTGGTAGGTCAGCGCGACCTGGCCGACACTGACGAGGTTGGCCAACAGGATCGGCAACGTGGGCTGCAGCCGCTCGACCAGTTGGCGCACCTGCGCGGCTGCCGGGCCGCCCTTGTCGATGACGCCGGCGACCGCCTCGTCGTGGGTCTGCAATTCGGCGGTCACCGTGGCCAGTTGCGCTGCCCACGCCGCAATCGCATCGGAGGTGTTGGTCTGCGAATCCAACACGGGCTGGGCGTTATCGATCAGCGTGGTCAGCGGGTCGAGATTCTCGCGGGCGTCGATGGCCAGCGTGGATGCGCCCTGAATCACCCGGGACAGCTCCGGGCCCAGCCCGCCTACTGCGGTGTAGGACTCGTCGATCACGGTCTTGAGGTTGTCGCGGGGGATCGCCTGCAGACCGATGCTTGTGGCGGCGAGCAGAGCGTTGACGTCCGGTGGCACCGAGGTGTCGGACAGCGCGATCACGTCGCCGTCCTTCAACGGTGGCGAGGCGCCGTTACGCGGTAGCAGCAGGACATAGGATTCACCGACCGCGGATTGGCTGTGCACCTCGGCTTCGAGGTCTGAAGGGATGGCGATGCCCGATGTCAGCGACAGCACCGCTTCGACTCCGGTGTCGGTCAGGCGCACCGATTCCACCCGGCCGACTTTCGTACCGCGATAGGTGACGTTGCCGGATTCATAGAGCCCCCCGGATTTCGGCAGTTCCATCGTCACCGTGTACCGGCCGACGCCGAACAGCAGGGCGGGCAGTTGGATGAAGTGCAGCGCCATCACCGCAACCGTGACACCCATGACGACCGTGAAGATGCTCAGCTGGATCCAGATCCGTCGGTTCAGGTGCATGCTAGGGCCCCTGATCCCACCGGTAGGGGATCGCCAGCGGATTGCCGGGGCCGTTCGGGCCGCCAGCGGTGCAGGGGCTGGGGAACTGTCCGATGGTTCGGCCCCACTGCAGCTCGAGCTCGGTCAGATCGCACTCCCATCGGGTGCCGGTAAAGATTCCTTGGTCGATGCGGCTTAGCGTGAGATCGACGATGGCAGTCAAGTTGGCGTAGTCGCCGCGCTGGAATTTTTCGAAGGTCTCGTTCGGAAACGGGAAAGTCAGAAGCAGGCTCAGCGCTCGCGTCATGCTGGGACCGGCGTTGGCCAGCGACTCCAACACCGGCCCGACTTGCTTCAATTCCTTCACCAAGTTCTCCTTGGTCTGATTGACCGTGTCCACGGTCAGGGCGCTGAACTTGGCGAGCTGATCGGCCGACTGCACCAAGTTGTCCCGTTCGGAGTTGAGCACCTCAAGCGCATCCGGGACGGTGGCCAGCGCCCGGTCCAGCACGGGCTGCTGGTCAGCGAACTTGCCGACCAGGCGGTTGAGGCTGTCGGTGGCCGCGATGATGTCGCCGGTCTGATCGTTGAGATGGTCGCTGAATTCGCTCCAGCTGCGCGATCAAGCTTCGGACGTCTTGCTCGCGGCCCCGAAACGCGGTGGAAAACGCCTCGGTGATGTCCTGTACCTGACCCAGCCCGCCACCGTTGAGCACCATCGACAGCGCCGCCAGTGTCTGTTCGGTACTCGGATAGGCATCGCCGTGCGGCAGCGGAATCAACGAGCCGTCTGCCAGCCTGCCGTGCGGCGGTTCGTCCGTCGGCGGCGCAAGCTCAATGTGCAAGGAACCCAACAGGCTGGTCGAGCCGATCTTGGCGGTCGCATTGGCGGGCAGGTCCACGTCAGGGTTCAGACGCATGGTCAACAACGCATGCCAGCCTTGACGTTCGATCTTGGTGACATGTCCGACCGTGACATCGGCGACACGCACCCGCGAGTTCGGCTCAACGTTGTTGACGTCCGGCATCTGCGCCTGAACCACGAACGAACCCGGGCCATCACCCTCGGTGCCTGGCAGCGGCAACGAATTCAGCCCGCGCCAACCGCAGCCAGGTATCACCGCCACGAGCAGGACCATCGTCAGGTTGGCCGCCGCGCGCAGCGAGCGTCGCCGTGTCACGAGCCACCTCCGTGGGGCACCATCATGCCGGGCAGGCCCTCGGCGGGGTCAGTGACCCGTGACGCAGTGAATGCCGCGTCAGGGGCAGACGCTTCGGCGGCCAAGGGGTCGCCCGGCGCCGGATCGGCGGCCGGTGGAACGTAATCGGGCCGCATCCAGGGCTCGCTGTAGGTGACTTCGTTGGGCCGGGCCTGGGTGCCGACGAACAGGTTCTCCCCCAACGGCGGAAAGTTGTACTGACGGTTCTTGACAATCGGCGCCAGATACTGCGCGCACAGTTTCGCCGATTGCTCGCCGCCCAGCCGGGACGCCGACTGAATTGCACCACATAGGAACGAGACCGGGTTCGCGAAGTTGTTGATGGCCAGCGCGCCGGTGAGTGAACCGTTGGCGGGCTCGTAGATGTTGTTGTAGTTCTGCAACACCGTCGGGGAGATGTGCAGCGTCTGCTTGATGTCGTCAAGGCTTTCAACCAGTACGCGGGTGATCGAGGCCATCGTGTCCGACGCGGTGCCGATCGCCTCGGTGTTGTCGGCGGCGAAGTCAGCCACGTCGGCCACGACCGCGTTGAGATCCTCGACCGACTGACCGACCTTGTTCGGATCGTCGGCCAGCAGCGAGGTCACCGCCGCCAGGTTGTGGTTGAGCGCTTCGAGCAGATCAGCACTGTCGCTCAGCGCAGACACCAGCGTCGAGAGGTTCTTGAACGTGGCGAAGATGTCGTTGCTGTGGTCGCCGAGGATCGACACCGCCTGCGACAATTTGATGATGGTGTCGCGGATCGTAGAGCCCTGCCCGCGCAGGTTGTCTGCGGCGGTGTCGATGAGCGCACCGAGCGTGCTCACGCCACCGGGCCTGGTGGGCTTGAGCAGGTCGGTCAGTCGCTCGAGCTGGTCTCGCAGGTCGTCCCATTCGACAGGCACCGCGGTGCGGTCGTCGGGGATCACCGCGCCGTCGGCCATCGTCGGTCCGCCGGTGTAGGGCGGTGTGAGCTGAATGGTCCGGCCGGTGACCAGCTGCGGTGCCAGGATCACCGCCTTGGCATCGGCAGGGACCTTGTACTTACTGTCGAACCAGAACGTGATCTTGGCCCGCTCGGGCTGGGGTTCGATCGCTTCGATCGTGCCGACCGGCACGCCTCGAATGAGCACGTGGTCCCCGGCGAACACCCCGGTGCTGTTCTCGAAGTAGGCCACCACCGTCGTTCGGGCGGTCTGTGCGGGCATGCGGACCGCGACGAACAGGCCCGCAACCAACAAGACGACCAGCACGCTGGCCACCACCGCGCGCGGGTTCGACAGCCGCCTGATCATGATTGGCCTCCGGGCTGCTCGGATGCCGGCGCCTCACCGGGTGCCGGCACGAATACCGAGCCCGGGGTCGGCTCGGGCGTAGAGGCCAGCTCGGGTGGGGCCGGCGCGGGCGGGCCCGGCGGCGGACCACCGGCGGGCGGTGCCGGCGGCGGCTGGCGGTACGGGTAACAGCCGGGGCCAGGCAACGCGATGCCCTGCGGCCCGCACGCCTGATCGCCGGGTTTGCCGGTGATCGCGTCGGGCAGCTGCAGCCTCGGTTCCCCGCCCTGGCCGGTGCGCGGGTAGGGCACCGGCAACGCTGGGGTCCCCGGCTGGCCGGTCGGGGGATCGGTCAGCTGTGAGGGCAGCAAGGTCGCCGGATCCAATCCCAGATCCGAAAACGCCGCGTCGACGAACGGTTGCACGAACTGACCCGGGAAAAGGTTGACCACATAGGCTTTGAAGAACGGGCCGGAGGAAAGCGATTCACCAAGGGACATGACATAGGTGTTGATCAGTTTGATGGCCTGCTGCACGCGCTCCTTGCGGTCGTCGACGATCGCCAGTACTCCGTTGAGCTTGTCCAGTGCCGGCCGCAGCTGCTGGCGGTTCTCGGCGATAAACGCCCCCAGCTGCCGCGACACCGTCGAGATGTTTGCCCAGATCTGGTCCAACGCCGCGCTTTGGGTCCGCAGCGCCGCCAGGAGCGCATTGGTGTCGTGCACCAGACTCACGATCTTGTCGGTGCGTTTGGCCAGCACCCCCGTCGCTTGGGCCGCGTTGTCCAGCAATGTGCGCAGTTGCGCATCGCGAGTGTCGAGTGTTTGGGCAAACCGCGCCACTCCTGCCACCGCATCTTTGAGATCTGGCGGGGTGGCCGAAAAAGTCTGGGCCAAGATGGCCAACGAGTCCGACAGCTGGCCGGTGTTCAGGCCGCTGATCGTGGTGGCCAAATCCCCCAGCGCATCGGGGAGTTGATACGGCGAGACCGTGCGATCCAGCGGAATGACACCATCGAGCTGCCCGCTCCCGCGCGGTGTCACGTCCATGATCTTGGCGCCCAGCAGGCTCTTGGTCTTGATCGCGGCCTCGGTGCGATCGCCCAGGCGAACGTCCTCACCGATCTTGAACGTGACCAGGACACCGGTCTCGTCGAGTTCGATGGCCGAGACGTTGCCCACCACAAAGCCCGAGACTTCTACGCCCGCACCCGTATTCAACCCGCCGGCGTCGACGAAATAGGCCGAGTACTCCCTATCCGAGTTGAGGAAGGGCAGGTTCTGGTACTGCAGCGCGGCCAGCACCATGACGGTCACTGTCACGATGCCAACGGCGCCGATAACCAAGGGGCTGCGTTCTGCGAAGGACTTCACTTCGGTGCGCACCGCCCGGTGCTCTGGCCGGCCACCTTGACATACACCGGCTGGCCGCCCTTCCCGTTGAGCTTGAGCACCACATCGCACAAATAGAAGCTGAAGTAATCGCCGTACATCCCCTGCCGCACCAGTGCCTGGTACCGATCCGGCAACGTGTTGAGCAGCTTGTCGAGGTATTCGTGGTCAGCCACGGCGATCCCGGCCACCCGGTCGGTCTCGGCGACCACCTTTTGGAACGGCGCCCGGGCCTGCGCCAACAAGTCGGCGAGCGAACCGGTCGCGGCGTTGGTATAGGCCACCGCGTCGGAGATATCGGTCCTGCGTTCGGCCAGCTTGCCGATCAGCTCAGAAAGCGAGGTCACGGCCTTGTCCAACCGGTCGCTCTGTCCGCCCAACGACCCCAGCACCACATTGAGGTTGTCGATGACCTGCCCGATCAACACGTCACGGTCGGCCAACGTATTGGTCACCACCGCGGCCTGCTGCAGGAAGGACCCAATCGCGGGCCCCTGCCCCTCGAACGCCTCGATCAACTGCTGGGTCAAGTCGTTGACCTGCTGCGGGTTCAGCGCCCGAAACAGCGGCTTGAAACCACCGATCACCGCATCCAGATCCAGCGCGGGCTGGGTGTGAGTCAGCGGAATGGTCTGTCCGGGACTCAGTGTCTTGAGTCCGCCGGTGCCTTCCTCCAGCGCCAGATAGCGATCACCGAACAAGTTGTCATAGCGGATCACCGCGCGGCTGCCCTGGGTGAGCACAACCGACTTGTCGGCGAAAAACTCCACCCGCACCGTCGCATCAGGATTGATGGAGATGTTTTCGACCTTGCCGACCTCCACCCCCGCGATCCGCACTATCGTGCCGTTCCTCAGATTGGAGACGTTGGTGAACTCGGCGTAGTAGCTGTTGCCCGCGCCGAAGCGAAACTGCCCGAAGATCGCCAGCGTCAGGAAGGCGACGAACGCGCATACAGCCAGGAAGATGCCCAGGCGCCAAATGATGCCCCTGAGGTCAGCCACGGGTTACCTCCTGCTGGTGCGGTTCGTCGACGGTCACAGCGACGATGGGGCGGACAATCGCGATCACGGCGGGGCCTGCCCGTTGTGGTCGAGCTGCGCCGGGCCCGGTCCCGGAGCTGCCGGGGGCACCCCCGGCCACAACGGCACCCCGCCCGGCCCGTACAGCGGTGCGCCATAGGGCGGGGCTCCCGGGTAGGGAACCGGCCCGATCGCCGGGCCGGGAAGGCACTGGCGAATGCTGGGTGGCTCCGGCACCGCGCGCGTCACCGGCAAGTAGTCCGCCCAGCAGGGATGCCCGATACCGGGGTTTGGCCGGATGTCCACACCGGTCCCCCACCCCGTGTTGGTGATCAGCTGCCGCACCGGGAAGTTCTTGGGCGCCTCCGGTAGCGACCCACACCCCGGCGCTCCCCCGGGTCCACCCTTGGCAGCAACGATCGGCAGATTGTTCGGGTAGGCGTAGGGATCGTTACCCAGCAACAAGGCCACGTCGAGTTGAAGAGTGCGCCCGTCACCACCCCACGCCGCGTAGCCGCCGTTGTCCAGATACCAGGTGGCGCCCTTCAGAAAGCACGTGTACACCGGATTGTGCTGCAGCAGCAGGTTCGTCGTCGGCTCGAGGGTGTTAACCGCATCGACGAGATCGTCCTTGCTCGTGGCAAGCAGGTTCGTACCCGCGCTCGACAAACCGATCACGTTCAGCAGCAACCCATCCAGCGCGGCCGCGTGCTCGGTGATCGTGGTGCTGGTGGTGCTCACCGCATCCAGAATGGAAACGATGTCGCGGGCCGCGACGTCATAGGTGTCGGTGAAGTTTTTCAGCGAACGCCAGTTCGCCCCCATGGTGTCGGCGCGCGCATTAAGGGCCAACAAGACCTCATTGAGATCGGTGGCGGCTTGACCCATCCGCTGGCCCTGTCCGCGCACGCCGTCGGCCACCGCGGTCAGCACCGCGTTCAGCTTCAGCGGATCAACCAGCTTGAGCAGCTCGACAACGTTTTCGAACACCGTGTTGATCTCGGTGCTGACATTCTTCGAATGCAGCACAGCGCCGGCGGCCAGCCGCTTAGGACTCGGATCCGACGGGACCACCAGCTCAACGAACTTCGTGCCGAACGCGGTGGTAGCACTGATCTGTGCCCCCACATTGGCCGGGATGTAGCGGATCTGATCCGAGTCGATCTCCAGGCTCAGACTGGCACTGTCCGGCCCACCACCGATCTGGCCGACCCGGCCGACCCGCACACCACGCAGCATGACATCGGCATCGGTCTCCATCACCAACCCGGCCCGCTCCGAGGTGAGCGTCACCGGCACATACGACCTGAACGTGTCCCGAAACGACACCGCGGCCACGACCAAGAACACGACGATCGCCGACAACAAGATCAGCGTCCACCACCCACTGGCGATGCGGTGTGTGCCTGCCCTGCGCTTCATGCCACTAACCAGCCAAATGGAAGTCGCCGGACTGGCCATAAATGGCCAGCGTCATGATCACGATCAAGATGGACGCGATGACCATCGAGGCACGCACGGCCCGACCCACGGCCTCACCCACCCCCGCCGGCCCACCACGGGCGGTATAGCCGTAGTAGGTGCACAACAACATGATCATCAGAGCGACCGCGGCCACCTCGGCCAACGACCACAGCACGTCGGTTGGACTCAGATACGTGTAGAAGTAGTGGTCATAGACACCCGACCCCTGGCCATAAACGGCGGTGGTGCCGATACGCGCGGCCCAATATGCGGTCATCAACCCGGTGCAAAACAACGGAACCGCCACGATCACCCCGGCCAGCACCCGGGTGGACGCCAGGTAGCTCACGGTGCGGATACCGATGGCCTCGAGCGCATCGATCTCCTCATTGATCCGCATCGCCCCCAGCTGAGCGGTGCTACCGGCACCGACGGTGGCCGCCAGCGCCACCATCACCGTTCCCGGCTGGATTTCGCGGGTATTGAAAAACGCCGACGCGAACCCCGTTAAGGCCTCCACACCCACCGACGACAACTGGTTGTAGCCCTGCACCGCCACAATTGCGCCGGTGGTCATCGTCAAGAACGCCACGATGACCACCGTTCCGCCGATCACCGCCAAAGCTCCGCTGCCCAACCCCATCTGGGCGACCACCCGCAACAACTCGCTGCGGTAATTGACCACGGCATCGGGAATCCCGGCCAACGTGGTGGCATAAAACCGCGTCTGCGAACCAATCTGATTCCACCCGCCCGCCACGGCATTCCTCATCCGCTGCAGCCGCGGATGAAGCCGGCTCGGAACACTCAACGTCACGAGTTCACCTCAGGACACCATGAACGGGACACCGACGGCGGTGACGATGATGTTGGTCAAAAACAACACGATGAAGGCGAACACCACCGTTTCGTTCACCGCCCTGCCCACACCGGCCGGACCGCCACCCACCGAAATGCCCTGGTAGCAGGCGATCAACCCCGCCGTCAACCCGAACAGCGTCGCCTTGATCATCGAGATGACGACATCGGCGATGTGAGTCAGCGTGGTCAGGCCCGCCACCCACGCACCCGCCGAAACGTCCATGAGAAACACCGAACACAAAAATGCACCGACGAGGCCCGTCATGATCACCACCGAGCTCAGCGCCAGCGATACCGTGGTCGCCGCGAGCACGCGCGGAACCACCAGTGCCTGAATGGGATTGATGCCCATCACCCGCAGCGCATCGAGTTCCTCACGAATAGTCCGCGCACCCAGATCGGCACACATCGCCGTCGCACCCGCGCCCGCCACCACCAACACCGTCACGATCGGACCGCTCTGCGACACCGTGAAGATCGCAGCACCGGTGCCGGAAAAATCCGCGGCACCGATATCGGCCAACAAGACATTGAATAGAAACCCCGAAATCACCGCCCATGGGATCGTCATCAACACCGCGGGCAGCGTCGACACCCGCGCCACGAACCAGCACTGGGCTAGGTACTCACGCCACGCGAACGGCGGCCGAAACATCAACACAACGGTGTCCATCGACATCGCGAAGAAGCCACCGACCGCCCGGACGGGCTTGGTCGCCGTTTGCGCGATCACCATGGTGGCGCCAACCGCGCGGTTGCCGAGATGCGGCAATCCTGCCAACACCCGACCGAGGCGTCGGCCACCTCTACCCTCCGCGTTTGCGGGAAATCGTCAGCGATCGAGGGCATAGGCGGAACGCTATCGATCTCTGCGGCCCGGTTGCTGCTTCCAAAAAGAGGTATAAGTCTCCCCCGTACGAGGCATAGACCACTACGAAAGGGCCCTTCTAGGGTTTGCTGGGAAGGTCGCGAGGGCGCCGTGGCAACGAATGGCGGCCTCTGCGTGGGTTCGACGCCGCGGCGACGAGTGGCAGCTGCTCATATGGGCCATCCGAACAGGTCGAAGTGGGGCGGTGACATCCGAGAGGGTACGCGTGCCGGGCGAGATATGTCCACAGTCGATACGCATTCTTGATAACATCTATCAGACAAAGTGCGATGAAAACTGCTACTTGTGCTCGATAATGTATCTTGATAGTACTGAGCGCGGATCTCACGTGGTGGACGATGGAGCCGCCTCGCGAAGTGACACCCGAGGAGGAATCGCCGATGACCGACTCCAAGCAGGCCAGCGAGAAGCTCGTCCGCGACTTTCTCGGCTCCTGGGAGGGCCGCGACCTCGAGACCATCTGTGGAGCGTTCGCCGACGACGCGATCTACCACAACATGCCGGTCGCGCCGATCGAGGGCATCGCCGGCATCCGCGCGATCTTTGCGGCGTTCCTCGACGCGTTCGCAGAAGCCAAGCTCGATGTCATCACCCTGGCGGCCGAACCGGGCCTGGTACTCGCCGAGCGCATCGACTACTTCACCATGAACGACGGCACAAAGGTCGTGCTCCCCGTCACCGGCGTCTTCGTCGTCAGGAATGGCGAAATCGCGCGCTTCACCGACTATTTCGATCTCGCGGACTTCGAACGCCAGAGCGGGTTCAAGCTGTAAGCCCGACAGAGTCCGGAGACTGGCCCGCAAAGCCTCCGCGCCGCCGCCGCACATCGCATCCGCCGCAACGCACGCACGCATCTGGCAGGGTTTGGTGGTTCGAGCAAGCAGGAAGGGGGGCCGCTCGCGGTGGATCCCGCCGTCCCAGCCGTCAAGCGCAGGCCGAAGGACCGCAAGAATCAGATCCTCGAGCAGGCCGTTCGACTGTTCATCGATCGCGGCTTCCATTCGGTGAAGCTGGAGGACATCGCCGAGGCGGCCGGCGTCACCGCACGAGCGTTGTATCGCCACTACGACAACAAGCAGGCCTTGCTCGCGGCAGCCATTCGCACCGGCCAGGAGCAGTACCAGAGCGCCCGTCTCGTCTCCCAGGGCGAGGCACCGTCGACAGCCCGGGCCGCTGAGCGTCGAGTTAGGAGACCTGACCGCCGCAGCCGTCGCGTCTCGGTCGCTGACGGTGCTGTGGCAGCGCGAGGCCCGCTACCTCGACGATGTCGAGCGAGCCGAGGTGCGCAGGCGCATCAACGCGATCGTCGCGGGCATGTACGAAGGCGTCCGGCTGGAGATGCCGGTGATCTGAGCCCTGCGCACACGGAGCTTCGCGCCTGGGCGGTGGCCAGCACGCTTCACCAGCCTGGGCCGGCACAACCTGACCCTGCCGGGAGACGAACTGCGCCGAGCTCCTGTACCGGGCGTGCATGGCGGCGGCACGGACCCCGCCGGTTCGCGCCTTGGAACCGCTCGACGCGGCACCGAACGACAAAGCGTGCGCTGTTCTCTCGGCACGAGACCTTGCTCGCCACCGGCGCACGCCTGTTCCGCGCCCAGGGCTACCCGGCCGTCAGCACGAGCGAGATCGGGAAGGGAGCGGGGATTGCGGGGCCGGGTCTTTACCGCACGTTCTCGTCCAAGCAGGCGATCCTCGATGCGCTCATCCGCCGTCTCGACGAGTGGTGGAACCTCGAGAGCATTCGCGCACTTGCGCGCCGATCACGAAGCCGGCGCAATGCCTGCGCGCACTCGTCGACGGCCGGGTTCGGCATCAGCCTGGACGATCCCGACCTCGTTTCCGTGTCGATCACCGAGCTGTCGCATGCATCCAGCGAAGTCCGCGACGGCTACACGAGAAACCAGGCCGACCGCGAGGGGGTGTGGATCGACCTCATTCGCAATCTGGTTCCCGCAGACCACCGTCGCCCAGGCGCGACTGCTCGTCGCGGCTGCGATCAGCTTCATCGACGATGCCGCGCGGACCTGGCACCTCACGCGCTACGCCGGCGTCGGCGGATGAGATCACCGCCATCGCGCTGTCCATTCGTGACCAGCCAGAGCTCACCACAGCGCGAGACCGTGTTCCGCCGTCGGCGAGCTGAGCGGTTCCGTTGACCATCGAGGCGTCATCCGATAGCAGGAACGCGACGACGCCGGCGATCTCCTCCGGTCCGGCCATGCGGCCCTGCAGGCGTTCGATCATCGTGTTCGCCCCGCCCTCGCCGAGCGCCTGGTCGAACATCGTCATCGCGGTCTGCTGCATCGGTGTGTCGACGAAGGCGGGCAGCACCGCGTTGGAACGCACGTTGCCCGAGCGCAATTCGGCGGCGGTGACGCGGCTGAGGTGGATGATCCCCGGCCTTGGACATGCCGTAGGCGGCGGAGCCGGCGGCCGCGATCTGGCCCGCCAGCGATGACATGTTGACGATGGCGCCGCCGCCCCGATCGACCATCGCAGGCGCGGCGTGTTTGGTGCACAGCCACGCGCCGCGCAGGTTGATCCTGATGACCCGATCGAAGTCGTCGACGGTCGTCTCGGTGAGCGGGGCGAAATGAACGACGCCCGCGTTGGCGACCAGCTTGTCGACCCCGCCGAACGCGTCGACACAGGCCTCGACCATGCCGATCACCTGCGCTTCGTCGCTCGACGTCGACCCGTGGCCGATCGCGCCGCCGCCGATCTTCGACGCGGCGGCCTCGGCAGCATCACCGTCGATGTCCGCGCACAGCACACTGCAGCCCTCGTCTGCGAGTCGCAGCGCGATCGCCAGGCCGATGCCTGCGCCCGCACCGGTCACGATCGCGGCCTTGCCGGCCAGGTCTGGATGCGTCATCGAGTCACCTCGCCATGTATGCGCATAACGTTGCTCACCCTGCGACCGCCAACCGAGACTTCACCCGCGACGCGCAGACCGTGCTCGCGAATCGCCCCGAACATCACCAGGCCGAACCCGGGCGCGTCGTCGGAGAGCCTGACCGTGTACACACCGAGATCGCGCAGGATCCATGCCGACGGTCTGCGATACCGATTCCGCGGCACGGCATCCGCCTTGTCGAACAGGCCGCAGGCGCGCACCGGCCCCGGCGGGCGCAGGTAGACGATCATGCCGCTGCCCCTGCGCCGTCATCGTCGTCAGCGCGCTGTCCAGTTCCCCGCCGCACCGGCACGCCGTCGAGCCGAACACGTCCCCGGTGAGGCACTCGACGTGGACGTGCAAGCGAATCGGCACATCGGCGCCGGCGTCACCGATGATCATGGCCAGATGCTCGCCGCCGCAGCCGTGCACATCGCGGAAGCCGATGGCGCGGGATCCGCCCGCCTCGGTGGGCAATGACCGTCTCTGCCGACCGGACAACCTGCGGCTCGGTACGCCGCCGATACGCCACGAGCTCGGCGATCGAGACGATGCTCAGCCCGTGTTCCGGTCGCGAACTCGACCAACTCGGCGCCGCGGGCCATCGCAGCGGGGTGCTCGCGGGAGACGATCTCGCACAACGCCCCCGCCGCACGCCGGCCCGCGAGGCGGGCCAGATCGACCGCCGCCTCCGCGGGTCCCGGCCGTCCGAGCACCCCGCCGTCGCCGGCCCGCACCGGGACCACGTGACCGGGCCGCCGGAAGTCGGACGCGTCAGACGTCGCCGCGGCGAGCGCCGCGATGGTCCTGGCGCGGTCGGTCGCCGAGATTCCGGTGCCGCGCCGCACCAGTCGACCGCCACCCGGTCAGCAGCACTCTGAACCATCACCGTCGCGGTGACACATGGGCGGCAGGTTCAGCCGCTCACACTCGGAACCCGGCAGGGCGACGCGGACGTAGCCCGAGGTATGCCGGACGGTGAAGGCGAGCAGTCCGGGGGTCGCGGCCTCGGCGGCGAATACCACATAGCCCTGTTCGCCTCGCGTCGTGTCGTCGGTGACGACGACCGGGCGGCCCGCCGCGACCGCGGTGATCGCGCGCCGCACCCGCACATCGGTGGTTCTCATTTCAGCGCCATCAGGATCGGGGCGCTAACGAAGCCCGTGCAGGAAATCGAGCAGCAGCCGGTTGGTCTCCTTCGGCTCCTCCTGCTGGATCCAGTGCCCGACGCCGTCGACCATATGGGTGCCGCAGTAGTTCGGCATCACCTCGTCGGCGCGTTCGATGGCCTCGGCTCCCCATGTGGTGCCGACGTCGTACTGCCCGCCGATGAACACCGCGGGCGGGGTCAGCGGCTTGCCGGCCTGATCGGCCAGGTCATGCCAGTCGTTGTCGATGTTGTGGTAGAAGCTCAGCGGCCCGCCGAAGCCCGGAGCGCTCGAATTCGCCTGTGTAGAAATCGAGATCCGCCTCGGTGAACCAGTCCGGCATCGTCTCCGGATAGACGAAGGCGTCCTTGAGCCGCGCCCCCTCGGCCATGCACAGCGGGCCCGCACGGATCACGTCGATCGGGTCCATGGCTGCCAGGTCGACGCCCGCCGCCTCGGCGGCCTGGGTCGCCGCGATCATGCCGTCGCCGGACACCGTGTAGGTGAGGCCCAGCAGCCAGCCGCGCAGATCCTCCTCGATCTCGGCGATGATGCCGTCCTGCGCGGAGAAGTAGTCCTGGTACCAGACCTTGCCCGGCCCGGCGATTTCCAGGTGATAGTCGTTCGGGCGGCGCTCACCGAACGGGCTGCCCGGCAGGCCGATCACCCCGCGGCCGGCGAACGGACACGCTGATCCCGACCACGCCCGCGCATCGGTCCGGGATGCAGCCAGGCGAAGGTCCAGGCGACCGGCGCGCCCCAGTCGTGACCGACCACGACCGCCTGCTTCTCGCCGTAGGCGTCGATGACGCCGAGGATGTCGCCGACCAATTCCTTGATGCGGTAGGCCGATTGCACCCGGTACTTCGACGAGCGCCCGTAGCCGCGCTGGTCGATGGCCACCACGCGGTAGCCCGCCGCGGCCAGCGCGGGAATCTGGTGCCGCCAGGAGTACCACGACTCCGGAAACCCGTGGACCAGCACCACCAGCGGCCCCTCGCCCTCCTCGACGGCGTGGATCCGGGTGCCCCGGCAGTTCAGCATCCGATGAATCTGCGGCATCTTGGTCGCCTCTCTCCTTGCTGTTCAGTGTGTGGGATGCCCGCCAAACCGACCGGCATTTCCTCGGTTTGGACCAGGTGGTCGGCGGCGGGCACGGTGCGGTTCTCGTAGTTGCGGGCGATCAGCGTCTTCTGCCCCGACAATCTGGTGCGCGCCCACTTGCCGAGCACCCGCCCGGCGACCTTCGGCGTCATCAGGGCCGCACGGCGGCTTGACCAGGTGAACGACCGCCAGGAACTCGCGATAGGTGTCCAGATCGTCGTGGACCAACTCCATGACGCGGTCCATGTACCAGGTGAGCGCGCCGAAATAGAACGGGCGCTTGTCGTCCACGTCCTTGATCCAGTCGAAGCGCAGGTTCTGCTCGCGGATCACGAACCAGGCCGTGTCGGCCATCTTGGCTGATCTTGCGGTAGTAGCGGCGCGGCAGATCCGGGTGTCCCGGCACCGTACTTCGCCAGCAGCAGCTGCATCTCGCGAACTTCCTTGAGCGCCAGCGTCATACCCAGCCCGGACACCGGGTCGGCGCTGGTGTAGGCATCGCCGACGGCCAGCAGGGCGCGCGGCAGGTTGCGCTTCTTCTCGTAGCGCAGCCGCAGCATGTTGGGATAGCGGAAGTTGTAGATCGGCGAGGCCGGCTCCAGCCCGTCGATGTTCTCCCCGACCACCGGCGACGGCATGAGATCGGCGAACTCGCGGAACTCCTGCGCGGTGCGCGGCGGCGAGTAGCAGTTGTAGGCCACCAGCGAGGTGGACAGGATGGTGCGTGAGCTGTCGGTGTAGTACTGCGCGGCGTAGGTGTCCTCGTAGGGCCGGTACGCGTAGCAGATCACCATCACCTTGTCCTGCCACTGCCGCTCCGGCGGCACCCGGTGCTGCATCGTGGAGTAGAAGCAGTTGATGATGTCCTGCTCGACCTCGGGGGCCCCGATGCCGATGCGGTCCAGGAACTCCGGGATGCGGGTGTTCTTGCCCGAGGCGTCCACGACGAACTCGGCGGGCACCACCTCCAGTTCGCCGTCGCGGTCCACGGCGACGCCGATGACGGTGTTGCTGTCGCGGTCGTAGACGAGGTCGGCGACCTCGGACTCGTAGCGGAAGCTGATCCGCGGTTCGTCGTCCAGCCGGCGCCGCACGCACCATTCGAGCAGCGGACGTCCGGCGCAGACGATCTGGATGTCGCTGGTGCCGGGCTTCTTCCAGGTGCCGCCCAGCCGGATGCGGTATTGGGCGGCCATGTCGACCTTGAACGCGCCCTCGCGCACCATGTCGTCGACGATGCCGGGGAAGATGCGCTCCAGCTCGATCTGTCCCGCGGTGAGCAGGTGATGCAGATGCCAGCCCTGCGCCGCACCCGGCCTGCCCTCCCGGCGAGAGTGCCGGCCGTCCTTCTCGAGCACGATGACCTGCTCGAACGACTCGCTGCAGCACCTTGGCCGCGGCGATTCCCGCGATGCTGCCGCCGATGACCACCGCGGTACCGCGGCCGCGGCGGCGCACTCGGCCAGATCGAGCTCGGCGTAGTCCAGCCGCGGCGGGCGTGCGCCGGCGCGCCGCCCCACTGGGCACGAACTTCTCGTAGTACAGGCCGATGCGGTGGATACCGTTGTTGTCCAGCCAGTTTCGGGTGGCTTCGACCATCGCGGCCGGGCCGCACAGGTAGACGTCGGCGTCGCCGCCGTCCAGCATCCGCTCGTCCAGCAGGTCGGTGACGAGCCCGACCGGCCCGTCCCAGTCCGCGTCCGGGCTGCGACACGATGATGTGCACCTCAAGCCCGGGACGCGCTGCGTGAGCGCCTCGAGTTCGTCGAGCTTGCACAGGTCCTCGGCGGTGGTCACCCCGTACAGCAGGTGGACCGGCTGCGCCGATGTCGGCGTCGAGGCTCTGGGCCATCGCCAGGATCGCCGACAGCCCGGTGCCGCCGGCCACCAGGATCACCGGCCGCACGACGGGGCGCAGGTAGAAGCCGCCCTTGCTGCACCGCAGCGCGATTCGGTCACCCGGCTTGCGCCCGGTCGCGCAGATAGTTCGACATCACGCCGTCGGGCAGCAGCCGGATGATGAACTCCAGTTCGTCGCGGCCGTCGGCGGGATGCGCGTAGGAGTAGTTGCGCCACGCGTCGGTGCCGGGCACCTGCAACTGGGCGAACTGGCCGGCCTTGTAGACGATCGAGTCGGCCATGCCCGAGACATCCACGCGCAGAATGGCGGTGGTCGGCGACACCGTTCGACGCCGGTCACCACGCCGTGCCCGGTGACCAGCCGCGCCGCGTTGTCGTCGGCCGGGTACTGCAGGTCGATCACGGCAATCCGACTCGGCGAAGGTCTGGCACGTCAGTATCTTTCGCGCCGCCCGCTCCACATCGGACAGCCCTTCGGTGCGTCCCATCTCGTAGTCGCCGGAGGCGCAGGTGGCGACGCAGGTGCCGCAGATCCCGCTTTGGCATTCGTTGACGATGGCGACGCCGTGTTCCTCCGCCGCCTCCAGGATCGACTGGTCCGGCTGCACCGGCATCGTCTTGCTGCGTTCCGTCCGAATATCGGACGGTGATCTGACGAGCCTCCACGCCAGCTGCCCCTTCCTGTCAGTCGGTTAGACGATCGCGGTTGCCGGCTTCTTGGCGATGCGCGCGTTGAGCCTGGGCATGACCTCCTCGGCCAGCAGCCGCATCGATTCCTTCCACGGACCGGGGTTGTCGCTGTAGTCGAAGCCGAGGATCAGCAGATGCCCGAATCCGCCGACCTGGTCGTAGGTGGCCTCCAGCTTGTCCACCACCGTCTCGACCGACCCGACCACGAAGGTGTTCTCGGCGAGGTACTCCGGCGTCACGTCGGCGTCGGGCACCGAGGGGTTGTGCTTGTAGAACTTGGTCATGCCGAACATCCGGAAGGTCGGCAGGACGTACTCGCGCATGTTGCGCCCCATGCATGCCGTCGACGGCGTAGCGGAACGCCTGTTCGTCGGTTTCGGCCACGACGACCTCGCGCACCAGTCGCCAGTCGCGGCGATCGGGCGTGCGCCCGCTGCGCGCGGCGCCTTCGAGCACCGCGTCCCAGTGCGTGGCGACGTAGTCGGTGTTGAGGTCCAGGCTCATCGGGTAGGTAGCCGCGTTCGCCGGCGAGCTTGAGCGTTTCGGAGCCCGCGCTGAAGCCGGTGACGCCGATCGGCGGGTGCGGCGTCTGGAAGGGCTTGATGTGACGGCGTCATCAGGCCCTCGAACATCGGCGCAATCCCGTTGGCGTTCCAGTACTTTCCGCGATGCTCCCACGGCCCGTCCTCGGTCCAGACGCGCAGCATGATCTCGAGCGCTTCGCGGGTCATCTCGCGGTGCTCACCGTTCTGGCCGTCGACGTCGAACAGCGCCCAGTCGCCCGGGATACCGCTGGCACCGACGCCGAGCATGAAGCGGCCCTGGGCGAGGTGGTCGAAGTAGGCCACGCGGTGGGCCAGTTCGACCGGGTGGTGGTAGGGCAGCAGGTGCGCGCCGGGTGCGAGCTTGATCGACTTCGTGCGCAGCAGCGCCTGCGCCAACAGCAGGTCGGGCGCGCAGATCGGCTCCCACGGCACGGTGAAGTGCTCGCCGACCCACGCCTCGACGTAGCCCAGTTGGTCGGCGAGCTCGATGATGTCGAGGTCCCACTGGGTCGCGTCGTACAGGCTGCGCTCCGGCGGATGCGCCGGCATGAGGAAAATTCCGATCTCCATCTTCAACCCTTCTCAGTCGTGGCCGCGCTCGATCACATCCGCGAGGACGAGCCTGCCCGGGCACTCCGTGATATCGCCGACTGCGATGTACAACACAGTACTAGCAAGATACATCATCGAACGCAAGATGCAGTTTTCTTGGCTGTTTACCTGACATGAGTTTTCGATGACGCGTATTGGCTATGGACATATTGGTCGCTACTGCCGCGTAATCTCGCGCAGGTCATCCACCCGCGGATCGAAGCACGCCGTGCGGCCTAGTCCACTCCTGGAAGGGAGCCATCCGTGCAGGATTTCGACTACATCGGCTACGAGGTCATCGACGACGGCCGGATCGCCGTCATCACGCTCGATCGCCCGAAGCAGCGCAACGCGCAGAACCGCGGGATGCTCGTCGAGCTGGGCTCGGCGTTCGAACTCGCCGAAGCGGACGACGCGGTCCGCGTGGTGATCCTGCGCGGCGCGGGCCCGTCGTTCTCCGCGGGGCACGACCTCGGCTCCTCCGACGACGTCCGCGAACGCTCGCCCGGGCCCGGACCAGCACCCCACCTATCAGTGCAACGGCGGAACGCTACGGCGGAGTGGAGTCACGGCAACCGGCAGGAGTGGCACTACTTCTTCGAGAACACCAAGCGATGGCGCAACCTGCGCAAGATCACCATCGCCGAGGTGCACGGCATGGTCCTGTCCGCGGGCCTGATGCTGGCGTGGTGCTGCGATCTCATCGTCGCGGCGCGAGGACACCGTATTCGCCGATGTCGTCGGAACCCGGCTCGGCATGTGCGGGGTGGAGTACTTCGGCCATCCGTGGGAGTTCGGCCCGCGCAAGGCCAAGGAGCTGCTGCTCACCGGCGACTCGCTCGGCGCCGACGAAGCCCACGCCCTCGGGATGGTGAGCAAGGTCTTCCCCAACGACGAATTGGCGGATCACACCATCGAGTTCGCGCGCCGCATCGCCAAGTTGCCGACGGTGGCAGCGCTGCTCATCAAGGAATCGGTGAACCAGACCGTCGATGCGATGGGTTTCTCCACGGCGCTGGACGCCTGCTTCAAGATCCATCAGCTCAATCACGCGCATTGGGCCGAGGTCACCGGCGGAGCGCTGTCGTACGGCACGGTCGAGTACGGGCTCGACGACTGGCGCGTCGCCCCGGAGATCCTGCCCGCGACCAAACGGCGGCCCTGATCGGAGCGCAGCACGTGGACGTCGAGTACCCGCCCGAAGCGCGAAGCGTTCCGCGACCAGATCCGCGCGTTTCTGGCCGAACACCTGCCGGCGGGCTGGTCCGGAGGCGGGGCGCTGCCGCCCGAGGAACGGAGCGCGTTCGCGCACCGGTGGCGCCAGACCCTGGCGGACCGCGGCCTGGTCGCCGTGTCCTGGCCGAAGGAGTACGGCGGGGCCGGTCTGTCCGTCATCGAGCAGGTGGTGCTCGCCGAGGAATTCGCCCGCGCGGGCGCGCCCGAGCGCGGCGGAGAACGACCTGTTCGGCATCGATCTGCTGGGCAACACGCTGATCGCGCTGGGCTCCGCAGGAGCAGAAGAGGCATTTCCTGCCGCGCATTCTGTCCGGCGAGGATCGCTGGTGCCAGGGCTTCTCCGAGCCCGAGGCGGGCTCGGATCTGGCGTCGGTGCGGACCAGGGCGGTGCTGCGACGGCGACGAGTGGGTGGTCAACGGGCAGAAGATCTGGACGTCGGCAGGTCCGACGCGCGAACTGGATCTTCGTGCTGGCCCGCACGGACCCGGACGCGCCCAAGCACAAAGGCCTGTCGCTGTTGCTGGTGCCGATGGACCAGCCCGGCGTCGTGGTCCGGCCCGATCGTCAACGCGGCCGGGCACGCCTCGTTCAGCGAGGTCTTCCTGACCGATGCGCGCACCCCGGCCGACAACGTGGTCGGCGGGGTCGGCGGCGGCTGGTCGACCGCGATGACGCTGCTCGGCTTCGAGCGCGGATCGCAGGTCACCACGGCGGCGATCGACTTCGGCCGGGATCTGGATCGGCTGCGCGAACTCGCCACGGACCGAGGACTGCACACCGACCCGCAGATCCGCGACGGGTTGGCGTGGTGCTATTCGCGGGTGCAGATCATGCGATACCAGGGCTACCGCGGCCTGACCTGCTGCTGACGGGCAGCGGCCCGGCGCCGAAGCCGCGATCAGCAAGGTCATCTGGAGCGAGTACTTCCGGCGCTACACCGAGCTCGCCGTCGAGATCCTCGGGCTCGAAGCGCTCGGCCCGAAGGCCCGGGAAACGGCGCAGCGCTGATCGTCCCGGAGCCGGGCACGCCGAACTCGGCCGCCTGCTGGATGGACGAGCTGCTCTACGCGCGCGCCGCGACCATCTATGCGGGCAGTTCGCAGATCCAGCGCAACGTGATCGGCGAGCAACTGCTGGGGCTGCCCAAGGAACCGCGACGTCGGGCATCGCTGAGATGGGCCGCTGACATGGATTTCCGCTACAGCACCGAACAAGACGACTTCCGCGCCTCGCTGCGCGGCTTTCTGCGCGACGCCGCCCCGCTCGCGCGGGTGCGCGAAGTCGCCGGCGCACGGCCACGACAGCGGCTGTGGCAGCGGCTGTGCACCGAGCTGGAGCTGCCGGGCCTGCACGTCCCGCGGAGTACGGCGGAGCGGGCGCCACGTTGGTCGAGACCGCCATCGTGTTCGACGAGCTCGGCCGGGCGCTGACCCCGGTTCCGCTGGCGGCCACGACTTCGCGATCGAGGCGGTGCTCGCGCATGGGCGACGAGGAGCAGCGCAACGAGCTGCTCCCCGGCCTGCTCACCGGAGAACAGATCGGCGCGTTCGCGGCGGCCGGCCCCGACGACTGCCGACCCGTCGCGGCGACCGGTGCGGGCCGCACCGGCACGGCGGCGGCACCGTGCTCACCGGGAGTGCGCTCCCGTTCTGCACGGCCACGTCGCGGACCTGTTCGTCGTGCCGGCAGTGGCCGACGGTGCGGTCGACCCTGCACGTGGTGGCGGCCGACGCTCCCGGCGTCACCGTCGTACGGCTGCCCTCGTTCGACATCACCCGGCCCGTCGCCAGGCTGCAGCTGGCGCAGGCTCCGCGCCGAAGCGCTGACCGCAGGCTCGCCCGACGAGATCGAGCGGGTGCTGGACGTCGCGCGGGTGCTGCTGGCCGCCGAGATGCTCGGCGGCGCCGAGGCGTGTCTGGCGCTGGCCGTCGAATACGCCTGCACCCGAAGGCAATTCGGCCGGCCGATCGGCTCGTTCCAGGCGGTCAAGCACTCCTGCGCCGACATGATGATCGAGATCGATGCGACCCGGGCGGCGGTGATGTTCGCCGCGATGAGCGCCGCAGACGACCAGGAACTGCAGATCGCCGCGTCCGCTGGCGAAGGCGCAGGCCGCGGACACCTTCGCGCTGTGCGCCGGCTCGGCCATCCAGGTGCACGGCGGCATCGCCTTCACCTGGGAACACGACCTGCACCTGTACTTCCGCCGGGCCAAGACTACCGAGGCGCTCTTCGGCAGCAGCACACACCACCGGGCCCTGCTCGCCGACCGCGCGGGCCTTTGAGCACTCATCGTAAAGGAGCCAACGATGACCACGGAGTCCTATGCGGCCGGCCCCACCGACACTCCCCTCCTCGACGAGACGATCGGCGCGAACTTCGAGCGCACCGTATCGGCACACCCCGACCTGGAAGCGCTCGTCGACATCGCCGGCGGCCGTCGGTGGACTTATGCCGACTGAACGACGAGATCGACTGTCTGGCGAGGGCTTTGATGGCCAGCGATATCGAGCGCGGCGACCGTGTCGGCATCTGGGCGCCCAACTGCCCGGAATGGACCATTCTTCAATACGCCACCGCCAAGATCGGCGCCATCCTGGTGGCGATCAATCCCGCCTACCGCACCCACGAGTTGGCCTACGTGCTTCGTCAGTCGGGCACGCGGATGCTGGTGTCTGCGACGTCGTTCAAGACCTCCGACTACCGCGGTATGGTCGACGAAGTACGCTCCGAGACCCCCGAGTGTGACCGAGGTCGTATTCCTGGGGACTGCGGACTGGGGCCGCTTGCGGGATCGCGCCGATCAAGTGCCCGCGGCCGCCCTGCGCCACCGGATGGAGAGCCTGCAGCCCGGCGATCCGATCAATATCCAATACACTTCGGGCACAACGGGATCCCCAAGGGCGCCACCCTGTCGCACCGGAATATCCTCAACAATGGTTTCTTCGTCACCGAGCTGATCAATCTCGGCCCCGGGGAGCGGCTGTGCATACCGGTGCCGTTCTACCATTGCTTCGGCATGGTGATGGGCAATCTGGGCTGCACCAGTCACGGCGCCACGATGGTGATCCCGGCGGCCGGATTCGACCCGGCGGCGACATTGGAGGCCATCGAAAAGGAGCGCTGTACCGCCCTTTACGGGGTACCGACGATGTTCATTGCGATGCTGGGGCACCCGGACCTCGGGGATCGCGATCTGTCCTCGTTGCGCACCGGGATCATGGCGGGGGCCACCTGCCCGATGGAGCTCATGAAGCGTTGCGTCGACGAGCTGAACATGTCCGAGGTGGCGATCGCCTACGGCATGACCGAGACCTCACCGGTGTCTTGTCAGACGCTCATCGACGATGATCTGGACCGTCGCACGGCCACAGTGGGACGGGCACATCCGCACGTCGAGATCAGGATCGTCGATCCCGACAGCGGCCAGGTCGTGAAACGTGGTGAGCCGGGCGAGTTTTGCACACGAGGATACTCGGTGATGCTGGGCTACTGGAACGACGACGACCGGACGGATGAGGCCGTCGACGCCGATGGCTGGATGCACACCGGCGACCTGGCGGTGATGCGTGATGACGGATACTGCATGGTCATCGGGCGCATCAAGGACATGGCGATCCGCGGCGGTGAGAATGTCTATCCGCGTGAGGTAGAGGAGTTTCTGCACACCCACCCCGACATTGACGATGTACAGGTGATCGGTGTTCCCGACGAAAAGTACGGCGAAGAGATCTGCGCGTGGATCAGGATGCGGCCGGGCCGCGCGCCGCTGGACGCCGACGCCGTGCGCGCCTTTGCGTCGGGAAAGCTCGCACACTACAAGATTCCTCGGTATGTACACGTCGTCGACGAGTTCCCGATGACGGTGACCGGGAAGGTGCGCAAAGTCGACATGCGGACCGAGACGGTGCGGCTCTTAGGTTTATGAACGGAACGCTAGGCGCGTTGGTCGCCCGCGGGCTCGGTGCGCCGCTCGTGCCAGCGAAGCCGCAGTAGCAGCAGGCCCCGGTGCGCACGCCATCCCGCAGACAGCGGGTCACGCCAGAGGCGCGCGTGGCGCTTCGGATCGGGTTCGATATGCACTCCACCATTGTGCAGGCAATCTCCGAAGCCGGCCATCCACGACGCGGCCGCCCAGGTGAACAGCGGTAGAACGATAGTTAAGCCCGGAACCGGCGGGGCCCTTCGGTGGCAGCTATGGGTCTTTACCACGCAGTTCGTGCGACAGCGCCTCCAACTCGTCGCCGCCTGCCATCTCCTGGGTGAGGTGCTCGAGCGTGATGTCGTCGTACGTGCAGTCCAGCTTTTGGCGACCACGGTTGAGCAGCACAAAGTGGTCGCCGACCAGGTGCGCATGGTGCGGATTATGCGTGATGAACACCACACCGAAACCGGCCTCTTTTGCCGCCGTGATGTACTTCAGCACCACACCCGACTGCTTGACGCCGAGCGCGGCCGTCGGCTCGTCAAGGATCAGCACCCGCGCACCGAAGAACACGGCGCGCGCGATCGCCACGCACTGGCGCTGCCCACCCGACAGTGAGCCGATCGGCACGTCGACGTCGGGCAGTTCGATGCCCATCTTCGCAAGTTCGGTCAACGTGGTGGCCCGCATCGCGTTGGCGTCCAACGAGAACGGGAAGGTCTTCTTGCGAAGTTCCTAGCCGAGGAAGAAGTTGCGCCACACCGGCATCAGCGGCACGACGGCCAGGTTCTGATACACGGTCGCGATGCCCTTGCCCAGCGCATCTGTGGGTGACGCGAGCTCGGTCGGGCTTACCGTCGACGAGCAGTTCACCTTCGGTCGTGCGGATGCAGCCCGGCGATGATCTTGATCAGCGTCGACTTGCCTGCGCCGTTGTCACCGAGGATGCCGGTCACCTCGCCGGCGTGCACCCGCAGCGAGATGTCTTTCAGCGCGGTGATGTTGCCGTAGGACTTGCCGACGTTCTTCAGCTCGACCAGCGGCACCTTGCCTCCGGACGGGGCTTCGTTCGACTGGGTTTATCAACAGTTGCGGTCATCGTGTCACCTCTTCGCGGCGTAGTTGCGGAAGGCGTTGTTGGCGATCACCGCGAACAGCAGCATCGCGCCCAGGAAGAACTTGAACCAGTCGGGTTCCCAGCCGGCGTAGACGATGCCCTGGTTGCGTCATGCCGAAGATGAACGCGCCGATGGCGGCGCCGATCGCGGTGCCGTAGCCACCGGTGAGCAGGCAGCCGCCGATGACCGCGGCGATGATGTAGATGAACTCGTTGCCGACGCCCTGGCCGGACTGCACCGTGTTGAAGGAGAACAGCAGATGCATGCCGGAGAACCAGGCGGCAGAACCCGACGAACATGAACAGCCCGATCTTGACCTTCGGTGACGGGAACGCCGACGGCGCGAGCGCTTTCCGCGTCGCCGCCGACGGCGAAGATCCAGTTGCCGATCTTGGTCTTGAACAACACGTAGGTCGCGATCGACGGTGAACAGCAGCCACCACAGCACGGTGATCACGGACGCTCAACACCGAAGATGGTGAACGTCGAGGCGAACACCGGCACGGGCGGAGTCCCAGCCCTGCATGTCGCTGACGCTGGGCGTGGCGACCTGCCCCCGAAACCCATTTGGTGACCGCGAGGTTGATCCCGGTCAAGCATCAAGAAGGTGCCCGAGCGTGATCAAGAAGCTCGGAATCTTGGTCTTCATCACCATGTAGCCGTTGAAGAACCCGACGGCGAGCGACAGGATGAGCGCCAATCCGGCACCGGCCCAAAGGTTCAGGTGCAAGTTGCAGGCCAGCATGGACGCGGCGAGCGAGCCTGTGGTCACCGCCACGCCCGCCGACAGGTCGAACTCGCCGCCGATCATCAGCAGGGCGACGCGCGCACGCCATGATCCCGATGGTCGAGCTGCCGTAGAGCACTGTCGCCAGTGAAGTCGGCCGACCGGAACGGCGGAGCCATCGACGAAGAAGAAGACGAAGATCACGACCGCACCGATCAGCGCACCCATCTCGGGACGGATCAGCATCCGCTGTAGTACGGTTCCGCTCCTTGACGCGTTCGTCGTTGACAGCCTTGCGTTCGGCGACGTTGAGCCTCGGTACTGGTACTCATCAGTGCACTTCCTTCTTCGCGCAAGCGCTCATCAGCGGGTCCCACCCTTCGCGTACTCCGCCACGGCGTCCACGTTCGACTTGTCGATGAACGCCGGTCCGGTCAGCGTCTCCTTGCCGCCGCCGATCACGTTGCCGTTGTTCAGATACAGCCACAACGAGTCGATCGACCAGATAGCCCTGCAGGAACGGTTGCTGGTCGACGGCCCATTGCACGCTGCCGTCCTGGATCGCGCCGACGAGCGCAGCGTTCGTGTCGAAGGTGCCGATCCTGGCGTTGCTGCCCGCGTTCTTCGCCGATTGCACAGCGGTTAACGCAAACGGTGCGCCCAGTGTCACCACGTAATCGATGCTCGGGTCTTGTTGCAGCTTCGCGGTGATCGTCGATTCGACCGACGGCATGTCCTTGCCGTTGACGTTGAGGTTCTCGGTTGCCGGGAAGTTGCTCTTCACCCCGGCGCAGCGGGATTCCAGTCCGACGTGCCCCTGCTCCTGAATGACGCACAACGCCTTTTTGGCGCCGTCCTGCTTGAGCCGGTCCCCGGCGGCCTGGCCGGCGATGAACTCGTCCTGGCCGAAGAACTCCTTGACGCCCATCTCCTTCCAGGCATCGCCGCCGGCATTGAACGCGACGACGGGAATGCCCTTCGCCTCGGCGGCCGCGATAGCGGCGCGCAATGCGTCGGGCTTTGCGAGCGTCAAGGCAATGCCATCCACACCGCTGTCGATCGCGGTCTGCACGAGGTTCGCCTGATTGGGTGCTTCAGGATCGTTCGAATAGCGCAGCTCGATGTTGTCCTTCTTCGCCGCAGTCTCGGCGCCCTTGCGGATCAGATCCCAGAAGGAGTCACCCGGCACTTCATGGGTGATCATCGCGATCGTCGCGCGCGGCGTATCGACGGTGCCCCCGCCCATACCGCCACCGCTCTCGCTTGGCTTTCCGCCGGTCGACGAACAGGACGCGATCGCGACAACGAGCACGCTTGCTCCGGCCACCGCCGCGAGCCGTCTAAACCTCATCTTTCCTCCGCTCTTCGCGCGAGCGCTCCGCGCTGTCGACCGAGTGCGACACAGCACCCTTCGAGTTCGATGTAATACGGCTCACACCAGAAAGTCAATAGTTTGTCCTGACATTAGGACTGCATATCAAATGTTAGGGTGCGGGTCGTGACGCCGCAGCGAAGGAGACGATCTTGAAATGACGGACTTTGAACTGGCCGTGTCCTCGGAGATGGTCTTTACCGAGTTATCGATCATCGAGCGCGTACGAGAGCATCCACGACAGGGGTTTTGCCGTCGAGATCTGGAGCTGGCACGACAAGGACCTGAAAGCGCTCGCGGCCACCGGTGCGACGTTCACGTCGATGACGGGTTACCTGCACGGCGACCTGATCGATCCGGCTACCTGCCACGAAGTGGTCCGTACCGCGCAGCTGTCCATCAAAGCCGCTGAAACGCTGGGAGTCTCGCGTCTCAACCTGCACCCCGCCGAGCTTGTCGACGGCACCGCAGCGCGTCCACGGCAGCGGGCGACAGGCGAGATGTGGCTGACGGCACTGCGCACCCTGGAGCGCATCGGCGACCTCGGAGCCGATGCCGGCGTGCAGTTCTGCGTGGAGAACCTGAACACGATCGTCGACCATCCCGGCGTCCCGCTGGCCCGCGCGAAGGACACGCTGGCGTTTGTCGAGGGTGTGGCGCATCCCAACATCAAGATGATGCTCGACCTCTACCACGCCCAGATCGGCGAAGGGAATCTCATCGAGCTCATCCATCGGTGCGGCGATGCGATCGGCGAGATCCAAGTGGCCGACGTACCGGGACGATGTGAGCCAGGGACCGGTGAGATCAATTACCCGGCCATCGCGAAGGCGTTGCGCGACATCGGCTTCACCGGCACCGTGGGCATGGAGGGTTGGGCGTCCGGAGACAGTGCAGCCGCATTGGAGGCGTGCCGCGCGGCGTTCAGCGCTAGGTAGCGCGACCCCTCAAGTCAGCGATCCACCAACGTGGTGTCGAAGTAGTAGCGCGATGCGCGGTAGCAGTGGGTCCCGAACTCCACCGCAATCCCCGAGTCGTCGAAGGCCGTCCGGGCCATCGTCAACAGCGGAGCGCCTGACTTCTCGTCAAGAAGACGCGCCTCCAACCGACTTGCGCCACGCGCTCCGATTCGCTGGCGCGCCAGCCGGATATGCACGCCGCGCGACCGCAACGACTGATACAAGCCGACCTTCTCCAGTTCCCCTGCATCTGGCGCGATCTCGACGGGCAGATGATTGATCATCACCGCAAGCGGTTCGCCATTGGCGCAGCGCAGCCGCTCAATGGTCACGACGTCGCGGTCCTCGGTAATGCTCAGTTCGCGCGCGACCTCCTCCTCAGGCGGCCCGACGCGGTAGTCGAGCAGCTGAGTGGTGGGTTCCTGGCCGGCGCGGGCGAGATCGTCGAAAAGACTTGTCAGCTCGACACGCCTGTGCACGGGATTCTGCACGACCTGCGTCCCCACCCCGCGCTTGCGCACCAGCAGACCTTTGTCGACCAATTCCTGTATCGCGCGCCTCGTCGTCGGCCTTGACAGCGCCAATCGCTTCGCCAGAGCGAGCTCGTTCTCAAAGCGGTCGCCGGGCGAGAGTTCGCCATCGCGTATCGCCGCCTCAATCGCCTGAGCGAGCTGATAGTAGAGGGGGACAGGACTTGACCTGTCGAGCTCCACTGCCAAGGGCACGTCGTCTCCGATCTCGTGATGGACCAGACAAAGAGTAGCCGAATACTAGCACCCTATGATCGAAAGATAGAATGTCAGGACAAACTATTGACACGGCGGAGTGACGACAGGCACAGTCATAGGCAGCCGTCCCTACTCGTGGAGAGCCGACCATTGACGACTACACAGCCACCTGACGTCCTCGCCATCGGGCGCTGCGGCGTCGACGTTTACCCCCTCCAGGTCGGGGTGGGTCTGGAGGACGTCGAAACCTTCGGTAAGTTCCTCGGCGGCAGCGCCGCCAACGTCGCGGTTGCCGCGGCGCGGCTCGGAAACGGCTCGGCCCTGATCTCCGGCGTGGGAGCCGACCCATTCGGAAAGTTCGTCAGTGCCGAACTGGCACGGCTCGGTGTCGACAACCGCTACGTCGTGACCAACGACCTGTACCCGACTCCCGTCACCTTCTGCGAAATCTTCCCACCCGACGACTTCCCGCTGTACTTCTACCGCCGCCCCAGCGCACCTGACCTTCAGATCAGCGCCGACGATATCGATGCCGACGCTGTGCGGTCAGCCGCGCTGTACTGGTCGACCGTCACGGGACTGTCCGAAGAGCCAAGCCGCGGTGCGCATTTCGCCGCATGGGAGGCACGCGACAGGGCGCCGTTGACGGTGCTCGACCTCGACTACCGTCCGATGTTCTGGGACTCCCCCGCCGCCGCCACCGAGCAGGTGCAGCGTGCGCTGGCCCACGTCACCGTCGCGGTCGGCAACCGCGAGGAGTGTGAGATCGCCGTCGGAGAGTCCAACCCGCGCAAGGCGGCCGAAGCACTGCTGGACCTCGGCGTCGAGCTGGCGATCGTCAAGCAGGGCCCCCGCGGCGTCCTCGGCAAGACCAAGCACAGCTCGGTGACTGTTCCACCGAATGAGGTCGACGTCGTGAACGGGCTCGGAGCCGGCGATGCATTCGGCGGCAGCGTGTGTCACGGACTCCTGCACGGCTGGCCGCTCGAGAAGACGCTGCGCTACGCCAACGCGGCGGGCGCCATCGTCGCGTCCCGGCTGGAGTGCTCGACCGCGATGCCGACCGCCGCCGAGGTGGCCGAGCTCGCAGAGCGGACCGCGGTGGAGGCTGTCAATGTCTAGTTCAATGTCTAGTTCAACATCCAGGGCACTCTGCACCGACTATGCGGCGATCACCGAGCTTCGCGCCAGTGATCCCGGGGCCATCACCCGGGCCTGGCACGCCCGGGCGACACGGCCGACCATTCGCGGCAACGGTCGCCTGATGATCGTGGCCGCCGACCACCCCGCCCGCGGCGCACTCGGCGTCGGTATGCGTCCGACCGCGATGAACAGCCGAACCGACCTGCTCGACCGGCTGCGCGCGGCCCTCGCCGACCCCGGTGTCGACGGCGTTCTGGCCACCTCGGACATTCTCGACGACCTGGTGGTGCTCGGCGCACTCGACGACAAGGTGGTGTTCTCGTCGTTCAACCGCGGCGGCTTGGCCGGCGCCTCGTTCGAACTCGACGACAGGATGACGGCCGCCACGGCCATGTCGACCGCCGCAGCCAAGATGAACGGCGGAAAGATGTTGTGCCGCATCGATCTCGACGATGCGGGAACCGTCGCGACCATGGCGGCGTGCGCAAGCGCGGTGGACGAACTGGCCGCACACGGTCTGATAGCGATGCTCGAGCCATTCATGTCGACTCGGGCCCAAGGGAAGGTCCGAAACGACCTGTCACCCGATGCGGTGATCAAGTCCATTCACATCAGCCAAGGCATTGGCTCGACCTCGGCGTACACCTGGATGAAGCTGCCGGTAGTCCCCGAAATGGACAGAGTGATGGACTCCACCACGCTGCCCACCCTGCTGCTCGGCGGCGACCCCGCCGATCCCGACGAAGCGTTCGCGAGTTGGGAGAAGGCGCTCGGGCTGTCGTCGGTGCGCGGGCTCATTGTCGGACGCTCGCTGCTCTATCCCCCCGATGACGACGTCGCCTCCGCCGTCGCCACCGCCGTATCGATGGTGAGGGCCGGTGCGAGCGCAGTTACAGGAGGAAAGTAGAAGTGCACAGCAAGCTGTACATCCCCGCCCGCAGCGCCAGGCCGCCCTACACGGTCGACATCACGCCGGAGTCCGCTGGATGGACCGAATCATCGCTGCAGGTACTGGAACTCGACGAGAGTCCGCGGGCCGAACTCACCACGGGCGGTACCGAAGTGATGATTCTGCCGCTGGCCGGCGGGGGGACGGTCGAATCCGATGGTGAGACGTTCGAACTGGCGCCGCGGGCGTCGGTGTTCGACGGTCCGTCCGACATGGTCTATATCGGCACCGATCAAACGTACGTCATCGCGGGCGAGGGTCGATTCGCGATCTGTGGGGCCCGTGCCAAAAGCTCATTCCCGAACCGACGTGTCGCCGCCGCCGATGTGTCCGTCGAACTGCGCGGCACCGGCAACTGCAGCCGCCAGGTGCACAACTTCGGCACCGCCGGCGTCTTCGAGGCCGACTCGCTGATCGCATGCGAGGTGATCACGCCCGGCGGCAACTGGTCGAGCTATCCCGCGCACAAGCACGACGAGACCACCCCCACCGAAACGGAACTCGAAGAGATCTACTACTTCGAGTTTTCGCCAGGTCCTTCAATAGAAGGAGGCTCAGCATCACGCGGCTTTGGATACCACCGCGTGTACGGGACGCCGGACCGTCCGATCGAGGTACTCGAAGAAGTACGCACCGGCGACGTGGTGCTCGTGCCGCACGGGTACCACGGACCATCGGTCGCGGCGCCGGGTTATTACATGTACTACCTCAACGTCATGGCCGGACCGGGCGCCGAGCGCGCCTGGAAGATCGTCGACGACCCGGAACACGCCTGGCTTCGGGGCACCTGGGCCGACCAGGCCGTCGACCCCCGCCTTCCACTTCATCAAAAGACCGGCTACGAGACAGGAGCGTGACCGTGGTCTCCACCGCACCGAAGCGGGCAGAGAAGACGCCCGACACCGAGGGCACCGTCCGACTCACCGTGGCACAGGCGACGATTCGCTTCCTGGCCAACCAGTACATCGAGCGCGACGGCGAGCGCACCAAGTTCTTCGCGGGCGCCTTCGGCATCTTCGGACACGGGAACGTCGCGGGACTCGGCCAGGCCCTGCTGCAGGACGAGGTCGAGGCCGCCCAAAACGGCACGGAACCGGGACTGAAGTACGTGCTGGGCCGCAACGAGCAGGCCATGGTGCACAGCGCCGTCGCCTATGCGCGGCAGAAGGACCGGCTGCAGACCTGGGCTGTCACCGCAAGTGTCGGACCCGGCTCGACGAACATGCTCACCGGCGCCGCGCTGGCGACGATCAACCGCCTGCCTGTATTGCTGCTGCCCGCCGACACATTCGCCACCCGCGTGAGCGCGCCCGTGCTCCAGGAGTTGGAGTCGCCGTCCGCCGGAGATGTGACGGTCAACGACGCGTTCAAACCGCTGTCCCGCTACTTCGACCGGGTGTGGCGACCCGAGCAGTTGCCCGCCGCCTTACTCGGCGCCATGCGTGTGTTGACCGATCCCGTCGAGACAGGTGCGGCGACGGTGTCCATTCCCCAGGACGTGCAGGCCGAGGCGCATGACTGGCCGGAATCGCTTTTCGCCGAACGCACGTGGCACATCGCGCGGCCCCTACCCGAGAAGTCGGTTATCGCGCGGGCGGCCGAGGTCATCCGAATCGCACGCAGGCCGCTGATCGTCGCGGGCGGCGGCGTCGTCTACTCGGGCGCCACCGAGGCGCTGGCTGTGTTCTGTGAGAGGACCGGCATCCCGGTGAGCATGAGTCAGGCCGGCAAGGGTGCGCTGATCTATGACCACGCTCAGTGTGTCGGCGCCATCGGATCGACGGGTACCACCGCCGCCAACGCACTGGCCACCGAGGCCGACGTGGTGATCGGGATAGGCACGCGGTACAGCGATTTCACGTCGGCGTCGCGGACCGCCTTCAACAACCCGGATGTGAGGTTCGTCAACGTCAACGTGGCGTCGCTGGACTCGGTGAAGCAGGGCGGCATCAGTGTGGTGGCCGACGCCCGCGAGGCGATCGAGGCGCTGGACACGGTGCTCGGCGACTACCGGGTGCCCGACGACTACCGGGGCCGCACCGCGGCGCTCGCCAAGGAGTGGGACGACACCGTCTCGGCCGCGTACGCGGTCGAGGACGGGGCGGCGCTCAACCAGAACCAGGTGATCGGGCTGGCGAACACCCTCAGCGACGCACGTGACGTCGTGGTCTGCGCCGCGGGCTCGATGCCCGGCGATTTGCACAAGCTCTGGCGGACAAGGGATCCGAAGGGATACCACGTCGAGTACGGCTACTCGTGCATGGGTTACGAGGTCGCCGGCGGCCTCGGAGTCAGAATGGCCGACGAGACACGCGACGTGTTCGTCATGGTCGGTGACGGCTCCTATTTGATGATGGCGACCGAACTGGTCACCGCGGTACAGGAGGGCATCAAGGTCATCGTCGTCCTGGTGCAGAACCACGGCTTCGCCTCGATCGGGTCGCTGTCGGAAGCATTGGGCTCTCAGCGTTTCGGCACCGCGTACCGCTACCGCAGCGAGGACGGTCGTCTCGACGGCGCCAAGTTGCCGGTCGATCTGGCGGCCAATGCCGCCAGCCTCGGGGCCGACGTCGTCAAGGCAGCCACCGCCGCCGAGTTCGGCGACGCCGTGAAGGTGGCCAAGGCCAGTGAACGCACGACGGTCATCTACGTCGAGACCGATCCCCTGATCAGCGCACCCGACAGCGAGTCCTGGTGGGATGTTCCAGTGTCCGAGGTATCGACGCTGGAATCGACACAATCCGCCTACCAGACCTATTCAGACTGGAAGAAGATCCAGCGCCCCCTCATCCGCCCTTCCGATTCCTGAGAGACGCATCAATGAGCACAATCTCCAGCCAAATCCTGGTGGGGTCCGCACCTGACTCCTGGGGCGTGTGGTTCCCCGACGATCCGGGCCAGACCCCATACACCCGCTTTCTCGACGAGGTCGCGGCGTCGGGCTACCAGTGGATCGAACTCGGTCCGTATGGGTACTTGCCGACCGATCCCAAGCAGTTGTCGGACGAGCTGAACGCGCGCAACCTCAGGTTGTCGGCAGGCACGGTGTTCGAACACCTGCATCGGGACGGGATTCCTGCGGCTTCCGCATATGACTCCGTGTGGAAACAGGTCGAAGACGTCGCCAAGCTGACGGCAGCGGTCGGCGGCAAGCACGTCGTCGTCATCCCCGAAATGTGGCGTGACCCCGCCACGGGAGCCGAACTCGAGGACCGTTACCTCACGACCGAACAGTGGCGCAAGAAGACCGAGGGTATGAACGAGCTCGGTAAGGCGATGTTCGAGAAGTACGGCGTCCGTGCGCAATACCATCCCCACGCCGACAGCCACGTGGACACCGAGGAGAACGTGTACCGGTTCCTCGACGGCACGGACGGCGAGTTCGTCAACCTGTGCCTGGACACCGGTCACATCAGTTACTGCGGCGGCGACAACATCGCGATCATCCGACGTGCCCCGGAACGCATCGGGTACCTGCACCTCAAGCAGGTCGATCCCGAGGTCCGCGCGAAAGTGGAGGCCGAGGACCTGCCGTTCGGCGAAGCCGTGAGGCTCGGCGCGATGATCGAACCGCCGCTTGGTATTCCGGAGATGCCTGCGCTGCTGAGCGAGATCGAGCGGCTCGGCATCGACGTGTTCGCGATCGTCGAGCAGGACATGTACCCCTGCGAGGTCGACGCTCCCCTACCCATCGCCCGGCGCACCCGGTCGTATCTGGGTTCGTGCGGCGTTCCCACCGTTCGATTCAGCTAGGAGAAGTCTTGTCCGACTTGCGTGTAGCCGTCCTCGGCGTCGGCATGATGGGCGCCGATCACGTCGTGCGGCTCAGCACCAGAATCTCGGGAGCCCGGGTCTCGGCCGTCAACGACTACGTCACCGAGAAGGCCGAGCAGATCGCGGCGACCATACCCGGATGCCGCGCCATCGCCGACCCACTCGACGCCATCGCTGATGCGGACGTCGATGCGGTCGTCCTCGCCACCCCGGGTCCGACGCATGAGAAGCAACTGCTGGCCTGCCTGGAACACGGCAAGCCGGTGATGTGCGAGAAGCCGCTGACCACGGACATCGAGACCTCGCTGGCCGTGGTGAAGCGCGAGGCCGAACTCGGCAAGCGGTTGATCCAGGTGGGTTTCATGCGCCGCTTCGACCACGAATACGCCCGACTGAAGGCACTGCTCGACGGTGGCGAACTCGGTCGTGCCCTCGTGTTGCACTGCGCACACCGCAACCCTGCCGTCCCGCCGTCGTTCGACAGTGCCATGGTGGTGCGCGACTCGCTTGTGCACGAGGTCGACGTCACTCGCTTCCTGTTCGACGAGGAGATCACGTCCATCCAGATCGTCAAGCCGGCGGCGAATCCCGCCGCACCGCAGGGACTTGCCGACCCCCAGATCGCGATCATGCGCACCGCCTCCGGGAAGCACGTCGACGTCGAACTGTTCGTGACGACCGGCGTGGCATACGAGGTGCGCACCGAGGTGGTGGCCGAAAAGGGCAGCGCAATGATCGGACTCGATGTCGGGCTGGTGCGCAAGAGCGCGCCCGGTCAGTGGGGTGGGCAGATCGCCCCCGGGTTCCGGGAGCGCTTCGGTGCGGCCTATGACGCCGAGTTCCAGCGCTGGGTCGACGCCGTGCGACTCGGGGGTAAGACCCAGAACTACGTAGACGGTCCGGGCGCCTGGGATGGCTACGCCGCCGCCGCGGTGTGCGAGGCCGGTGTCGAATCGCTCAACAGCGGTCTGCCTGTCGAGGTCACGATGGTCGACCGCGCCTCTATTTCGGGGGCTTGACATGAAGCTCGCACTCGACCCGACGTCTCGCGTTGCCAACTGAAGACCATGACCGATCGCCGACGACCTGGTCGCCAAGATCGCCGAGCGTGCCGCCGACATCAAGACCGGTTACGGCACAAGAGCTTCGGCGGATGGAAGGCGTCGCTGTTCGGTGACAGTCACGCACACGGGATGGACGGTGTGCAGTTCTTCACCCGTCAGAAGGCGATCACCAGCCGCTGGCTCGACCCCAGCCACGGCGGCATCGAGCTGGGCTTCCCGCAGAACGCCTGACCGGGCCCTGGGGTGTCGAGATCCTGGCCGTCCTCGCACGGGAATTTCAAAGGTCGGACTAGGATTCCCTCATCATCGGCCAGCACAGACAGGCATAGCCATGGCAGGGTCCACTGGTCAGGAATCGCTACCCAACGGGCAGGATCTCGCCGCGGCGATCGCCGAAGGCGTCCGCGCACACGAACTCGACCGCGCCCACGTCTTCCACTCGTGGTCGGCGCAGGCGGCGCTGAAACCGATGACCGTCCTCGCCGCGCAGGGCTCCTACGTCTGGGACGGCGACGGCAAAAAACTGCTGGACTTCTCGTCGCAGATGGTCAACACCAACATCGGCCATCAACACCCGAAAGTCGTTGCCGCCATTGCCGAACAGGCCGCGAAACTGTGTACCGTCGCACCTGCGCATGTCAACTCCGCCCGCTCTGAGGCCGCGCGGCTGATCGCGGAGCGGACGCCGGGTGATCTCAACCGTGTGTTCTTCACCAACGGCGGCGCCGACGCCGTCGAACACGCGGTTCGCATGGCCCGGCTGCACACCGGCCGGTACAAGGTGCTGGCGCGCTACCGCTCCTATCACGGGGGCACCGATACCGCGGTGAACCTGACCGGCGACCCACGCCGTTGGCCCAATGACTACGGCACCAGCGGTGTCGTGCACTTCAACGGCCCCTTCCTGTACCGCTCCTCGTTCCATTCGGAGAGCGAGGAGCAGGAGACGCAGCGGGCACTCGAACATCTCGAGCGGTTGATCCAGATGGAGAACCCGTTGTCGTTCGCGGCGCTGGTCCTCGAGTCGGTGCCCGGCACCGCGGGCATCATGGTGCCGCCACCCGGCTACCTGAAAGGTGTCCGCGAGATCTGCGACCGCTACGGCATCGTCTTCATCGCAGACGAGGTGATGGCGGGGTTCGGACGCACCGGAAAGTGGTTCGCCATTCAGCATTTCGACGTCGTACCCGATCTGATCGCGTTCGCCAAGGGAGTCACCTCCGGCTACGTGCCACTGGGCGGTGTGGCGATCAACGAGTCGATCGCGAAGACGTTCGCCGACCGGCCATATCCGGGGGGCCTGACCTACTCGGGTCATCCGCTGGCGACGGGCTGCGCGGTCGCCACCATCAACGCGATGGAGGACGAGGGGATGGTCAGCAACGCCGCGCGCATCGGCGGCGACGTGCTCGGCCCCGGCCTACGTGAGCTGGCGGCCAAGCACCCGTCGGTCGGCGAGGTGCGGGGGCTTGGGGTGTTCTGGGCAATCGAGCTGGTCGTCAACCGGCAGACCCGCGAACCGCTCGCGCCGTATGGCGGGTCCAGCCCCGCGATGGGCGAAACGCTCGCCGCGTGCAAGGCCAATGGCCTGCTGCCCTTCGCGAACTTCAACCGTATCCACGCGGTGCCGCCGTGCAACGTCAGCGACGCCGAGGTGGCAGACGGGTTGCGCATGCTCGACGACGCGTTGACTGTCGCCGACGGCCACACCAACTGACTGGACGGCCTCTATGCGGCCGGCTGACCACATCCCGGTATCAGCTGGTGAGCTGGAGCTTCTCGGCGTTTTCGTACTCGTCGTCGACGAGCACGATGGTGCGCCCTGGCCGGTCGATCATGGAGGCCGCGATGGAGGACCGGTAGCCCGATGCGCAGTGCACCCAGACCTCGCCCTCGGGCACGTCGGACATCCGCTCGATGAGCGTGTGCAGCGGGATGTTCACCGCGCCGGGGATGTGGCTGATTTCGTATTCCTGTTGTTGACGGACGTCGAGGATGGTGAGGTCCTGCGATTCGAGGACTTCGGCGAGATCGGCGAAGGACCCGACGCGGTAGGAGCGCAGCTCGGTCCCGGCGCTGAGGCTGCCGACTTCCCCGACCGCTGCTCCGTCGAGCTTGTCGATACCGATACGCACGAGTTCCCTTCTGGCCTCGGCAATCTGGTCGGTGTTTTCACCGATCAAGGTAAGCGGTTCGCCCCAGTTGTATAGCCAGCCCAGATAGGTGACGAAGGATTCCGAGAGCTCGAAGCCGCGGGTACCCGCGAGATGGCCGGCGGCGAACGCCGTGCGGTTTCGAAGGTCGACAACCCACTCCCCTGCCTCGATGCGGCCGCGCAGTTCGTCGGGATGCACCGGGTCGGGCAACGACAGGTCCACCGGCGGCGGACCGGCCTTGTTGATGACACCCATGTGCGCGTAGTAGGCGGGGTAGTCGGCGAGTCCCGCGAGCAGATCGGTGACATAGGTCTGCTCGTCTTGGGTCAGCGCCGGGTTGGTGACGAGTTCATCGGCGATGGTGGACTCATCGCCACTCGCCGGTGTGGCGGAACAGAAACTGCCGAAACCATGAGTCGGGAACACCCTCGTGTCGGCTGGCAGCGCATCTGCGAGGCGCCGCACCGACTGGTATTGCGCGTGGGTCAGCGCCTCGGTGTGTTCAGTGCCGAGCAGGTCGGTGCGACCAGTGGTGCCGTGCAGCATCGACCCGCCGGTGAACACACCGTGGACGTTTCCTGTCGTGTCGCGCAACACATAACTGACGTGGTGGTGAGTGTGACCCGGCGTGTGCATGACCTGCAACTGAATTGGCCCAGCATCGATGACATCGCCGTCGCGAACCGGCCGTCGGTCGTAGGCGACGTCGTCGCCGGCGGGAACCACGTACTCCGCCCCGACAGTGCGCGCCAACTCCAATCCGCCCGTGACGTAGTCATTGTGGATATGGGTCTCCACCACGTGAGTGATCGTCACCCCGCGGTCCCGGGCCAGCGACAGGACTCGGTCGATGTCCCGCTGGGGGTCGATGACGACGGCGGTCTCAGCATGGTCGGCCAGATAGCTGCGGTCGCCCAGCCCAGCGGTTTCGATGATGGATATGTCCATGGGATCTCCTTCCAGAGGTCTCAGCGAAGAACGATGGTGTCCAGCAGCACGTAGGCCGCCACGGCGAAGACGAGGTAGGCGAACCAGCGCTGGAGCCTGACCGTTTCGAGTTTGGTGCCGTAGTGACCCGCGACGAGCGAGCCGACAATCGCGGTGCCGACGAACGCGGCGGTGATCGACCAGTCGATGGCGGCCCCGCCCAGATGCGAAACCACTCCGGCGGCGGAATTGGCGACGATGATGAGGAGTGAGGTGCCGATCGCGATCGGCATCTCCACGCCGAGCATCAGCACCAACGCCGGGATGATCAGGAAGCCGCCCCCTACGCCGAACAGCCCTGTTAACAGACCGACGACGAATCCGGCGGGGATCGACCGCGGGACGCATCGACGCCAGTTGATTCCTGAGTCACCCACACTGCAGGCGGTTCCGGTGTCCGCCGTTTCCTGCAGCATCCGAATTCCGGCCACCACCATCACCGACGCGAAGCCGATCAGTAGGACCGGCTGCGGCAGGTGCTTGCCGATCGCGGTACCGATGAAGGTGGCCGGGATACCGGCAGCCGCGAAGATTCCTGCCAGTCGCCACTGCACCTGGTGAGCGCGGACCTTGGGTAGCGCACCGACCGCGGAGGCGATGCCGATCACTATCAGGGACATCGGAATCGCCTTTTCGACACCAAGGCCCAGTACGTAGACCAGTGCCGGTACCGCAAGGATGGATCCGCCGCCGCCGAGCACGCCCAACAACACACCGATGACGGCGCCGAGCGCGAGGGCGATTCCGATGCTCACTTCTTCGACCTCCGCCCGCACATTGCGGGACCCCGGCTATTGCGCGGGCGCGGTCTGGGACAGCGCGTCGATCGCGGCATGCAGCTTTTCGGCGGCGTCATCGGCGACCTCACGCAGGCCTGGCTCGTCGGCCACCTGAACCATGATCTGGGGGTCCATCGCATCGACGATCACGGTGCCCTCGTGGGCGGGATCCGATCGGACCACTACGTTGCACGGCAACAACAAGCCGATCTTTCGATCCACGTTGACCGCGCGGTGTGCCAGTGGCGGGTTGCACGCCCCGAGGATCAGGTAGTCCTCCATGTCTTCGCCCAATTTTTCTTTCAACGTGGCCTTGACATCGATCTCGGTGAGAACTCCAAACCCCTGGTCAGAAAGCGCCTTTCGGGTCATCGCTACCGCGTCCTCGAACGATGCGCGCAGCGTGGTCGATATGGCCAGCGCCATGGTTGCCTCCTTTCACGGCTTGTGCCCACGTTACCCATGGGGGTATTCGAAGTCCAGCCTGCCCTATTGGTCACCGCGGATGGCGGACTCGACCTCCTGCGCGGAGATCTCCTTGGTGCAGAAGAACCAGTCCTCGCACTCGACGCCGTCGACGTGACCGTCCATCCGCTCTTTGGCAGTGCCGCAAGAGCCGGCAGGCGGCACGATGACACGGTCGCCCGGGCGCCAGTCGGCCGGTGTCGCGACCGAGAAGTGGTCGGCCGTCTGCAGGGCCTGAATGACGCGCAACAACTCGTCGAAGTTGCGGCCCAGGCTCAGCGGGTAGTAGATGACGGCGCGGATCGTGCCCTTGGGGTCGATGACGAACACCGCGCGCACGGCCTTGGTCGAATCCTCGCCCGGCATGATCATCCCGTACTTGCGGGCGACCTCCATCGAGACGTCCTCGATCAGCGGGAAGGTGACCTCGACGTCCTTCATGTCTCGGTAGGAGATCTTCTCCTTGATGGTCCGCAGCCAGGCGATGTGGCTGTAGAGACCGTCGACCGACAGGCCGACGAGTTCGGTGTGATAGGCGGCGAACTGCTCCTGCATCGTCGCGAACGTCATGAACTCGCTGGTGCAGACCGGGGTGAAGTCGGCCGGGTGGGAGAACAGGATGACCCACTTGCCCGCGTAGTCGGCAGGGAAGTCGATTTCACCCTGGGTGGTTTGGGCGGTAAAGACCGGAGCCGGATCACCGATGCGCGGCATGGTGGTCACGGGGGCGGGGGCGTCGATGGTGGTCATGTGGGTTCCTCTATCTCGGTCGGCGGTGAAATGGCGTGGTGATGGTGGATCTCGGCTTGGGCGCGGAATCGTTGTCGCACGTGCAGCGTTGGGCCGGAGGCACCGAACGCATCACCTCATCGACATGTTCACCGCAGCCGGCCCAGCCGGTCTTTCCGCAGCGAGGGCACTTCTCGGGGTAGCACATTTGATCGTCCCTTCCTTGCGAACGCGATCAGGACTTCGCCGCGGCGATCTTGGCGTGGACTTCGGCCATGTCGAGCGCCTTGACCCGGGTGATCAGGTCCTCGAGCGCGGGCGCGGGCAGGGCGCCGGGCTGGCGGTAGACGAGCACGCCGTCACGGAAGGCCATGACGGTCGGGATCGACTGGATCTCGAGCGCCGCCGCCAATTGCTGTTCAGCTTCGGTGTCGACCTTGGCGTGCACCACGTCGGGGTGTGACTGCGCCGAGCGGTCGAATACCGGGGCGAAGGATCGGCACGGACCGCACCAGGAGGCCCAGAAGTCGATCAACACGATCGGGTTGTCAGCGATCGTGGACTCGAAGTCGGTGGCGGATAGCTTCTTGGTAGTCATTGGGGTGTCCTTTCTCGTGTTTACAAGTGGTGCAGTCGAATTGCTAAGCGAGGCCCTTGAGCATCAGGTTCCAGTACATGAACGGGAGTCCGTACTTCTTCAGATACCAGTACGCCCGATGCGGCTTCGTCGGGTCGAGCAACGGGAACGACGGTTCCAGGTTCAGGTCGTAGTCGAACTCGGCGAGTAACATCGCGTGCGACGAGGTGACGATCGGGCACGACGAGTATCCGTCGTACGACGCGGGCAACGGTTGTCGCTTCAGGAACGCGTCGATGTTGTCGACGACGACGGGGGCCTGCTTGCGGATTGCGGCCCCGGTCTTCGAGTTCGGCGATGATCCGGCGTCGCCGAGGCTGAATACGTTCGGGTACCGGACGTGTTGCAGGGTGTGCTTGTCGATCTCGACGTACCCGACCGCGTCACCGGTCGACAGTGGACTGGACTTGATCCAGTCCGGCGCCGACTGGCGGGGTACGGCGTGCAGCACGTCGTACGGCAGCATCGTGTCGATGCCGCCGGAGCCGACGCTCGTGATGCCGACCTTGTGTGAAGCCGCGTCCACCGAGGTCACCTCGGAGCTGCTGTGCAACGTGATGCCGTAGTCGGCGATGACCGCATCGAGGCTGTCGGCGATCGCGGGGATCCCGAAGGGTCGCGGCCCCGGCATCACCAGGTGGACGTCGATGTCGTTGAGCACGCCCTGTTTTCGCCAATAGTCCGACGCCAGGTAGGCGATCTTCTGCGGCGCTCCGGCGCACTTGATCGCACCGGACGGAACGGTGAACACCGCAGTGCCCGACCTCAGGTTCCGGATGAAGTCCCAGGTACGCGGCGCGAGGTCGAATCGATAGTTCGACGACACGCCGTCGCGGCCCAGGGCCTCCTCCAGTCCTTCGGTGGCCTTCCAGTCGAGCTGGATGCCTGGGCAGACCACGAGCACGTCGTAGCCGTAGGTGGCTCCGTCCGCGCACGTGACCGTGTTGTTGTCAGGGTCAAAGGCGTTGGCGGCCTTCTTGATCCATGTCGCACCTTTCGGCATGACCGAGGACTCGGCACGCTCGGTGGACCAGGCCTTGGCCTGCCCGCCGCCCACCAGCGTCCACAGCGGCTGGTAGTAGTGCGTGCTCGACGGCTCGATCACCGCGACGTCGGAATAGCCCTTGCGCAGCAGGCGGGCCGCGACGGTGATGCCCGCCGTTCCGCCGCCGACGATCAGGACCTGGTGCTTGGCGGTGGTAGTCATGTTGCTCATCTCCTTGGATCGCTCAGGCGTTCTGGTGGGATTCGTCCCAGGCGCCGTAGCCGCCGAGGATGTCGCTGACGTCGGCGAAGCCGCTCTGCCGCAACAGGCTTGCCGCCACCGAAGACCGGTAGCCGCCTGCGCAGAACACGACGGTCGGCTTGGTCGCGTCGAGCTCACCCAACCGGGTGGGTAACTGACCCACCGGGATCGGGATCGCGTTCGGGATGGTTCCGGCCTCGACCTCACCAGGGTTGCGGACGTCGACGATCTGCAGGCCGGTGAGCTCAGATACCCGCTCATCGAATGCCTTCGCGGACAACCGAGAGGCGACCTGGACGTCGCCCTGGTGGGAGAACATCACCTGGAAGGGTTCGGCCAGGTAACCGATCACCCGGTCGAAGCCGATGCGGGCGAGCCGGTTCTTGCCCTCGAGTTCCTGACCCGGTTCGGTGAACAGCACGACGTCGACGTCCGACGGCAGCACAGACCCGGCGAATTCGGCGTACCGGCCTTCGAGTCCGATGTTGATGGCGCCACGCAGGTGGCCCAGGGCGAACTCTTCGGGGCTGCGGCCGTCGACCAGGACGGCACCACCATCGATCGCCGCGCGGACCTGCTCATAGGTCATCGCGGCCGGCATCTTGGTCTCGTCGAGCAGTTCGCGGTCCTTACGGTTAAGGATCGCGTCGTAGACGAAGTATCCGGGCGCCGGCGGTTGCCCCTCGGTGACGAGGTTCATGAACGTGGCCTTGTCGGGTGCGCGCAGCGCGTAGTTGGTCTCCTTCTGGTCGCCCATGGTCGACCACAGGTCGGTCGACAGGTTCTTGCCGCAGGCCGAGCCGGCGCCGTGGGCCGGGTACACCCGGGTGGCGTCAGGCAGGGTCATCAACTTGTTGTGCAGCGAGTCGTACAGCTTGTCGGCCAGTTCCTCGCGGGTGAAGCCGATCGACGCCAGCAGATCGGGGCGGCCCACATCGCCGATGAACAGCGCGTCGCCGGTCAGCACGCCGTAGGGCTCCTTGTCGTCGGCATGCTCGTACACCACGATGCTCAGCGACTCCGGAGTGTGCCCTGGGGTGTGGCGGAACTCCAGCGTCACATCCCCGAGCGAATAGCGTTCGCCGTCGGCCACTCCCATCGAATCGAACTCGGTCTCGGCGACCGAGGAGTAGACGATCTTCGCGCCGGTCGCCTTCGCCAACTCGAGGTGGCCGGAGAGGAAGTCGGCGTGGAAGTGGGTTTCGATGACGAGTTCGATCGTCAGGCCCAATTCCTCGGCATCTGCAAGGTACTCGGCGATGTCGCGCTGTGGATCGACAACGACTGCGCGCCCGGTGGTTTCGTCGGCTACCAGATACGACGCGTGCGACAGACAGTCCAGGTAGTACTGGATGAATTTCATGGCGCGAGTCCTTTCGTTCGGGTGCGGGCGACACCATCTTGGCATATACCCCTACGGGTATGTCAAGTACCCTATGGGGTATCTTATTCCCCACTTGACAATACGGGTGGGGGTATGTCTATCCTGTCAATTGAAGATACCCCTGGCGGTATATCGGCCTCTAGGGGCTTTGGTCACCGCCGCCTGCCGGAAGGACCCCCGATCACCATGACCGCTCCCACCACCATCGATTCGCAGGACCTCAGCGAGCGCCTCAGTTCGGCTGCGCCGCCAAGGATCCTCGACGTCCGCACCCCAGGCGAGTTCGAGACCGCCCACATCGCGGGTGCCTACAACGTTCCGTTGGATCTGCTGCGCGAGCACCGCGACGAGATCATCACGCATCTCGACGACGAGGTCGTTCTGGTGTGCCGCTCCGGTCAGCGGGCCGCGCAGGCCGAGGAGACGCTGCGTGCGGCCGGCCTGTGCAACGTGCACATCCTCGACGGCGGGATCACCGCATGGGAAGCAAAAGGTTTCGCGGTCAACCGCGGCGCACAGCGCTGGGACCTCGAGCGCCAGGTGCGCCTCGTCGCCGGCTCGATCGTGCTGACGACCATCCTGGGCAGCATGGCCGCGCCGAAGCTCAAGTGGCTGGCCGCCGGCGTCGGCGGGGGCCTTGCCCTCGCGGCAGTGTCCAATACCTGCGCCATGGGCATGCTGTTGTCAAAGCTGCCCTACAACCGCGGGGCCACCTGTGACGCCCAGACCGTCGTGGCGCAGCTTGTCGGGTCGGCCACCGATCAGAAGGTCGGGTAGCCGACATGATCACGTTGACCGTCGCCCTCGCCGTGTTCGTCGGCATAGCGCTGGGCCTGCTGGGTGGCGGTGGCTCGATCCTGACCGTCCCGCTGCTCGCCTACGTCGCAGGCATGGACGCCAAGCAGGCCATCGCCACATCCTTATTGGTGGTCGGCGTCACCAGCGCAGTCGGCGCCGTCTCGCACGCGCGCGCCGGCCGCGTCCAATGGCGAACGGGCCTGATATTCGGTGCGGCGGGTATGGCCGGAGCCTATCTGGGCGGCGTGTTGGCCCGCTTCATTCCCGGCACAGTACTGCTCATCGGGTTCGCGCTGATGATGATCGCAACCGCCGTCGCCATGCTGCGTGGGCGGAAGAACATAGTGGAAAACCCTGGGACGCATCGTATTCCAGTTGTCAAGATCATTGCCGAGGGTCTGGTCGTGGGGCTGGTGACGGGCCTCGTCGGAGCGGGCGGCGGCTTCCTTGTGGTGCCCGCGCTTGCCCTGCTCGGAGGATTGCCGATGCCCATTGCCGTGGGCACCTCGTTGGTCGTGATCGCGATGAAGTCCTTCGCCGGATTGGGTGGGTACCTGTCGAGCGTCCAGATCGACTGGACGGTGGCATTGATGGTCGCCGCCGCCGCAGTGGCAGGTGCGCTGATCGGCGCGCGACTGACGTCGATGGTCAACCCCGACGCACTACGCAAGGCGTTCGGCTGGTTCGTGCTGGCAATGTCCTCGGTCATCCTGGCTCAGGAGATCCATCTCGCCGTGGGTGTCGCCGCCGCGGCATTGACCGCGGTCGCCGGGGCGATGTACCTGGCCTGCACCCGACGGGAATTCTGTCCACTGCGGCGACTCGTCGGCAACAGCCGAACGAGGATGGCGACAGGTTGAAACGTGCACACGCCGCGCTATACCCCGGAGGGTACGATGAAGTCAACCGAATCACGCGAAAGAAGGGCACTCCAATGGTTGGTGACCAAGACAGCATCGCCGCAGTGCTGAACAGGCTCCGGCGCGCTCAGGGGCAACTTGCCGGGGTCATCTCGATGATCGAGGAGGGCCGGGAATGCAAGGACGTGGTCACGCAACTGGCTGCCGTGTCCAAGGCTCTGGACCGTGCCGGCTTCAAGATCGTCGCCACCGGACTTCGGGAATGCGCAACCGGGGCGTCCGCCAACGGCGCCCCGCCGATGACCGAAGCGGAACTCGAGAAGCTGTTCCTCGCGCTCGCTTGACGGCGGGCGAGTCGGCTACTGCGACCGGATCGCCGAGCGTGGGGGTTGCGGTTACCAGTGTCCGAGTGGCTCGAACTGGACCCCCACACTCGGCGACGTCTCATGTCGCCGCCGAAGCGGCTCCGTGCCTCATGTCGCCGCCGAAGCGGCTCCGTGCCTCATGTCGCCGCCGAAGCGGCTCCGTGCCTCATGTCGCCGCCGAAGCGGCTCCGTGCCTCATGTCGCCGCCGAAGCGGCTCCGTGCCTCATGTCGCCGCCGAAGCGGCTCCGTGCCTCAGAGGATGTAGAGCATCTCCTGGTATGTGGGCAGCGGCCAGAGATCATCGGCCACAATGCTTTCCAGCGTGTCGGCGGCCGCACGGACCGCCTCCATCTTCGGCAGCAGACTCTGCGCGTGGGCGGCTTCCTCGACGGCCGACTCTCCGCCATTTTCGGCCAGTCCCGCCTTCAACGCAGCCAGCGCCGCAGTCAGCTCCGAGATCGGAGCGCTGACACCCTCCAACAGCGTCAAGTCCGGCTCGACACCCGCCGTCTTGAGAGCAGCGACGTTCTGCGCCAACTCCGTCTGGTAGCGAACAGCCGCAGGCAGGATCACCGTCGACCCCAGTTCCAGCGCGAGTTTGGCCTCGACACCGATGGTCAGCGCGTACATCTCGAGGCGGACCTCGTAGCGGCTGTGCAGTTCACGCTCGCTGAACACGGAGTACTTCTCGAACAGTTCGATGGACTCGGGCTTGATCAGCTCGGGCAGCGCATCCAGCGTGGTCTTCAGATTCGGCAGGCCACGTTCGGCGGCCTCGATCTGCCAGTTCTCCGAGTAGCCGTCACCGTTGAACACGACCGCACCGTGCTCGGTGATGATGTCGGTGAGTAGTTTCTGGACGGCCTCATCGAAGTCCTCACCGTCCTCCACGGCCGACTCCAAAATGGTCGCCATGTAGTCGAGCGACTCGGCCATGATCGTGTTCAGCATCATCATCGGAATGGCCACGGTCTGACCCGAGCCCGGCGCACGGAACTCGAACCGGTTGCCGGTGAACGCGAACGGGCTGGTGCGGTTGCGATCGCCAGGGTCCGTGGGCAGGTGCGGCAGTGTGTCGACGCCGATGATCATGGTGCCCTTGCCCTTTGAGGACGTCGCCGCACCCTTGGCGATCTGCTCGAACACGTCGGCCAGCTGATCGCCGAGGAAGATCGAGATGATCGCGGGCGGCGCCTCGTTGGCGCCGAGGCGATGGTCGTTGGTGGCCGAGGCCACCGAAACCCGCAGCAGGCCGGCATATTTGTGCACGGCGCGGATCACCGCGGCACAGAACACGAGAAACTGTGCGTTCTCGTGCGGCGTGTCACCGGGCACGAGCAGGGATCCCAACTCGGCGTTGCCCAACGAGAAGTTGACATGCTTACCCGACCCGTTGACACCGGCGAACGGCTTCTCGTGGAACAGGCACTCCATGCCGTGCTTTTTGGCGATCGTCTTGAAGACAGTCATCAGCAGCTGCTGGTGGTCGGAAGCGATGTTGCCGCGCTCGAACATCGGGGCGATCTCGAACTGGCCCGGCGCGACCTCGTTGTGCCGGGTCTTGGCGGGGATACCGAGCTTGAACAGCTCACGCTCGGTGTCCATCATGAAGCCCAGTACCCGCTCGGGCACGGCACCGAAGTAGTGGTCGTCGAACTCCTGGCCCTTCGGCGGTTTCGCGCCGAACAGGGTGCGGCCGGCGTTCACGAGGTCGGGACGCGCCAGGAAGAAGTGGCGGTCGACCAGGAAGTACTCCTGCTCAGGCCCGCAGAACGCGACGATCTTCGCCACATTGTCGTGACCGAACAGCTTCAGGATCCGCTCGGCGTGCGTACCCATCGCCTGCTGGCTGCGCAGCAGCGGAGTCTTGTAATCCAGCGCCTCGCCGGTCATCGAGACGAACACCGTTGGGATACACAACGTGTTGCCGTTCGGGTTCTCCAGAATGTAAGCCGGGCTGGTCACGTCCCAACCCGTGTATCCGCGGGCCTCGAAGGTGCTGCGCAGGCCGCCCGATGGGAAACTCGAGGCGTCCGGCTCGCCCTGAATCAGCGTTTTGCCTGCGAACTCGGCGAGCGTCTGGCCGTCGGAGACCGGCTCGAGGAAACTGTCGTGCTTCTCGGCGGTCAGCCCGGTCATCGGGTAGAAGACGTGGGCGTAGTGGGTGGCGCCCTTCGACAGGGCCCAGTCCTTCATCGCCGACGCGACCGAGTCGGCGACCGCTGGATCCAGCTTCGCGCCCTTCTCGATCGTGGCAACCACGGATTTGTACACCGCCTTCGGCAGCCGCAGCCGCATCTCGGCCATGGTGAAGACGTTGGAGCCGAAGATCGAACCAGGCTCCTCACCCAGCACGAAGCTGATGGCTGGAGGCACGTACGCCTCGACGTTGTTGATCGCCTGCAGACGCACTGCATTTCCGCTCAATTGACATTCCTATCGCTGCGAGTCCGCATCCTTTGCGGACGGTTGACCGGCCTACACTAGGAAGGCCGCGTTCCGGGATTGTTACGCGCCCGTCAACGACAGAATGCGTTTGCTCGAGGCCGGCAAGCGCTTGTGCGCGTCTTAAGGCCCCCGGCGGCCCGGTCAGCGGAGTGCCATTGATGCGACGCGCACGCGTCGAGGCGGCGTCACCGCACACCCGACTTCAGCTGGTCGCCTCCCATTAGGCTGGAAATATGCGGTTAGGCAGACGACGCGACGTCACCCGCGATTTCGACGCGGACTACGACGAGCATGCGGTCGCCTCGACTGGCCCCGAGCGGGAGGCGGCCGGGGTCAAGGCCGTCATGGTGTCGCTGCAACGTGGCCTCAAATCGATGGGAGCCGTGGCGGACCGGTGCGTCGCTGGCGCGGCTGAACCAGCGCCACGGCTTCGACTGCCCGGGCTGCGCGTGGCCCGAGGAGCATGGCGGCCGCAAGTTCGCCGAGTTCTGCGAGAACGGCGCCAAGGCCGTCGCCGAGGAGGCCACCAAGCGCGTCGGTCACGCCGGATTTCTTCGCCCGGCACTCGATCGCCGACCTCGACGCCCAGCCCGAGTACTGGCTGTCGCCAGCAGGGCCGACTCACCCAGCCGATGGTGCTGCGCCCGGGCGACGACCACTACGAGCCGATCGACTGGGACGACGCCTTCGCGCTCATCGCCGACGAGCTGCGCGCTCTCGACGCCCCCGACGAGGCCGTCTTCTACACCTCCGGTCGCACCAGCAACGAGGCGGCGTTCCTCTACCAGTTGCTGGTCCGCAGCTTCGGCACCAACAACCTGCCCGACTGCTCCAACATGTGCCACGAGTCCTCGGGCGCCGCGCTGATCGAGGCGATCGGCGTCGGCAAGGGCTCGGTCACCGTCGAGGACGTCGCCAATGCCGACCTGATCGTCATCGCCGGGCCAGAATCCGGGCACCAACCATCCGCGGATGCTCTCGGCGCTGGAGAAGGCGAAGGAGAACGGCGCCAAGATCATCGCGGTCAACCCGCTGCCCGAGGCGGGCCTGATCCGGTTCAAGGATCCGCAGAAGGTGCACGGCGTGGTCGGGCCACGGCATCCCGATCGCCGACGAGTTCGTCCAGATCCGCCTCGGCGGCGACATGGCGCTGTTCGCCGGGCTGGGCCGGCTGCTGCTGGAGGCCGACGACCGCGCGCCCGGAACGCGTCGCTCGACCGCGACTTCGTCGACAGCCACTGTGCGAATTTCGCCGCCTACGAGGCGCAGCACCCGCGCGGTCGACCTCGACACCGTGCTGGAGGCGACGGGAATCGAGCGCGCCGCAGCTGGAGCGGGTCGCCGCAGATGATGATCGCCTCCGAGCGCACGATCGCCTGCTGGGCGATGGGCCTCACCCAGCACCGGCACGCCGTGCCGATGATCCGCGAGATCATCAACGTGCTGCTGATGCGCGGCATGATCGGCAAGCCCGGCGCCGGATTGTGCCCGGTGCGTGGACACTCCAACGTCCAGGGCGACCGCACGATGGGCATCTGGGAGAAGATGCCCGAGGACGTTCCTCGCCGCGCTCGACAAGCGGTTCGGCATCAGCAGCCCCCGCGAGCACGGCGTCGACACCGTCGATGCGATCCGCGCCATGCGCGACGGCCAGGCCAAGGTCTTCATGGGCATGGGCGGCAACTTCGCGTCGGCCACCCCGGACACCGCAGTCACCGAGGCCGCGCTGCGCAGCTGCTCACTGACGGTGCAGGTGTCGACCAAGCTCAACCGCAGCCACGTCGTGCACGGCCGCACCGCGTTGATCCTGCCGTCGCTTGGCCGCACCGACCGCGACATTCAGCGCGGCGTCAAACAGCAAGTCTCGGTGGAGGATTCGATGTCGATGGTGCACCTGTCACGCGGCAGCCTGCACCCGCCCAGCGACGAGGTGCGCAGCGAGGTCGCCATCGTCTGCCAGCTGGCGCGCACCCTCCTCGGCCCCGACCATCCGGTGCCGTGGGAGACGTTCAACGACGACTACGACACCATCCGCGACGCCATCGCCGCCGTGGTGCCCGGCTGCGACGACTACAACGCCAAGGTGCGCGCACCCGACGGCTTCCAACTGCCGCACCCCCCCCGCGATTCACGCGAGTTCCCCACCAGCACAGGAAAAGCCAACTTCGCCGTGAACCCGCTGCAGTGGGTGCCCGTATCGCCCGAGGGCCGGCTGATCCTGCAGACGCTGCGCAGCCACGACCAGTACAACACCACGATCTACGGCCTCGACGACCGCTACCGCGGCGTGAAGGGTGGCCGCCGGGTCGTGTTCGTCAACCCCGCAGACATCGACCGGTTCGGACTGCACGAGGGCGACCGGGTCGATCTCGTGTCGGAATACCCGGGCAGCGACGGCGAACCCGCAGGAGCGGCGCGCCAAGGACTTCATGGTGGTCGCCTATGACACCCCGGTCGGCAACGCCGCGGCCTACTATCCGGAGACCAATGCGCTGGTTGCCCTCGACCATGTTGCCGAGAAATCCAATACGCCAGTGTCCAAGGCTGTGGTGATCCGCCTGGAGCGCTCCGCAGGGGTGCGGCCGAAGATCGGGTGGTCAGCTAGTGGGGCGGGTGACGGCGCGACGCCGAGTACAGCACGTCACCGCCGACGAGGCCGTCGCGCGCCCGGAAACCCTGGTCGTCGAGGAGCCGCTGGAGATCCGCATCAACGGGAAGCCAGTCACCGTCACGATGCGCACCCCGGGGTCGGATGTCGAACTCGCCCAGGGCTTCCTGCTGACCGAGGGCGTCATCGCCCACCGCGACGATGTGCTCACCGTGCGCTACTGCAAGGGCGCGCGGCCCCGATCAGGTCAACACCTACAACGTGCTCGACGTGACCCTCGCACCAGGCGTCCCGACGCCCGACCTCGACGTCACGCGCAACTTCTACACCACCTCGTCGTGCGGGGTGTGCGGTAAGGCCTCCCTCGACGCGGTGCGAACGATCAGCAAGCACTGCCCCGGCGACGATCCGTCCACGGTGACGTCCGAGACGCTGTCGGCCATGCCCGACCGCCTGCGCGACGAACAGAAGGTGTTCGCCAGCACCGGAGGACTGCACGGCGCCGCGTTGTTCGACGTTGACGGCACCACCCTTGCGGTGCGCGAAGACATCGGCCGTCACAACGCCGTCGACAAAGTCATCGGCTGGGCGCTGGAGAACGACCGGATCCCGCTGAGCGCCACCGTTCTCCTGGTCAGCGGGCGCGCATCGTTCGAACTCACCCAGAAGGCCGTGATGGCCGGCATCCCGGTGCTCGCCGCGGTATCCGCACCGTCGTCACTGGCCGTCGACCTCGCCAGCCAGTCGGGCCTGACCCTGGTCGCGTTCCTGCGCGGCGACTCGATGAACATCTACACCAGACCCGACCGCGTCATCCACTGACACCAGCAGGCCTCCTACCTGCGATCTCCACCCGATCTCCACGAAACCTCCAAGCTTGCGCACCCGCGGATCGCGAGCATCGATCCATGCCAGAAATCCTCATCGCCTCGCTGTCGCCCGCCGGCCACATCGGACCCCTGCTGAATGTCGCGCAGGGTCTCGTCGACCGCGGAGACCGAGTCACCGTCCTGACCGCGGCCGCGCACGCGCCGCAAGATCCGAGCGATCGGCGCCATCCCGGTCGCCATTCCCGCAGCGGCCGACTTCGATATGACTCGCCTCGACGTCGAGCTGCCCGGGCGTATCGAGACGTCGGGCATCAAAAGAGTCAACTTCGACATCGCGCAGATCTTCCTGCGGCCGATGCCCATACAGACGCAAGCGCTGGTGGAGCTGATGGCGCAGACGCGATTCGACGCGATCCTCACCGACTCCGCCTTCTTCGGGATCCTGCCGTTCCTGCTCGGCGATGCCGCGGCGCGCCCGCCGGTGCTGAGCTACAGCACGACGCCGCTGATGATCACCAGCCGCGACACCGCCCCTTGCGGGCTGGGTATGGCGCCGTCGCCCACTACGCTCGGGCGGCTGCGCAACCGGGCGCTGACGGTGCTGTCACAGAAACTGTTGTTGCGTGAGTGCCAGAACACCGCCAACGTCCTGCTCGATCGTATGAACAGTCGACAGCTGCCCACGTTCATCCTCGACTCCGGCGTGCTGGCGGACCGGTACATCGTCCCGACGGTGCCCGAATTCGATTACCCCCGAAGTGATCTGCCCTCGAATGTGCGATACGTCGGTGCCGTGCATCCGGGTCCGTCCAGAGGATTCCGCCGACCGCCGTGGTGGTCGGAACTCGACGGTGATCGTCCGGTCGTGCATGTCACGCAGGGCAACATCGACAACGCCGATCTCGGCAGGCTGCTCGTACCCACCATCGACGCGCTCGGCGGTGAGGACGTCATCGTGGTGGCTACCACCGGCGGTCGCGACGTGTCCCAGCTGAAAGTTCCGTTGCCGATGAATACCTATGTCGCCGAATACATCCCACATGACCTCCTGCTGCCGAAGGTCGATGTCATGGTCACCAACGGCGGGTACGGCGCGGTGCAGCGGGCGTTGTCGATGGGCGTTCCGTTGATCGTGGCCCCCAACACCGGGGACAAGCCCGAGGTCGCCGCCCGCGTCGCGTGGACCGGTGCGGGCGTCAACCTCAAGACGGGTAGGCCGAGTGCGGGTGCGGTCCGCGGCGCAGTGCGCGAGGTGCTCAGCGACGGTCGGTATCTACGTTCCGCACGGAAACTGGAGGTGGCCTTCGCCCGGCGCAACGGTATCGCGGAGATCGCCGCACTGGTTGACGAGGTCATCACCGAGCGTCAGGTGGTGAAGAGATGAGTTCGTGACCGCCGGCGCCAAAGGCCGAACGCATCGATTGGCGTAGTCGGCTACGCGTGCCTCTTTCGAACTTTCGAACCACGGTGGAGCCATGGTTGACACGCTGCAGTACGTCGCGATAGTCGGTTATCTGGCCTGGTGCTTGATCAGCGCGCTGGCCGGCTCGCTACGTTCCTGAGAGTTACGCGCTCTTGTCGCGACGCTCGGTGCGGGACGGTTTGCGGGGAACGATCGTCGGGAGCACGTTGTCCTCGACGGTCTCCTTCGTGACGACCACCTTGGCGACGTCGTCACGGCTGGGGATGTCGTACATCACCGGCAGCAGGACCTCTTCCATGATGGCGCGTAGTCCGCGGGCACCGGTGCCGCGGTGGATGGCCTGATCCGCGATCGATTCCAGTGCGGCTTCGTCGAACTCGAGCTCGACGCCGTCCATCTCGAACAGCCGGGTGTACTGCTTGACCAGGGCATTCTTCGGCTCGGACAGGATCGTGACCAGCGAGTCCTTGTCGAGGTTGGTCACCGAGGCGACGACGGGCAACCGGCCGATGAACTCCGGGATCAGCCCGAACTTGATCAGATCCTCGGGCATGACCTCGGCGAAATGGTCCTGGGTATCGATCTCGGCCTTGGAGTGCACCTCGGCGCCGAAGCCCAGACCGCGCTTACCCACGCGGTCGGAGACGATCTTCTCCAGTCCGGCGAACGCACCGGCCACGATGAACAGCACGTTGGTGGTGTCGATCTGGATGAACTCCTGATGGGGATGCTTGCGGCCGCCCTGCGGGGGCACCGACGCCTGGGTGCCCTCCAGGATCTTGAGCAGTGCCTGCTGCACGCCCTCACCGGAGACGTCACGGGTGATCGACGGGTTCTCGCTCTTGCGGGCGATCTTGTCGACCTCGTCGATGTAGATGATGCCGGTCTCGGCGCGCTTGACGTCGTAGTCGGCGGCCTGGATCAGCTTGAGCAAAATATTCTCGACGTCCTCGCCGACGTAGCCCGCCTCCGTCAGCGCCGTGGCGTCGGCGATTGCGAACGGGACGTTCAGCATCTTCGCCAGCGTCTGCGCGAGGTAGGTCTTGCCGCAGCCGGTGGGGCCGAGCATCAGGATGTTGGACTTGGACAGTTCGACCGGCTCGGCGCGCGAATCGCGCATCTTCTCGCCGGCCTGAATGCGCTTGTAGTGGTTGTAGACGGCCACGGCGAGCGTGCGCTTGGCGGTGTCCTGGCCGATGACATACCCCTCGAGGAATTCGCGGATCTCCGCCGGCTTTGGCAGCTCGTCGAGCTTTACGTCGTCGGCGTCGGCCAGTTCCTCTTCGATGATCTCGTTGCAGAGGTCAATGCATTCATCGCAGATGTATACGCCCGGGCCCGCAATGAGTTTCTTGACCTGCTTCTGACTCTTTCCGCAGAACGAGCACTTCAGCAGGTCACCGCCGTCTCCAATGCGCGCCATGTGGTGAGGTCCTACTTTCCTGTTAGCAAAGGTATTGAAAGGTATTGAATCGGTTCACCCGGGTGTTGGACCCGACGCTACCCGCTTGTTCCGGCGCGAGGCGACCGATAAAGCCGAATCGCGTAGTTGGTATTCATCTGTGTTTGCAGAACATATCGCCTAACAACCCCCGCAACCCCCTGGAACGCGCTACCGCGTCCTGGCGTGTCGCTGCCGTTATCGGTTCGGGAGCCGTCCGCAACCAAAGTACCCGCTCCGAAGCAAGTCCTCGCAACCGAACGTTCACGATGCGGTGGCCCAACGTGTCCTATCGGCGACCCGGCCCGACCGGTCCCGGCCCTACGGGGCCTGGCCCGACGGGACCCACCCCCACCGGGCCGACGACTCCACCCACACCGATGGGGCCGACGGGTCCGACAACCGGGTTCGGCGGGTTCACATAGACCGTCGCGTCGACAGGCACGCAAACGAGGGTGTACACGTCCCAGTACATCCCGTAGGGGCAGGCCGGCGGCGGGGGCGGTGGCGGCTGGGCGCTGCCGACCGCCGACGATCCGAATTGCACCAATACCGCGGCTGCCGCCGAACCGACAAGTGTCAGCGCCGCGGCGCCAAGCCGTACCACCATGATGGCTCCCCCAATTGCCTTGCCCGTCAGTTGACGACAGCTTGCCACGCGCAACAGTCCTGGTGACGCGGTTCGCCATTGCTGACGCGGGCCTACGGCAACGGCTGTGGTCAGGCGGTCTGCGCGGAGAGTTTGCGGTACTCCAGGACGGTGTCGATCACGCCGTACTCCTTGGCCTCCTCGGCCGTCAGGATCTTGTCGCGGTCGGTGTCCTTGCGAATCTGCGCCGCATCCTTGCCGGTGTGATGGGCCAGGGTGGTCTCCATCAGGGTGCGCATCCGCTCGATCTCCCTGGCCTGGATCTCCAGATCGGAGAACTGGCCCTGGATGACGCCGGACAGCGCGGGCTGGTGGATCAGGATGCGGGCATTCGGCAGCGCCAGCCGCTTACCAGGCGATCCTGCAGCCAACAGAACCGCAGCCGCTGAGGCCGCCTGCCCCAGGCACACCGTCTGGATGTCCGCCCGGACGTACTGCATGGTGTCGTAGATCGCCATCAGCGAGGTGAATGAGCCACCCGGTGAGTTGATGTACATGGTGATGTCGCGGTCGGGATCGAGCGACTCGAGCACCAGCAGCTGGGCCATGATGTCGTTCGCCGACGCGTCGTCGACCTGTACGCCGAGGAAGATGATGCGCTCCTCGAACAGCTTGTTGTACGGGTTGGACTCCTTGACGCCGAAACTCGAGTGCTCAATGAACGACGGCAGGATGTAGCGGGCCTGGGGCTGGATCACGTCACCGCCGTGGGGCTGAAGACGGGGGTCAGCCTGAGGATGCAAGTGGTCGGTCATTTGTTTAGTCCTGCTCCTGGTCCCGAGCCGTTGATGCTGGCGCTAGTGATGATGTGGTCGACGAAGCCATACTCGAGTGCTTCCTGCGCGGTGAACCAGCGGTCGCGGTCTGAGTCGGCCTCGATCCGCTCGAGGGTCTGCCCGGTGAACTCGGCATTCAACCGGAACATCTCCTTCTTGATGACCGTGAACTGCTCGGCCTGGATCGCGATGTCCGCGGCGCCACCGGTGATACCGCCGAGCGGCTGGTGCATCAGGATCCGCGCATGCGGGAGCGCGTAGCGCTTGCCCTTGGTACCGGCGGCGAGCAGGAACTCACCCATCGATGCCGCCATACCCATCGCGTAGGTGGCGACGTCGCACGGTGCCAGGACCATGGTGTCGTAGACGGCCATGCCGGCGCTGATCGAGCCGCCGGGCGAGTTGATGTAGAGGTGGATGTCCTTGGTGGGATCCTCGGCCGACAGCAGGAGAATCTGCGCGCACAACTTGTTGGCGATGTCGTCGTCGACCTGTGACCCCAGGAAGATGATGCGCTCGGCGAGCAACCGCTCGTAGACGGAGTCGACGAGGTTGAGACCGGGCGATGCTCCACGCATGTCAGTCACGACTGGATACCTGCTTTCTTTCAAGTCCTAACACTCACCGACAGTAACCAACCTGCGCGAGCGCGCACTCCCGGGACGGGCTGCGTTCGCTCACAGCGTCACTTGGCGTCGGCAGTTTCCTCGTCTTCGGAGGCATCGGCTGAGGCTTCGTCTGATTCCGGGTCGGATTCCGGGTCGGATTCGGGCATCTGGGACTCCGGGCCCGTTCGCGAGAAGAACTCCGAGGTGTCGACCACCTCACCGTTCGAATCGGTGACGGCGGAGTCCTCCACGACCTGCGCCACGGCCAACCCACGGCGTACATCGGCGAACAACGCGGCCAACTGGTTGTTCTCCTGCAGGGCGGCCAGTAGCTGCTGCGGCTCCATGCCGTATTGCTGCGACATCAGAATCAGCCGCTGGGTGATGTCGTTCTGTCCGACCTGGATGTCCAGCTTGTCGGCGATCGTGTCCACCAGTAGCTGGGTCTTGACGGCCTTCTCCGCGTTGGTGCGGTTGTCGGTGTCGAACTGCTCCCGGGTGGTGCCCTGAGCTTCGAGCGCCTCGGCGAACCGCTCCTCATCGTGGTCCAGGCTGTGGATCGCGTTGTGCAGCGCCTCGTCCACCTGCGCCTGCACGATGTTCTCGGGCAGCGGCACGTCGACCTGATCAAGTAGCGTCTCGAGCACCTTGTCGCGGATCACCTCGGCCTGCTGTACGCGCTTGCGCGTGGTCAGCTGCTCGGTGAGGCTGTTCTTGAGCTCATCGATGGTGTCGAATTCGCTTGCCAGTTGCGCAAATTCGTCATCGGCTTCCGGCAGCTCGCGCTCCTTCACCGATTTCACGGTGACTGTCACCTGCGCGTCCTCATTGGCGTGCGCTCCGGCGACGAGCTTGGTGGTGAAGACGCGCGTCTCCCCCTCCTTCAGGCCGACGATCGCCTCGTCGAGGCCTTCGATCAGCTGCCCCGATCCGACCTCGTGCGACAAGCCCTCGGTCTTGGCCTCCGGCAGATCCTCGCCGTCGACGGTGGCGGACAGATCGATGGAGACGAAATCGCCGTCTGCCGCGGCGCGGTCCACTCCGGTCAGGGTGCCGAAGCGGGCGCGCAGGTTCTGAAGCTCGGCGTCGACCTCTTCGTCGCTGACCTCGATGGCGTCGACCGTGACCTTCAGCCCGTCGAGGTCCGGGAGCTCGAGCTCGGGCCGGATGTCGACCTCGGCGGTGAACTCGAGATCCTCGCCGTACTCCTTCTTGGTGACCTCGATCTCCGGCTGACCAATCGGACGCAGGTCCGACGTGCTGACCGCCTCGCTGTAGCGGCCCGGCACGGCGTCGCTGACGACCTGATCCAGCATGGCCTCACGGCCGAAGCGGGCCTCGAGCAGCTTGCGCGGCGCCTTGCCGGGGCGGAAGCCGGGCAGCCGCACCTGGCTGGCCAACGCTTTGAACGCCTTGTCGAACTCGGGTTCGAGTTCAGTGAAGGGCACCTCCACGTTGATGCGAACCCTCGTAGGGCTCAACTTCTCGACGGTGCTCTTCACGCTCGTGCTCCTTGCGGTTTGTTCTGGATACGGGTGCAGTCGGGGTGACAGGATTTGAACCTGCGGCCTTCCGCTCCCAAAGCGGATGCGCTACCAAGCTGCGCTACACCCCGCGCCGTTGTGGCCGCCTCCAAAACACAGAACGACCACGCGAGATACTACGGCCTGGACGCGCGATGCCTTCAATTGGATGATTCGGTTGGCGCCGGTACAGTCTGCTGGTGCAACACCCGCGGGCGTAGCTCAATGGTAGAGCCCTAGTCTTCCAAACTAGCTACGCGGGTTCGATTCCCGTCGCCCGCTCCAATATCGGCCCTGGTAGGAGCGTTTTCGCAGGTAGAACGTGCGTTCGGCGACCCGAATTTGTACCTACTTTGTACCTACTTGCTTCATTAGCGAACTTGCACTTCGCGTATCCGAAAGTTAGTTAGAGCCACGGCCTACAGAGGCTCCTGCGGCTGCTGAGGCTCAGTTGGTCGGAGCGGCCACCTTGCCGCCTAGATTCGCTTGCAGCGTCTCGCACGCCGACCGAGTGCCACAGTCTATTGACCATCTATTCCCGACCAACCATCCATAGTCGCTGCCGCTGATGGTGAAATTGCTCTTGACGAACTGAAGCTGTGCTTCAAGGCTCGGCTGGCTGTCGTAGATGCTTAACCTCAGCTCCCCAACATCGGTCGAGCACTTTCCTGCCTGCACCGCGAAATCGTTGTTGACTGGTGCAGGGGAGCAGCTGTGACCGAATTTCGTCAGATCGTCAGCAAGCGCTTGAACCGATTGATACTCCTGCTTGCCTGAGAGCTCTGTCGTCTGCGCCGCGCTCGGTGTGACCGTCACTGGCGAGGACGAGTTCGATCCGCACGCCACAGAAGCGAGCATTGCTCCGATGACTGCGAGCAGCCCGAGAACTACCCTCATTTGCGCACCCCTCCCAGTGAAGTTGTCCTGAAAAGGTAGCGCACCCCCCTGTCACTGTGGCGCGAAAGCCGACTAGCCCCGGCGCAACGGGACCACGTTCGGCCCATCCTTCGGCTCAGCTTCTCCACCGGGATTCTCGCCGCCGCCGGTTGATGTGCTTGCCGCTCTTGCCTTCATCGGCCAGGTACTCCACGACCCGGTCTCGTCGGGTGGCTTCGGCGGCGATGGTGTCGCGTTGGGCTTCGAGCCCGTTGCGGGATTTGGCTTGTTCCTCGGTGCTCACTCTGGAGCACCCGAACATCAGGGGTCTTTGGGTCTGGCGGGCTGCTCACTGCGGGGCGTAACTGTCCGTATGAGTCTGCCGAGAAAGTTTCACGGCGGACTTCATGCAGCGTGCGCACTGCGAGATCCGACGGAAGTCAACCACGGAATTCGTAAAGCATGGTACGGCCATGTCGCGCGGCCTAATGTCGTCATCAGTGAGCCACACACGAGGAAGAGTGACGAATATGGCGGCTCTGCCGGTTGTTACTCGCCAACTAATCGCCATCGGTGGATTCGCGGTGGCGATCGCTGCGCCAATTGGCGTCGAGGTCGCCGCGACCCCGGCCAGTCCCCCCGCCTCCTTGGCGCAATGTAAGGGCGGCGAGGAACCGGACACCTTCACAACCACCTGTGTTCCGTTCATGACGCCGAATACACCCGGTACGTCCGCCACGGCCACCAGTGCCGCAACGTGTCCGGCGGGGGTCAGCGGTGCAGAATGTGGGCCCCAAGGCGGCGGCGGTATTTCTGCCACCAATCCCCAAGCAGCTGAAGCGGAACGGATGGCGTCGGGAACCGAGCAGATCGGGGAGGATGTCGCGGGGGCGGCGGGCGGTTTGGGCGCCTGACAAGCGTGCCGTCCACCGTCGGTGAGACAAGCGATGTCTGTCCGACCGCCAGCCGACGAGCAGTTGCTCCACCAAACTGAACCTACGGCGCTGATCGGTACAGCCAGTGGCGCCTCAATGTGGTCCCTAGGTCACGCCCGCCTCCAGCGGCGTTGGTGTGGGGCGGCCGGTTTGCCGCGCGTCATTCGGCGGGCGTCTTTTGGATCGCGATCAGGGTGACGTCGTCGAGTGCAGCGCCCGCCTCAGCGAGGGCCCGCGCTTGATGGCACAGTTCGACGGGGTCGGCGTGTTTGGCGACGAACTTCAACGCAGGGCGGACATCGGCGCCGTCACCGACCAGATCCAGCACACCGTCGGATGCGATGACGAGTGTTTCTCCGTCTTCGAGCGTCACGTCATGCGATACCCACTTCTCGTCCGGCAGCACCCCGAGCGGCAGACCCTCGCTCGACAACGGTTCGACGACACCGGTTTTCCGAACGATTACGGCGAGACCATGGCCGGCGTCGACGTAGCGCACTGCTCCCGTGGCGATATCCAGTCGCGCATGAACCAACGTGACGAAGGTTTCGGTGCTGGCAAGATCCTCGGACAGTTGAGCCGACACGGAGTTCACCGCATCGGCGAGGTCGGCGCCGTGATCCATTTCGTCGATCGCCCGTGACGCTGCGCGAAGGGCCGATCGCACGCCAGCGGTCAGGATCGCCGCGCCGAGGCCTTTTCCCATCACGTCGGCGACGGTGAAGATCACACCGCGCTGCGAGCTGTAGTGGTCGTAGAAGTCGCCGCCCACCGCGAAGGCAGGTAAGCACAACGCACACACCGTGTATCCCGGCAAATCGCCGAGGGGTCGCGGCAGCAGATGACTTTGCACCTGCACTGCGCGATCCATCTCGTCGAACCGCTCCAGTTCCCGCTGGACCCAACCGGCCAACTCGCGAAACGTCTCGAGCTGCTCGCCGTCGAGCGAGCGCGGATCGGAGTCGTAGATGCAGAAGGTGCCGACAGGGTGACCACCAGGGCCGAACAGTGGGTAGCCGGCGTAGAAGCGGAGGCCGCCCTCCGCCTTGATCGCGGGCAGTTCGGAGAAATCGGGCTCCTGCGCGCATCCTCGATAATCAGCGCCGGCTCATCGACGTTCAGGTACGTACGCGCAATGGTCGCCCGACAGATGGTTTGCTCCCGGGGTACGGTGCCGGCCAGGTCAAGACCATCATTCTGTTCGAACCACTGGCAATCGCGATCGAGTAGCGATACCGCGGCCATCGGCACACCGAACACCTGTCGCGCCATCCGGGTGATGCGGGCAAATCGCTCCTCGGGTCCCAAGCCCAGCAAGTGCAGCTGGTCGACCGATCGCATCCGGGCGTGTTCGACCTCCGGAGCGAGGACGAAGCCTTCGCCGACGACTCCTGCCGTCATGGCGTCACGCTGCAACTCTCGAGCCTCCGCACTCCCCGTCGATCGATTCCCGCACTTGGCGAAACGATATTTGGTGGACAAGGGGTGGTGTACGCAATTACTGAAAAGGCCGTAAGGCGGCCGGCCGCCCTCGTGTGCGGCCCGCCCGGTCTGCCGAGATCCGAGGCGCGCGCACGTGATGTGGTTGAGAATTCATCGGGATCGCGGACTCTCCTCGCGACGCAACAGTGCGGAAGGTGACATGGCAGCGGAGGATCCGGGACGCACGGCAGTCGTCGTCGTCCACGGGATGGGCGAGAAACGCCCGATGGAGACGTTCGACGGTTTCGTGAGGACAGCACTGCACCCACACGGCGGGAAATGGGACTACCAGCCGCGCGCGGCTGAGGTCACCGACACGTACGAAGCGCGCCGCTTGGTCGCGCGTGGGGACATTGAATTCTTCGAATACCACTGGCCATTCTTGATGACCGCAGGCAAGTACGCAGGTGTCGCGCCGACTGCGCTCCGGCTCTTTCTGCGTCGGCCCGGCAATGTCCCCGACGCCCTACTCGGGATCTGGCGCCAGGTCTGGGTCGTGGTTCTGGCAGTCCTGCTGTTGATCCCCATACTGTTCGTTTCCGGATACGCGCTCAATTCGGATGTTCCGGCGTGGATCATCGGCTTGACCATTAGCGCAGTCGTGTTGATTTTCTGGTTCGGCCTCTACCGCATGCTGGCGCGGGCGTTGGTGAACAAGAAGACGGCCCCGCTGGTCGACTCCGCCCGCTATCTGGACCCGTCGCCGCCCTCGTATGCGGCGCGCCGAGCCATTCGAGGCGGCCTGATCGACCTTCTGCGCGATCTGCACGAGGACGGCTACCCACGAATCGTCGTGGTGGCCCACGGGGTCGGCGCGTACATCGCCTATGACGCGCTGACGCTGTTCTGGGCACAGACACGCAAGCAGGGAAAGCCCTGGTACATCACCGATTTCGTCACCGTCGGCGCGCCACTGGTCCTCGCGGACCTCTTGTTCACGCGGCCGCCGCTGCTCAGCGGAGCGAAGTCCTCCGACGGCACACTTCGGCGTGAGCTGTTCGACACGCTGGTGCGTCGCGGCGTACTCGTCGAATGCCCGCCCGAAAACGGTCAGCCCTCGTCTCCGTTCGCCGCCACGCGGTGGACGAACTTGTGGTTTCCCGTGGCTCGGGGCAGTCGACGCGGCGACTGGTTCGGCGGCGAGTTGAGTCCGTTGTTCGGCGCCGGCATCCACGACATCGCAGTGAGCGGCAATCGAGCCCGAACGATTCAAGCGCGGATCGGCGCACACCGAATACTTCAGCCACCCCGGCAAGGACGCCGACGGCGACGTCGCCTGGCACCTCCGCAGGATTCTCGCGCTGTAGATCTCCGCTCTGGGCGTAATGCGCTCGGTGTTCGCGTCCCGATCTTGACTGTTTCCTGTCGGTACGCTGGACGCCATGAACGGCGTGCTGCTCGTCCTCGTTGTCCTGGTAGTCGTGGCTCTCGGCGTCGTCGTGTACGGGGCGATGAAGGCCTCCGATCGACGCAACGCCGCCTCACTGGACGACGCGAAGGCCGACGCCCGTCGCGTGATCGAACGTCTCGGCGGCCAGGTGATCAACCTGACCGGCACCGACGACGCATCCAAGCAGGCCCTCGCCGACGCGTCCGAGCGGTACACGGCCGCGGGTTCCCAGATCGAGCAGGCCACCACCGCCAAGCAGGCGCTGCTTGCCAAGGAGAGCGCGCATCGAAGGCCTCTACTACGTACGCGCCGCCCGCACCGCGATGGGCATCGACCCGGGACCGGAACTGGAGACGCTGGCGGGTCAGCGGTCGGCGGGCGACGGTGACCGAGGACCGGCGGGTCGAACTTCGACGGACGTGAGATCGAGGCGTCGCCGTCGCCGTCGGAGCGCACCCCGAACTACTACCCCGGCGGCCGCGTCGCCGGCCGTCCCGTGCCCGCGGGCTGGTATTCCGAGCCATGGTGGAAGCCGGCGCTGGTCGCCGGCGCGTGGGGGCTCGGGTCGGTGCTGCTGTTCGACTCGCTGTTCTCGGGCATGCACGGCAGCGGGTACGAACAGGGCTTCGCGCAGGGCTATGACCAGGGCTTCGATCAGGGCGGCGGCGACTACGGAGGCGATGGCGGCTGGGGTGGCGGCGACGGCGGCGGCTGGGGTGGCGGCGACTGGGGCGGCGGCGATTTCGGCGGCGATTTCGGCGGCTTCTGAGCCTCGACGATTCTCGTTGACTCTGCGCCCAGGACGAGTTTTCGGCGTGAATGTGCGTCCTGCGCGCAGAGTCGATGTCTATGTTTGGCAGGTCGGACACCAGAACAGGTTGCGGCCCTCCAGTACCGCGGTGCGGATCTCCGTCCCGCACACCCGGCACGGCTCCCCCGCGCGCCGGTACACGTAGGTCCGCGGACGGTTCGGGCGCATACGACGGCAATCCGTGGTCGTCCTCGGGCGCGGACCACGATGATCTTGCCGCGGCGGAAGCCGACCTTCATCAGCTCGACGAGATCGGTCCACATCGCGTCGAACTCACCCTCGTCGATGTGGACGCCCGGCCGGTAGGGATCGATGCGATGCCGGTAGAGCAGCTCGTTGCGGTACACATTGCCCACCCCGGCGATCACCGTCTGATCCATCAGTAGCGCACCGATAGCCCTGCGCGACTTGCGAATCCGGGCCCACGCCAGCGCGCCGTCGGCGTCGCGGCGCAGCGGGTCGGGGCCGAGACGGGCCACGATATCGGCGATCTCGGGCTCGTCGATCACTTCACATACCGTCGGCCCGCGCAGGTCGGTCCCGAATTCGGCACCGATCATCCGCATGCGCACCTGACCGACCGGCAGCGGCATGGGAATCGGGACTTCGGTGAATGTGCCGTACAACCCGAGGTGCACGTGCACCACGCGGCCACCTTCGTAGTGGTGGAACAGATGCTTACCCCACGCGCTGGCCTTCTTGAGGATGCGCCCGTTGACGGCTGCGGCCCCGTCGGCGAATCGGCCCTGCGGGCTGGACACCATGACCGGCGCGCGGCCGAAGCGGCGCTGATGCAGCCGGGCCAGCCGGTGCAGGGTGTGCCCTTCGGGCATCCCTAGCTCGGCGCGCCGGGCACGGGCGGCGCGACGTGCGTGCGCTCGTACTCGGAGAGGATGTCGATACGCCGTTGGTGGCGTTCGGCTTTCGACCACGGCGTGGTCAGGAACGCGTCGACGATCGCCAGCATCTCGTCTTCGGTGTGCATGCGCCCACCGATGCCGATCACCTGCGCGTTGTTGTGCTCGCGCGCGAGTTTCGCCGTCTCGACGCTCCAGCCCAGCGCGCACCGCACGCCGGGCACCTTGTTCGCGGCGATCTGCTCGCCGTTGCCCGATCCGCCGAGCACGATGCCGAGGCTGCCGGGGTCCGCGACGGTCTTCTCCGCGGCCGCGATGCAGAACGCCGGGTAGTCGTCGTCGGCGTCGTATGTGTACGCCCCGCAGTCGACGGGCTCGTGCCCGTTGGCCTTCAGGTGCTCGATGATCCGCTGCTTGAACTCGAACCCCGCGTGGTCGGCTCCCAGGTAGACGCGCATGGCGGTCATTCTGGCAGAGCGTGACGACCGGTCAATGCACGGTCGGCCAACTCAGTCGAAGCAGACCGCGCGCGGTCAATCGAACACGGGCGGTTCCGTGCGGGTGCGCTTCAGCTCCCAGAAGTGCGGGTACGACGCGAACGTCACCGAGGCGTCCCACAGCTTGCCGGCCTCTTCGCCGCGCGGGATCTTCGACAGCACCGGGCCGAAGAAGGCGACACCGTTGACGTGAATCGTCGGGGTGCCGACGTCGTCGCCGACGGCGTCCATGCCCTCGTGGTGGCTCTTGCGCAGCGCCTCGTCGTACTTGTCGGTGTTGGCCGCCTCGGCCAGCTCGGCCGGCAACCCGACCTCTTCCAGCGACTCGGAGATGACTTTCGCGAAATCGGGGTCGGAGTCTCGATAGCCCTGGTTGTGGATGCGTGTGCCCATCGCGGTGTACAACGGCGCGAGGATCTCGTTGCCCTTCTCCTGCTCGGCGGCGATCGCCACCCGGACCGGCTTCCACGCCTGCTTGAGGCCTTCGCGGTACTGCTCGGGCAGGTCTTCCTTGTTCTCGTTGAGCACCGCCAGGCTCATCACGTGGAAGTTCACCTCGATATCGCGCACCTTCTCGACCTCGAGGATCCAACGCGAGGTGATCCAGCACCACGGGCACAGCGGGTCGAACCAGAATCCGGCGACAGACTTCTCAGGCATGAAAACCTCTCGGTGGTAGGTCGGACGTCTCCTGGCACAACCTTGCACCCCGCGACGGTGTTCCCGCTGCCACGTATTTCGAATCGCCGGCACACAGGACACGCATAGTGTGCAAACAGTTACACAAGCGTGTTGTCGATGTGACTGTTGTCGATCAGTGTTTCCCTTGTGATTAAAGCGCAACGAATGTTCACGATGACTCTGGTCGGAGTCGCGACGGCGGTCTGCCTCGCGTCACCGGCGTCCGCAGACCCGGCCATCGACACCACCTTCCTCGACGCGCTGAACAACGCCGGTATCGGCTACGGCGATGCCGCAAGCACCGAACAGCTCGGGCGGTCGGTCTGCCCGATGCTCGTCGAGCCAGGCAAGAATCTGGCGTCGGTGTACTCCAGCGTGTCCAACAACGGCATCAACCCCGACATGGCCGCGTTCTTCACCGGCATCGCCATTTCCGCGTACTGCCCGCAGATGATGACCTCACTCGGCAACGGCACGTTCCTGGAGAGCTTGGACGGGCTCAATGGGCTGACCGGCCTGAGCGGGTTGGGGATACCCGGGCTAGCGCGCGCTGACCGCGCGTCCGACCACTAGGTTGGACGCGTGGCACTTCCCAATCTCACCCGCGACCAGGCCGTCGAACGCGCCGCGCTGGTCACCGTCGACAACTACCGCATCGAACTCGATCTGACGGACGGCGCAGGCAAGCCCGGCGAGCACACGTTCCGATCGGTGACGACCGTCGAGTTCGAAGCGCTTGCCGGCGCCGACACCTACATCGACATCGCCGCCGACCGCGTGCGCAGCGCGGTCCTCAATGGCCGCGACATCGACGTGTCGGGCTACGACGAGTCCACCGGCATTCCGCTGACCGGCCTGGCCGACGCGCAATGTCGCTCGTCGTCGACGCCGATTGCCGCTACTCCAACACCGGCGAAGGCCTGCACCGGTTCGTCGACCCGGTCGACGACGAGGTGTACCTGTATTCGCAGTTCGAAACCGCCGACGCGAAGCGGATGTTCGCGTGCTTCGACCAGCCCGACCTCAAGGCGACTTTCGAGGTGGCCGTCACGGCGCCGTCGCACTGGCAGGTCGTCTCCAACGGCGCCACCGCCGGTGTGCAGGACGCGGGCGCGGCCAAGCGGCACACCTTCGTCATCACGCCGAAGATGAGCACCTACCTGGTGGCGCTGATCGCCGGTCCATACACCCGCTGGGACGACACCTACAGCGACGAGCACGGCGACATTCCGCTGGGCCTGTTCTGCCGCACGTCGCTGTCTGAGTTCATGGACGCCGAGCGACTGTTCACCGAGACGAAACAGGGATTCGGCTTCTACCACAAGAACTTCGGCGTGCCGTATGCGTTCGGCAAGTACGACCAGCTGTTCGTTCCGGAGTTCAACGCGGGCGCGATGGAGAACGCGGGAGCCGTGACGTTCCTGGAGGACTACGTCTTCCGCAGCAAGGTGACCCGGGCGTCGTACGAGCGCCGCGCCGAGACCGTCCTGCACGAGATGGCGCACATGTGGTTCGGCGATCTCGTGACGATGCAGTGGTGGGACGACCTGTGGCTCAACGAGTCGTTCGCGACGTTCGCATCGGTGCTGTGCCAGGCCGAGTCCACCGAATACACGCAGGCATGGACGACGTTCGCCAACGCCGAGAAGTCGTGGGCCTACCGACAGGATCAGCTGCCGTCGACCCATCCGGTGGCCGCCGACATCCCCGACCTGGCGCGCCGTCGAGGTGAACTTCGACGGCATCACCTACGCCAAGGGCGCCAGCGTGCTCAAGCAGCTCGTCGCCTACGTCGGGCTGGAGGAGTTCCTGTCCGGGCTGCGAGATTACTTCCGCGACCACGCTTTCGGCAACGCAACTTTCGGCGATCTGCTGGGCGCATTGGAGAAAGCGTCCGGACGCGATCTGTCGGGATGGGGTCAGGCAGTGGCTCAAGACCACCGGACTCAACACGCTGCGCCCCGACTTCGACGTCGATGCCGACGGCCGCTTCACCCGCTTCGCGATCGCGCAGAGCGGTGCGCAGCCGGGCGCGGGCGAGACGCGGGTGCATCGCCTCGCGGTCGGAATCTATGACGACGACGGCAGCGGCAAGCTGGTGCGCACCCGCCGCGAGGAGCTCGACATCGAGGGTGATGTCACTGAAGTCCCTGGCTGCAGGGAACCTCACGCGGTCAGCTCATCCTGGTCAACGACGACGACCTGACGTACTGCTCGCTGCGCCTCGACCCCGAGTCGTTGCAGACGGCGCTCAGCCGGATCGCCGACATCGCCGAACCGCTGCCCCGCACGCTGGCGTGGTCGGCGGCGTGGGAAATGACTCGCGACGCCGAACTCAAGGCCCGCGATTTCGTTGCACTGGTCATCGGCGGTGTACACGCAGAATCCGAAGTGGGTGTGGCACAACGCCTGTTGTTGCAGGCACAGACCGCGCTCAGCTCCTATGCCGACCCGGTCTGGGCGACCGAGAACGGCTGGCCGGCATTCGGAGATGCACTGCTGGACCTGGCGCGTGAGTCGCAGCCCGGCTCAGACCATCAGCTGGCGTTCGTCAACGCGCTGTGCTCATCGGTACTTTCGCCGAACCACATCGCTGTGCTGTCGACCCTGCTCGACAACGAACCCGCGGCGGTGAACATGCCGGGTCTGGTGATCGACACCGACCTGAGATGGCGCATCGTCACCGCGCTGGCATCCGCCGGAGTGATCGACGCCGACGGACCCGAGACGCCGTTCATCGACGCGGAAGCCGAACGCGACCCGACTGCGGCGGGCGGGCGGCACGCCGCACAGGCCGCGGCGGCGCGCCCGCAGCTGGCGGTGAAGGAGGCGGACTGGCAAGAGGTCATCGAGGACGACACGCTGGCGAACGTCACGGCTCGATCGATCATCGTCGGTTTCGTCCGCCCGGGCCAGGCTGAACTGCTGAAGCCGTTCCGGGACAAGTACTTCGATGCCATCTCCGGCGTCTGGCAACGACGGTCGAGCGAAGTCGCACAAACCGTGGTCGTCGGGCTCTACCCGTCGTGGGACATCAGCCAGGCAAGCCTGGATGCCGCCGACGAGTTCCTGTCCGACGCGGATGTGCCGCCGCCGCTGCGGCGGCTGGTGCTGGAAGGGCGCGCAGGTGTGGAGCGTGCACTGCGCGCAAGGGAACACGACGCCTCGTAGACGGCTGATCTCCCGCGAGCGACCGTGTTGGTACGGCGACACGCCGTAACTCGTGTGCATTTTGCGGTCGCTCGCGCTGCATGCTTTTCCCGTGGCGGTCAATCGCAGTCGGCGAGCGCGGGCGGCGCGCAAGCGGAAACGGCGGATGGCGGCCGTCGATCACGACCTGACCGCCGAGCAGTGGGCGACGCTCAAAGAGGCCTGGAACGGTTGCGCCTACTGCGGTGCGACCGACGGTGCGCTGCAGCGCGACTGTGTCATGGCGATCTCGCGCGGTGGGCGGTACACGGTGGACAACGTGGTGCCCGCGTGCGCGAAATGCAACACCAGCAAGTGCAACGACGAGGTCACCGGCTGGATGCGACGCAAACGCCTCGATGAGCGCAAGTTCCTCGAGCGCTACATCGAGATCCGCGGAATGCTGACGGCCGACATCAGCTAGTGCGACGCCGGCGAGACGCCCGCGCTCATCACCTCTACCGCCTTGATCAGGCCGGGGATCAGCTTGCCGTCCTTGAACAACTCCGCGGCGGCCGACACACCTTTCGGTGCAGACTCCTCGATGCCGCGTCCTTTGACGTCGCTGCCGTACACCACCTCGATCGCACGCTGGTTCGGCGAAACCGCCAGCAGGACAGCGTTGTCGGGGGTCGGCACCTTCGCCAGGATCTGGCGGGCGGTTGCGGCGGTGTCCGCACCGAGATCGCCGAGGAACACCGCGAATCGTGCCTTGGCTGCACGCGAGCCGAACTTCAGCGCGTCGTCCAGGAACACCAGGTCCGTCACCGGGAACGGATACGTCAACGACAGCTCACCGGGCTCGGTGACACCGGAGATCCGGCCGCTGTTCGTGACGACGAAGCCGCGCGGCAGCTCGGCGATTTCGGCAGACGTCGTTACGAGCTCACCACTTGCCACTTGCGCCGCCTCCTACCGTGACGGGGTGCGAGCCGTGACCGCCGTGACCAGCCGAATCACCGTGGTCGGCGGGTTCGTCGGCCGCCCACAGGATCGGATCGTGCGTCCACTGCTCGGACAACTTGTATGTCGCGGGGTGCGGGCTTTTGCGGTTCTTGCCGACGACGTAGATCAAGAACGATCAATACCAGCAGGACGGCCAGCGGAACCCCCCCGAGGAGGGAATGAGTTAGTGCTGTGCTCACTCGCAAACCGTATCAGCCAGCGATGAGCGTCGGCGCGAAGAGCCAAGCGGTCAGGCCGCACCCTCACCCAGATAACGAACCCAAGCCGGGTCGAGCTCTTTCACGCTCGACAGCAGTCGCCAATGCTGGCCCTTCGGCGGTACCGGCACCGAGCGCAGGGCCCAGCCCAGTTCGGCGAGCAAACGGTCGGCCTTGCGGTGATTGCACGTCGAGCAGGCGGCGACGCAGTTCTCCCAGGAATGGTCGCCCCCGCGGCTGCGCGGCACCACGTGGTCGACGGTGTCGGCCTTTGCTCCGCAGTAGGCGCAGCGAAACCGGTCACGGTGCATCAGCGCGGCCCTGGTCATCGGGACACGTGCGCGGTAGGGCACCCGCACGTAGCTACGGAGGCGGATCACCGACGGCACCACGATTGAGCGGGTCGCCGAGTGGATGACCGGGCCGCCGGGGTCGTCGTGGACGACGTCAGCTTTTCCGCACATCAGCATGATGACCGCCCGCCGCATGGGCAGAGCGGTCAACGGTTCGTACGTGGAGTTCAGCAGGAGCACCCGCCGTCGGCCCCAGATCGAGCCTTCGCCGGTACTGGGCGGATGGGTGTCGACGCTGTGCAGGACACGCGACTGCGCATGCGGTACTGCGGGCCCGGATATGCCCGCCGCGGCACCTTGAAGCCGCTGGCCAGCCCTTCTGGACGGGCCTTTCGTGCGATGCGCCATACGTCCTCCGCCCGACAGTCCACCATGGATTCCTGTCGATCGCACGACAATTCTGCACGTGTTCGCTGGTCAGTCCAATGAACATCGGGTGACGCCACCGGCCGGACGGTCCGTGTGGCGACAGGAGACAATGGTGATGTGACCCAGCCGCAGCGATCGTTCTACGACGAAGTCGGTGGCCATGACGACCTTCCACGCCATCGTGTCGCGCTTCTACCAGTTGGTGCGCGAGGACGAGATCCTGTTTCCGCTCTACCCCGAAGGCGACCTCGAAGCCGCTGAAGTGCGGCTGCGGATGTTCCTCGAACAGTACTGGGGCGGGCCGCGAACCTACTCCGATCAGCGTGGTCACCCGCGGTTGCGGATGCGGCACGCCCCATTCCGGATCGGGTACATCGAACGCGACGCCTGGCTGCGTTGTATGCACACGGCCGTGGCGGAGATCGACTCGCAGACTCTGGACGACGAGCACCGCGCCGAGCTGTTGGCCTACCTGGAGATGGCCGCGCAATCGATGGTGAACTCACCCTTCTGACGCGCGGGCCACGGCGCAATGAACGCGCTGTTTCCTAGCCTGTGACGAGGGGGCACTGACAGTACATTGGCGGCGATGAGTGAAAACACACCCTGGAGCCGCTCCGGCGGCGACATCGGACCCTGGAGCCGCTCCGGCGGCGACATCGGACCCGGAGCCGCTCCGGCGGCGACATCGGAATCTTTGGTGGTCGCGCGCGCTCTTCTATCAGGTCTATCCGCGGTCGTTCTACGACAGCAACGGCGACGGCTTCGGGGACCTCGACGGCGTGACTGCCAAGCTGGACTACCTCGCAGCGCTCGGCGTCGACGCGATCTGGCTCAACCCGGTCATGGTGTCGCCGATGGCCGACAACGGCTACGACGTCGCCGACCCCCGCGATATCGACCCGCTGTTCGGCGACATCGAGGCGCTGGACCGGCTGACGGACGCCGCCCACGACGCAGGCATCAGGGTGACGATGGACCTGGTGCCCAACCACACCAGTTCGGCGCACCCCTGGTTTCAGGCCGCTCTGGCCGCAGGCCCCGGCAGCGATCAGCGCGGACGCTACATCTTCCGTGACGGCACCGGTCCCGGCGGCGTGCATCCACCGAATAACTGGGTGTCGATTTTCGGGGGGCCGGCCTGGACCCGCGTCGTTGAGCCCGACGGCAATCCCGGGCAGTGGTATCTGCATATCTTCGACGCTGAACAGCCCGACCTGAACTGGGACAACCCGGAGGTCTTCGAGGATCTCGAGAAGACGTTGCGGTTCTGGCTGGAACGCGGCATCGACGGGTTCCGCATTGACGTCGCGCACGGCATGGCGAAGCCGCCGGGGCTGCCGGACATGGCGGTCATTGAGGCCGAGGTGCTGCTGGCCGACATGGACGACGACCCGCGGTTCAACAACGACGGCGTGCACGACATCCATCGCCAGATTCGCACGGTGTTCAATGACTACTCCCACGCTGTCGCGATCGGAGAGGTGTGGGTGTACGACAACGAGCAGTTCGCCCAGTACGTGCGGCCCGACGAGTTGCACCTCGCCTTCAACTTCCGACTGCTGCGAGCCGATTTCGATGCCGACGACATCCGCGGCGCGATCGAGAACTCGCTCGCCGCAGCACACATCGCTGATGCGACACCGAGCTGGACACTGGCCAATCACGATGTCGACCGTGCGCCGACCCGTTACGGCGGCGGGCCAGTCGGCCTGGATCGTGCGAAGGCGATGACGTTGGCGATGCTCGGGTTACCTGGCGCGGTATTCATCTACAACGGCGAAGAGCTGGGCCTGCCGAACGTCGACCTGCCCGACGAGGCGCTGCGCGATCCGGTCTGGGAGCGATCAGGGCGCACGCGGCGCGGCCGCGACGCCAGCAGAGTGCCGATGCCCTGGCAGGGCGAGGCGCCGCCGTTCGGCTTCTCGGACAATCCCGACACCTGGTTGCCGCTGCCTGCGGACTGGGCCGCGTTGACGGTGGAGAAGCAGATCGGCGATGCGGCTTCCACCCTCGAGTTCTACCGGCGGGCGATCGAATTACGTCGCGGCCGAACCGAATTCGACGGCGCGACCATCGAATGGCTCAACTCCCCCGCCGACACGCTGACCTTCCGGCGCAGCGGCGGGCTGGTCTGCGTGCTCAACGCGGGCGCCGAGGCGATAGAGCTGCCCGACGGCGAGTTGCTGCTTGCAAGTGCGGAACTGGCCGATGGCAAGTTGCCGCCCGACGCCGCCGCCTGGCTCGTCTAATTGCGCTCAATAGTGCGCCTAGGGCCGTGGTTTCACACTTATCCACAACCTTGCTCGCAATAACCGCGGTGCGGGCCATAGTTTGTCGGGTCCGACCGCAAGTATCAGCGCATGCGCGAGGTGTTCATCGGCAGTGAAGCACTGGCAGACGGCGAGCTGACGCGCGGCGGGCTGAGGTGGAACTGTCGCGCAATATTTCCCGACGTTTACACAGATCGGACGGTGACACCATCGCTGCAACTCAATACGACCGGAGCGTGGATATGGTCACGCGGTGCAGCCGTGATCACGGGCCGGGCGGCCGCTGCACTCCACGGTGCGCTCTGGGTGGACGCGGACGCACCAATCGAGATGATCGGGCGCATGACGCGAGCGCCGAGAGGCATCGTCGTTCGCCGTGAACGCATCGAAGCCGACGAAGTCGTCGAACGCGACGGGCTGCTCGTGACGACTCCGCAGCGCACGGCATTCGACCTCGCAAGGCACCTACCCCGCGACGCGGCGGTCGCCCACCTGGATGCACTCGCGCGGGCCGCAGATGTGAAAGCCGCAGATGTCCTCCTTCTGGCAGAGCGATACCCGCGGGCGCGTGGATTGCCCCGTTCGAGGATCGCTCTCGACTTGATGGACGGTGGCGGACAATCGCCCAAGGAAAGCTGGTTGCGTCTGCTGCTGATCGACGCTGGATTCCCAAGGCCGCAAACGCAGATTCGGGTCACTGACGGGTTCCGCGAGGCGTTCATCGACATGGGATATGACGAGCCGATGGTCGGACTCGATTACGACGGCCGGCAACACCTCACCGATCGGAAGCGGTACGTGCACGACATCGGGCGCGCTGACCTCATCGACCGCCAAGGCTGGATCGACATTCGTGTAGTCGCCGAGCACAGCAGGCGGTACATCATTCACCGAGTCGCGGAGGCGTTCGCGCGTCGCGGCTATCGCCCAAGATTGCGACGACGGTCGCGCTAACGGCTGAAACCACAGCCCTACGCGCAATGTTGAGGTTCGCCCGAAGAAAGCTACCGCAACACCAGGGCCGGGTCGCCGCGACGCCGGTAAACCGAACCGAACCGCGCGTCGACGCGCAGCCACGACGGAAGCGCACGGACGCGAACGATCTCGTCGGCGGCAACCGCGTCACCGGGCTGCGGTAGGAAACCCATTGCGGTCAGGGCGAAAACACAGCGCATCGGTATGCCGACGCTGGCATCACCCGCACTGACCGCCACGACCTCCTGGTCGAGCAGCGACGCGGGGGGACCGTGGGAGCTGGAGTGTTCCTTCGCGAGCGCGACACCGCGCTGCGCGAGATCGAGCATCACGCCGACAGGCACATCGTCGAGGTGCTCGAATCCCGATTCCGGGGGCAGCACACCTCGCCACGCCGAGTCCATACCGAAGCCGGTCTCGACGTATCCGCTGGGGTCTATCGCGGTCAGCCCCGCGGCCAGCGCGTCGGCGCCCGCCGACAAGTCGGCGGGCTTGACCCGTCCGACGACCACTCGGCTGGCCAATACGTCGAACCCGGTCGACACCCATGCCGCGATCATGCCGCCTTCGCGTTCGCGCAGCCGGATCACGGACGCGTCGTCCAGCCGCAACGCGCGTTCGACGAACGTCGCAAGGTCCTCACGGTGGGAGGCGTCGTCAAGCCAAATACCGCGCTCGGCGTCGGTCATCGAAGATAGCGATTCAAATACTCTCGCTGCTGAGTCGAAAGCCGGTGCAGCCGTTGCTCCTTGATGTGCACGGCAGCCAGTTGCGTATCCGCGATCACCGCGGCCTTCGACTCGGGCGGCGCGCCAACCGACCGAACTTCGTACCCGATAGTGAAATCGACGGATCGCACGCGCTTCGACCAGATCGTCACCTGCAGCGGCGAATCGATCAGCCGCAATTGCGCCTTGTAGGAGATATGCACGTCCGCGATGAGCAAGCCGATGGTTTCGATCTCGGGGCCGAACGGCTCACGCAGAAAGGGGATCCGGGCTTCTTCTAGGAGGGTGACCATCGTGGCATGGTTGATGTGCTGGTACATGTCGATGTCGGACCAGCGGACGTGCACCGGCGCCACAAAAGCCGAGTTCGACACTCGTCGCTGACGCTCGTCTCCCGTCACCCAGAGCCTCCCGTTCCGCTCGTTCGTGTCATGCTCCGAATCTGGCGGGCGGCCACCGACAGCGTGGCCAGGTCGAGTTCTCCGCCCTCATAGATCTCGGCCAGCGTCCGTCGCGCGCGGGTCACGCGGGAGCTGTTCGTCAACTCCCATTCGGCGATCTTCTCCTCGCCGTTCTCGTCGGGCTCACCCACCGCAAGGACGTCGAAGCACAACGCGCGCAGTGATCCGTAGATGTCGTCACGAATCGCTAGGCGCGCCAATGAATGCCAGCGGTCGTCGCGTTCGAGACGCGATACCGCGGTAAGCAGACCGTCGGTGTTGAAGTGATCCATCAGTGCGAAGTATGTATCGGCGACCTCGGCCGGTTCGCGGTCCACGATGTCGGCGATGTCGATGACATCCAGCAAGCTGTACTGATACAGCCCGGTCGCGACCATGTACGCCAGGTCGTTCGGTACGCCGTGGGAGCTGAACTCGCCCGCTTCCTTCGCGACGATCGCCTTGTCATCGCCACGCAGCCACTCCCGCATCCGCGGCGTGAGGACGGCGACTTTCGCGGCGAACCGGTTGATCTCGGCGCCGACCGCGAGCGGCTGCGGCCGGTAGTTCAGCAGCCATCGTCCGGCGCGGTCGACGAGCCGTCGCAGATCCAGCGTCATCCGATCCGACACCGCGACCGACACGTCGGCCACACGGATCTGGCGTATCACATCGCCGATCCGGAAGATCGCGTCGATCGCCGCGTAACTGCGGACGGCATCCACCGGCCCTACCCCGACGTCTTCGGCCACCCGGTAGGCGTAGGAGATGCCGCTGGTGTCGACCAGGTCGTTGACCAGCATCGTGGTCACGATCTCTCGGCGCAGTTGGTGCGAGCGGATATCGGTGCTGAACCGGTCGCGGAGCTGGGCCGGGAAGTACGCCGGCAGCCGCGAAGCAAACACCTCCTGGTCGGGCAGATCGCTGGCGAGGATATCGTCCTTGAGGGCCAGTTTGACGTGAGCCATCAGCGTCGCGAGTTCCGGTGAGGTCAAACCGATTCCGATCTCGGCGCGACGTGCGATCTCCTTCTCCGACGGCAACGCTTCGAGTTCGCGGTTCAGCCCACGATCCTGGACGAACTCCTTGATCATGCGCGCATGGACGGGCAGCAGGCTGGCCGCATTCGCGCGACTCGTGCCCATCAGGTCGTTCTGATCCTTGTTGTCCTCGAGGACCAGGTGACCGACCTCGTCGGTCATCGACAACAGCAGCTCGGTGCGATCCTCGTGGCCGAACCTTGCCCGCGGTGACGAGCGAATCGATGAGGATTTTGATGTTGACCTCGTGGTCGGAACACTCGACGCCCGCCGAATTATCCAGCGCGTCGGTGTTGATCCGGCCGCCGGCAAGGTCGAATTCGATGCGCCCAAGCGAGGTCACGCCCAGGTTGCCTCCTTCGCCGATCACCCTGGCGCGCACCTGATTACCGTTGACACGCACTGGGTCGTTGGCGCGATCGCCGACGTCGGCATCGGACTCCGTCTCGGCCTTGATGTAGGTGCCGATGCCGCCGTTGAACAACAGATCCGCCGGAGCCTGCAGAATTGCCTTCATGAGGGCAGGCGGTGTGAGTTCCTCGACGCCGTCCTCGATGCCAAGCGCGGCGCGGGCCTGCGGGCTGATCGAAATAGCCTTCTGCTGCCTGCTGAAGACGCCGCCGCCCTCGCTGATCAGTGCGGTGTCGTAGTCCTCCCAGCTGGACCTCGGCAGATCGAAGAGCCGTTTGCGCTCCTCCCACGACGACGCCGCGTCGGGATTCGGGTCAATGAAGATGTGCCGGTGGTCGAACGCGGCCAGTAGTCGAATGTGCTTGGACAACAGCATCCCGTTGCCGAACACGTCGCCGCTCATATCGCCGACACCGACGACGGTGAAGTCCTCGGTCTGCGTGTCGACGCCCATCTCCCTGAAGTGCCGTTTGACTGATTCCCATGCGCCTTTCGCGGTGATGCCCATCGCCTTGTGGTCGTAGCCCACCGATCCACCCGAGGCGAACGCGTCGCCGAGCCAGAAGCCGTACGACAAGGCCACTTCGTTGGCGATATCCGAGAACGTGGCTGTGCCCTTGTCGGCCGCGACCACCAGATAGGCGTCGTCACCGTCGCGCCGGACCACATCGGGTGGTGTCACCACCGCACCTGTCGCCTTGTCGACGTTGTCGGTGAGATCGAGCAGTCCCGAGATGAAAAGCCGGTAGCAGGCCACGCCCTCGCTGCGTTGGGCGTCGCGGTCGATGGCGGGATCGCCCGTCGGCAACGGCGGGTTCTTCACCACGAAGCCGCCCTTCGCGCCAACCGGCACGATGACGGCGTTCTTCACCGCCTGCGCCTTGACGAGTCCCAGGATCTCGGTGCGGAAGTCTTCCTTGCGGTCCGACCACCGCAGGCCGCCACGGGCCACATGGCCGAATCGCAGGTGTACGCCCTCGACCCGTGGCGAGTAGACGAAGATCTCGAATCTGGGTCGAGGCAGCGGAAGTTCGTCGATCACACCGGGATTGAGTTTGAACGACAGCACATTCTGCGCGCGAGCGGACTCCCGCCAGGAGACGAAGTAGTTGGTGCGAAGCGTGGCCTGGATCATCGACGCGAAGGCGCGCAGGACGCGGTCGGTGTCCAGGCTGACCAGTGCGTCGATGTCGGCGGCGACGGCCGCGGCCGCGGCCTGGGCGTCGCGTCGTCTCGGCTCGTCGTCCGTCGGAGCTGATGGATAGAACAGTGCCTCGAACAGCTCGACCAGTGACCGCGCCGTAGCGGCGTTCTCGTTGACCACCGTCTCGATATGCGACTGGCTGTACGGGAAGCCCGCCTGCCTCAGGTATTTCGCGTAGCTGCGCAGAACTGCCACCTGCTGCCAGGTCAGGCCGGCACGCAGGACGAGTTCGTTGAACCGGTCGATCTCGGCGCGCTCATTCCAGATCGCGGTCAACGCCTCGGCGAAGCGCGCCTCGGTGGCCTCACGTTCCGGACCCGGCGGCACCTCGGGAATCGACGCGTGCGGCGAGATCTTGAACTGATAGATCCAGACCGGCATTCCGTCCGGCCGGGTCACGGTGAATGGCCGCTCCTCCAGTACGACGACACCCATCGACTGCAGCATCGGCAGCAGATCGCTCAACGACGCGGAATGCCCACCCAGGTAGAGAGTGAGTTGCGCGATCCCGTCCTCGGCGGTGTCGATCAGGACCGGTTTGACCGAATCGTCCTGCAGCTCTTCGATGATGGCGATGTCGTTGATCGCGTCCGAAGGCTCGATAGCCTCCTTGTAGAAGTCGGTGAACGCAGTCGCGTAGTGTTCCGCGCTGGCCTGGTCGATCGAGCCGGTCTTCACGGCGCCGATCAGCCGGTCGCCCCACGTCCTCGCTGCTTCCGTGAGCAGGTTCTGGATGCGGCTCTCATTGGAAAGAGACGTGTCGATGCTGGCTGGACGTGAATCGTCGGGCATGCGCACTGTGAAATATACGACTGCCCATGGTGATTCGCTGACACGGGCGGTGTATTCGATGCTGACCCCGCCGAGCTCCCGCACCAGGATGTCCTGCATCTCCAGCCGGACGGCGGTGGTGTAGCGGTCACGCGGCAGATAGACAAGACACGAGACGAAGTGGGCGAGTGAATCGGCCCGCATGAACAGTAATGTGCGTCGCCGCGAACCGAGGTCGACGACCGCCTTCACCATGTCGAGCAGTGCCTGGGCGGACAGCGCGAACAGTTCCGACCGGGGGATCGTCTGGATGATGTCGAGTAACAGCTGGCCGGGATGGCTGGGGTCGCTTTGCGAAAGCGCCATGGCATCCCGCACGCGCCTCGAAATCAACGGTATTTCAAGAACGTTGGCGTTGGTGGCCGCGACGGTGAACAAGCCGACGAAGCGGTGTTCGATGGCCATGGCACCCGGCTGTTCGCGCACCACAACAATGAACGGGTATGCGCCATAGCGAAGGTAGCTGGGGATGGTGGCCTGCGCCAACACGAGCAGGTCGTCGCCGTGGATCAGCTGGGGCAGCACATCCTGTCGTAACCGGAGCACACCGAGCCGGCTCGACAGATCGACAGACGAGCGTCCGTCACTGACCTGGCATCGCTGATAACCGAGCAGCACGAAGTGCCCGTCGGCAAGCCAACGTAAAAGCGCTGCAACATCTTTACGGTCCGGTCCGGGGAATCGGCCTTCGGGATCGGTGTCGAGTTCGTGCGCCAGGCCCCGCATCGTCGCTACCATCGCACCGGAGTCGAGCGCTACCTGCCGCGCGTCGGCAAGGACACCGGGCAGCAGCTGCGCGACGTGGGTGAGCGCCTTGCTGTCCGCCGCCTGGCCAAGCTGGACGTGGATCCACGACTCGTCGACACCGTCGCGGGACGATCCCACATCGGCGAGCGGCTGTATGTCGATCAGTTCGCCGGTCGGGCCGCGGTGCACCCGGAAGACCGGGTTCATGATCGCCGTATAGGACACTCCGAATCGGTGCAGTAGCACTGTCACCGAGTCCATCACCATCGGGGTGTAGTCGGTGACGATCTGCATCGCCGGGCCGAATCCCGCCGGATCGTCGCCTCCGTACACCGCGACACGGGTGTCGCCCACCGGCCGCCGCCGGCCCAGCCGCTGGTGAGAAGTGACCAGAGTCGGGCTCACCATCTGGCGCGAGGTCATGTCGACGGGCAGCGTCACCGATGAGTCGGCGGCGGGTGCGTCGTGCGGGCCGCGGTACGTATCGAGATAGGCATGCGCAAGGCCTGCGATCTCGTCGGGACTAAGCGCCTGAGGCGCCTCAGCTCCAACGCCACCGGAGTTGGGGTCAGCTTTTTTCCCGACGGCTCCCGGATTCACCGACATGCCACGCTCCTTGCCTGTACCCACGGACCGTCCATCGTTGGCTGTCGCCACCGCCCTGAAAGCGGCGATGGCGCCGTGGTCCGCTGATCGACACTAGTCGCGCGTCAGACGGCGGTGGGTCACCCTGTGCGGACGGGCAGCATCGATACCAAGTCGTTCCACTTTGTTTTCCTCATAGCCGGCGAAGTTGCCCTCGAACCAGAACCACTTGGCCTCGTTGTCGTCGTCACCCTCCCACGCGAGGATGTGCGTGCAGGTGCGATCCAGGAACCAGCGGTCGTGCGAGATCACCACGGCGCAGCCAGGGAAGTTCTCCAGCGCGTTCTCCAGCGACGACAGGGTTTCCACGTCCAGGTCATTGGTGGGCTCGTCGAGGAGGATCAGATTGCCGCCCTCCTTGAGGGTGAGCGCCAAGTTGAGTCGGTTGCGTTCACCACCGGACAGCACACCGGCTGGTTTCTGCTGGTCAGGCCCCTTGAACCCGAATGCGGAGACGTAGGCCCGCGATGGGATCTCGTTCTGTCCGACCTCGATGTAATCCAGCTTGTCGGAAACAACCTCCCAGACCGTCTTCTTGGGATCGATGCCTGCGCGACTCTGGTCGACGTAGCTGAGCTTGACCGTCTCGCCCACCTTCACGGTGCCGCTGTCCGGCTGCTCGAGACCGACGATGGTCTTGAACAGCGTGGTCTTACCGACACCGTTGGGGCCGATGACGCCGACGATCCCATTGCGCGGCAGTGTGAACGACAGATCCTTGATGAGGGTGCGCCCCTCGAACCCCTTGTCGAGATGCTCGACCTCGACGACAACGCTGCCCAGCCGGGGCCCCGTCGGGATCTGGATCTCCTCGAAGTCGAGCTTGCGTGTCTTCTCGGCTTCCGCGGCCATCTCTTCGTAGCGCCCCAGGCGTGCCTTGCTCTTCGCCTGACGGGCCTTGGCGCCCGACCGGACCCAGGCGAGTTCGTCCTGCAGCCGTTTCTGCAGTTTGGCGTCCTTACGGCCCTGTACAGCGACGCGCTCGGCCTTCTTCTCCAGGTAGGTGGAGTAGTTGCCCTCGTACGGGTAGGCCCGCCCGCGGTCCAGCTCCAGAATCCACTCCGCAACGTTGTCCAGGAAGTAGCGGTCGTGGGTGACGGCCAGAATGGCGCCCTTGTAGGCGGCGAGGTGCTGTTCCAGCCACAGCACGCTCTCGGCGTCGAGGTGGTTGGTCGGCTCGTCGAGGAGCAGCAGGTCGGGCTTCGACAGCAGCAGCTTGCAGAGCGCGACGCGACGCTTCTCACCCCCGGACAGGTGAGTGACGGGCTCGTCGGCCGGCGGGCAGCGCAACGCGTCCATCGCCTGTTCCAGCTGGGAGTCGATGTCCCACGCGTCGGCGGCGTCCAGCTCCTCCTGGAGCTTGCCCATCTCCTCCATCAATTCGTCGCTGTAGTCGGTGGCCATCAGCTCGGCAACCTCGTTGTAGCGGTTGAGCTTGGCCTTGATCGCGACGCCGTCCTCGACGTTCTCGCGCACTGTCTTGTTCTCGTCGAGCTGGGGCTCCTGCTGCAGGATGCCGACCGTGGCACCTGGCTGCAGCAGCGCGTCACCGTTGTTGGGGGTGTCGAGCCCGGCCATGATCCGCAAGACGCTCGACTTGCCTGCCCCGTTCGGACCGACAACGCCGATCTTCGCGCCTGGAAGGAAGTTCAGACTGACGTCGTCAAGGATGACCTTGTCGCCGTGCGCCTTGCGGACCTTCCGCATCGAATAGATGAATTCGGCCATGCCGTGGTGTTGCCTTTCCCAGATGGTTCAGTCGTTTGTCGCCGCCGACCATCCTAGGCGTGGCCCCGTCGGGCAAGCCGACCGTGTGCCTGCACCTACGCTGTCAGCGGCAGCGCCTTGCCGGACTCCTCCGCGGCGTCGTCATCGTCGTCGGCGGCGGTGTCGTCGATCAGAGTGGCGACCTGCTCGTCGGCCGATTGCTTGGCGCGGTCGATCCGTGCCTTGCAGCGAGCCAGATCAGGCCCGACGGATGTCGCCCGTACCTCGACCGATGAGCGCCGGTTGCCGTCGCGGTCGTCATACTCGCTGGTGTAGACGTGCCCGACAACGATCACCGGATCGCCCTTGACCAGGGCCGCGCTGGGTCCGGCCACCACCCGCCCCCAGCAGGTCACCGTGACGAACAACGAGTTGCCCGGCTCCCATGTTCCTTCTGCGGTCCGGCGACGTGAGTTGCTGGCGACGCGAAACCTGACCATCTCCTGTTCGCCGACCTGGCGATGGATCGGATCGGTGACGATGTTGCCGACGATGGTGAACGGGGTCTCGAACATGATGCGTCCTTCCATTTCAACACTGCGACGGCCGGCATTCGGCTCGTCGATGACACCGCCATTTACCGCTGCGTCGCCGACATCGAGCCCGGCGACGCCCGCCGTCGGGGAAACACTGTGGATGAATCCGCCGTTGGGGATGAGCTTGGTCAGCCGCGGATGAAGCCCTTGTTGCGCATCAGGAAGTCAGCCAGGAATCCGTCGTGCGGGATGTGCGACGCGCTGTGCCACGTGGGGTACGGGCCGCCGTACACGTTGGGGACGGTCGGTTCGTCGACGAGGTCATCGATCAGGCGTTCGTCCTCGGTGATGGCGGTGACGACCAGGGATCGGCGAAGCGGTTCCAGGCCGTCGTCGCGGGACCACGGTGATACCCAGACGCACGGGAAGCCCAGTTCGGTGTTCAACCTGACGGGATCCGGTATTGCGAGCAGGTGAACCGCCGGACGCAGAGCCGCGGTCCCGTCACCGAAGTCGGCGACCACCTGGTCGGCGCCGAGCAGGGCTGTTGTGCCGACCGCGCGGGCGCCGAGGAACTCGGCGATGGAGTGCGCCGCGGCAGTGGACGCGACGGGCAGCCGCGCGCGTTCGTCGGTGATGGGCAGTGGGGCTAGCGCCGAGAGTCGTTCGGCGATCGCCTCCGCCAGCGCGGTGGCATCGCCCTCGTAGAGCACCGCGGTCGCGTTGACACACGCGGTCCCGCCGAAGTTGCAGATCGATTCGACGATCACATCGAGATGTTCGCGCCAGTCCTGCTCGGCGGTGAGCAGAATTTTCGCGCGTCCGGGACCGTTCACCCAGACCGTCGGATCGGCGACGTACTTGTCGGCGACGTCCTGGCCGCCATAGACCATGGCGAGGTCCGCCGAGCGGATGATCTCGTCGGCACCGGTGTAGTCGGTGGGCAGATAGGACACATCGTCCGCGCGAAACCCACTCTCGCGCAACGCCACGATCAAACGCCGTCCGGAGAACGGCTCGCGTCGCGACGGGCGCACGGCCACCCGATAGCCCAACGCGAGCGCTTGTGGCCACAAGCCATGCACGCCCGGGGCGTTGCCTGACGCGTGCACGGCGAACACTTCGCCTCGGCGCGACCACACCGCGCCACCGTCGCGGATGCATCGCCAATCACGTTCCGCCCCAGTCGGTTGGGCCGGCTGAACAGATTCGCACGCAGCGGCCACCTGCCCTGCCACGCTGTGCGCGCCTGCGCGCGTCACCGCGATCGGCAGGCCCGACACCCGGCTGGTCATGCCGATGTAGCGGTCGAAGTCGAGGCCGGCGATCTCCTTCGACAGGAACAGCTCCGCGGCGCGAGCCAGCGCGGCCGCCCGCTCCGCGGGCGGAAGCGGCCTCGCCTTGCGCTGCGCGGCGACGGTGCGGGCGACGTAGAGCGAAGGGACGATGGTCATCTCGGCCACCGGAGCACCGGAGACGTCGGTGATCAACTCGCGTTTGCGGGTCCGGTATTCACCGCCGGGCCCCAGCGCATCGAGCATCGTCACGATCAGTACACGCCCTCGATGACGGCTTCGCCTTCGAACGTGGCCACCGGCGTGACCTCGCTGACCGAGTCGCCCACCTGATCGGGTAATCCGGGGATGCGGATCGCACTGTCACGTTCGAGGTTGTTCGGAATGAACATGCCCTTGCTGATGTGGTTCATCACCACCTGGCCGCGCTGACCGTGCGCGACCCGCTCACCAGTATCGGGGTCTACCACCCAGAAGATGACGTACGGCGTGCGAGGGTGGAATACGAACTCACCCTCAGGCGTCGTGCGGGTCATCGCCTGCGACAGGATCATCGTGCTGCCGAAAGCCATCGTGATCGCGCTCTGCGGGAAGATCTCTCGCAGCAACCCCAGCGTGTCGACGTCCACATGCGCTCCGCTGAGCAGGACGTACCGGACGCTCCGATTGACGAGGTCCACCAGCGGGTCGTTCCGCGCGATGGCCTCGAACAGCGGCGGCGAGGTATGCAGATTGGCGACGTGCTGGGTCTGCAGGATGAACTGCGCCTGTTCGAGAATGTGGTCGACGTACATCGACACCTCGGCAGCGGCCCCGCGCGCGGTGAGTTTCTTCACCCAGCGCGGATCCAGATCGACACCGTGAAATGCCGACCCCAGTCGCCCCGAAACCGCACGTGAGAAATAGCCGACACCATGCGGGCCGCTCGGCATGAGGCACATCAGATCACGCCCGCGAACGAACCCGCCGGTCGCGAAATCCGATACCTGCCAACGGGTCACCTGCTCGACCCAGTCAGGCAGCTGGGCGGTTCGCTTCGGAGCGCCGGTGGTTCCGCCCGATTCGAAGATGAGCGGGATCGGCGCCGGGTTTCCATACCCCCGCGGGATCAGGTCATCGACCGAGGCATTGCGTAGCTCGTGGAGCATGTTCGGAAACCGGCGGAGATCGTCGAAGGTCTCGATGTCGGTCAACGGGTCGAAGTCCAGGTTTGTCGCCGCCCGCAGCCAGAATTCGGACCCGGTCTCCTCACCGAAGTGCCACGCGATCGCGGCGCGCAGGAATGCGTCGGGATCGTCAACCGGCCGTTCGCGCGGGACATCCAGCAATGAGAAATCGATACCGGCCACGCCAACAATCCTGTCACTGCCGAGTGGCCAGTTATGGCACGCATCTCCCGAAAAAGCATGCGTTAACTTCCCATTCGGCAAGCGTTACCCCGTCGTTTGAAGACTGCACATGGCGCACCGGATTCAGTTGCGGTGTCTCGGCGGCCGGCGGCAGCGAGGGCGACCGGAGCTATCGCTGTTCTCGGCGGGCGAGTTCGGCAAGCATCGCGTTGTAGGCGGCGAGATCGGCGTCATCGTCGCGGTCAGCGGCCCGGTCCAACCGTTTGGCGGTGCGTTCGTCGCTGCGACGCCACTGGATCAGCAGCGCAATCATCACAATGACCAGCGGTATCTCGCCTGTCGCCCAAGCGATTCCACCGCCCAGCCGCTGGTCGCCCAGCAGGTCGGTGTGCCAGTAGAGCTGCAGCGATTTGTAGAACGGCTCCCCGAGGACGGTGTTGGTGCTCATCAACACGACGCCGAAGAACGCGTGGAAGGGCAGCGAGGCGAAGACCATGGCGACCTTGACCAGCGGCTGGATCGGACGCGGTGTCGGGTCGATACCGATCACGACCCAATAGAACAGATAGCCGGTCAGCAGGAAATGCAGATTCATGGTGAGGTGGGCGCGCGTGGCTGTCCACCGCCGCGTCGAAGATCCCGCCGAAGTACAGCCCGTAGAACCCGCCGACGAACAAGATGGTCGCCACGAACGGATTGGTGAGCACGCGCGACACCCGCGAGTGCAGGGCGGCGAGCAGCCATTCCCGCGGACCGGGTGGATCGTCTGCGGCCCGCGGCCGGCAGCGCCCGCAGCGCGAGCGTGACCGGAGCGCCGAGCACGAGCAGGATCGGTGCGAGCATCGACAGCAACATGTGGGCGGCCATGTGCATGCTGAACATGGCCGGCATGTAGCGGCCGACACCCGACGAGGTGGCGAACAGCAGGACCAGACATCCCAGTAGCCACGCCGCGGTCCGGCCGACCGGCCACGCGTCTCCGCGGCGCCGCAACCGGACCACGGCAAGCAGATACACGAGCGCGAACACGATTGCGGCCGTGCCGAATATCAGATCGAAGCGCCAATCGAACAGGATCCGGGCCAGCGTCGGCGGCCCCGCGAGGTCGTAGCCGATCTCGATGGCCGGGATCGAGGGATTGAAGATCGGGGGCGCCGGCGGCGGGGTTCGGCCCAACGCGACGGCGATGCCGAACGTCAGCCCGAAGACGACCGCTTCGACGAGTGCCAACCTGATCAGCGGGGCGCGTGCCGCCGGATCCGACTTCAAGGCGGCGACACCGCGACGCCGTTGCAGCCACCCGATCGCACCGAGCACACACAGCGCCGCCGTCTTGGCCAGGACCAGCCACCCGTAGGCCGAGTTCAGCAGGTCGGCCGGCTGCACGCGGACCAGCGCGTTGACGACACCACTGACCGCCATCGCCACAAAGCACCACAGCGCGACGGCCGAGAAACGCCGCGCGGCCAGGTAAGAGTGTTCGCCACCGCGCAGGGCATGGACCAGCAGTGCCAGCAGGCCGCCTGCCCACAAAGCGCCGGCCACCAGGTGGATCAGCAGGCTGTTGGTGGCCAGATCGTGCGAACCGCCCGACGACGAATGACCGGTCAACGCCAGCGGCAGCAGGGTGGCCAGCGATCCGGCGAACAGCAGCGGCGTGGGCGACCAGCGCAGCACCGGAATACTCGCAATGGTCACGGCGGCGGCCAAGAACGCGGTCCATCGCCACGCGCCCGCAATGTCGACCAGGCTCGCCACCGACCATATCGCCGACGGGTCGAGCCGCGAGGTCAGCGGCTGGCCCGTCACATCGGAGACCGTCAGCGGCACCAACAGCGCAGCACAGACAGTCCACACTCCCGAGGCGACGGTCCCGAGCCGCAGCGCACGGTAGCCGCTCGCGTCGAGCACGCCCGTTGGTCTGCGGCGGCACGAGGAAGGCGGCCAGCAGAAACGACCCGACCGCGACCACCGCCGCGATCTCCCCCGCCGCCCGCACGAATGGCAGGCCATAGGTGGTGACCGGGCCGGGATCGGGCAGTCCCGTCGCGGTCAGCGCGTCTGCGAGCGACAACGCACTCAACCCCGCTGCGACCGCACCTGCCAGCACTGCGACCCCGACAAGTACCGGCCACACCGCGCTGCTGCGCACGCTGGAAGCGACCGTCGTCATACGTCCAGCGTATGGCGTGACGCCGTACTGGCCAGCGGGTGCCAGCCGGAACGCGTACTCGCGCTGCTACGCCGATTCGGTACGGAGGTTGCGCCGCGCCACCTCGCGCAGATAGAACTGCTCGCGCGAGAACTGCTCGACCGTCTCCATATCGCGCAGGATCGCGCGAAGCTCGTCGCGGAATGCTGTGCGTCGGTCGTTCAGGTCGGCCGCCGGCGTCAACAGATTCTGGTCGGCGGCCACCTGGCGTGCCGTCGCGAACAACAGGGCCGACACCGACTCGTTGCTGTGCACCCGCTCCTGCGCGACATACTGGTTGCCCAGCCCCAACGCGCGCTTGGTCAGTTCCTTCTCGTCGATTTCAGCAGGTGAGTCCCGTAACACGTCCGCCACGATCTCGTAGGCCTCGAAGAACGGGCGCAGCATGGCGGCGGCGATCAGCGGACGTTTGACACGTAGCACGTTGTCGACATCGCCCGACGCCACGTGCGATTCCCAATCCTGGTGCCACGACATCTCTTCGGCCAGATGCTCACGGAACGCGGCGGAGTCGGCGAAGTAGAAGTCGAACTTCAGCAGATCCCGCAGCCGCATCGCCTGGCTCCAGAACGCTTCCAGCCGATCTCCGTCGGCACGCCCGGAGTATGCCAGCGCCAAGTCGACGATCGACGTCTCCAGGAACGCGTCGATGAGCGTGTTGCGGTAGAACGCCGCCTCGTGCTCGTCCTCGGGTGCAATCCGCCACACCGGCTCACGGCCACCGTCGACACATGTGACCGGGTGCCGATTGGACAGGGCGTCCAGGGCGGTACGCACGCCGTCGGAGGTCCGTAGCCGCAGCGCGCTGTTGGTCATCGGAGTCTGCTTGCGCTCCAGATAGTCCAGCGCGTCCTGCAGGGTGTGGTGAAGCTGATCAAGGGTGAGTGCGACGCCGCGTGTCGTCAACAGCAGTGCCGACACCAGCGCCGATGCGTTGACCGGTGTGGCCCGCAGGATCCGCCACGCCACCTCGAACGCCATCTTCTGCATGGCAAGGCGTTTCGCGGCATCGTCGTTGGTCATCGGACCGTGCGGCACACCAAGGTATTCGCGCATCGACACCGCCTCGGGAAAGCGGACGTAGATCTTCCCGTAGTTGCGCTCCCCCTGCGCCTTGATGAATTTGTACAGCCACGACAACCCCTCGGGCGTCTTCTCGCCTCCCCTTGCGTACGCGGCGTATTCGGCGGTCTCATGCAACTGGTCGAAGCTGATCGACACCGGCTGCAAGAGAATGTCGTCGCTGCGGCCGTCCAGATACGCATCCGCGACGTAGGCGAGCAGACCCAGCTTGGGCGGCAACATCTTTCCGGTGCGCGACCGCGTGCCCTCGATCGACCAGCTGAGGTTGAAGCGCTTCTCGACGATGTAGCCGACGAACTGTCGCAGCACGTACTTGTACAGCGGGTCGTCGAGCTTGCGGCGCAGGAAGATCACACCCGAGTGGCGCATCAACGGTCCCATGAAGCCGAACGACAGGTTGATGCCCGCGAACGTGTGAACGGGAGGTAATCGGTTCTCCTGCATCGCCACCGGCACGATCACACCGTCGAGGTAGGACCGGTGGGAGAACAGCAGCACCGCCGGATGGTTCTCCAGGCTGCCGCGCATCGCCTCGACCTCCGCGCGGTCGTAATCGACGTTGGGATCGAAACCACGGCTGAATATTGCGCGGCCCATCGACGGGATCAGATCGACCGAGAACCGACTCCACCCCGTGGAGAGCTCGTCGAGCATCTCCCCCGCCTTTTCGACGGTCGCATCCGGGATCTGTTCCAGGCCTTCGCGGAAACGCGCTGAGGCGAGGATCTCGGGCTTCATCAGTCGTGGGGATTTGTATTCCGGTCCCAGCAGGCGCAGCTCGACCCGTTCGATCGCCAGCGCTGCGCGACGAATGACGAAACGCGCGAACTCGCGGGAGTTCTCGGCCACTGTCGTGTCGGCCCACTGCTGCCGGAGCTCGGAAACTTTGGCGGGCTCACCGGCGACCACGCGCGCACGGGAGGGATCCTTGTGCAGGATGCGGCGCTGCAGGATCTCCGGCGGCCGGTAGGTGTCGCGACCCGACAGCAGTGCCACGACCTTCGAGCGTGTCGGCAGTCCGCCGGGAACCCAGAACACCCGCACCGGGACGACGGACCGATCCTCATCAGCCTCAAGTTCGGCCACCAGCTGCGCGAGCACGCCGGGCGGTGGATCGCCGGCGGGTAGCCGCAATACATCGACCTTGGAGTCGGGATGCTCGCGGCCCTGTTGCTCCAGCCAGTCGTTGAGCAATTCCTGTTCAGCGGGGGACGACACCGATGCCAGCACGAGCGCATCGTCGGTGGCAGTGAACGGCGCAAATCGGTCTGATGGAACGTTCACGGTCGGCCCTTCGGTGCAGCCTTCTTCGTCGCCGTCTTCTTGGCCGCCGTCTTCTTGGCCGCCGTCTTCTTGGCCGCCGTCTTCTTCGCCGCCGTCTTCTTCGCCGCCGTCTTCTTGGCCGCCGTCTTCTTCGCCGCCGTCTTCTTCGCCGTCGCCTTCTTGGCCGTCTTCTTCGGTGCGGCTCTCCTGGTCGTCTTGCGGGTGTACAGCGCCGGGGTGGGCACCTCACCGTGCGGCCAGTCCTTCAGGGTCTCGAGGTAGAGATCGCGCACTTCGGCGATCCGTTCGGGCAGGTTGTCGTGCGTCCAATCATCCACGGGGATCGGCGGATACACCACGACGTCGACGGTGCCGGCATTGAACGTGCTCGAATCGCGGGCGGCGATGACCTCGGCGTTGCGAATCACGATGGGCACGATCGGGATTCCCGCGGACATCGCAATCCGGAACGGACCCTTCTTGAACGGACCGACCTCTGTGGTGTCCAGCCGGGTGCCCTCGGGCGCGATCAGGATCGACAATCCCTTGCGTGCCAGCTCCTCGACCTTCTTCAGTCCCTCGACGGCCTTCTTCGGATCGTCACGGTCGATGAACGCCGCATCCATGATCTTGCCCATCGTGCCGACGATCGGGTCCTTCTCCAGTTCTTTCTTCCCGACCGACGTGAAGTTGGATTCGACCAGTCTGCCGGCGATCAGCGGGTCCGCCTGGTTTCGGTGGTTGAAGATGAACACCGCCGGCCGCTGGGCCGTCAGGTTCTCCTTGCCCAGCACGTTCAGCTCGACGCCGATAGCCGTGAGGAGCGTCCGGCCGAAGGTCGACGTGAAGAAGTTGACACCGGTTCGCCTGTTCCGGGTCAACAGGCCGAGGCCGATCGCGCCCGCGGCGATCGGCATCATCGATGCGATTCCGGCCGCCGTGCGCAGCTGTGACACCGGGCTACTGCCGCTGCGGCTGCTGAATCTCAGTACCGGCCAACCGCGCTTGGCGGCGACCGCCGCGAGTTTGCCTGCGGGGTTGGTGGGCCGAGGATTGCCGACCAGATACATCAACGCGACGTCTTCGTCACCGTCGGCGTAGAAGTAGCTCTTCTGCAGGTCCACGCCATTCTCGGCGGCAAACCCTTGCACCGCTCTGGCCTTACCCGGACCCCAGATGATCGGGGTGAGTACCTCTCCGGTCAGCAGGCCGTGCTCATCGGTCTCGAACTTGTTGCTCAACACGTTCTCGATGCCGAGGAACCGCGCAACCGGCTCGACCTGAACTGTCAGCGCGGATGAGCTGAGTACGACGGTGTGGCCGCGGGACATGTGGGCGCGCACCAGTTCACGCATCTCGGGGTATATGCGCCCCACGATCTTCTGCACGAAGAGGCGCTCGGCCAATTCGTCGATGTCGTCGAGGGAATTGCCGCGCAGCATGCGGGCGCCCTTGCCGATGAGGTCCTCGAATTCGGACCGGCCGAGTTGATGGTTCAAGCCCGGCCTGCACCATGCCGATGAACTCTCCGACCGACATCTGACGGCGGCGCAACCGGTCCTGAGTCATGATCACGCCGGTGAACCCGGCGACCAGCGTGCCGTCGAGATCGAAGAACGCGCCGACCTCTGGCCCGGGCGGGCTCGCCTCGATCTCGGCGACCGACCCCGGCAGCCGCATCGTCTTCCGCGTAGCTTTCGAAGCTTGACCGTTTGCCGAAGTCATTGCAGCGCACTTCCGTTCGGTGATATGCGGGCGGATTCAGACGAGTCCACGGAGAAGGACGCCGGTTCCGCACGACCGTCGCCGCCAAGGGCAAGGACTTCGTCGAAACCGGACAGCAGGCAATGTGCCCACAGGTCTGGGTCGACGATCGAGGCGCGATCGTAGCGCGTGGTGATGGTGCAATATCCCGCCCGAGAGATCAGCACCACCATCATGGCCACGCCTGGCAGTGGGCCAATTCCATACTGCCGCAGGATCTTCGCCCCCGCTATGAACGTGTCGCCGGCGTAGACGGGCACGTTACTGGCTTGCACGTCGGAGTTGACGATCGATCCGGCCATCGACTCGAGCACGGAGTCGGGCAGCAGGCTGATCACCGGGGCGATGGCTCCGACCATGTCGATCGCCCGCTCTTCGCGCTTGCTCGTCATCTGCGAGCGGATGTTCTTTATCCGCACCTCCGCGTCCTGAAGCCCGATCGGCGCGGCGAGATTGACGCCGGCGAATCGGTTTCCACCGGCGGGGTCGGCCTCGGATCGCAGGTTGACCGGTACCGCCATCGGCAACGCATCAATGGGAACACCCTTGGCGTCGTGGTAAAGCCGCAGCGCGCCGCACAGTCCGGCCAAGTATGCGTCATTGATGGAGCCGCCCGCCGCCTTCGCGGCACGATGCAGATCTCCGAATTTGATGTCGATAGCCTCGCTGCGCGACGAGAGGCTGCGTCGACGCAACACCGGAGACGGTTCGGCGACCGGTCCCATCACCCGGGCACCGGACATCGCGTAGTCGATGACGCTGCCCATGCGCGAGATCGGGTCGCGGATCGCTTCGCCCACCACGTGGGCGGCGCCGGACACCACGCCACGCATGCGGCCCGCGATCGTGCCGGGGAGGCGCCTAACCCCTTGGCGCATCAGGTCGTTGGGCGAGAGATCCTGCGGGATCGGCAGCGGCGGAATCGCCTGCGGCGCGGGCTCGCGTTCCAGGTCATAAATGTTGGCGAACATCTCGACCGCCCCGACACCGTCGGTCACGGCGTGGCTGAGGTGCATCATGATCGCAGCGCCGCCGCCTTCCAGTCCCTCGATGAGCGTCGCGGTCCACAGCGGTCGGGATATGTCGAGCGGCGACTGCGCCGCGACATCGGCGAGGTCCAACACCTGGCGAAGGGTCCCGGGTTCGGAGATCCGGATACGACGGACGTGGAAGTCCAGGTTGAAATCGGGATCGATGACCCAGCGCGGCGCCACTGTGGGCAGCGTCGGCGTGACGACCTTCTGCCGCAGTCGCAGCACCTTGCGCGAGGCGTTGTCGAATCTGCGCCGGAACTGCTCCCAGTCCGGGTCGGTGTCCAGGATCTCCAGGGTCATGATCCCCGAGCGGGTGCGCGGGTTGGCCTCGCCGCGATGCAGGATCTGGTCGAATGCGCTGAGTTCCTCCGGAAGTCCGTCGGCGTCGAGATCCGGCACATCACTCATTGCTCGTCGCTCTCCTTCCGGTGCGGTGGGGGCAGTCACCACGCTAGTCCGCTGCACGGCCCGACGGAGCGGCTTTATGCTCCAGTCGCGGGCGCGAGAACGCCCTTGCCGGTGCGCCGGCTTTCATGCCGAAGCTCAGCGGGCGCGACGGTCATGCTCCAGGCGCGGGGACTCGGCGCACGGTTCACGACTGCACTTCCGCTGAGGTCAGCGGGGAACTGCGGGCGGTAGCTGGCGGAATGCGGCCGCTTCCAACACTCCTGCTTGCTGGCCGTTCCTGCTGGGCGTGATCCGGAGCGTGACCGACGCGCCATGTGCGTCGGGCCGGACGTAGTAGCACTCGTCGGTCTCCGGGCAGTAGATGCACACCGTATCGATTGCGCCCTTATCCATCCGTGTGGAGTGGGTCCCATTGCGGTCCGCCCACATGGACCGAAACATAACGCTGACGGCACCCGCGCGTGCCGACCGGTACTTCACCTGCAGGCGGTGGAACTCTCCCGCCGCATATGCGACGAGATCGAACGGCGCGTGCTCCGTCGCCGGAAATAAGACCGTGAACCCTTTGCTTACCAAGTCGGCATGGGCCTTGGCGATGCCTAGATCGCCCTTGTCCTTCGTGTGGTGTCTCGCCATTGATTCCAGAGTAATGGATGACCCATCCATCGGTTTGTGGGAATTCGGCTAAGGTGTAGTTTCTGGTCGCGTGTCGAGATCACTTGCCCCCGTGGCGCAACGGATAGCGCAGCGGATTTCTACTCCGTAGGTTGCAGGTTCGAATCCTGCCGGGGGCGCCATGTCGTGCCTGATCTCGCGTACCATGCCTGCGGAGCGATAGGGTTTGCTAGAAATCCTTCGGGAGGGCAAGGAATGGCCGGGTCTGGTAGAAAACCCGCGGTCAAGATAGCGATTAGCGCTGCGGCGGTCGGGGTCGTCACCAGCGTCGCGGGCGTTGCAGCCACCCAACCGGCCTCCATCTCGTCGTCCCTTGTCGATCTCGCCGCCCTGATTGTCGTCGGCAGCTCGACACACCCCAGCGGCGAGGGTGTCGAGGACTTCTTCGGCGGAAAGTTCGACAGCCCCATCTACACCGACCCGATGGGTACAGGAGAACGTCACATCATCCACGTGAACTTCCAGGATGGCCCGGCCGGCATCCAGGCGGCCCTCGACGCAAGTAACGGCGAGCGCAACGCGGTCGTCGCCTCGGGTTGGGGCGCGGCGAATGCGAGTTTGCTGCTGCTGCGCGACAACCCGTCCTTGGGCAACACCGTGTTCATCCTGGACAACGACGTCGCCCGACCGGACGGCGGCTTCGGCACCCGGTACCCGTTGTTCGCGCTCATCGGGGTGAATCCCTATCCCACACCGAGTGACACATCCGCCCTCAGAATCGTGAACACCGGCTACGAGTACGACTACAACTCGAACGCGCCTGCGTATGTACTGAACCCGTTCTCCGCCCTCAACTCACTGGCCGGGTGGCTGACCAACCGCCTCAACCAGGCCGAGATCGATTTACCTGTCGATGCCGAAGGCCGACCGATGGCCCCCGACGGCACACCTCTCGAGTGCGGCGGTGCGAATACCTGCGCCATCACCGAGGGCCACAACGTCATCGCTTGCCCGGACGCCCGTTGCAGTTCACCGGGCGAGAGGATCACGGCATACGTGACGACGCGAAACAACACCACCTATGTCACGTACGCCTCCCGAGAACTGCCGCTCACCACGCTGATCCGCGGCATCTTCGGCGACTACATCGCAAACGTCACTGCCCCACTACTGAAGTGGGCGGTCGATTTCGGCTATTACGGCGGCAACCCGATTCCGTCGGATCCCAGCGCGTACCGCCCCGGGCGGCTGCTTCCGTCGATCGGCGACATCGTGACCGCGTTGGTCAAACTTCCCGGAGCAATTCTGGAGACCGTGGCGGCAGTCTTAGCGCCCCTCGTCCCGCGACAGGCGGCACCCATCAACACACCGATGACGGGGACACAGACGCTCTCAACCGAGGAGGAAACGCGACAGGGCACGGAGGAGGGGACCGACACGCTGCCGGCGGGTGAGGGAACAGGAGAGCGTAGAAGGCAGGAGACGCAGGAGATCACCTCGCAGGAGCTCGACAACGAAGCGCTCGACAACGAACCGCCGACCAACGAAGAGGTCAACAACGAAGAGGTCAACAACGAAGCGCTCGACAACGAACCGTCGACGACGAAGCGCTCGACAACGAAGAGGTCAACAACGAAGAGGTCAACGACGAAGAGGTCAACGCCGAAGACACCTCGCGTCCCTTGATGAACGTCCTACGCAACAGCCTGAGGGCAGTGCCCGGACAGTCCTTCGCGAAGACCAACGACGACAACGACAACGATGGCGCGACCACCAATCCGGAATCGGTTGAAACCGAGCAATACTCGCAGCCCGAGGAAACGGTCGCCCCGGCAGATCAAGGTAGCGCCGCCCCCGATGCCGATCCGGGCTCCGGCGACGACAACCACGATTCGTCCGACAGCGGCGCCGACGCGGCGGCCTAGCGACGCAGCGAGATCTGCTTCGGCGGGCCGAATCTCCCGATACACTTCACCACGTGAAATCCAAGGCCGCGGTGACAGCGGCCGCGACTCTGCTGACAGTCGCGCTGGCCGCCCCGGCCGGCGCAGCTCCTCCGAGCTATGGCAGCAATGGGGTCTTCAACGTCGCCACGAACCCACGCGACGGGTGGGCGACGGCGTTCATCCAGCCCGGCCACTACCGGGTCGATCAGGCGCCGAGCATGTTCCCGTATCAAAGTGCGCCCGGCTTCTGGTACCGGTGCAACAACTTCCCCTGCAGCCCCAGCTTTCCGGGCAACGTCATCGCGTCCGGTCCTGCGGTACGTGGAGTTCCCACCTTCATGGACATTTTGCCCAGCGATGTCGCGGTGTCGCTGAACAACGTCACGTTGACGATCGCCTGACCGCGCGGCCTCTCAGGCCACGGTGATACGGAACCCCGTGACGACGTCTAGCTCGATGGCCAGGACGGTATCGGCGTGGTTGACCCATGGGATCAGGAGTTGTTCGTAGCGCCTGACGTCTTGCTCATCTGTGACGGTCTGCGCCCTGCCGGTCACCACCACGCTCCAACCGGTCCGTTTCTCGGTGTCGAAATGATCGGCCTCGTAGGCCACCACCACGGCGGGCTGTATCGATCGCACGGTCTTGGCGATCGCAGCACCCAGCCGGGTGCGGATGATGATCCGATCGTTGTCCACCAGGTGGTTGACGGGACGGACCGCCGGCAGGGCGTTCATCGTGAACACCGCGCGCCCGAACTCGACGCTGGCCAACAGCCGCATTGCCTCGTCGCGGTCAAGTCCGTGAGCGCCTGCGGCAGGGCGGCCCAGCCCCAGCCCGCCGTCGTAGTCCCCGTCGCTCATCGGCTGCTGCCTCTCAAACTCAGACGATCGGTGTGGTGCAAGCTTCGGCCGCCTGCTCTGCATCGATCTAGGGGCAAACTGCCCTAAGTAGACGGGACTATAGGATGCTCGCCGACCGCCCATGTATTCAAGCCCTGGCAAAGGCCGACGTTTGACCAAGAAGCTGGGCCTCTGACCGCGACCGCATGGGCGCTCACTAACCTGAACCGCGTGTCCGATCTCGTAGTGGTCCACGTCGACGACAACGTCGCCCTCATCACCATCAACGACCCCGACCGCCGCAATGCGGTGACGGCCGAGATCTCAGCGGCGTTGCGTGCTGCGGTAGACGCTGCCGAAACCAACACCGACGTGCACGCGCTGATCGTCACCGGCGCGGGGAAGGCGTTCTGCGCAGGGGCGAACCTGACCGCGCTCGGCGAGGCGACCGAGGACGGCCTGCGCGTGATCTACGACGGATTTCTCGCCGTCGCCAACTGCGCGCTGCCCACGATTGCGGCCGTCAACGGCGCCGCGGTCGGCGCCGGGCTGAACCTCGCGCTCGCGGCGGACGTGCGCATCGCCGGCCCCGCGGCGTTGTTCGATCCGCGTTTCCAGAAGCTGGGTATCCATCCCGGCGGCGGTGCGACGTGGATGCTTCAGCGAGCCGTCGGACCACAGGTGGCCCGCGCGTCGCTGCTCTTCGGTATGAGTTTCGACGCCGAGGCGGCGGTACGCTACGGACTGGCGCTCAAAGTGTCCGAAGATCCAGTCGCTGCTGCTCGCGAACTCGCCGCGGGACCGGCCGCCGCACCGCGCGACGTGGTCATCGCGACGAAGGCCTCGATGCGTGCGACCGCCAACCCCGGGGTGGTCGACAGCGATCAGCACCGAATTGCGGTCGACACCGAACTGGGCCCGCAGGCCACCTCGATCGAGTCGCCGGAGTTCGCCCGTCGGCTAGCGGCCGCCAAGCGCAGGTGACCTAGAGGTCGACGAGCGCCAGTTCCGGCGACTCGATGAGGTCACGAAGTTCGGTCAGGAATCCCGCGGCCTGAGCGCCATCGACGATGCGATGGTCGAATGCGCACGTGAGTGACATCGTCGGCCGCGCAACGACTTCTCCGTCAACGACAACCGGGCGCGGCTTCAGCGAGCCCATCCCGAGAATGGCTGCCTCGGGATAGTTGATCACCGGAACGCCGTCGTCGAGACCGAGCGCACCGAAGTTGGACACCGTGAACGTGGAACCCTGCAATTCGGTCGGCATCAGCGTGCCGGCCCGGGCATCGCGAATCAAACGGGCGACGACGTCGGCGAGATCGCGCGTCGTCTTGTCCTGAGCGTCTTTGACGACGGGCACCAACAGGCCGCGCGGCGCCGCGACACCGAATCCCAGATGCACCGCGGAGTGCACGTGCATCTGCGGGCCCGCCGTCGTCTCGACCCACGTCGCATTGAGGTTTTGGTGGTGCGCGAGCGCGATCGTCAGCAGGCGCAACGTGAGAACGAAAGGCGTGATCGGCGCGTCATCACCCGCCTGATCGCGCATCCGGTCACGCAAGCGCAACAAACTCGTTCCATCCACCTGCATACTCGCGTGGGCATCGGGTATCTCTCTGCGCGACAGCGACATTCGATGCGCCATTTCCGCCCGCACACCGCGCACCGCCACCATATCGGGGCTTGGCGCAGACCGGCCCGCCGATGCCAGCACATCCTCGCGGGTGATCACGCCGTCGGCGCCCGAGCCCACCAACGCGTTGAGGTCTACGTTCAGCTCCGCCGCCAGCTTTCGTACCGGCGGCTTCGCCCGCGGTCGGGTCGAGGCCGGTCGCACGGTCCGCCTGCTGTCGTCCATTTGGTCGTCAGCGCCGTAACCGACGAGCACCGGATTGCGCTTCGCGCTCTTGGCCGCGGGCAGCCCCGCATCTGTCGCGATACGGACAAGCACCGCGCCTACGTTCAGCGTCTCGCCCTCGTCGCCGCCGAGCTCGGCGATCCGTCCGGCGTACGGACTCGGGATCTCGACCTCGGCCTTGTTGGTCTCGACCGTGCACAGTGTCTGGTTCAGTTCGACGGTGTCTCCCACCGCGACGCTCCAGCTTGTGATCGTCGCGTCCTCGAGACCTTCGCCGAGATCGGGAACGAGGAAGTCCCGCACTTCGGCGGCTGAATTCCCCCTGCCCTTCGGGCGGGTGGTGCCCCCACTTCGCGCGAGCGCTCATCGGCGGTCATGGCTGTTCCATCGTCCGCTCGACGCAATCGAGGAGCCGGTCGACCCCCGGTAGCCAGAGTTTCTCCAACCGTGCAGGGGGGAACGGTGTGTCGAATCCGGTGGCGCGCAGCACAGGTGCCTCGAGGTCGTAGAACAGCTCCTCTTGGATGCGCGCGGCGAGTTCTGCGCCGAAGCCCAACGTCCGCGGGCCCTCGTGCATGACGACCGCACGGCCGGTTCTGCATACTGACTCTGCGACCGTATCGAAGTCCAGCGGGTTCAGCGATCGCAGATCGACGACCTCGATGCTCCACCCTTGGTGCTGCGCAGCCAGTTCGGCGGCGCTGACCGCCGTCGCGACCAGTGGTCCGTAGGTCACCACTGTGACGTCATCGCCGCTGCGCCGGACTGCTGCCCGGCCGATCGGCAGACCCGGGGTGTCGGTGTCGACGGGTTCACGGACCCAGTACCGTCGCTTCGGTTCCAGATAGATGATCGGATCCCGGCAGGCGATCGATTGTCGCAGAAGCCAATACGCATCCGTGGGGTTCGACGGCGTGACCACCTTCAGCCCCGCGGTGTGCAGCCAGTAGCTTTCGGTCGACTCCGAATGGTGCTCGACGGCACCGATTCCGCCGAACGACGGAATCCTCACGGTCACCGGCATCTCGACGTCCCCGCGGGTTCGCATCCGGTACTTCGCCAGGTGGCTGACAATCTGGTCGAATGCCGGGGCGGCGAACCCGTCGAACTGGATCTCCGGAACGGGTACGAGGCCGCGGATCGCCATCCCGATCGCGATGCCGATGATCGCCGATTCCGCGAGAGGTGTGTCGAAGCACCTTTGCTCGCCGAAGGTTTCGGCAAGCCCGTCGGTGATCCGGAAGACGCCGCCCAGGGTGGCGACATCCTCACCGAAGACGAGCACACGCTCGTCGGCTGCCATCGCGTCGTGCAGTGCTCGATTGATCGCCTGCGCCATGGTCAGCGTCGGCGCTGCCCGAGCAGGCTGTGGGCGAAGCGGAACCGTGGTCAGTCCCCCTACCTCCCCTGCGCTGCGCGCGTGGGCCCATCGGGTGGGAGGTGCCCCCAGCGGACGACGTGGTTCGTCCTCGCCGTGGAATGCGGGCCGGTCGATGATCTGGGTCATGTGTCTGCCCTCCCGTCGCTTCGCTCGCCCAGGTCCTCTTTCGCGATCTCGGCGAGCACCTGTTCTCGCTGCGCCAGCAGGTCCGGGGTGATGTCGTGGTAGACGGTGTCGAACACGTCGCCGATGTCGAAATCGTCGGCGTCGACGACCGCCTCCCTCAGTTCGGTGCGTAATCGCTTCGATTTGGCGGCGACCCGTTCCTCGAGTCGCTCACTCCAGACGCCCGCCCCCTGCAGGTAGGTGCGATAGCGCTGAATCGGATCGCGCGCCGCCCAGTATTCGAGTTCCTCGTCGGATCGGTACCGGGTGGGGTCGTCGGAGGTCGTGTGCGGGCCCATCCGATAGGTGATCGCCTCGATGAGCGTCGGCCCGCCTCCGCCTCTGGCGCGCCTGGCGGCCTCGGCCGTCACCGCATAACAGGCCAGCACGTCGTTGCCGTCGATCCGAATGCCGGGCATTCCGTACCCGATCGCCCGGTGCGCGATGGACGGCCCGGCCAACTGCCTACTGACCGGAACCGATATCGCCCAGTGGTTGTTCTGTACGACGAACACGCACGGCGCGTTGAACACGGTCGCAAAGTTCAGTGCCTCGTGAACGTCGCCTTCGCTGGTCGCACCGTCACCGAGAAACGCCAGTGTCACCGAGTCCTCGCCCAGGCGTTGTGCCGCCATCGCCGCACCGACCGCGTGCAGACCTTGCGTGCCGATCGGGATCGAAATCGGCGCGACGCACTTCTCGGTGAATCCCAGCCCCCCGTGCCATCTGCCCCGCCAGACCGCTCCGATCTGCGCAGGCGTGAGCCCGCGCAGCAGGAACGCGCCGAACTCGCGGTACTGCGGGAAGATCCAGTCGGTCTTGGGCAAGCACGCCGCCGCGCCGATCTGCGCGGCCTCCTGACCTCGGCATGACGCGAACAGCGCCAGCTCACCCTGCCGTTGCAGGTTGACGAACTCGTTGTCGAGTTCACGGGTGACGACCATCGACTCGTAGAGCCAGGCCAGCGTCTCGGGCGGGAGGTTGCGTCGGTATTGAGAGGACCTGCTCGAGGCGGTCGGCGTCCCATCAGGGGCGACCAGCTGTATCGGCTCCAACTCGACGCCCGGCGCTATCCCAGACGTCCGCGGGGTCGCATCGATCCCTGCCATACCGCCTCCTAGGGTCACTGACGGCGGGTCGCGCCGTCAGGCGACTGAGGTGCTCAGCACGGAGGCGATCGGAGCAAAACCCCTGATGGGGGGCTCGTCCGTTAGCTGCCGGGGTGTGGCGCTAACGCGACGATGCGCTCAGCTCGCCGCAGTACTGGGGCACCACCATTATGCCCTGGTATTGGACTGCAGCATCTGATCGCGGCCGGCCGTGCGGACGTGTCGCGTCAGTACTGGCGATATCTCCGCTGAACGTGTTCCTGACGGATCCGGATCTGCTCATTGCGTTCGCCGGGAGAGACGACTCGGGTGGCGGCGGGGAGGTGTCGACGCACCTCGCCGAGCAGCATCTTGCTGACATTGACCTTCGGGAGTTCGTCAGGAGGCTCAGGGTAGGTCCACCGCGCGGTGAGGAATCCTTGCGTCTGGCCGGTGGTGTCGAGCCAGTTCGGCACACCCGGATCGCGGTCGGCGATCACGAATCGGGTCATGCCGTCGGTGTCCGCTTCGGCTTGAAAGCCGTTGAGACTGGTCACGTGGTTCGCGTAGTCCAGCGACTCACCCCATAGATTGCCGAGATGAAAGCCGTTGTAGGACGGCTTGACTGGGGCGTCGACCTCAATCAGCAGCGCCTCATCCGGGCCGAGGTCGAACATTCCGCCGGAATAGACGTTGGTGCACTGGCCGCCGCCCGTCGCGAGGTTTGCCCGCGCGGGTTCGTTGAGTCCGTTGCGAGGCATGAACGTTTGGCCGTCGCCATTTCTGTCACCGTGCGCCTCCAAGACGACGTCGTAGAACTCGTTCCAGAACTTCATCTGATTGTCGACGATCTCGCCGACTCGACGCATCTTGACGGCGGCGGCGGCGGGGTCGATCGGCGGCGGATGTGCACCTTCCCGTGCCGACCTGCGCGATCTGCAGATCGGGCGATATCTCGTTCTCCCAGTCGTGAAAAAGCATGCGCACGATCAGGAATCGGGCATCCCTCGCTTCGTCGCCGATGACCTGACGCGAGGCGATGAAGTTGCCGATGTGATCGGCAGGCCGCGCCGGGGCGACGAGGATCTCGAATTGACCATCGTCGGCCACGACCAGGTCGGTGCTGTCCAGCGATCCGGTGATGGCACGTTCGCTCGGGCTGAGTTCAGCCAATGTGCCCGAGTCTCCGGCGTATGCGGTGTGCGTTTCGAAAATCATGTACTGCGGCGCCTTGAGCCCCACGAGCCGGCCCCGCACCCGGTACGTGGTGCCGCCGTCGATCGACGCCGACAGGTACAGGGCGTCGGCGTTGTCGATGGTCGCCTTGTCCACCGGCTGTATTGCGCGGCGGAAGTACGGGAAGGCGGGGTCTTCACAGAAGGCGCGCTCGATCGCACCGAATGTGAAGCCGAGTAGGTAGCGGTATCCCTCTGCGAGCCCCCGCTCGGTCGCCGGGGGCGCGTGCAGATCGGGTGAGTCGATCGCATCCCTGGCTCTGTTCAGTCCGTCGATCAAATCGTTCCAGGCGGCGCGGAGTACGGTCGCGCTTGAGTCAGTTGACAATTGCGTCGTCTCCTTCTGTTTCCCAGTTGAAGCGCTCGAAGAGGCCTGCCAATTGGGCGTGGATCTCGTGTGGATCAAGGCCGAATTCTTCGAGGCAGTATCGGTGCGCCGACCCATGGCCTTGCCCCTCCGCGGAGTCGATTGCCTCGGCGACCGCGGATCCGAGCTCAAGCCCCAACTCCTCGTAGACGCGCCGCATCGTCAATGCGGGCCTGCTCACCAGATCCCGATAGTCGACCACGCACGAACGCGTGGCTGGATGTTGCGCCAGCACCTCGAGCGGATGTTCGTAGGCATCAAAGGACTGGTCGGCCAGAACGCGCAGGGAGTTCCTGATCAACTGATCGTCGCGTCCGCGCAGGGTCCACTCTTTTTGCATCATCTTGAGAAGGCTCGGGATCGTCTCGTAGGGGTTACGCATCGGCACAACGAATCTCGCATCGGGGAATGTCTCGATGAGGGCCTCGACTCGGCCGCAAAAGGTCGGGTTCTTACTCAGGTGGATTCCTCCGCCATTCAGGACGACCTGGCGCCGGACACATTCCTTGTAGAACGTCATCACGCGCCTGCGTTTGTCTTCGCTCCAACGGTCGACATGGTAGAAATCCAGCTCACCCATGTACGGGAACATCACGATCCAGAAACCGGAGCCCAGCGACCACGTCAACAGGAAGTCGTCCTCTTCGGGAGCGAAGAACCCCGTCTCGTGCATGTCATTGGTCTCAGCGAACGCGCTCTCTTCGATTGCATCGAGCCTGCGTCGGAGGGGCTTCCCCAACACATCGTCGATGCGAAACAGTAGCCGTAGGAGACGTTTCTCGAGAAGCGACGGGAAGAACATCTCGTACATCAGTACGTAGCTGAACTGAGGGTCCTTGGCCATCAAGCGATGAAGATAGGTGGTTCCACTGCGAGCGTGTCCGACACAGAACGTCGGCTCGCGCACCTGTGTCCTACGCAGCGACGGGAACAGAACCGGATCAAGCGCGAAGCAGATGGCATGGATCGCCGCGATCATCGGCACACCGATCAGGAATGCGCAGAACATTTTTCGGCGCCGCGCCGGATTCGGCTCCTCACGCAACAGCCTGAGCATCGTGCAGTAGTTGGCCCAGTCGAAGTAGAAGCGCCACCCGACACGCATAGAGGGAGGCTAGCGCCAGTAATTTGACAATGTCAACCAACTGCAAAGGCGAACTTGAGCGTGCGCTCGAAGTCTGTCTTCACCGTTCGTCGTTGATCGAAGTTGCCGTGGTGTCCGCGAGGAACCGGGTCAGAAGCCGATCGAATTCCTGCAGCTCCGAGGCCGACCAGCCGGACAGGGCCCGCTGCAAGTGGCGCCGCCGCACGTCTTGCAGTGATCCCGCGACCCGGTGCCCATTCGTGCTTGCCGCAACGAGCGAGACTCGCCCGTCTCCAGGATCCGGCTGTCGGGTCACCAGCCTTGCCTCGACGAGCGCGTTGACCTGCCGCGTGGCCATGCCCAAGTCCATGTGAGTGATACGCGCCAGAGCACTCATCGGGAGCGGCCCCTCGTCGATCAGCGTTCGGAGCAGAACGTAGGACGGCTGCGCTAGATCCACGCCGGCGGCGGCGGCCTGCCGGGCGAACATGGAGCGACTGCCGCTCAGCCGCATCACCCTGGCCAGCGTGTGGTTGATGGAGTCCAGCGACCCTTGCCTACCTGACAACGCCATTGGCAAATCATGCACGCACAGCGAGTTGCCGCTCACAGGCGGGCACAAAGCTGGTCCTGCAGTTCCTCCCTAGGGCGCGGACGCGACGATCCGCTCGGCGCGCCGAAGCACCGGGGCATCGACCATCAAACCCTGGTATTGGAACACTCCCCGCTCATCGCGGGCAGCCGCCAGAACCGCCCGTGCCCAGTCGACCTGCTCGTCTGTCGGCGCGTAGGCATCGCGAATGACCGCGACCTGCGACGGATGGATGGCGACCTTGGCGTCGAAGCCCACTGCGACGGCGTCGTCACTTTCGGCGCGGAGGCCATCGAGGTCCTTGATGTTGAGATAGACGGAATCCAGCGCCATCTTCCCGTACGCCTTGGCAGCGAGCAGGCTCTGGGACCGCACATGTCTTGCGACGTCCCGGTAACTTCCGTCGGGCCACCGGTTGGCGGTGCCACCGGTGACGGCGAACAGATCCTCGGCGCCCCACATCACCGCGAACGCGTTGTCCATGCGCGCGAGTTCGCCGACCTCCAATGCGCCGAGCGGTGTCTCGATCAGCACGACCACTTCGCGCGGCGCGAGATCGCGCACCTGCCGCGGCGACTCGGTTTTCGCCAGCATCACCACGCTGTAGTCGGTGCGCGACAGCGCATCCAGATCGCGCTGATGGTCGGGTGTCGCGCTCGGATTGATCCGGACAACCGTGCGAGCGGGATCCAGCGGTGTGTCGGTCAGCGCTAGACGCGCGACTTCCCGGTCCTTGGCGGCCACTCCGTCCTCGAGATCCAGAATAACGACATCGGCTGCTGCGGCGGCTTTCTCGAATCGTTCGGGCCGGTCGGCCGGACAGAACAGCCAACCGGGCCCGTTGTTGCCCAGCGACATCAAGACGTTCCCTCGGGACGCTTGCGCACCATCGTCTTACGGGATGCGGTCGCCACGATGTCCCCGTCCTGGTTGCGGCCGACGTGCGAGAAGGTGACGATGCCCTCCCCTGGTCTGCTCTTCGATTCCCGTTTCTCGGTGACCTCGGTCTCGGCATACAGCGTGTCACCGTGGAAGAGCGGCTTGGGGAAGGCGACTTCACCGAAGCCGAGGTTGCCGACAATCGTGCCCTGCGTCAGCTGCGCCACAGACAGACCGACCAGCGTCGACAGCGTGAACATCGAATTCACCAACCGCTGGTTGAACGGCGGCAGTGCATCCGAGAATGCGGCATCGAGGTGCAGCGCCTGGGTGTTCATGGTCAAGGTGGTGAACAGGACATTGTCGGCCTCGGTGATCGTGCGACCCGGCCGGTGTTGATACAGCACTGAAGTCTCGAACTCCTCGAACCACAGCCCACGCTGAACGATGACCTTCTTCGGAGCGGCGTCTCCGTCCCCTTCGGCTGAAGCGTTCGCTTCGCTCACAGCCCAGCCTCCCGAGCGATCAGCATCAACTGTACTTCCGTTGTGCCCTCGCCGATTTCGAGAATCTTACTGTCGCGGTAGTGACGCGCGACCGCGTACTCGTTCATGAAGCCGTAGCCACCGAAGACCTGCGTTGCGTCGCGGGAGTTGTCCATGGCGGCCTCACTGGCCACCAGTTTGGCGATCGCCGCGGCCTTCTTGAACGGCTTGCCCGCCAGCATCAGCGCCGCGGCGTCGTAGTAGGCGGTGCGGGCGGCGTATGCGCGCGCCTCCATCCGTGCAATCTTGAACGCGATGGCCTGGTATGCGCCGATCTTCTGACCGAACGCCTCCCTCTCCTTGGCGTACTTCACACATTCGTCGACGCAGCCCTGCGCGGCGCCGACGGACAATGCGGCGATGGCGATCCGCCCCTCGTCGAGGATGCGCAGGAAGTTGGCGTAGCCGCGGCCACGTTCGCCCAGCAGGTTCTCCTGCGGTACCCGGACGTCGTCGAAACTCAGCGGGTGGGTATCCGAGGCATTCCACCCGACCTTGTTGTAGGCAGGCTCGGCGGTGAATCCCGATATGGGCACGGGCACGAGAATCGACGAGATCTCCTTTTTGCCATCGGTGTCGCCCGTCACCGCCGTGACGGTGACCAGCTTGGTGATGTCGGTGCCGGAGTTGGTGATGAACTGCTTGGAGCCATTAATGACCCAGTGACCGTCGTCAAGCCGGGCCGTCGTCCTGGTCGCACCCGCATCGGTGCCGCCACCGGCCTCGGTCAGGCCGAACGCGCCGAGCGCCTTACCGCTCGCCAACAGTGGTAGCCATTCCTGCCTCTGCTCCTCGGTGCCGAACCGGTACACGGGCATGGCGCCCAGCGAGACGCCGGCCTCCAGGGTGATCGCCACACTCTGGTCGACCTTGCCGAGTTCCTCCAAGGCCAGGCACAGGGCGAAATAGTCGCCACCCATGCCGCCGTATTCCTCGGGGAACGGCAGCCCGAACAGTCCCATGTCGGCCATGCCCGAGACGACCTCGTACGGGAAGGAATGTTCCTCGTCGTGTTTGGCGGCGACCGGGGCGACCACGCTCTGCGCGAAGTCGCGAACCGTCTTGGCAAGCTGCTCGTAGTGATCGGGCAGCATGCCCGTCGCGAAAATGTTGCTCATGCGCGATTCGCCTCCGCTACTCGCTTGATGGTCATGATTCTTCCTTCTGCGTTGAGGTGACCCGCGCCAACGACTGGCCCACCTTGACCTGGTCGCCAACGGCGACGAGTAGCTCGACCACACCCTCGACCGGAGCCGTCAGGGCGTGTTCCATCTTCATGGCCTCGACGGTGACCACGACGGTGCCCGCGTCGACGCGCTGGCCATCGGAAACACCCACCGCGACAACGGAACCCGGCATGGGACTGGTCAATTCGGCGTCGCCGCTGAGTTCATCATCAGGCCGCACAGGCGCTTCCCGAACCTCTTCAACCATCGAGGTGAGCCCGGCGCCGTGCAACCAGATCTGCCTGTCGATGGCGTCGACCACGTATTCGGTCCGCAGCCCATCCAACGTGAGCGTAAGCAGATCGCCGGTCAGAGATGCTGACAGCGAATGGGTGTCGCCGCCTTCGACAACCGCCATGGCAACATCGGGCTTCCCCGTCAGGTAGACGTGGTCAGTGCGGTCCTCGACATGCAGCCGAAGCGTTGTCGGTGCCGGGCGCCCAATTCGCCATCCCGACGGTACCGCCCAGAGGTCAGCTACCGGGTCTGGCCAGCTGTGTAGCCACCTGAATGCCGCAGCGGCGATCAGCTCACGATCACCAGGTTTGGCGGGCACGAAGTCGGGCACGCGGCGGTCGAGCAGTCCGGTGTCCAGGTCGCCGGCGACGACATCGGGATCGGCGAGCAGGAATCGAAGGAACTCGATGTTGGTGGTGACTCCGAGCACGGCCGTGTTCGCCAATGCCCTGTCGAGCGCGCGGATCGCGGCATCACGATCCTCGGCGTGCGCGATGACCTTCGACAGCATGGGGTCGTAGTCGCTACCCACCACCGTGCCGCGGGCAAGTCCGGAGTCGACGCGGACTCCCGGTCCGCCGGGTTCGGCGAGGCCGAGCACGGTGCCGCCCGTCGGCAGGAAGCCGCTACCGGGATCCTCGGCGTAGACCCGCGCCTCGATGGCATGGCCGGTCAAGATGACGTCGTCCTGAGCGATCGGCAGCTTGTCGCCCGCAGCGACCAGCACCTGTTGCTCGACGAGGTCGATGCCGGTGACCATTTCGGTCACCGGATGCTCGACCTGCAGGCGGGTGTTCATCTCCATGAAGAAGAACTCATCCGGCCGGTCAGCGGACACGATGAACTCGACTGTGCCTGCGCCGGTGTACTGGACGCTGCGTGCCGTATCGCACGCCGCGGCGCCGATTCGGGCCCGCGTCGCCGAGTCCAGAAGCGGTGACGGTGCCTCCTCGATCACCTTCTGATGCCTGCGCTGCAGGCTGCACTCCCGTTCGCCGAGGTGCACCACGTTGCCGAAACCGTCGGCGAGCACCTGCACTTCGATGTGACGAGGGTTCAGCACGAAGCGCTCGAGGAATAGGGTGTCGTCACCGAAGGCCGCGCCGGCCTCCCGGCGCGCGCTGGTGAGCGCGGCCGCCAACTCAGACGGCTCGTGCACGACACGCATGCCCTTGCCTCCACCGCCAGCGGACGGCTTCACGAGAACCGGATAACCGACCTCTTCTGCGCCTGCGATGAGATCGGCGTCGGTGAGGCCCGGTCGCGATACACCGGGAACGACAGGCACACCGAACGCCGACACCGCCGCCTTCGCGGCGATTTTGTCGCCCATGGTCTGGATAGCCCCGACCGGTGGTCCGATGAAAACGATGCCGGCCGCTCTCAGTGCCGCGGCGAATTGCGCGTTCTCCGAAAGGAACCCGTAGCCGGGGTGCACGGCTTGCGCCCCCGTCCGTTGGGCAGCCGCCGACGACGGCGTCGATGTTGAGATAGCTCTCCCTGGCGGCGGCGGGTCCGATGTTCACCGCGACATCGGCTTCGGCGACGTGGCGGGCACCGGCGTCGGCGTCGCTGAACACCGCGACCGCACGGATTCCCATCGCTCGCAGTGTGCGGATGACGCGCACCGCGATCTCGCCGCGGTTGGCGATCAGGACTGTTTCGAATGTCACCACGTCGTCACATCCTGAACACGCCGTAGGAAACCGGCTCCAGCGGAGCCTGACCGACGACTGAAAGTGCCAGGCCAAGAACGGTTCTGGTGTCGGCTGGATCGATGACGCCGTCATCCCACAACCGTGCCGTCGAGTAGTACGGGTTTCCCTGGTCCTCGTACTGCTGTCGGATGGGCGCCTTGAACTTCTCTTCGTCCTCGGGACTCATGTCTCCGCGCACCGTCGCGAGCACCGCGGCGGCCTGTTCCCCACCCATCACCGAGATCCTGGCATTCGGCCACATCCACAGGAAGCGGGGCGAATACGCCCGCCCACACATCGAGTAGTTGCCCGCACCGTACGAACCTCCGATGACAACGGTCAGCTTCGGCACCCTGGCGCAGGCGACGGCGGTGACCATCTTCGCGCCGTGTTTGGCGATTCCCCCGGCCTCGTAGTCGCGTCCCACCATGAAGCCGGAGATGTTCTGCAGGAACAGCAGCGGTGTCTTGCGCTTGTCACACAGTTCGATGAAATGTGCGCCTTTGAGGGCGGACTCGCTGAACAGCACTCCGTTGTTGGCGACGATGCCCACCGGGTGACCGTGGATGCGCGCGAACCCGGTGACCAGCGTGCTGCCGTACTCGGCTTTGAATTCGGCGAACTCGCCGCCTTGGGCAAGCGAAGCGCCGGGAGAAGGTCCGTCGACGATGCGGGTGATCACTTCGTGGACGTCGTACGGCACACGAGAGTCGATGGGCACCACGTCGTACAGTTCAGTCTGGTCGGCGACCGCGTCGAGTGTCGGCCTGACATCCCACGGCAGTGCCTCCCGCGGACCCAGCGTGGACACGATGCGCCGGACGATGCGCAATGCGTCGCGGTCGTCGTGCGCCAAATGGTCTGTGACACCGGAGGTTCTGGAGTGCAGATCACCGCCGCCGAGCTCTTCAGCGGTCACGACCTCGCCGGTCGCCGCCTTCACGAGCGGCGGACCCCCGAGGAAGATCGTGCCCTGGTTGCGCACGATCACGGCCTCATCGCTCATGGCGGGCACATATGCGCCACCCGCGGTACACGAGCCGAGGACCGCCGCGATCTGGGGAATTCCCTCGGCGGACAAGTTCGCCTGGTTGTAGAAGATGCGACCGAAATGCTCGCGGTCGGGGAACACCTCGTCCTGTCGGGGCAGGAACGCGCCGCCCGAGTCGACGAGGTAGATGCACGGCAGCCGGTTCTGCCCGGCGACTTCCTGGGCGCGCAGATGCTTCTTGACGGTGATCGGGTAGTAGGTGCCGCCCTTGACGGTGGCATCGTTGGCGATGATGACGCATTCGCGTCCCGAGACCCGCCCGATTCCGGCGATCATGCCCGCGCCGGGGCATTCGTCGTCGTACATGCCGTCGGCGGCAAGCGGTGACAGCTCGAGAAACGGACTGCCGGCGTCGAGGAGCCCGTCGACTCGGTCACGGGGAAGAAGCTTGCCCCGACTGACGTGGCGTTCGCGGGCACGCTCCGAGCCGCCGAGGGCTGCCGCAGCGAGCTTGGCGCGCAACCGCCCCACTAGCTCGAGGTGTTCCTCGCGATACGAAGTCCGCGCTGTCATCGCAGAAAACCCGTTCGGTTGAGTTAATGATGACTAACTCGTGGTATGTTAGTCACGATTAACCGAAATGTCCACCAGGGGTTTGGAGCGTGCCCATGGCCTCCACTTCTGAGCCTGTTCTCGCCACAACACGCCGCAGCCGGGCCAAATCGGATCGCCGGTCCCAACTGATCGCGGCGGCCGAGCGGCTGGTGGCCGAGCGGGGCTATCTCGCGGTGCGACTGGAAGATATCGGAGCCGCCGCCGGCGTCAGCGGACCGGCGATCTACCGCCATTTCCCCAACAAAGAAGCGCTGCTCGTCGAGCTGCTGGTGGGAATAAGCACACGCCTCCTGGCCGGAGCCACGGACGTCGTCGCCCATGCCGACGATCCCTGGTCAGCGTTGGACGGGCTGGTCGACTTCCATCTGGACTTCGCGCTCGGCGAGTCGGATCTGATCCGCATCCAGGACCGTGACCTCCCGAATCTGCCCCCGGCCGCCAAGCGTCAGGTCCGCAAGGCTCAACGACAGTACGTCGAGATCTGGGTGGATGTGTTGCGGCAGTTGAACACGTCTCTAAGCGAGGACGATGCCAGGCTGATGGCGCACGCGACGTTCGGATTGTTGAATTCAACCCCACATTCGGTCAAACCCAGTGCGACGAAAAGGGCCGAGGCCAGCGAGCGTGCCGTCCTTCGAGCGATGACGGTTGCTGCGCTGACCTCGGCCGCGCCGAGCGTGAGCGGTTAGTACCAGGCTCGGCGGCCGCCGACGGGACGTCCGATGGACCCGAGGATCCAGAAGACGGCACCGATGACGACGAGGATGACTCCGATCGTCGTCAAGACACTGATACCGAAGATGTAGCCGAGCACGGCGAGGATGATCCCGAGGATAATCATCGTGACTCCATTTCTATTGGACGATCAAGTGCCAGTGGACTATTGACTGGGCTCAGGGATATTGCAGTCCGTCACCTTCGGGTTGACTCCCGCGTAGTTCAGCGGGCCGACGACGACCGTGAGTGCGATACTGCCCGTCGTCGCGCAATTAGTTGCGCCAGTCTCAAAGTAACCGCGCTGATAGGCCGCAAAAGCGCCGATCAGCAACCAGATGAGCACTAAAACGCCGAGTAGCCCACCACCTCGCATGCTGCGCCTCCATCTCTATTGGCGCCCCAAATCGGCGCGCACGCAGCGTGTTTACCCGGGAGATAATTACTCCAAACCTCGCCCCCGCAACGATTGGGCTACGGCGTCTGACATGGCACAAAAGCAGTAAGAAGCCAATCGAGCATCGCCTTGACCAGTACGGCGCGGTTTTCCCGCTTGTCGATCTCGTGACCGTCGTCGTCAAATACCAGGTGTTCGACGGTGCGCCCAAGAGCCTGCAGGGCGACACACATCTGTAGCGACTCATCCGGGGGGACATTCGTGTCGTTCGCGCCGTGCACGAGCAGCAGCGGCGCGGTCAACGCTTCCACCCGCTGCAACGGGGACAACTGATCGAGCAAGTCGCGGTCACTGACGGGATGCCCGTACTTCGGGTACGCGGCCGCCGCTATCCACGGTTCGGTGGTGCGATACCACGTGTTCAGATCGCTCATCCCGCAGATGCTGATGCCCGCCGCGAACAGTCGCGGATGGAAGGCGAGCGCCGCCTGGGTCAAATAGCCGCCGTAGGACCAGCCGCAGCACGCGATGCGGTCGCGATGCGCATGACCGTTGTCGGCGAGGAAGTTCACGGCATCCGCGACGTCGTCGATGGCCGCGAATCGCCCCTCTCGGTCGTCGGCGTGCATGAAAGAGCGGCCGAAACCTCCCGAACCACGCACATTCGGCAGGAACACCGAAATACCCGCTTCGAGCAGGGGCGGGAAGAACTCGTTGTAGCCGAGGACGGCCCTGCCCTTCGGGCCCGCCGTGCAGGAAGAGCATCGCGCCGATCTGCTCGACTCCTTCGGGGGGCCGAAACAGCCAGCCGGTGAACGTCAGGCCGTCACGCGCCGTGATCGTCTCCAATGTGGGATCGGCCGACACGGGGCCGAGACTCGGCTCACGGTCGACGGGCTCCCATTCGCGCGTACCGGGGATCGACGAGTTCGACCGTCGCCGGCATCGACGGGCTCTCGACCGTCATAGCCAGCATCGACCCGCCGGCACTGATGCTCAACTGGCTTGCCACCATTCCGGGCAGCGGGATCGGAGGGTATGTCGTGTAGTCGGCGAGCTCGAGGATTTGTAATTCACTGGCGCCGTTGATGTTCCACAGTATCGCCACGGTGGAGAGATCGTCGCTGACGGTGAATTCGTCGAGTTCGTATCCTGGCCGTTCGGCGATCACCTGGTAGGACACGCCATCCGCTGTGGTGGTGACCTCGAGCAGCCTGGCGTGCTCGGCCCCGTTCTCACTGCGGATCAGCGCACGCACGTACCCTTCGGTGCTGTTCACGCCGTATGTACTGGCCGGCTGGTACAGCTCGTACTGATCCCCCTCGAGGCCGGCGCGAAGGCGGCGCGGGCCGTGGTCGTCGAGAATGATGCCGTTGTCGGTGGTGGAGCCGGGATCGAAAGGTAGTAAGGCGATTTCGGTGAGGCCGCGCAACATGATGAGGTCGCGATACCCACGAGGCCCCACTCGCACGAGTGACGCTCCCGCCCACGCGTCGACCAACCTGCCACCCGAGCGCCGATCGAGCACCACGGTCATTCCGTCTGCGGGATCGATCAGACACGAACTGCCGACGCCGTCGTCACCGGTCAGAATCGCCGCGACCCTGGTGCCGTCCCAGCCGATCAGTTCGGCGGTTCCCTCGGCCCCGGCCTGCCAATTGTCGATGCGGCGTGCGTCACGGTCATCGGGATCGGTTGTCACCACCCAGATCTGGCTTCGGGATCCACCTTCGGGCGCCACTTCACACGCGAGCCAGTGGCCGTCGGCCGAATGCATGACCCGATTCACCGGGCCCTCGACAGGCAATTCGACGTCGCGGGATGAACTCGCCCGCCACCCTCGCAGGAACCGCTGCACCGCGCGCGGATATCCGCCGTCGTCGACGAGGTGTGCGAACGCGGTGGCGTCCGGGGACATCGATGCGCCATAGACGCGACGAACCTGCTCTGTCATCGCAACCAAGGATAAACCGAGGTCGCGGGCGATAAACGTGGTGATCGTGACAGTGCGGCGAATCCGATCCGTCGGCGAGACGGCAGACTGAGCGCCTGCACAGGTACCCTCGCAGCCATGAGGTGGATATGACCGATTCACCCAACCGCGGGGGTGACGAGCAATCAGGCTTCCGCGACGGGCCGGCCCCGACGCAACCGCTGGGCGATACCTACCCGGGGTACACCGATCCGGCGTATGCCAGCCAGACCCCCTACGGCTCCGCCTATCAGCCCCCGGCGCCGACCGATCACCTGCCGGCGTACTCGCCGTACGGCTATGACCCGTATGCGACCGGTGACTACGGCCAGTATCAATATGGCGGGCAGTATCCGCCCACCGGGCCGGAGGAACCGCCACCGGACGAACCGAAGTCACCCCGCTGGCTGTGGGTGCTGGCCACTACGGCAGTGTTGGCGGTCATCGGCCTGGTGATCGCATTGGTCATCGTCTACGACAACAGCTCCCGACAGGAGACTGTCGTCGCGCCACCGCCATCGCTCCCTGAGCCCGCCTCCCCCACCCGCGCCCCTACGACGACGTCACGCACGCCGTCGATCCCGGTGTTTCCCGTCCCGACGCTGCCATCGGTGCCGCCGACAACCAGCTCGACCGCGCCTCGTCCGACCGAGACCGTGGTCTACACCGTCAGTGGTAACGGCAGGGCCATCAACATCACCTACGTCGACAACGGCGGTCTGCTGCAGACGGAGTTCAATGTCCTGCTCCCGTGGAGCAAAGAAGTCCAATTGCCCAAGCCTGCAAACGGTTCCGCGAGCATCAGCATCATCAACGTCGGACGCGAAGTGAACTGCTCGATCTCTGTCAACGGTGTCACCGTCGAGCAGCGCACCGGCGCCGGCCTGACGATCTGTACCGCGGGCTAAGCCGCCGCCGCCACCCGGCCTGGCGTCTTCACCGCCAGCATCGCCAGCAGGCCCGTCAGCAGGACCACGATGAGTCCGCCCATACCGGCACGGTCGGTGCCGAAGATCGCGATGAACGTCGAGAACATGACTGGTGCCAGGAACGACACTGCGCGCCCCGTGGTGGTGTAGAGGCCGAAGGCGACACCCTCCTTGCCGTCCGCCGACATCCGCAGCATCAGCGTCCGTGCCGAGGACAGCGTCGGCCCGAGGAACAGGCACAGCAGCAGCCCGCAGATCCAGAACGCCAGCGCACCCGACAGCGCCATCAGGATCAGGCCGACCAAGATCATCGCCGTCAGCGCCCCGACGATGATGGGCTTGGCGCCGAATCGGTCGTCGAGCAGACCACCGATGATCGCACCGATGGCGGCGATGACGCTGGCACTCACGCCGAACAACAGCACGTCGGACGGTGAGACGCCGTAGACCCGCACGCCCAGCACCGCACCGAAGGCGAAGACACCCGTGAGCCCGTCGCGAAACACCGCGCTGGCGATCAGGTAATAGACGACGTTGTGATCGCGGCGCCACTCGCCGCGGATCTCATCCCACAGCTTGCGGTACCCGCCGAAGAATCCGGTTACCGTCGCGGGCTCCAGGGTTTCCGGCTTCGAGCTGGGCGCGGAAATGAGCAGCGGAACCGCGAACAGCGCAAACCAGATGGCGGTAAAGACCATGGCGGCGCGGACGTTTTGACCATCGGCGACTGGAAGCCCCAAGAGACCGGTGTGGTCACCGTCGCCGGAGACGAACCCGAAATAGACCACCAGCAGGAGCACGACGCTGCCGAAATACCCTGCGCCCATGCCGAATCCGGAGATCTGGCCAGATGTCTGTGGAGTGGACAGCTGGCGCAGCATAGCGTTGTACGGCACGGTGGCCACGTCGTTGCACGCCGACACGCCTGCCACCAACAGGAGCCCGAGCGCCAGGTAGTGGTAGTCCTCACGGACCACGCTCATCGCCGCCGTCAGCGCTATCGCGACCACGGTGAGTACCGCCAGCGTGTTCCGCCGTCGCCACGGTGCGTCGACCCAGACTCCCGTGACCGGCGCCAGCACGGCGACCGTCAGACCGGCGCTGCCCAGCGCCCACCCGAGCCAGCTCGTCGGGCTGGCGTCACCGGGCAGCCCGTCGCCGACGGTATTGGTCAAATAGATCGAGAACACAAAGGTCACGACGACGGCGTTCAATCCCGTCGAGCCGAAGTCCCACAGCGCCCACGACAGGATCTGCGACCGTCGCGCAGTCTGCGCGGACGACCGCAGTTCGCTCATGATGGCCCACGATATAGTCCCGGCCATGCCAGTACCCGCTCCCAGCGCGGATGCCCGTGCCGTCGTCACCGGCGCGTCGCAGAACATCGGCGAGGCGCTGGCCATCGAGCTCGCGTCCCGCGGGCACCACCTGATCATCACCGCACGTCGCGAGGATGTGCTGAGGGCACTGGCGGAGCGGATCACCAGCCAGTACGGAGTGACCGTCGAGGTACGGCCGGTCGACCTCGCCGATCCCGCCGAGCGCGGCAAGTTCTGCGACGAACTGGCAGGCCGCGACATCTCGATCCTGTGCGCCAACGCCGGCACGGCAACGTTCGGGCCGATCGCGTCACTCGATCCCGACGGCGAGAAGGCCCAGGTGCAACTCAATGTCCTTGGCGTGCACGATCTTGCGCTCGCCGTGGTGCCGGGAATGGTGAAGCGCAGGGCAGGCGGCATCCTGATTTCCGGTTCCGCCGCAGGCAATTCGCCGATACCGAACAACGCGACCTATGCGGCCTCCAAGGCGTTCGCCAACACGTTCAGCGAGTCGCTGCGCGGCGAGCTCAAGCGCGTCGGTGTGCATGTGACGGTCCTGGCGCCGGGGCCGGTGCGCGAGACGTTGCCCGACGCGCACGAGCAGTCATTGGTCGAGAAGCTGATCCCCGACTTCTTGTGGATCTCCACCGAGTACACCGCCAAACTGTCGCTGGATGGCCTGGAGCGCAACAAGATGCGGATCGTCCCCGGTGTCACCAGCAAGGCGATGTCGGTGGCCACCGGCTATACCCCGCACGCGATCGTGGCGCCGATCGTGGGTGCCGTCTACAAGAAGCTCGGCGGCGGCTAGCGCCGTTGCGCTCGCGAAACTGTATTCCGGCAGGAAAAGTTCGAGTAGAGGTCTGCTGGAATTCAGTTTCGGCGAAAGTTAGCGCCTGCGACGGCGGCCGGTGCCGAAGATGCTCCGGGTTATCTCGCGGCCTATCACGGTGCCCGCCGAGCGCATCGCGCTCTTGAACGCCGGACTGTCCATCACCTTCTCGAGCATCCCGGGTTCGGCGGTCCCGCGGCTCTTCACCTCGCCCGCCGCGGTGGCCCCCCCGACGTCGACCGGCAGGGCGGCGGCAGCTGCGGGTCGGCGGCCGGCGGTACGCGGCCGGCGGCGGTGCCAACCTGCCCGACAGCCGCTCATAGGCGGAATCGCGGTCGATCGTCTGACCGTATTCGGCCTGCAGCGGACTCGCCTTCGCGGCCGCAGCGATCGCCTCATTACCGATGGTGTCCATCAGCGAGCGCGGTGCGCGCATCCGCGTCCACGCGACGGGTGTGGGCGCGCCCTTCTCCGACAGCACGGTGACGACCGCCTCGCCGATGCCCAGCGACGTCAGCGCCTTCTCCAGGTCGTAGACGTCGGTTTTCGGGTACGTGCGCACGGTCTTCGCCAGCGCTTTCTGGTCGTCGGGGGTGAACGCGCGCAACGCATGCTGAATGCGCGCGCCCAGCTGTGAGAGCACGGCGTTCGGCACGTCGGTGGGCAACTGGGTGCAGAAGAACACGCCGACGCCCTTGGACCGGATCAACTTGACGGTCTGCTCGACCTGTTCGAGGAAGGCCTTCGACGCGTCGGTGAAGAGGAGGTGGGCCTCGTCGAAGAAGAACACCAGCTTCGGCTTGTCCAGATCGCCCACCTCGGGCAGCGTCGTGAAGAGATCGGCGAGCACCCACATCAAGAACGTCGAGAACATCACCGGCCGCGCCGCCTGCTCACCCACCTCGAGCAGCGTGATGATGCCGCGGCCTTGCGCATCGACGCGCATCAGGTCCTTGGGCTCCAGCTCGGGCTCTCCGAAAAATGTGTCGCCACCGTCGGCCTCGAGGTTGACCAGGGCGCGAAGGATGACGCCGGCAGTCGCCTTGGACACCGCCCCCAACGCCTTGAGCTCCGGCTTGCCCTCGTCGCTGGTGAGGTACTGGATCACCGCGCGCAGATCCTTCAGATCCAGCAGCGGCAGGCCCTTCTGGTCCGCCCAGTGAAAGATCAACCCGAGGGTGGACTCCTGAGTCTGGTTGAGCCCCAACACCTTTGAGAGCAGAATCGGGCCGAAGCTGGAGATGGTGGCGCGCACCGGGACGCCGATGCCGCTGGTTCCGAGCGACAGGAACTCCACCGGATAGGCGGTGGGCGCCCAGTCGTCGCCGGTGTCGCTGGCCCGCTGCTGGGTTCTATCGCTTGCCTCGCCGGGCCTCGACAGCCCCGACAGATCACCCTTGACGTCGGCCATCAGGCACGGCACCCCGGCGGCCGACAGCTGTTCGGCGATCACCTGCAATGACTTCGTCTTACCGGTCCCTGTCGCGCCCGCGACCAGACCGTGCCGGTTGACGGTGGCCAAGGGGATGCGGACCTGCGCGGTCCGGTCGCACACGCCGTCGACGACGACTGTGCCCAGTTCCAGGGCCGGGCCATCGAACGCGTAACCGGCGGCAATCTGCTGGGCTGGTGCGGCACTCGAGTCAGTCGTCATGGTCGAAAACAGTACTGTGATCGCTGTGCGTGACGAACTCGTGTGGATCGATTGTGAGATGACGGGCCTTGACCTGTCGTCGGACCGGCTCATCGAGATCGCGGTGCTCGTCACCGACGCCGATCTCAATATCCTGGGTGATGGCATCGACGTGGTGATCCACGCCGACGATGCGGCGCTGTCGTCGATGATCGACGTGGTGAAGGACATGCACAACCGGTCGGGGCTGACCGAGGAGGTGCGGGCGTCGACCGTCGACGTGGCGACGGCCGAAGAACTGGTCCTCGACTACATCCGCACGCACGTCAAGCAGGCCAAGACCGCTCCCCTTGCCGGGAACTCGATCGCCACGGATCGCGGATTCATCGCGCGGGACATGCCCAAGCTCGACGACTTCCTGCACTACCGGATGATCGACGTCAGCTCCATCAAAGAGCTGTGCCGACGCTGGTATCCGCGGATCTACTTCGGCCAACCCGAGAAGGGCTTGGCCCACCGCGCCCTGGCCGACATCCACGAGTCGATCCGCGAACTGAAGTACTACCGTCAAACCGCCTTCGTGGCGCCGCCCTGGGCCGTCAACCAGCGATATCGCCGCGATTTCGGGGCAACTCGGGCCGCAAGACGGCGGCTCGGAGGATATCGATTCGGCTGCCGAACGCCCGAGCGGCTAGTATCGACGACGCCGCACATGCGGCGATGGTGGCTGTAGTTCAGTTGGTAGAGCACCAGGTTGTGATCCTGGAAGTCGCGGGTTCAAGCCCCGTCAGCCACCCAGATAAGTCAGGGAGCGAATCCGCTCCCTGACTTTTTTGTCGTATTGCACGAGCATCAGACGCTGGCGTTGCCCGCTTTCCACTGCGTCCACGGGATGTTCCAGTCGCCCAGCCCCTCCGTGCCCGGAAGCGTCGAGCCGACGGTGTTCGAGATTTCCACGACGTCGCCCCGCTTGGAGTTGTCGTAGAACCATTGCCCATTGCTGGAGCTCACGTTCACGCACCCGTGGCTGACGTTGCTGTAGCCCTGACTGCCCACCGACCACGGCGCGGCGTGCACATAGATGCCGCTGTAGGAGATCTGGGTGGCCCAGTCGACCTCGGTGCGGTAGCCGTTCGGCGAGTTCGACGGCACGCCATAGGTGGACGAGTCCATCACCATGTGCGACCGGCGATCACCGACGATGTAGGTGCCGTTGTTGGTCGGCGTGCTGTCCTTGCCCATCGACACCGGCATCGTTTTGATCACCTCACCGTTGCGTGTCACCGTCATCGTCTTGGTGTTGTCGTCGATGCGGGTGATGACCTCGTCGCCGACGGTGAAATGCGTGCTGATGTCCTCCTGGCCGAACAGTCCGTCGCCCAGGTCGACGCCGTAGGTATTGACCGCCACCTCGACCGTCGTGCCCGGTTTCCAGTAATTGGCAGGGCGCCAACGCACTTCGCGGTTGTTCAGCCAGTAGAAGGCACCCTCGACAGGCGGATCGGTCTTGATCTTGATGGCCCGCTGGGCCGCCAAGCGATTGGGAATGTTCTCGTCGAACTGCACGGCGACCGGCTGACCGACACCGACGACCTCGCCCTCGGTGGGCACGACGTACGCCATCGTGAGGTTCTCCGGCGAGTGAGTCTCGAAGCTCATCTGCCGGCTCCTGGCGCCGCCGAGACCGAGCGCTTCGGCGGTCAGCGTGTAGCGCTTGTTGTAACCGAGCGGCTCGGAGGTGGCCCATTGCAGGCCGTCGCGGCTCAGCTTGCCCTCAACCGGGGTGCCGCTCTCGTTGACCATGCTGACCGCGCCCAGCACGCCGTCCTCTGCGCTGACCGTCACCGGTGAATCGACGCTGACCCCGACGTCCCCGTCCTGCACCGACGCTGCCAGCTTGGGGAGCAGCAGGTCACCAAACGGCGTGCCCTTCTCGGTGATGACCTGGGGCGGCGGCGGCGCGGAGTTGGTACTGCATGCCGAAAGCCCGAGCACGACCGCGGGAACGAGCGCGACGACGGTCAGCCATCGACGATTGCGACGCGGACCGGCCACGGACCTGACCTGCCACATTGTTTGCTCCACCTCACGAAGGGACGATTCTCTGGCAATAGTCTAGGGCTACCGGCGACCGGGGGCACCGGGACGACAGCGGCACGACATTGCCCTCCAGCGGTGGGCGAGTGGGATTTCACCCTGTGCCGCGGGGCCTGTTATTGTCGCACACGCAGCGCCGTTAGCTCAGTTGGTAGAGCAGCTGACTCTTAATCAGCGGGTCCGGGGTTCGAAACCCTGACGGCGCACCAGCAAATCCCTGTTGGACGAGGGCTTTCCAGTTTCGACTGGTGACCTACTCGATCGTGGCGGTGACCGGGGTGCTGACATCCGAGCTTGGGATTCCGGCGCGGACCCCCTCGCCTTCTTGGGTGTCGTCGCCGACGTTGTCAGCCGGATTCCAGTCGGACGAGTGAAAAATCGTCGGTGAAGGTGCCCGACGGCGTGAGACCCCGCAGTGTTTCGACAAGGTCGTCGAGGGACGATTCGTGCAGTCGGGTGAACAGGTCTTTGAATTCCGTCATGGACAACGGCCGGCCGTCGACGCGGGCATCCTCATAGGCGCCGTCGCTGTAGATAAGGATGCGGCAGCCCGGCAGCACGGTGTAGCTGCGCGAGGTGTAGAGGGCATCGTCGAACATCCCGAGAGGTTTTCCACCGGTGGACAACTCGGTGCTGGTGGCATCGGGACCGACGGCAATGGCCGGGGGGGCACCCGCGCTGGCGTAGCGAAGCGTGCGCGAGGACACCTCGTACACCCCGAACCACATCGTCAGGTAGTTCCCGTCGTGCTCGTCCATCTGGAACAGCTCGTTGAGTTCGGCCAGCACCTGATCAGGGGCCAGCAGTGTGCTCAGGGGCAGGGAGCCCGAGCGCAACAGGTTGTGCACCGACACCGACAACAGTGCGGGGCCGATACCGTGCCCCGAGACGTCAATCAGGTAGGCGATCAGGTGATCGTCATCAATCCACCGGTAGTCGAAGCTGTCCCCGGCAAGTTGCTGGGACGGCAGGTAGCGCGAGGACACTCGCACCGGCCCGTCCAGATCACCCGGCAGGATCGACGAGACATAGGCTGATGCGCTGTCCAGTCCCGCCGTGAGGTGGTCGGTCTTCTGGCGGATCTCTTCGTTGGCCTGCTCCAGCGCGATTGTTCGGTCCTGTACCCGTTGTTCCAGTTCCGAGTAGACCTGCACGTTTTCCATGGCGATCGAAGTCGCATCGGCGAGGGCCTGCAGTAGGGAGACCTCCTGTTCGGAGGGCTGCCGCGCATACGCCCAGTAGTTGCCGATCGCCCCGATCGGGTCGAGCTTGCGGATGGGAACCATCACCAGGCTCTTGACGAATGTGGGCCGGTACGCCTCGTGGGGTACGCGGTCATCGCGATAGATATCCGGGATCGCCACCGAATCGCGGTGGAGCATTGCCCAGCCGCTGACACAGACGTCCAGGGGAAACCGGCTGCCCTTCCACAGCGGGGCGATCGCATCCTCGTCGGCGTAGTAGCACTTGTCATCGTCACGCAACACGAAACTTGCGCCGTCGCAACCGGTGAGTTCGCGAGCAGCGGTACGGACAATGCGCTGCACCTCCGGCAGGCTTCGCGCGAGCGACAATTCCTGGACCGCTTGCACCAACCGCGCCATGCCACGGGCATAGTCAGTGTCTGTGAATTCGCCGCTCATGGCGAGGAAACTGTCCGGGGAAGTCTGAGCCTCCATGCCGCCCCCTTCACTGATCCGCCAGATGGCGTTGGTCGGCGGGTAACCGGCGGCTGGCGGCGTCAACGGTCCACTGTCCCATAAGCGGCAAGTTTCCGAAGCAGATCACTACAGCGGTAGCACTTCATCAACGCCCGCCTGTCTTGAAACCGGTCGGTTCCGGAACACCCCGCCTGGTCGCCGTCGCGCCGGCGTTCTCCCAGCATCCGAGTGGTCGCAAGTTGTCCGGTTTCTCAGGGCGAACTCTTGATCAGCGAATTCGGGGTTCGAAACCCTGACGGCGCACTCACCTTCGCCGCGTTCGACTGGAACCGGGCGTCCTGCGCTTCCCTGTCAGCACACTCCGGATGGTTGCGGCTTAAGTTTGCGTAAATACGCTGATCTGGTTCGTTCGTTGTCCTGGACTGTGTGCTGGAGCTTACATAAGTCGAGTTACGTGACGGATTACGCAGGGCGGATGATCGTTGCGGACGCGACCCTGTCCATACATACTCCGGTTTCAAGCTGCACAAAGGATGCAGTTAGTGCTAGAGTCCGCGTTAGCTGACAAACCGAGCCCCGGCCCGGTCGGTACAGCGGGCACCAGGAGACAAGGACTTAGCTGATGGCGCAGATGGGCGCATCGTTCGGAGCAGGCGCGGCGGGCGCGCTTGCCGACGATGAGGTAACTGCGCAAGCTCCCGTCGCGGTGTACAACTGCAGCCGCATCGGCCGGGTGGCCAATCCGCCGAGCCCCTGGTTCGTCGAGCTGTTCCGCTCCGCCCGCCGGCGGTGAGCTGACCGGCGTCAGCGCCCCCTGATACGGCGGACGACGAGCACGATCGCCACCGCACCCACACCTGCCAGCGATAACGCCACGACAGGCTTCTTGACGAACCTCGTCAGCCCGGCCTTGGCATCGTCGGCGAGCCGACGGGGGTTTGCGCGCTCGGCCAGGGAATCCACCGTCAACGCCAGCTGGTCACGAGCGTGGTCGATCTCCTGCTTGATCGTGTCGGGGTCGCGGTCCGCCACATCCACCTCCCATACGCTCCAAGCCCTGCGCCAAGTCTGGTGCCTTGCGGAACTACCCTAGATCAGCTCGTACACATCGAAGTGAACCGGTCCATGGAAGGGATCCGCACGCGTGCCTCAGACTCCGCGACTCGAGGTGGGCGCTAAAGCCCCCTCGTTCAGCCTGCTCGACGCCGACGGCAAGACGGTCAAGCTCTCCGACTACAAAGGCCGCAAGGTCATCGTTTACTTCTACCCCGCCGCGTCCACACCGGGCTGCACCAAGCAGGCGTGCGATTTCCGCGACAGTCTCGCCGAGCTCAACGGGGCGGGGCTGGACGTCATCGGCATCTCCCCGGACAAGCCGGAGAAGCTGGCCAAGTTTCGCGACAAAGAGAAGCTGACGTTTCCCCTGCTGTCGGATCCGGACCGCGAGGTACTCACGGCGTGGGGCGCGTTCGGCGAGAAGACCATGTACGGCAAGACGGTTCAGGGAGTGATCCGTTCGACGTTCGTGGTCGACGAGAAGGGCAAGATCGCCGAGGCGCAGTACAACGTTCGCGCCACGGGCCACGTCGCCAAGCTACGTCGCGACCTGTCCGTCTGACCCGAGGTTCGCCAGCAGTAACGCCTCGGCGGTCGCGGCACGTTCCAGCACGCCGAGGTGCAGGCTCTCGTTGACGCTGTGCGCCTGTGTCGCAGGGTCTTCCACGCCGGTCACCAGGATCTTGGCCGACGGAAACGCCTCCGCGAACTCGGCGATGAACGGAATCGATCCACCGACTCCGGTGTCGACGGGTTCGGCGCCCCACGCCTGCCGGAACGCCGACCGGGCGGCGTCATAGACCGCCCCACTGGCGTCGATGGCGTACGGCTGGCCGACATCACCGGGTGTGACCGTCACCTGCGCACCCCAGGGCGCATTCTCCTCGAGGTGTCGCGTCAGGGCCACCAGGTGTTCTCCTGCGTCGCCCCCCGGCGCGACACGCATGCTGACCTTCGCCCGCGCCCGCGGTATCAATGTGTTTGACGCTTTGTCGATCGGCGTCGTGTCGATTCCAATGACCGTGATCGCCGGTTTTGCCCAAAGTCGTTGCGGTACAGACCCAGAACCGATTTCGCAGACGCCGCGCAGCAGGCCGGCCTCCGCACGCACCCGCTCGGGTGGGTAGTCGACTCCCCTGTCCCGGCCTGCCGGCCAGGGCTCCTCGTGCAGCCCCACGACGGCCACGTTGCCCTCGTCGTCGTGCAGGCTGGCCAGCAGTCGCACCAGCACCGTCAGCGCATCAGGAACGACACCACCCCACAATCCGGAGTGCAGGCCGTGATCCAGCGTGGCCACCTCGACGACGCAGTCGGCCAGGCCGCGCAGCGACACTGTCAGGGAAGGCACGTCGGTGCTCCAGTTGTCGGAGTCGGCGATCACGATCACGTCGGACGCCAACGTCTCGCGATGCGCCGCCAACAGTCGGGACAGCGACGGCGATCCGGACTCCTCCTCCCCCTCGACGAACACCGTCACCCCGACCGGGGGGTTGCCGCCGTGAGCGCGGAAGGCCGCCAAATGCGTTGCGATACCTGCCTTGTCGTCGGCAGTGCCACGCCCGTAGAGCCGGCCATCGCGCTCGGTGGGCACAAACGGCGGCGAGTTCCACTGGGTGTGGTCACCCTCCGGTTGCACATCGTGGTGGGCGTAGAGCAATACGGTCGGCGCACCTGGTGGCGCCGGGTGCCGGGCGATGACGGCGGGGGCGCCGCCCTCGCTGACGATCTGTACGTCGTCAAAGCCGGCGTCCGACAACAGCTTCGCCACTACATCGGCGCTGCGCTGCACTTCGCCGCGGCGCGCCGGGTCGGCCCACACCGATTCGATGCGCACCAGGGATTCCAGGTCCTGCCGTACCTCGGGCAGTACGTCGCGCACCCGCTGCACCAAATCGCTCATACAGACGACGCTAGCCGCGAAACTGAATTCCAGCAGGCGCCTACTCGCACTTTTCCTGCTGGAATGCAGTTTCGGCGCGAAAGGCCTAGGCCTGGGACTCCAATATCACGACGGCGGCGGCCGTGTCGGCCTCGTGGGTCATCGACAAGTGAATCGTCACGTCCTTGAGGTGTTCGCCGATCGCGCCGGTCAGGCGTACCTTCGGCCTACCCCACATGTCGGTGACGACCTCGATGTCGCGGTGGATGCCCTCCGGCAGCATCGGCCGTTTGGCGAATCGCGACCCGGACCACGCCTTGATCACGGCCTCCTTGGCCGCCCAACGCGCCGCGAGATGCCGCGCCGCCGACGAGCTCTTGTCGGCGGCATCGCGACGCTCACCGGGCGTGAACGTCTCGGCGAACACCGTTCCCGGCTGGTCGACCTGTGCGGCGAAGTCGGGTATGGAAACCAGATCGATCCCCACACCGACTACCGCCATGGGCACGACGCTATATCACTGCCCTGCGGGCAGGTACACATCGTCCTCGCCGAGCCGCGACGCCTCGTCGAGCAGCATTGCCGCCTCCTGCCGCTTCTCCGGCGCGTCCGCGCTGAACCGCCGATCGGCAGGCTTCTCGTACAGCGGTCGCCCGCCCGCGATCGCCGACGCCAGCCGCAGCTGTCCAGCGAGGACGCGAGCATCCGCCCTGCGCTTGTAGTCCTCACGCTCGTCGGGGCTCAACGCCGCCATGAACGCCTGCGGGTGCACCAGCGCCACCAGGCCGGACACATGACCGAACCCAAGGCTGGTGACCAGGCCGGCCTTCAAACCGAACTTGTCCCCCATCCGCAGGCTGTCGCGCAGCCAGACCAGGTGAGCGGCGTTGGCGAGTTCCTCGTCGACGCAGTCCAGGCTGCGGTTCGGCGGGATGACGCCGTCGCGCAGGATCTGGCACAGCCCCATCATCTGGAAGGCCGCGGCGCCACCCTTCGAGTGACCGGTCAGGCTCTTCTGCGACACGACGAACAGCGGGTGCTCCTTCAGAGCGGCCCAACGAGTCCGCGAGCCGTTCGTGCAGCTCGGTCTCGTTCGGGTCGTTGGCCAGCGTGGAGGTGTCGTGCTTGGACACCACCGCGATGTCGTCAGCGCCCACGCCCAGCTTCGCGAGTGACCGTGCCAGCTGTGAATCCCTGCCGCCGCGGCCGGCGGCCAGCGCACCGAGGCCCGGAGCCGGGATCGACGTGTGGACACCGTCACCGAAGGACGACACGTACGCGACGACTGCCAGCACTGGCAGACCCATCTTGAGCGCGAGGTCGCCGCGGGCTAGCAGGATGGTTCCGCCACCCTGTCCCTCGACGAACCCGAGCCGCCGACGGTCGTTGGCGCGGGAGAACTTCGAGTCGCTGATGCCCTTGGCCCGCATCATCTCGGTGTCGGCCGTGGCCGACATGTCACCGAAGCCGATGATGGCCTCGAGCGTCAGGTCGTCGTAACCGCCCGCCACCACGAACTCGGCCTTGCCGAGGCGGATCTTGTCGACGCCTTCCTCCACCGAGATCGCCGCGGTGGCGCATGCGCCGACCGGGTGGATCATCGACCCATAGCTACCGATGTAGGACTGAACCACGTGTCCGGCAATGACATTCGGCAGGACCTCCTGCAGGATGTCGTTCGGCTTGTTCCTGCCCAGCAGGTTGCCGTGATACATCGTCTGCATCGACGTCATGCCACCCATGCCGGTGCCCTGCGTACTGGCCACCAGGCTGGGGTGCACCCAGCGCATCAGCTCGGTCGGCGTGAATCCCGCGGACAGGAACGCGTCGACGGTGGTGACGAGGTTCCACAGCGCCAGCCGGTCGATCGACGACACCATGTCCGCGGGGACGCCGTACACCATCGGGTCGAAGCCCGTCGGGATCTGTGCGCCGACTGTCCGGGACAGCTTCGTCTTGCGCGGCACTCGAATCTCGGTGCCTGCCTTGCGCGTGACCTGCCAGTCGCCGCTGTCCGGCACCGGCGCGATGACCGTGTGCTCCGGATCGAATTCCACGAACGGCCGGGCCTCGGCCTCCGACGACACGACGAACGTGAAGTCCTTGTCGAGGAACACCGAAACCATGCAGCGGTGACGCGTGATCCGGATCGATCGCGCCGTCGTCGACGAACTCGCGGATGCCGACCCGCTCGATGACCGCGTCGTGGTAGCGCTCCACCAGTTCGCCCTCGTCGACCAGGTCGCCGGTCTCCGTGTCGTACCAGCCCGGGGTGGGATCGTCCTCCCACTTGACCAGGCCGGTGGTCCACGCCAGCTCCAGCACGCCTGCCGCCGACAGCTCGTCGTCGACCTCCATCTCGAGGCGGGTGCGCGACGAGCCGTAAGGTCCGAGCTCGGCGCCACCGACGATCACCACCAGATCGGCGGGGTCGACGTCGAGGTCGTTCCAGGCCGGCGGCGGCGCGGCCCGGTAGCCGCGCGGCGGGGACGGCAGCGCGCGGATCGTGCCGTGCTCGTCGCCCTCGGCGTCCGCGCTCTCGGCGCCGCCTGCTGCTTGATCGTCGCGCGCCTTGGCAGCAAGCTCGGCCAGGTCGAGTTCGACCTCGGCCAGCCCGCCGGTCAGGTCGGCCTGCAGCGGCTCTCGCGCAGCGGCCACCTTGGACTCGACATCGCACAGGTCGAGCAACATCGTTGCCATCTCGTCGGTGGTGTAGGTGGTCACGCCGGCTTCCTCGACGGCGCCGACGATGGCGTCGTTGTGACCCATCAGGCCGGTGCCCTTGGTCCAGCCGATCAGCGCGTGAGCCAACGAAACCCGCTGCGCCCACGATGATTCGGCCTTCCACCGGGTGACCAGTGCATCGAGCGCGGACTTGGACTCGCCGTAGGCGCCGTCGCCGCCGAACATGCCGCGGTTCGGCGATCCCGGCAGCACCACGTGCAACCGCGCCGCGATATCGCGTTCGGCGCCGACATGTGACAGCCCGCCGATCAGCCGCTGAACGGCCCAAAGCAGAACCTTCATCTCCATCTCGGCACGCGAACCCGCATCCGAAAGATCGCCGGCGACTCGCGGCGCCGCGAACGGGAACAGCAGCGTGGGCGTCAGCGCATCCTTGAGGTGAATGGACTGCGGCCCAAGACTTTCGGTCTGCTCCGTACCCACCCACGATACGAGCGCGTCGATATCGCTGTAGGACGCCATGTTGGCGGGCACCACCCACAGCTTCGCGTCGAACCGGGCGTTGTTCCGGTAGAGCGTGCGGTAGAACGCGAGGCGGTCGTCGTCGAGCTTGGAGGTGGTCGCGATGACAGTCGCCACCGCCGTCGAGGAGTTGAGCCACCACGGATGCCGCGATGGACCCCTTCGACGCGCCGGTCACGACCGCGACCTCGTCGGTGTAGCGACCCTTGCCCGGGTTCTCTGCTCCGGCCGCCGCACGACCGTACAGCGAGGCGTGGATGTTGCGCCCTGCCGCCAGCGCCTTGCCCTGCCACCAGGTCGCCTGGGTTCCGACGATGTGGCCCGCGCCTTCGAACCGCTCGGACAGACGCTGCCAGTCGGCGTCGATCTCGCCTTCGTCGAGCAGCCAGAGCCGGGCCAGATCCTCACGCGCGCTGGCCCAGCGGTCGTCGAACACCACCGCTTTGCGACCGTCGAACGTCGGCGCCACCAAACGCGGCCAGTCCGAACCCAATTCGGCCGTGACCAGATCGATCAGCTCTGCGTCCGTGGCTTCGGGCACGTTGACCGGGGCGTCCAGGCCAAGCTGGCCCAGGATCAGGCGTGCCGCCGAGGCGAGCACACCGCCGGGTCCGGTCACCTGTTCGGCGAACTCGGTCAGCGCGGCGGAATCCACTACACCGCCCCCGCCACCGGCGGCCGCAGGCAGTGTGACCGCCACGCCATGGCGCGCGCCCACCGCCGACACCGCAGCGTCGATGACCCTGTCGACACTCGCAACGTCGGCAAGGGCGCCGGCGTGCAGATCGCCCAGCTCACCGCCGCGCACGCTGGACCCCTCGCGAGTGCCCAACGCCACCTCGACGGTGACGTGCTTGACCCAGCCATCGCCGAGCTCCCAGGTCTTCTTGACCCTTTCGGCGATGTATGCGGGCCGCTTGCCTGACGGCCCGAGGACCGTACGAAGCTGGTCGCTGACCGCATCGGAAAGCACCGGGCCGTAGGGCTTGTAGGTTCGGGCCAGCTTGGTGACCTGCCCCTTGAGCCCGGCCAAATCGGCCTCTGCGGCGCCGTCGATGGCGCCCAAGTTGAGCTCGGACCCAAGGTCCACCAGCAGCTGGTTGCGTCGAGACGACGCTCCGTCGGTGATCGACTCGATCGAGTCGAGCGCTTCGATCTGATCCATGCGCATCTTCGCCGACAATGCAATCAATGCCGTTGTGGCGTCCGCAGCGTCGTAGACGAGGTCGTCCGGCCGCGGAGCGCCGGCGGGCGCGACATTGGACCCCGGGCGCGCGCGCGACGGCGCCGCGGGTGCGGCGGCGGGTGCGGCCTCGGTGGCCGCTGCCGCTTCCCCCGGCGTGGGCGCTGCGTCGGCTCCGACTTCGTCATCGAGATCCGGCTCAGGATCGGTGTCCGTGGCGAACAGCACCGCGGCGTCGCGCTCCGAGTTCAGCACTTCGGTTGTGCTGTGCGAATATTCGGGCAGCTTGAGCGTGTTGGTGGCAAGACCGGCGACCGTCGGCGCGGACTTGACGCCGATCTCGACGAACCGCTCGATACCGAGACCGCCGGCGGCCTCCTCGATGAAAAGCAGGTCCTGGGTCTCGATCCAGCGCACCGGGCTGGCGAACTGCCATGCGAGCAGCTCGATGACGACCTTGCGGCACAGCTCGGCCGGCTTCTCGTTCCGCCAGGTGTCGTAGTCGGCGAGGATCTCGTCTAGTGGCTCGGCGGGCACCAGATCGCGGATCTCCTGAATGAAGTCGCGGTCCAACGTGAACAGGCGCGGCACCAGGTTCGGGATGTACTTGCCGACGATCAGGTCGGGATCCTGGTCGCGCGGCATGACACGCTCGAGCGAGCGACGGAAGTCGGCGACGCCGACGCGCAGCACGGACGAGTGGAACGGCACGTCGATGCCGGGAACCAGGATGAAGGACCGCTTGCCGCCGCTGATCTCGCGACGCTTCTCGACCTCTTCCTCCAGCACCTCCAGACCGCGCACGGTGCCCGCGATGGCGTACTGCGAGCCACGCAGGTTGAAGTTCACGATCTGTAGAAACTCGCCTGTGCGCTCGGCGATATCGTCGATGAACCCGGGAACGTCGGCATCGTCGAGATCGATCTGCGACGGCCGGATCGCGGCCAGCCGGTAGTTGGACCGGCCCAGGTGGTCGCGCGGCACGATGTCGTGCATCTTGCTGCCGCGATGGAACACCACCTCCAGCAGCGCCTCCAACTCGTAGACACCGCTGACACACGCCAGGGCGGTGTACTCGCCAACGGAGTGACCGCAGGCCAATGCACCTTCGACGAACGCACCCTGCTCGCGCATCTCGGCGACCTGTGCGGCCGCCACCGTCGCCATCGCGACCTGAGTGAACTGCGTCAGGAACAGCACACCGTCGGGATGGTGGTAATGCACACCGCTGGCAATCAGGGTGGTCGGGTTGTCCCGCACCACATGAAGCACCGAGAAGCCCAACGTGTCGCGGGTGAATTTGTCGGCGGTGTCCCACACCTTGCGCGCGGCCTTGGACCGCGCACGGACCTCCATGCCCATCCCCTTGTGCTGGATGCCTTGGCCGGGGAACGCATAAACAGTCTTCGGCGCGGCCAGCTGTGCCGTCGCCGACATCACGAGTTCGTTGTTGACGCGCGCCGCGACCTCAACGATCTCGGCGCCGCGGTCGATTCCGACCCGGTCGACCCGGAAGTCGATGTCATCGCCGGGCAGAACCATTCCGAGGAATCGCGAAGTCCAGCCGACCACACGAGCCGGCGGAGCGGCCTTTCCGTCAGTCGCAGCAACAACGTGCTGCGCCGCCGCCGAGAGCCACATGCCGTGCACGATGGGCGATTTGAGGCCGGCGAGCAATGCGGCGGCACGGTCGGTGTGGATCGGATTGTGGTCCCCGGAGACCACCGCGAAGGCCCGCATGTCGGTCGGCGCGGAGACGGTGACGTCGCGACGACGACGACGCGGTGTCTCGGTCGCGTTGTCGGTGATCGCACCACCGGCACGCGGCGGATCGTCCAGTTCGGCCAGGCCGGTACGGCCCCGGATGGCGAACCGCTCCTGCAGCTCCGCCAGGACGGTGCCGTCGGCGTCGGCGACCTCGACGGCGACCGGCACCACGCGCCCGTATTCGGTGTCGAATGCTGCCGAACTCGTTGCGGTGACCGTCAATTGGGCCTTCGTCTTAGGCATAGGCGCCAGCAGGTGCGCGGCGTGATCCAGGTGCACCAGGCTCAGCAGACCCTCGACCACGGGGATCCCGTCGTCGGTGACAGCAGCGCCGATGGCCGCAAAAACCGCGGGCCAGCAATGGCCGACAAGCGCATCCGGCACCAGGGTGAGACCCGGCGCCAGCGGCGCCCCGAATGTCGCGGTGACACCGGTGTGGTCGGCAACCTGCTCGGGATCCCACTTGACGTTGACCGTCGACGCGTTGTTGCGCACCGGCGGCAGGGCATCGGGACCGTCGACACCGGCAGCGATCGCGAGGACCGAACGCATTGCCTTCGATGCGTCCTCGACGGTCACGACCGGCATGCCACCGTCGACCGTGCAGGACCGCAGCGTGAACGGGATGTCGATCCAGATATCACTGAGCGGAACGCTCAGCGTGACAGACCCAGCGTCCGGGCCATCGGCATTCACCTCCAGCCGTGCGCCGGTGGACGGGTGTGTGGCACTGCGATTTTCGTTGGCCTGCCACTCCTGTGGCGCGCCGATGCGGTGCACGGGGTTGATGGCGGTACGGCCCGCCCACAGCACGTCGGGCGAATCGAGCACGACGGCGAGCGCGCCGGTGACGTCGTTGCGAGCCTGCCTGCGGGACACCACGGGGACCGGCACGGCGCCGGATGCGAGCAACTCATCGATCGACGCCTGCTCGAACCGGTCCAGCAGTTCGCCAACCGGCTCGTCGACCCGAGTGATCCCCGCAACCGACTGGGTACCCGGGATGATGCACACCTGGTCGGCGGTGTAGCGCGCGTCGTGGGCTTGCCACAACGAGTCGCTGCGCCACCAGCGCCGCACGTCCTTGTCGATGACGGGTACGAAGTTGACCGGCTTGCCCATCGTCTTGCACAGCGTGATGAAGAACGGCACGTCGGCCGGGTGCAGCTTCAGCGTCTCGGCATCCGGGTAGCGATCCAGCAGCAGATCGATCGCGGCCTGCGGGTTGTCCAGCAGCGCTTGGCCTTCGGGGCTGTCCGCGTAGAGCGTCTCGATCGGGCCCGAGTCCTGCGGATGCAGTCGCGCCTCGGCGCGCTTGAGCATCTCGGCGAACCGGTCCCGCCATGTGTCGGCGACCCACGGGCTGTCGGGGGAGGCGGTATCGGCGGTACTGTCGCCGTCACCGATCGCCAGCTCGACATACCGGTTCAGCCACTGCAGGTAGCTCATGGCGCTGACGTCGCCGAAGTACGGCTTCGCGGTGTCGGCCATCGCGGCGATCAACTCGTCGCGCCGCGCCGCGACCGCATCGGCATCACCGGCGACCTCGTCGAGCAGTCGGCCGCACCGGGACGCGGTGTTGTCGATCTCGTGAATGTCCGCGCCCAACTGGCTGCGGCTGGAAGCCATTCCGCCGTTGGCTTTTCCAGCGCTGATCCAGTGATCGGTGCCGGTGGTGTCGACGAGCATCTGCTTGACCGCCGGCGAGGTGGTGGCCTCCAGTGTCGCCATGGCCGCGGTGCCGACGAGAATCCCGTCGACCGGCATCTCGGGGAAGCCGTAGGCCTTGGCCCACTCACCCGACAGGTACTCCGCGGCCCGCTCCGGTGTGCCGACGCCGCCGCCGACGCAGATCGTGATGTTGGGCAGCTTCCGCAGGTCGGCGTATGTGGCCACCAGCAAATCGTCGAGGTCCTCCCACGAGTGGTGACCGCCGGCGCGCCCACCCTCGATGTGCACGATCACGTCCTTGCCAGGCACCTCTGTCGCGATCTTGATGACCGACTTGATCTGGTCGATCGTGCCGGGTTTGAACACCACATTGCTGATGCCAACGGAGTTCAGCTCGTCGATCAGCTCGACAGCTTCCTCGAGATCAGGGATACCCGCACTGATGACGACTCCGTCGATGGGGGCGCCGGACTGACGCGCCCTCTGCACCAACCGTTTTCCACCAACCTGCAGCTTCCACAGGTAGGGATCCAGGAAGAGCGCGTTGAACTGCACAGCGCGGCCCGGCTCGAGCAGTTTGGTGAGCTCGGCGATGCGATCGGAGAAGATCTCCTCGGTGACCTGCCCGCCGCCGGCCAGTTCGGCCCAGTGGCCCGCATTGGCAGCCGCGGCGACGATCTTGGCGTCGACGGTTGTGGGGGTCATGCCTGCGAGCAGGATCGGCGAACGCCCGGTCAGCCGGGTGAACTTGGTGGACAGCTTCACCGACCCGTCGGGCAGCTTCACGGCGGTCGGCGCATAGCTCGACCACGGAGGCAGCACCTCGGGCTCGGCACCGACGGTGAACAGGTTGCGCTGACCGGCGCGGGTGGCCGCGGGCACGATGCCGAGGCCGAGGCCCCGGATCACCGGAGCGGTCAGGCGCGTCACGGTGTCGCTCGGCCCCAGGTCGACGATCCACTTGGCCCCGGACTCGTGCAGCCGTTCGATCTCGGCCACCCAGTCGATCGGGCGAACGAAGATCGACTCGGTCATCTCGTGTGCCATCGCTGCGTCGATGCCACACTTCTCGGCCCACTGCTCGACGACCTCGACGCCGTCGGCGAGCCGCGGGGTATGGAAGCCGACCTCGACCTGCACCCCGTGGAACTCCGGCCGGAAGACCGCACCGCCACGGAGCTTGTTCTTACGTTCGGCCTCTTCCCGCTCGGTGATCTTGTTGCAGTAGAGCTTGAACCGACCGAGTTGCTCCGGCGTCCCGGTGATGACGACGGAGCGCCTGCCGTTGCGGATCGACAGCACGGGCGGGAGCACGGTGCGGACATCGGTGCTGAATTCTTCGAGAAGTTCGCCGATGCGTTCCGGGTCGACGTTGGTCACCGACACCATCGGTGTCTTGTCGCCGCGACCGACCATGCCCCTGCGGCGCGACACCAGCGAGCCGGCCGCGCCGATCAGCTGCAACAGCGCCAGCAGCTCAGCGTCCTTGGTGCCCTTGGCCCGCAGCGACTCGCAGGCAATGATGCCCTGGGAATGGCCCGCCATCGCGACCGGCGGGGTGTCGAACAGATCCAGGCCCTGCCTGGTGAGCGCGCGGATGGCGGCCATCTGGGCGAGCAGGATGCCAGGACCCGAGATCGCCGCGGTGACGAGTTGTTTGGTGGCGGGCAGCGGTTCCTCGGCGGCAAGCGCCCGGACCCACTGCAGCGGCTCGAAGCCGATCGGCCGCACGACGACCAGCTCGCGGGCCACGGGCTGCAACAGCAGCTCGGCCTCGCCCACCACTTCACTGAGTTCGGATTCGATACCGGCCGAGCTGACGAGCTCTTCGAGGTTTTCCAGCCACGAAGCGCCCTGGCCGCCGAACGCGACGGCATAGGGCTCACCCGCGTTCAACCGATCGACCAGCGCGTGCGTGGCGGGACGGGCTCCCGTGCGCTCTGTGGTTGATTCGGCGGGCACCCGGTGCTGCTCGTTGATCGTCACGTCTTGTTTTCTCCCTCGTACCGTCTGGCGCGTATCGCTCGTCGTCTGTGGCGGCTGTGTCGTCTCTAGGTCGTCTCTGTCGTCTCTAGGAGCTGACTGGCCCCCGCTCCCCTGCGGAGGCCATGCGATTCGGCGTCGAATCCCGACTCGTTCATCCGGTCCAGCGGACATTCCAGCCGTACTAAGAGTGTCATAAGAGACGCCACCATTTTCCCGCCCGAAATGGTTACTAGCGAGTTCTACGCATGGGTAACACGTTCTTCGATAACGCGCGCCTCCAGACGGGCCGAACCCATCCGGGACAAACGTCCTGCATGCAGGTGGTTACGGTCGAGTAAGTGCAACAGCGCAGATCAAGGCAGTACTGTTATCAAATCGTTATGTAAAAATCTGGGCTGTTTTGACGTGCGGCAGCGCGCCGCCTCGAGCAGACAACTTGAGTCGATTTGTCTTGTCGTCGGCTCCGGCGACTAGAAAAAGTTTGCTAGAAGTACTTACTCGTCGGTAATGTTTTTAGTCCCACTGCCCGAATCGGGGCTGCAGAATGTGATTGATATCCACGCCGATCCCCCCGACCGAACGCTTGTCGATCTCCACCTGGTGCAGATGGGCGGCTCGGTGTGCGATCTTCCCGGGCGACCCCCAGTTGTGCTGCCAGTAGTAGGCGCCCAACCCGTCCTGTGCGGCCCACTCGATGGTTTTGGAGTTGGCGTAGACACCGGTGCGCTGGTGGCCCAGCACCGCCTCCCAACCCCGCAGGTAGGGGCGACCTGCTGCTTGTACTGCTCATATGTCGGATCGTCGTCGATAGACGCATAGATCGGAGCACCGTACGAGCCGCCCGCGGCGACGTGCAGCTGCCAACCCCGCTTGGCGTGCGCCACACCGGCGTTCTGCCCACCGAGCCAGTCCGCGGTGTCCTGCTTACCGTACTGATAGCACGACACGATCTTGAGGCCGTTTTGATAGAGGTCCCGTGCTTCGGGGAGCTGGATCGGCTTACCCAGCATCCAATCGCCGCCCGGCCGACGGTCCGAGACGTACCGGATTGCGCCCAAGGCGCCCGACGCCCGGAGGTCGCTGGCGCGGATGACCCCGGCGGCGTAATCGAGCAAAACGCCCAGTGGCGCCGCCGACGCCGTGGCCGGAGCCGACGCCGACACCAGCGCCTGCAGGCCGGCGCCGACGGCGAGCGCGGCAGGGACCGCGGCAGCACCTTTCAGCACGTCGCGTCGGGAAATTGACACGTGCCACAGAGTACGACAACTACATCACAATTAACGCCAGCGCCACTGGTCACAGCTGTATCAAGATTTTCGTCACTCCCCAGTTCCCCGCACAGAGGTGTTGACCGTGCCGAGGCGAGGTAGCCGAGCGAACACGCGCCGCGAGAAATTCGCGATGAACTGCGATCCGAGAGATGGATTCATACGATTAGCCATGCCTTCAGACACTATCGGCGCGGAAACCGCGGTGAATATGCCTGCCGACGTTCGAAATCAGCAGGTCGAGCTGATTGGTGTCCGCAAGGAGTTCGGCGCCAAAATCGTGGCTGTCGAAGACGCCGACCTCACCGTCTCCGACGGTGAACACTTCCGATCCTGGATTTTCGGAAATCTGTTCCGCCCCAACCAGGCGCCCGTGATCAACGTGGTCGCCGCGGCCCTGACGGTCGTCGCGATCATTCCGGTGTGGCTGGCCCAACGCCTCGGCGGCGATCCGGCGACGACAAAGGTGTAGCGGCGTCTACCGCCGCCGGAGATGGTTCAGCGGGATCCTGTCGATCTTCTGTCGATATCCTGTCGATGTAGCCGGACGCCGCACTCGACAGCTGCCGCTGCAAGGACTCGTCGAGGCGATCCGACACGACCCGGCCCCAAAGATCGCGGTAGTCCTGGGCGATCTGGCCCAACTCGTCAATCTCGCCCGCCTCGGGCACATGATCCTTGCCGAACTTGGCCTCGACCGACTCCTCGAGGGCCTGGACGAGACCGCGGGCCAAGCTGTCGACGGCGTCGCGCGTCGAGTCGTAGATCCGGATGAGAGCGCGGACGTACAGCAGCTGATCCGTGGTTCGCCGCAGAATTTCCGCGATCGCCGGATCGCGAACGACGACGCGGCGCTCACCGATCTCGGCCAAGCCGTAGTCGATCAGACTGCCCGCCTCCGGACAGCCTGGATCGATGCCGATGGCACGTGACCCGCGCCCCGCCGGCTCACCGTCCGACCGACTCCGCTCACCCGGATCGGATTGACTTTCGGAGTCCCCGTTCGCTCGCGGCCCCAACAGCGCGCGCTGAATGCCCAGGATGTCGGCCAGGTCGGCACCTTGACGCATGCTTGCGAAGAATTCGGCGATGTGCGCTGAGTTGAAGCCCCGGCGAAGCAGCTGGTTGATGGTGCGTAGCTGGGACAAGTGGTAATCGTCGTAGAAGGCAGAACGGCCGACCCGGCGCGGCGGGTCCAGCAGTCCACGTTCGCGGTAAGCACGGATGTTGCGGGCACTGACGCCAGAGGTCCGCGCGAGCTCATCGAGGCGATATTCAGCCAACGGCATCCACCCCGGTCGCAATCGGGGTGCACTGTGCACCGTGACGTTTCATGCGACTACTGTAGCGCGAGTCACGCAGTGCGAGCGAAGATATTTCGACAATGAATCGATTGTATTAGCTAATCAATGAATGCATCACCATCTGCATATTTGACGCTCTGGTAATCATTGGGGCTACAGGTGCGTGCAGTTCTAGCCAACTTTTATTTCATCAGTCCCACACGCGGGTGAGTGACCTCACCGGCGCATGATTGGCATCGGAGCCCATCGTTGCGGGAGGATGAATTGGCAGACATTAAGACAAATCGGCAGTTAGAGGTTCGGCGTGCGTCCCTGGATCGTGTGGATCACGGGACTCTTCGCCTACATCGTCGCGGTCCTCGACCGCACCACGCTGGGCGTTTCCGGTCTCGACGCGGCCGATCGCTTCAGTGCCGGCCCCACGGTGTTGTCGGCGTTCGTGGTGCTGCAGGTCATTGTCTATGCGGGCGCCCAAGTTCCGGCCGGACTGCTGCTCGATCGATTCGGCTCCAAGACACTGATCGCCTCGGGTGCGGCGTTGATGGCCTCGGGGCAGCTGGTGCTGGCTTTCACCGAATCCCTGCCGGCGGCCATCGGCGCGCGCGCGGTTGTCGGGCTGGGAGACGCGTTCACCTTCATCTCGGTGCTGCGCCTGGTCCCGCATTGGTTCACGCCTCGCCAGGTGCCACTGGTGACGCAGTTGACCGGGATCTGCGGCCAGCTCGGCCAGGTGCTGTCGGCGATCCCCTTCTTCGCGCTGCTCGCCGGTACGGGCTGGACCACCGCGTACGTCTCGGTGGCCGCCCTCGGGGTGTTGTCCATCGTCCTCACGATGGTCCTGGTCCGCGACACCCCCGAGGGCCACGTCGTCGAGCACGAAGCCTCGTCGATCCGCGAAATCGTGGTCAGCGTCAAGACGGTGTGGTTACGGCCGGGAACACGGCTCGGCTTCTTCACACACATGGGCACGCAGTTCTCCGTGACGGTTTTCGCGCTGATGTGGGGCGTCCCCTATCTCACAGTGGCCCAGGGCCTTTCGGCGACCGCCGCGGGAACTCTGCTGACCCTTTCCGTCGTCGCCGCCATCTCATCGGGTGTCTTCATCGGTATCTTCACCGGCCGCCTGCCCCACCGCAGGTCGCGGCTGGTGCTGTGCATCATCGCGAGCAACGTCGCCGTCTGGTCTGTCGTACTGGCGCTTCCCGGCCGCGCGCCGCTGTGGCTGCTGGTGGTCTTGGTCGTGGTCATCTCCGTCGGTGGTCCCGGATCGATGGTCGGTTTCGACTTCGCCCGCACGTTCAATCCGCGGGCCACGCTCGGCACTGCGTCGGGCATGGTCAACATGGGGGGCTTCATCGCATCATTGCTGGTCATGCAGTGCATGGGCGTCATCCTCGATGCGGTGGGCGGGATCTCGTTCGACGCCTTCCGGGTGGCGTGGACGGTTCAGTACGCGATCTGGGGACTTGCGGTGGCCGGCATCCTCATCACCCGTCGCAAGGCGCGCGCCCTGATGAGGTCACAGGTTGCCGGCGATGCACGCATCGTGATGGAGGGTTTCGACCCGAGTCCGGCGCCCACCCGCTAACCGCCTTCCAGCGCCTTGGCGATGTCCGCGGCGGCGTGCCGATGGCCCGCCACTTCGTAGCCGACCACCGTCACCAACGGCGCCAGCGTGACGACCAGCAGGCAGTTCGCCATCGAGTAGCCGGACTCGGCCAACCACACGCCAATGGCCAGCACCGCCGCGCTGAGGACCAGAAGCACGAGGTGGAACAGCGCGACCTTCCGCACGATCACGAAATAGAGCGCGTAGATGGAAACGATGTACAAGCCGACGGGCAGCGCCACGGCCAAGACGGTCTGCACTGAGCTCAGCTTGGAGTGATGCTCGATGTAGTAGGCGGCGACGTGCAGACCCGCTCCGGTCGCCACGATCGCGCCGTACATCACGATCGGCAGGTAGCCGAACCAGAACGACCGCTCGCGGTGGGCACGCAACAACTCCGCCTGGGGCACCACGAAATACGACCACCACATTCCGAACGTCAATCCGATGCCGGCGATCACGATGAACGCGGCATCGAACGACCAGCCCTGCGCACCGACCACCGCCGACAGTGACGCCACCGTGCCGACGACCCCCTCGCCGAGCGCGATGATCGCCAGCAGTCCGTAGCGTTCGGCGATGTGGTGCGCATGCCACGGTGTCCCCCCGGCGCGGTACTCGGCAATGATCGGCCCCAGCGTTTCCACCCCGATCAGCACCGCGACCATGGCGAACGTCACCGGGATCGACTTGTGCACCAAAGCACCCGCAATCCAGCCGACCTGCGCGACGCTGACCCACAACGCATAGGTGAGGCAGGCTGCGCGACGGGCAGGGTCCTGTTTAGCCGCTCGTAACCACTGCCCTACCAACGCAATTCGCATGATGACATATCCCGCCACCATCACCCGGCTGTCGACGTGGTCACCATGCTCTACCGATGCGAACATCGGCGGGAAGCCGAGCGCCATGATGATCACGCCGACCATCTGCAGCATCGTCATCAGCCGGTAGACCCAGTCGTCGGTGTCATAGGCCGATGCGAACCAGCTGAAGTTGATCCAGGCCCAGCACACCGCGAACGTCGCGAGCGAGAACCCGAGCAGACCGGCGCCGACATGGTTCTCGGCGAGTTGGTGTGCGAATTCGTTGGCGGCGATGCCGAAGGCGATGACGAACGTCAGGTCGAAGAGAAGCTCGAGCGGCGTCGCGGCCCGATGCTGTTCGTCTGGGTCACGGCCCGTCATCCGGCGCACCCGGTGCTGGATCGTGATCGGTCGCTGCTGCGCGTCGCTCATGTCTACATTTCACCGCATCCATCGGAATGGGGTAGTCCACTACGCGGGTGTTCGCGGCAGCTTCCCTTCACGATCGAAGCGTGGACCAGTACTCGCTACAGCCGCTCGGCGGATTCGCCGTTCACCGCGGTGATCGGCGCATCGACACGCCGCCGGCCTGCCAGCGACTCGGCGCACTCGTCGACTGGCACTGCACCGTCGACTGGCACCGCACCACAGATCTCATCGAACTCCTGCACAGCGACGGTGCCCACGGGCAGCTGGTGTCCGATTTTCTTCCGCTGCTTCGGGCCGGCGACCTGCTCGACAAATGAGCTCGAGCACTGGGTCGTCACCGACCGCGACCGCTACCACGCCATGCGAAAGACCGCGCTCGAGACGATCGCTGACAGCTGCTGCACGGAACGGAGGACGTCATGAATGCGCTGTTGGTGGCCTGCATGTCGGTGACCGCGCCAGTCGCGGCAATCGGCCTGCACAGCCTGCAGATGCGCCTCGAGCGATGGGATTACGACCGCCACGCAGACGACTGACGGTCGACGGCGAGGTGCCCACGTCATACCGTGGAGCGGTGGACCAACTCTCCGATGACGTCATCGCTTTCCTGTCCGAGGGGACCCGCACCGGGATGCTGGGCTACCTGGCGTCTGACGGTCGGCCATTGGTGGCGCCGGTATGGTTCGTCGTGGACAACGGACAGCTTGCGTTCAACACCGGTAAGGAAACCGCCAAAGGCCGCGCCATCGTTCGTGATCCCCGTGTGGTGATGACCGTCGACGACCCGCGGCCGCCCTATTCCTTCGTCCAGATCCAGGGCATCGCTTCGGTCAGCGAGGATCCCCAGGAACTGCTCGACATCGCCACCCGCACCGGCGGCCGATACATGGGCGCGGACAGGGCCGACGAATTCGGCCGCCGCAATGGGGTGCCCGGCGAGCTCGTCGTGCGCATCACGCCGACCAAGGTGCGCCATGCCTTCGAACTGGCCAACTGAGGATGACTGCTGCGCAGGGGGCCCGGGCCGTAGCCGTCGTGCTGGCAGCCGGTCTGGGCACACGGGTCGGGGCGGACGGAAACAAGGCCTATCTGCGAGTCGCCGGTCGATCGATGGTGGCCTGGTCGATCGACACCCTCACCCAGGTGCCCGAGATCGGGCGCACCGTGCTGGTGTACCGGCGCGGTGAGCGCGAGCTCGCGCAGAACACGCTTGGGCAGGAATTGCCCTCCGCGACAGTGGAGTTCGTCGAGGGCGGGGACAACCGGCATGGGTCGGAGTTCAACATGCTGCACTACCTGGCCCCCGACATAGAGTCCGGGTCCGTCGACGCCGTCGTCATCCACGACGCCGCCCGGCCGGTCGCCGGTCGCGACATGTTCATCACCGCGCTATCGGTCGCCCGCGAGTTCGGCGGCGCCATCCCCGCGATACCCGTTGCCGATGTCATCCGCACCACCGTCGGCGAGGATCTCGAATCGTTCACCGAACATGGCGCGTTGGTCCGCGTGCAGACGCCGCAGGCGTTTCGCGCACCGGCGCTGCTCGAGGCGTACCGCGCCGCCGCCCGCGAAGGATTCGAGGGCACCGACACGTCGTCTTGTGTCGAGACTTTCACCGACGTCGAAGTACGCACGTTCAACGGTGAACAGCGCAACCTCAAGGTGACCTACGCGCAGGACATCGCAGTCGCCGAACGTCTTCTCACACGCCGTGTGGGTCCGACGATCTGCTCGCGATGATCGCTTCAATGAACTCAGCGTCTTGGGGTAGCTCGGCGTGGAACGCGTCCGGATCGCCCTCGACGAACGTCACGGGCGCATCGGCGCCGATGGCCACCGCGATCTCGTCGAATTGGCCTGCCGTGTGCTGCGCGAGCATCCCGGTCAGCGCGCTGAGGGTGAAACCACGGGGAAATTGAACCGCACGCAACACCGACCGATCGACCGTGGCAGTGATCGAACCGTGCATATCGACGGACTTGACGCTGTCGGTCACCGCGAGTATCGGCATCACCACGTCGCCGCCGTCACGCATACCCGCGACCACCCGCGTCACCAGATCCGCTGATGCCAACGGGCACCAGAGGTCGTGGACGAGCACATGGCTCGTCGAGAATGACTCTTGCTCAAGATAATCCAAAGCTGCACGGAGGCAGTCCGATCTGGTGGCCGCACCCCCGACCGCCACAACGCTCACTGGCCCCAACTCCTCGGACGCAAGGGCGGCACGCACTTCGGCGGCAAGTGGTTCAGCCGCGGCGACGACGACGCGCTTCGGCTCCGTAACCGCGCCGAGCATCGTCTGCACGAGACGGGTCAGGGTCGGCGCACCGGCCAGCGGCAGGAACGCCACCGCCCGATTGTCGGCGACCGAAATCGGCAGCGGTACAACGCCCGAGAGCTCCACTGGCTCGTGCGCCGCTATACCGGATCGAATGCGGAGATCAGCCAGCGACCGTCGATCTTCTTCAGGCCGACCTTGACGCTACTTGCCGCGAACGCGCCGTCGGGATTCTCCTTGCTCATCGTGACCTGGTTGACGAACACCAACACCACGGCGGAGTCGGGATGGATTTCCGACACCCCGGCCCGCACCACCGATGCGGCGGTCTTGACCTGCTTCTCCTTGGCCGCAGGGGTGACGATCTGCTCGGTGAATTGCGTGTAATAGGAGAGGAAGTCGCCGGTCAGGTTCGACTTGGCATTCGTAAAATCCTTGTCCAGGGAATCCGGCGAATACGACAACAACGCGACAGTCCCGCTCTTGGCGGCTTCCAACGCGACGTTCGCGGCGTCCGGACCGGTCTGCTGATCCACCCGGTACTGGTAGAAGTACAGCCAGGCCGCCACCCCGGCCGAGGTGAGGAGTACGACCGCGATCAGAATCACGCCGACGTATCGGCCGGCGCCGCGCAGCGCGCTGCGCCGAACGGCGGGTTCGTCCGCGTTCACGGCTTCGTCGATGTCCGCGGGCTCGGTGAGTTCGACGGCGCTACTGCTCTCATCGGCGGTGGGCTCGTCCCCGTTCAAGTTCTTGTTCTCGTCGGTCACGGTACGAACTCGACTTTCGACATCTTGACCTGACCGCCGTCCACTCTCTCCAGATTGACCGACAATCGCCATGCGCGTGGTTCTTGTTGAGCACCTGCGGAATTGGTCACGCGGGAGGTGGCCGCGACCAGCACGACGGCGGACGTCGGCGTCATCGATTCGACGGCGGTGGCGGTGACGGTGACGTCTGTGATCACCTTCGAATCCTGGGCGACCTTGACGAAATCGGCCGCCTGATCTTCGAAGTCCGTCTTGAACTGGCCGGTCGTGTTTTCGATGATGCGCTTCACATCGTCCTGGGCATTGTTGAAGTCCAACGACATCAGTGTCACGACACCCTGCCGGCCAGCCGCCGCATATTCCGCGTTGAGTTGCTGATCTTCGACTGCCTTGCGGTGGTGGTTGACCATGAGCACACTCACCGTGATCAGCGCGGCCGTGCAGAGGACGGCCAGTGTCATCGCGACGACTTTGAGGACGAGCCCCCACCGGCGTCCACTCGGCGCGGCTTCGGTTTGATCATCACTGGCGGCGTCGGGCTCCTCGGCAATGGCAGCCTCGGCATCGGCCGTGGCATCCGCCGGGGTGTCGACTTCGGTTTCAGCGTCAGCCTCGGCCTCGGCCTCAGCCTTGGCCTTGGCTTCTGCCTCTTGCGCCTCCCGACGCAACTTGATCGCCTTGGCCTTGGCCCGCGCCGCGGCGGCAACGGCCTCGGCTTCGGCCGCTTCCGCCTCGGCCTCTTCGGCCAGCGTCAGCGCGTCGTCCGCTGTGCCGTCCGGCGCCTTGGGTGGTTCCTCGACGCGATCAGCGTCGGTCACCGACGCACGGCGTCTGAATGACGGCACGGCGACCTCCTTGTCCTATGCCCACTAACCATGAGAATGCCATTATCCTTTTTTGCGTATCGCCGCGACGATACCTTCTACTCTCAGGCCCGGCCAACGCCGCACTTCCTGCGGAAATGCTATTTACGCGCTGTGCGCGCGCTCAGCGGTGTCCTTAGTGCAAGTCGGCCTTCATCACCTTGCCGGTGGCGTTCAACGGCAGCTTGTCGAGGAACTCTACATACCGGGGCACCTTGAAACCCGCCATTCGCCGGCGACTCCAGTCGATGAGGTCGTCGCCGCTGATCGTCGGTCCGCCGTCCTTCAGCCACGACGAACGCCTTGCCCACCTGACCCATGCGCTCGTCGGGTACACCGATCACGGCGGCCTGCGCGACGGCCGGATGCTCCAGAAGGAAGCCCTCGATCTCGGCGGGATAGGCGTTGAAGCCGCCGACGATGAACATGTCCTTCTTGCGGCCGACGATCCGCAGCCGTCCGGCGGCGTCGAACGTGCCCAGATCGCCGGTATGCAGCCACCCGTCGACATCGATCGCCTCGGCGGTGGCGACGGGATCGTCGAGGTATCCCTGCATGACGTTGTAGCCACGCACCAAGACCTCGCCGTCGTCGGCGATACGCACCTCGACGCCCTCGCATGGCAGGCCCGCCGTGGTCGCGACGTCTTCGGGTGAGTCACCCGGCCTCGACAACGTGACGTTGCCCGCCTCGGTGAGCCCGTAGCCCGTCATCAACGACTCGAAGGGCAGGTCGTCGCGAATCCGTCGAATCAGTTCGACGGGTATGTCGGCCGCGCCGGTGACCGCGGCTCGCAGAGTCGCCAGCTTGGCCTTGTCGGCGACGGTGAGCAGCGAGTGATACAGGGTAGGCGGGCCCGGCAGCATCGTGATGCGTTCGGCCTCAATGACTTCCACCACACGATCGACATCGAACACGGCCAAGGGCACCATCGTCGCGCCGCGCAGGAAGGACGCGACCAGGCCCGCCTTCAGCCCGAAGGTGTGGAAGTACGGGTTGATCATCAGATAGCGGTCGCCCTCGCGCAGATCCGCGAGAGTGGCCCACTCCTCGTAGGCCCGCAGCGTCTGAAGGTGATTCATCCTGGCGCCCTTGGGCCTGCCCGTCGTACCGGAGGTGAAGATGATGTCGGAGATATCGTTTCCGTTGACCTTGCGGTGCAGAGGTGAACCCGAGGACAGGAAGCCGGACTTCAGATCGATGACCGGCGGAGGCCCGTCGGGCATCGAAGAGGGCAGAGAGTAGTCCTGATCGAGGAAGCCTGGCTGGACCATGACCGCCTTGGCCCCACTGCGGACGATGATGTCGCCGGCCTCATCAGCCTTGAACCGCGTGTTCACCGGGACGAGCACCGCGCCTGCGGTCATGATCCCGAAGGCGGCGATCATCCATTCGGCGCAGTTGGGCGCCCATATCGCTACCCGGTCGCCCTTCTCGACACCGAAATCTGCGAAGGCGCCTGCCGCGCAGCGAATCCGATCGACGACCTCGGTGAAAGTGAGCCGCAGCGGACCGTCGACAACTGCTTCCGCGTCGCCGAAGCGGTCCGCCGCGCTCAAGACCATCTCGGGGATGGTCTGGAAATGCTCAGTAGCCGTCACACGGTGACGAGGCGACCGAGATTACCGCCCATGATCTTCGCCTGGTCCTCCATCGAGAGGTGCTCGAGCGCGGTGATGTAATGCGTCGGCTCGGCCAGCCCTTCGGGGTGCGGCCAGTCGGAACCGTAGAGCACCTGGTCCACGCCGATCAGGTTGATCAGATCGTCGATGCCCTCCTCGTAGAACGGGCTGACGAAGATGCGGTTCTTGATCTCCTCCATCGGGTTGCCCGGGAACGCCTCGGGCGCCTTCTTGTAGACCTCGGCCATGGAGTCCAGCAGCGGGAACATCCACTTCGACCCGGCCTCCACGATGCCCACCTTCAGCTTCGGGAACCGGAACAGCGCGCCGTGAATCACCCAGGAGGCCACCGCATCCTGGATCGGTCGCCACTCGTTGAGGATGGACATGGCATTGGTCTGGAACGGCAGCATCTCCTGAGCGGCGCCATCCCACTCCGAGGTGTAGCGGGAGTAACCGCTGTCGCTGGAGTGCATTCCGACGAACACGTCGTACTCGACGCACTTCTGCCAGAACGGGTCGAACTCGGGCAGCGCGAACGACCGCGGGCCGCGGAACCCGGGCACCGGCGCGGGACGGATGAGGATCGCGCGGGCACCGCGCTTGACCGCCCAGTCCAACTCCTCGATCGCCTTCTCGACGATGGGCAGGGTGATCACCGGGGTGGTGAAGATGCGGTTCTGATAGTTGAAGCCCCACACCTCGTGCAGCCACTCGTTGAGCGCGTGAATGATGACGTGGATGGCGAGCGGATCGTCGGAGAGACGCTCCTCGATCAGGCTGGCCAGCGTCGGGAACATCAGCGAACGGTCGAGACCCAGCTCGTTCATCTTCTCCAGCCGCGGCGCGGGCTCGAAGAACGCCGGAATGGCGCGCATCGGCTCACCGAAGAGTTCGCGCTTGCTCTTGCCGTCGGGGTTGCCGAACTTGAAGTACTCCTCCCAGGCGCCCGGCTTGGCGACCACCGAGAAGGTGGGGTTCGGGATGTAGTTGCTGATCTGGCCTTTCAGGGCGATCTTGGTGCGGCCGTTGATCTCGACGTACTGGACGACGTCCTTGTACTCCTTGGGCAGGTACTTGGTCATCGCCTCCGGCGGCTCATAAAGGTGGTTGTCCGCATCGAACAGCGGAAACGGAATGTCGACCCGGTGTGACAGCTGACCCATGAAAGACTCCTTATCCTCTTACGAGAATCCTATTCTCCTGGTGCCACGGTAACAAGGTTTCAGGCCTTAGTGGTAATGACGTTCTCACGCGCCTGCCTGCCCCTCACGCAAGCAAGGACTGCCGGACGCGGAACTTCTGCACCTTGCCGCTGGCGGTGCGCGGGAAGTCGTCTACCCGGTGCAGCTCCTCGGGCCACTTCTGGACCGCGGCACCCGCGGCCTTGAAGTGATCGCGCACCTCGTCGAGCGTCGGCATGTCGTGGCCGTCGCGCACCCGCAGCACCGCGGCCGCACGCTCGCCGAGACGGTCGTCGGGCGCCGCCACCACCACGGCCTCGACGACGGCGGGCATCGCCAGCAGCACCTCCTCGACCTCGAGCGCGCTGATGTTCTCGCCGCCGCGGATGATCACGTCGGCCTTGCGGTCGGTGATGGTGAGATAGCCGTCTTCGTCGAGGACTCCGATGTCACCCGTGCGGTACCAACCGTCGGCGTCGAACGCACGCTCGGTCAGCGAATCGTCGGTGTAGCCGAGGCATAGATCCGGCCCGCGGCTGAAGATCTCACCGTCGGGCCCCAACCGGATCTCCACTCCGGGCCGGGCGTCGCCGTCGGTGAACAGCCGCTTGTCCTCCGGCGCGCTGCGACGCGACCCGGTGATCGACGGATGCTCGGTGCTCCCATAGGAGCGGAAGACGAACATTCCGAGATCGGCCAGCCGGCGGGTCACCGCGGCCGGAACCGTCGAACCGCCCAATCCGACGGTGGTGAAGTGGCGAATGTGATCCGGCGTGCAGTCCGGATGGTCCAGCACGCTGGTCACGAAGTAGGGCGGCCCGCCGCCGATCGACAACCCGTCGCGTTCGATCAGCTCGAGTACCCGGCCCGGGTCCCACACATCGCACAGGTCGATGGGCGCCCCTTCGAGCACCGGGATGAGGAAGGCGCCGAGCATTCCGATGAAGTGCCCGACCGGAGTGGCGGTCAGCTGCCTGCCGCGGTCGGGTGGGTAATTCTCGAGGAGCTGACGCGTCTCGAATCCGAGGGTCTGATGGCTGTGGATGACGCCCTTGGGGTTGCTCGTCGTCCCAGAGGTGAAGGCGATCAGCGCGGGGCTGGCGGGATCAGCGGCGATGGTGCCCGGCATCGGTTCGTCGGCAAGGAGGTCGTCGAACGTGCCGCCAACCAGACCCACGATCGGCACGTCGGCGCAGAGGTCGGCGTGAAACGTCATCCGGCCGAATTCGGCGGTCGTGATGAAGACCTTCGGCCGGGCCGTCGACATGATGTGGCCGAGTTCCTTGCGGCCGTAGAAGTGCACGATCGGCACGACAACGGCGCCCAGGAAAGTCGACGCCCAGAACGCCGCGGCGGCCTCCATCCAGTTGGGCAGCTGGATGGCCACGACGTCACCCGCACCGACTCCGCGCGAGCGAAGTCCCGCCGCCAGCCTGCGGGCCTGCAGCTCGACGTCACCGAAGGTGCCGGAGAACGGCCGCACCGCGGAATGCACGTGGAAGGCCGTCGCGGGGTTGGCCGCCAGTCCGTCGGCCACCAGATCCCCGAGCGTTTCCTGCGTCCACCACCCTTCGGCCACATAGCGTTCGGTCAGGTCCTCAGGGATGTCTCGCATGGATTTGGGCCGCTCCTCCGCGTCGCGCACCGATGCTATTCTCCGCTAGAGAGAATGCCAATACCGGAGATGGAGAACGCGTGATGGTCGACCTCGAGGTGGACGACGGGCTGGCGGTCATCACCATCGACCGGCCGCACGCACGCAACGCCATCTCCCTGGAGACGATGGACCAACTGGAGAAGGCGCTCGACGGCATCGACAGTCCGCGGTGCACGTGCGCTCGTGATCACCGGCGCCGGTGACCGCGCCTTCGTCTCCGGGGGCGACCTCAAGGAACTCAGCGCGCTGCGCACCGAGCTCGACGCGTCGGCGATGGCGTTCCGGATGCGGACCATCTGCGACCGGATCGCCGGCTTTGACGGGCCGACGATCGCCGCGCTCAACGGGCACGCGCTGGGCGGAGGTGCCGAGTTCGCGGTGTCGACCGATATCCGGGTGGCCGCTGACGACATCAAGATCGGATTCAATCAGGTGGCCCTGGAGATCATGCCGGCCTGGGGCGGAGCCGAAAGGTTGGTTGCTCTCGTCGGCTACAGCAAGGCCCTGCTGCTCGCGGGCACCGGCACCATCGTCGGCGCCGACGAGGCCGAGCGCATCGGACTGGTGGACCGGGTCATCCCGCGAGCGTCGTTCGACGGCGGCTGGCGTGATCTCGCCCGCGCACTGGCCAGCCGTCCGGCAGGCGAGATCAAGCGGGTCATGAAGGGTGCGACTACGACCGAGGCCGTCGCGGCCTTTGCCCGCCTGTGGGTCTCGGACGAACACTGGTCCGCCGCCGAAAAGGTCATGAAGCGCGACAAGTAGCGCCGAAACGGAATTCCAGCAGGCCTCTACTCGTACTTTCCCTGCCGGAATTCAGTTTCGCGAATGAGGTCGACTAGCCGCCGAGGACGCGGATCGGGTCGCTACCGTCCCAGTCGACGGCGGCGTCGCGGACGAATTTTCCCATGCCTGAGGTGATTTCGTTGTCCTCCATGATCTCGATGACCGTGGCTGGACCGTTGGTCGGTTCGACGTAGGCGAAGCGCGTTCCGACGTTCTCGTCGCCGAGCCACACCACCGGCCAGCCGGCATCGCGCACCGCCGACATGGTGGCATCGAAATCATCAGTCCAGTAAGCAAGTTGGTGATATCCGGGGCCGTCGGCCTGCAGGAACTCGGTGTAGATGCTCGGAGTATCGTCCTCCTGCTGGATCAGCTCGATCTGCATCTCCCCGCTGTTGGCCAACGCCATCGAGATCGTGACCTGGCACGGCTCGCCCCGATAGGAAGCCTGTATCGGAATCCCGCGCATGACGAAGAACGGGCCGACACCGAGGTCGATCCAGGGGGCGAGCGCTGCATCGAGGTCCTCCACGATGTAGCCGATCTGGCGGATCGGTCCGGGCAGGATGCTCATGGCTGCCGGGCCGCCGTGACACCGGACTGCACCCGTGCGATGTGTGTGCTCCGGCGGGCGATGCGCCACCCGTCGGGAGTGCGGGCGAGTTCATCGTCGTAATGACCAAGGGCCTCAACCCAAGTGGCCGGGTCGTCGGGGACTGCCTGCAGATGGGCGAAGACGTAGGACCTGGCGCTGGCGCGATCGCCGTCGACAGTGATCGTGAAGTTGGACAACCGGTGGTAGGTCGGCCCCATGGAGTTGTGGAGTTGTTCCATCAGTCCGCTGATGGCATCGACGCCCGAGTACCGCCCGACCTCGCCATAGTCGCACTCGACATCCTCGGTCCAGCAGGTGCGCAGCAGCGCCCAGTCCTTGAAGTCGATTCCGGTGGCGTAGCGGATAAGAACGTCTGCGATCTGCGCTGTGTCGGCATCCACCCGGGCAGGCTAACGCGTGGACACTGCGCCAGTCACCGCCGCATCGGATACTTCCGTCGGTGGACGAGGCTCCCGCGGCGCCCCAGGTTCGGGCGGCCCAGACCGGAGCTGCTGACTCTCGTCGGTCATGTCGAGCGAGTACAACGCTGGTGCGGACTTTGTTCTCTCTAGACGAGAACGTCATTTCCGATTATTGTCAACCCGTGTCTACCCAGAAAGCACTCGCTCCCGAGATCTCCACCTGGCCCGATGAGAATCCGCAGCTGATCGGCAGTCGCTGCGGTGCGTGCGGAGCGACGACCTTTCCCGATCCAGCAGCGCTGCCCGCGGTGCAGCAGCGGCGAGATGTCGGACGTGCACCTGCCGCGCCGGGGCACCCTGGTGGCCTGGACAACTCAGGGCTTTCCGCCCGGTGCGCCCTACAAGGGACCCACGGGCAAGGACTTCGTACCGTTCGGCGTCGGTCTGGTGCAGCTCGATGATGTGATTCGGGTCGAGGGCCGGCTTACCGAGAACGACCCGCAGAAGCTGGAATTCGGCATGGAGGTCGAGCTGACCATGGTGCCGTTCACCACCGACGAGGAAGGCAACGAGCTGGTGACGTTCGCCTTCCAGCCGGTCTAGAGAGGAAGCCGCCGCATGACGACCGCGACAAACTCAGTAGCCATCATCGGGGTGGGACTCCATCCGTTCGGCCGGTTCGACAAGACGGCCATGGAGATGGGCGCCGAAGCGATCGAGTTCGCCCTCAAAGACGCAGGTGTCGACTGGAAGGACATCCAGTTCGGCTTCGGCGGCAGCTACGAGGTGTCCAACCCCGACGCCGTCACGCGACTGGTGGGGCTGACCGGAATCACCTTCACCAACGTGTTCAACGCCTGCGCCACCGCGGCGTCGGCCATTCAGCAGACCGCGGACACCATCCGGCTCGGTAAGTACGACATCGGCATCGCCATCGGGCTGGACAAGCATCCGCGCGGAGCGTTCACCGACGATCCCGCCAAGCTCGCGCTGCCGCAGTGGTACGCCGAGAACGGCCAGTTCGTCACGACGAAGTTCTTCGGCATCAAGGCCAACCACTACATCCACAAGCACGGCATCTCGCAGGAGACGCTGGCGCGGGTGGCCAACAAGAACTTCCGCAACGGCGCGCTGAACCCGAATGCGTTCCGCCGCAAGGAGATCTCCGTCGACGAGATCCTCAATTCGGCGGTGCTGAACTATCCGCTTACGCAGTACATGTTCTGCGCCCCCGACGAGGGCGCGGCCGCGGTGATCATGTGCCGCGGGGACATCGCGCACAAGTTCACCGACAAGCCGGTGTTCGTGCGCGCCAGCGAGATACGTACGCGCACCTACGGCGCCTACGAGGTGCATGCCACGTCCGCCCCGCTGGACGAGGATCCCTCGCCGACGGTGTACGCAGCCAAGGCGGCGTACGAAGCAGCCGGCATCGGCCCCGACGACGTCGATATCGCGCAGCTGCAGGACACCGATGCGGGCGCCGAGGTGATCCACATGGCCGAGACGGGCCTGTGTGCCGATGGCGAACAGGAGAAGCTGCTGGCCGACGGCGCCACCGAGATCCACGGCACCATCCCGATCAACACCGACGGGGGGCTGATCGCCAACGGCGAGCCGATTGGCGCATCCGGGCTCCGGCAGGTCCACGAGCTGGTGCGCCAACTGCGTGGCGAGGCCGGTGACCGTCAAGTCCCGGGTGAGCCGAAGGTCGGTTTGGCCCAGGTTTACGGCGCGCCCGGCACCGCCTCGGCGACCATCCTTTCGGTCTGAGCGAGATCGAGCATTCGGCCCACCGTGCGGAAACATGCTTCTAAAATCCCGGTAATGAAGTTTCCGCCGGCACCCCGTGTATCGAGGCCCAGAGCATTGCTGCGGCTCATTTCGGTTACCGCTCTGGCCGCTTCGGGCATCGCCGTCGCATCCGCGCCTGCGGCCGCGCAGGCTCCGCTGCACAACGTGAAATACACGGTGTTCGCCGAGGGCCCGGCGTACCTGAAGATCTACTACCGCGACGTCGACCCGCCGAACTGGGCCGATTACAGCCACAACCCCTACGTCTTCACTCCGAAGGTCGAGGCCGACGTCGGGCCGGATCAGCAGTGGAATCTCGACGTGCAGCTGGCGAATCCCGACGACTGGGCGATGGTGGTGGCGCAGGGCGAACCGGGCCTGTCCCCCAACGTGCACTGCGTCCTCGCGGTCGACGGAGTCGTCGTGGCCACCCATCAGGGGCCGAAGGGCGCGCTCTGCTCAATTCGCAACTGGTGACGGCTGATTCGTCACCCGTCGTCGGCAGGAAGCGGCTCGCCCTCCAGCCGGCGAATCCATTGCTCGCAGTACGCGAACGTCTCGGCGTGACCGAACGTCGTGCCCAATGCTCGTTCCATCACCAGCAGTTGGGAGACGCCCGTCGCGAAGACCGTCCACACCACGGGCGGCACCTCGGTGGACGCGATGCCGTAACGCGACAGCGCCGCGGCGATCGCCTTGTTCTGCTCCTCCCGAAAACGATCGGCGTAGTAGACGATCTCGGCGCGCAGCGCCTTGCGATGGTTGGCCAGGCCCATGAATTCCATCGTGAGCCGGGTGGCCTCGGGCTGCGTGCTGAACCGCCACAGCGACCAGAGCGGCTGGGGCGACGCGAGCGCCGTCGACAGAACGCTCAATCCGGCCTCGGCCATGCGGCGGAACACCGCGAGAAAGAGATCTTCCATGGTGCGGAAGTAGTAGTGGACCAGCTGGGGCTTGAGCCCCGCCTTCTCGGCAACCCGGCGCGAGGTGACCGCGGCGTAGCCCTCCTCGAGGAGCAACTTCTCGGCGGCATCGAGCAGCACACCGCGATTCTTCGCCTCCGGCGCACCGATCCTTCGCAGCCCAGCGGTCTCGGCCATGCCATCAATCCTCTTTCCCGGCCTCAGTCGTTGCGACGACACGCCGATCGTAGTGGCGTCCGGCCGCACGATCTTGACCCTGACCTTAACCCCATGCTAAGCAGGTGCTCAGCATATTAGGAATACCGGTTCGCCCGAGCCGCCGTTTCAGTCACAGCCACGCCGCGGGTAAGCGCCGACCTTGAAGGGCTCAGAAAAGACGATGACCACGGATTTCGACTCGGTTGACTACTTCACCGACCCGTCGCTGGTGCCCGACCCTCACCCGTATTACGACCACGTCCGGGCCAAGGATCCGGTGTGTTGCCCGATCAACAACGGGGTGCTGGCGGTCACCGGCTGGGAAGCGGCGAACAGCGTCTACAGAGACACCGAGAACTACTCGTCCTGTGTCGCGGTCATGGGGCCGTTCACGCCGATGCCGTTCACGCCCGAGGGCGATGACATCTGCGCACAGCTCGAGGAGCACCGCACGGAGATCATCATGCACGAGCACATGGTCACGATGGATCCGCCGCATCACACGGATGCCCGGTCCGTCTTGTCGCGGCTGCTGACTCCCAAGCGGCTCAAGGAGAACGAGGACTTCATGTGGCGGCTGGCCGACCGCCACATCGACGAGTTCATCGCCGCGGGCCAGTGCGAGTTCCTCAATGCGTACGCCAAACCGTTCTCGCTGCTGGTGGTTGCCGACCTGCTCGGCGTGCCCGAGGAGGACCACGAGGACTTCCGCGAGGCGTTCGGCGCTCAGGGTGAGGGGACCAACATCGGCAGCCTCGACCACGAGGTGATCGCCGTGAACCCGCTTGCGTGGGCCGACGAGAAGTTCTCCCAGTACATCGAGGAGCGCCGCGAGTCCCCACGCGACGACGTGCTGACGTCGATTGCGACCGCGAAGTATCCGGACGGCTCGACCCCGGAGGTGGTCGATGTCGTCCGGACCGCGACGTTCCTGTTCGCCGCGGGGCAGGAGACGACGGCGAAGCTGCTCGGAGCGGCGATGCGGGTCCTCGAGCGACCGGCCCGACATCCAGCAGCAGTTGCGCGACGACCGCAGCCTCATCCCGATCTTCGTCGAGGAGTGCCTGCGGATGGACAGCCCGGTGAAGAGCGTGTTCCGGATGGCCCGCAAGACAACGACACTCGGCGATACCCCGGTGCCCGCGGGAACCACGGTGATGGTCAGTCCCGGCGCCGCCAACCGCGATCCCGCGCGCTTCGAGAACCCGCACGAGTTCTCCCTCGATCGCAAGAACGTCCGTGAGCACATCGCGTTCAGCCGTGGCATTCACTCGTGCCCGGGCGCTCCCCTGGCGCGCGTGGAGGGCCGGGTGTCCATCGAGCGCATCCTCGACCGGATGGCCGACATCACCGTGAGCGAGGAGAAGCACGGCCCGCTGGATGCCCGCCGCTACGAGTACGAGCCGACATTCATCCTGCGCGGGCTGAAGGAGATCAACATCGAGTTCAAGCCCGTGGGCTAGGGACTCAGGGAGCCGACGGCGTCGGCCAGGGACGTAACCGTGTCGGCACGCCGACACGCGCTAACGGGTTGATCCCGCGCATCAGGTGCACGCGACCAACCCGCTAACCGCTATAAGGGCGCGAAGACTGCATCGAGCTCTCCTGCCGACACGCCGTCAATGGCCTACGGGCACAACTAGGGACTCAGGGAGCCGGCCGAAGCTGTTCTCCGCTTTCCCACCTCGGGAAGCCGTCCTCGCGCGTGACGCAGGACAGGAACATGCCGTCGGGCGCCTGCGCGACCTCTCCGTCGTAGCCGGCGCAATCGCTCATGTAGTCCTTGATGCCGCGCATCTCCGGTGACCGGAACCAGCGTGGTTCGTAGCGCCTCGGCGTTCCGCAGAACACCAGCCGTCCCCACGACGTCACGCCGAACGCGTAGTACTTGGTGTTATTGCAATACGAGCCCAGCACGACGCCCGGCATGATGCCCGGTACACAACTGGGCTCGTTGCACAGCGTCGGTCCGGCAGCGGCCGACGGCGACGCGATGATCGAACCTGCGGTCAGGACTGCAGCAAGCACTGCGACGGTGGATCGCACTCAGCCATTCTCACATGCGCGGGAATCAAATTCTCGCTTTCGAAGAGGATCGCTACCGGCCACGATAGGCTTTGAGTCATGCGTGGATACAAGGTCGCCGCAGGCGCATTAGCAGCAATGACCGTCGCCGCGGCACTGAGCGCCACCCCGACGGCGCACGCATCGGATTTCGGAGTTGAGCTCAACGGCACCTACCACTACCACGCGAACGGCGATTTCGCCTTGGTCAACGAGGTCCGCAAGGACATGCCGACGATCGACGAGACGTGGACACTGTCCTCCAGCTGTGTCAGTCCGATCGAATGCGAAGGCACGGCAACGAGTTCGGCGGGTTGGACCGCGCGGTTGTGGTACGGCTATCCGAACGCCTACTGGGTCGTCGATCGCAACATCCCCGAATGGCAGTTCTGCCCCGGCGGCGCGGTCGCGCCCGGCGAGCAGCGGTTTCAGTTCTGGGGATTCGACCCGGTGGCCGGCGAACGGAAGATGAACGATCACGGACTTCCTGGTGGGCCGCCAGCGGACGAACAGCCCGAGCGGCTCGTGCGGCACCAACAAGCCGCTCGTCATCGAGACACCGATGAAGCTGGAGCGGTTGGCTGCCTAGCGCCGAGTCAGATCGGCAGCAGGTCCTTCCACGACTTGGGCGCATGCCCGGCAGCGACGTTCGTCAGCGTCTGCACCTGCCCGTCGGGCGTCACGAACTGTCCGGTGTTCGGGTCGTAGGGCACCGCGGCAACGGACGGTCCGTCGGATTCGTTGCCGCGGAACGCACTTGGCGCTGCAGGCACTCCACCGCCGTGCGGCACCTCGGTCGCCGGCGGAGCGCCGGGGGACAGGTGCCACGGCGGACGCCGGTTCAGCGGGCGAAATCGGCACACCGTTGATCGAGTTCCCCGGAGGCGGCGGAGGCAGCGGCAGGGGGGATGGTGGTGGTGGTGGTGCGGCGGCGCCCCCGGTGTGATCGGGGCATATAGCGGATTGGGAACACCGGGGGGCGTCCCCGACGGCACGGCGCCCGGCGGCAGGGGTGTGCCCTCGAGCGGTGCGTAGATCCGGTCCTGGAAGTCGACGCGGTCGTCGACGTCGAACCCCTGCGCGATGATGTTCGGATCGAAGGGGTACGGGCCGGTCGAGTGGTTACGCAGAGCCGTCGGCTTGAACCCCTCGGGGTCGTTGCACAGTTCCACGGTCGGCGCGCGTTTGCCCGGGTGTCCCATGCACGGATAGTTGCGGGCGCCGCGCACCCCGATCGGGGAGTCCTGGGGCAGCTTGCAATACAGGTCATCTGGCGTGTCGATGACGGTCGTGTCGGCGGGTGAGCGCCACTGCGACGGCGGCAGGAATCCGACCGTGCACGGCACCGGATCCGAGATGGTCAACGAGAAATCGCTGATTGCAAGGCCGGTGGGGTTGTTCTTCCCGAGACCGAAGGACTGCTGGGCCGACAGCGCGTTGGGGAAGACCACCAGGAGTTGTTCGAGCGACGGGTTGTAGGTGACGAGGATCTGCCCCAGCGTCGTGAGGTTCGCCAGCAGCACCGGCAGCGTCGGCTTGATCTGGTTCAGCAGCCCCGAGACCTCTTGCGCGAAGCCGGGTCCGCGTTCCAGGAGCGCGCGTATCTGGGGATCGTTCTGCGCGAGTTGGGCGGTGACCCCCTCCAGGCTGCGCGCCCACGTCCGGATCGAATCGGCGGTCTCGGCCTGCGAGTCCAGCAGCGGACCGCTGTCATCGATCAGCCCGCGTGACTCATCCGAGACACTGTTGAGTTGCTCGGACAGCGTCGAGCCGGAGTCGAACAACGAGCCCGAAGTCGGGCCCCGCGCCATTGAACGCCTTGAATGTCTCGTCGAGCAGGTCAGAGATCCTGTCGCCGGGGATGCTGCCCACCAGGTTGCTGAGCTGGTCTAGCATCGGCCCGACCTGTTGCGGGATTGTGGTGTCGGACACGGGAATTCGCGAACCGTCTTGCAGGTACGGTCCGGAGTCGGTGCGCGGCCGCAGGTCCACGTACTGCTCGCCGATCGCCGACACGCTGAGCACGTTGGCCTCGAGATCAGCGGGGACCTTCGGCGATGTGTTGAGCGACAGCACCGCTTCGGCGCCGTTCGCGGTGAGCGCCACCGATTTCACCTTGCCGATCTGCACACCCCGGTACGTCACGTTGGCGAAGCGGTAGAGACCGCCTGCGGCAGGTAGCTCCAGCGTGACGGTCAGCCGGCCGATGTTGAGCAGCGTCGGCAACTGCATGTAGGCGAACAGCATCACCGTCACTCCGACGATCGACGCGATCGTGAAGATGATCAGCTGGTTGCGGACGAAGCGGGTCAGCATCAGCCACCACCTCCCGCCGGCGGTGCCGGCAATTCAGCACCCGCCGGCGGTGCCGGCAATTCGAGCACCCGCCGGCGCGGCGGGCTCAGGCGGCGTCGCCTCGGCACCGAACGGACCGGCGAAGATCTGCGATTGCGCCAGCACCGGGTCGGGCCCGAACTGTGGTCGGGCCGACGGCGGCGGAACCATCGGCAGCACCGGCCCGAACATGGTGTTTACCGGCTGACCTGGAGCCGCCTGGGCCGCGGGGGGCACCTCGGTCGGTGGCGGCGCGACGCCGACCATGATCGGGTCGTATGCGTAGTTCATGAAGTAGGGGTCGCCCGGCGCGGGAATGAGCTTGGCGTCTTCGTCGCCCCATCGGGTCCCGAGCAGAAGCGTGCGCTTGAGACGCGGGATAGGTCAGGTCGAATGTGGCCATCAGGTTGATGTAGTCGCCCTTGGCGATCTTGTCGGCGAAGGCCGGGCCGTAGGGGAACGCCGTCGCGAAGATGAGCGCCTGGCTGATGTCGGGGCCGATGTCGGCGAGCGATCGCAGCGCGGGCTCCAGACCTTGCAGGTTCTTCACCAGATCGTCGCCGCTGTCGTTGACCAGCCGGGTGGCGGTGTCGCTGAAGGTCCCCAGCTTCTCCAGCGCGGTGGTCAGATTGGGCCGTTCCTTGATCAGCACGTCGATCGCGGGCGGAATCTCCTTGCAGCGCCCGGTCGATCACCTCGCGCTGGTCCGCGAATGTGCCGGCGACGCGGTTCAGCTGCTTGATGGACTCGATGATGTTGTCGCGCTGGGCATCCAGCGTTCCGACGAAATCGTTGAGCCGGGTGAGCAGCTCGCGGATCTGCGGCTCGCGTCCCGACACGGCGGCACTGAAGTTGTGGATGACGTCGCCGATCTGGCCCAGCCCGCCGCGCGTTGACGACGGTCGACAGCGAGGACAGCGTCTGCTCGGTGGTGGGATAGGTCGACGACTGGTTCAAGGGCAGGGTGGCTCCGGGTTGCAGGCGACCGCTCGGCTGCTTCGCCCAGCGGCGGATTCAGCGCCAGATGCATCGACCCCAGCAGGCTGGTCTGCCCCACGGACGCCACGGCGTTGGCCGGTACGACGACGTCGGGTTTGACCGATATCTCGACGTTCGGCGTGCCAGGCGTCAACGGTCATCTTGCCCACGCTGCCGACGACGACGTCGTTGATCATCACCGGCGAATTCGACTCCAGCGTGGCGACATTCGGGACCTCGACGTGTACTTCACCGAGTCGGGCCCGCGGCCGACCGCACCGGGCAGCGGCAGCGAGTTCACTCCCTGGAAGGCGCAGCCCGTCATCGTCAGGGCCAGGCAGCACACCGAGACCGACCACTGCCTTCACGCGATTGCGGCAGATCATGAGGCGGTCCTTCCGCCGGCAACAGCGGTCCTGGCGGCGGCGCAGCGGGCGCGGGGGTCGGCGGCAGCAGCATGTCCTGAACGGACGGAGCCTGGCCTGGTTGAATGTTGGGCGGTCCCCGGGATCGGCGCACCGGGGAACAGCGCGGGCGACGGCGTGGCGGGCACTTCGCTCCCGGGGTCGCGTACAGGCCCGGCGGCATCGCCGGTAGTCCGACGCCCCCGTAGCCGGGCGGCGGCGCCACATCCCCGGCGCCGGTGTAGGCCGAGACCGCGGGCAGCGGCTCGGGCGGATCGCCCGGGCCCGCGCCTCCGGGCGCCAGCTTCGGATCCGTGTAGATGATGTCCTCGGGCTTGGCGACTGGGCCGCAGGTAGGGGTTGATCGGCAACGGCAGGTTGTTGAAGTTGAGCAGCCTCAACGCCGGGCCGAGGTACTGCTCGCAGAGCTTCGCCGTCTCGGGCGCGGTGGTGTTGGCGACGGCGCCGATCATGCCGCAGACGAAGTACACCGGGTTGGAGAAGTTGACGAACGAGAACGCCCCGGTCACGCCACCGGCCGGTCGGGTAGTAGATGTTCTGGTAGTTGGCGATCGCGTTGGGCGCGACGTGCAGGACGTTCTCGAGCGGCAATCCGGCTGTCGACGAGATTCTGGGTGACGGCGGCCAGGCTGCTGATCTGCTCGGCCGTCTGTTCGCGGCTGCCTGCGACGAAGCGCTGCACCTCGCCGATCGCGACCGACAGGTCCGACAGCGCCGCGTCCAGATCGGACCTGCTGTCGTCCAGCACGCTGGTCAGGGTGGCCAACCGGTTCTGGAACATGCACGATCTGCTGCTTGCTGTCGCGCAGCGCGGTGACGAAGATCTGCAGGTTCTTGATGATGTCGACGATGTTGCCGCTGCCCTCGGCGAAGATCCGCGCCACACCGGACAACTCAGCCAGCGTCGACCGAAGCTTCTCGCCGTTGCCGTCCATCGCGTTGGCGGCGCTGTCGATGAACCGGCCGATCGAGGTGTCCGTGACGGCGCCTTCCGACCGGGCTTGGGTCCCAATTCGGTTGCCAGCCGCATCAACTGGGTCTTGACCTCGTCCCATTCCACCGGTACCGCGGTGCGGTCGCTGGGAATCACCGCGCCGTCGGCCATCTTCGGCCCGTCGCCCGTCGCGGTAGGCCGGGGTGAGCTGCACGTAGCGCGCAGCGATCAGGTTCTGCGCGACGATCACGGCCTTGGCGTCGGCGGGAACCGGCACGTCGCGGTCGACCTTGAGGACCATCTTGGTCTGCGTGCCCTCCGGCTCGATGCTGTCGATGGTGCCGACCTTGACGCCGGACACCCGCACCTCGTCACCGGGATAGATCGCGGTGGCCGTGGGGAAGTAGGCGGTGATGGTGTTGGGCCCGAAGAAGACCTGGCGCACCAGGAACGCCGCTCCGGCCACCAGCACGACGGCCAGCAGCACGGCGACCCAGGTCGCGAGGCGCTTACGGGTTGCCATCATCGGGGAGGTCTCCTGGTTGCGGAATCCCGTTGACGGGGAAGGGAAGTTGGGCGCGCGGTCCGGCGTTGTCCGGCGGTTGCCCGATGTTCGTCGCCGTTGCCGGAACCCGAACGCGTAGTCCAGGAACGGCTGCAGCAGCTGCGCCGGCTGGATGTTGGGGACGAGCGCGTTGTAGTAGGCGCCGTTGGCGACGATCTCGCCCTGGGTCAGCTCGTACTTGCGCAGCCCGGCCAGCGCCTTGGCGATGTTGTCGCGGTTCTTCTCCAGCATCGCGGTTGACCGCGTTCAGCTTCTCCAGCGCCGGTGCGAGTTCCTGCTCGTTGTCGGCGACCAGCCCGGTCAGGTTCCGCGACAGCGCCGACGTGTTGGCCAGCAGGCCGACGATCGCCTGGCGCCGGTCGTTGAGCACGCCGAGCAGGTCGTTGGCGTTGAGGATCAGCGTGTTGACCTGCTGGCTGCGTTCGGACAGTATCCCGGTCACATCGCCCGCGGTCTTCAGCAGCTCGGCCAGGCTGTCGTTGCGGCCGTTGAGCGATTTGCGACACCCGCGACAGGCCGTCGAACGTCGGCCCCAGCTGCGGAGCGATCTGGTCGAGCGTCTGGGCCAAGCGTGTCCAACGACTGGTTGAGCGTGTCGGTGTCGGTGCCGGCGGTGTTCGCGGTCAGCTCGCTGACCGCGTCGGTCAGCGAATACGGCGACGACGTCCGGTGATCGGGATGACCTGGTTCGGCGACAACGTGCCGCTGCCTTCGGACTCCAGCGCCAGCACCCGCTCGCCGAGCAGGGTTCCGGTGCGGATGTGCGCGGTGGTGTCCGAACCGAGCGCGTACTTGCCGTCGATCGTGAAACCGACCAGCGCATCGCCGTTCTGCGAGTTCGATCGAGTTGACCGAGCCGACCTTGATTCCGGACACCGTCACGTCGTTGCCCGCGGCCAGACCGCCGGCTTCGGTGAACAGCGCCTGATAGCGCAGCGACGGTGGCCCAGGACAGCAAGCCGCTCGGGCTGCAGCCCGATGGCGATCACGAGGATGATCAGCACGACGCCGATGAAACCGGCCCTGATGAGGGCGGATCCGCGGTACTTGTGCATTCGTCCCGGCACCTCCCCGTCTCTTGCCTGATCCAGGGGAACTGAACGGTGCGGCCCTCGAGATCGCTTGCCCGGAAGGCGATTCCGCAGATGTAGTAGGGGAAGAACGCGCCGTAGGAGCCCACCCGAGCCAGCTTGCGGTAGTTATCGGGCAGCCGCTGAAGCGTGGCGTCGAAGGTGGCCTTGTCCGCATCCAGATACTCTGCGAGCCGCTTCACCTGGTCGATGGTGCCGTCCAGCGGTGGCCGCGCCCGGCCGAGCAGGTCGGTCAGTGAGGCGGTGCCGTTGTCCAGCGCGGTGATCGGCCTCGCCGATCGGGTCGCGGTCCTCCGAGAGGCCGCGTACGAGTTGTCTCGAGCTTGTCGATCGCCCCGGAGAACTGGTCGCCGTCGTCGGAGAGCGTGTTCAGCGTCGTCTTGAGCTCGTCGATCAGTTGCTCGATCACCTGGTTGTTGTCCGCCAGCGCATTCGAGAACGACGACGTCCTGGAGAACAGCGATTCGATGGTGCCGCCCTGGCCCTGCAAGATCTGCAGCAGCGATGCCGAGAGCGCGTTGACGTCCTGCGGATTGAGGCCCTGGATGACCGGCTTCAGCCCGCCGAGCAGCAGGTCGAGGTCCAGCGCGGGCGCCGTGCGGTCGATGGGTATCTGAGCGCCCGCCGGCAGGATCTTCGTCGATCCGGGAGCGTCGACGAGTTCCAGGTAGCGGTCGCCGACCAGGTTCAGGTACTTGATCTGAGCCTTGGTGCCGTCGGTCAGCCTGATGTCGCGGCCGGCGTCGAACTTCACCAGCACGTTGCGGTCGGCATTGCAGGCGACACGTCCTGCACGGTGCCCACCCGGATGCCGGCGACGCGCACGGTGTCCCCGGTTTCCAGCCGCGAGGCGTCCTTGAAGACCGCGGAGTAGTCGTTGTCCGACCCGGTCTGCGACTGGCCGAAGTGGCGAACAGGAACGCGGTCAACAAGACCATGACGACCGCGAAGACGCCGAACTTGATCAATGTTCCCCGCATGCGCGTCACCCCGGCATTCCGATCTGTGCGGTGTTGCGCGGCGGCCCGGCGATCGGCCCGAACAGCCACTGCTTGAGCCCGTCGGAGTTGAGCAGGATGCCTTGGTTTCCGTACTTGAACGGGTTCGATCCCGGTGTCAGCCGACCATGAACGGCGGCCGGAACTCCGCTGGCACATTGGGCAGACCCAGCTCCTTGCAGAAGGACCGGCCTCCGGTACGGCCGCGACCTTGGGCAGGTCCTCGGGCCAGCGGTAGCGCTCGGTACCGAGCGTCAGGCTCGCGTTGAACAGGATGTGCGAGTACTGATTGATGCCGCTCACGAACGGGACGAGGCCGCCGATCGTGCAGCCCAGCGTCTCGTGATACTCGCCCTGCCAGGGTCGGTCGTCGGCACGAGCAACGCGCAGCACGTCGGTCAGCGGCCTGGCGGTTGCCGCCGATCACCTCGTTGCCGATATCGGCCAAACCGATTGAGCTGATGAGGAATTCGTCGAGGTGCTGCTGCTCTTCGACGATGGAGTTGCTGAGCCGGATGGAATTGTCGAAGGTGCCGACGAGGTCGGGCGCCGCATCGCCGTAGGCGGTGAACGTCGGCACGGCCGCCTCGATGTCGTGGGAGAGGTTCGGCAGGCTCGGATTGATCTTGGCCAGAAACGCGTTGAAGTCGATCGAGAGTGCTGACCGATCTTCTCGCCGCGGCCGTTGAAGGCCGTCGCCACCGCGCCGAGGGTCTCGTTGAGTTTCGCCGGATCGATCTTGTCCAGCACGGTGACGAGTTGCTGGAACACGGTGTTGATCTCGACGGTGACGTGCTGGCCCTGCGATCACCTGCCCGCCGTGCAGTTTCTGCGGAGCGGGCTCCTCGGGCGGCGGTCAGCTCGACGTACTTGGCGCCGAACACCGTCGTCGACGTGATGTCCACGCTGACATTGGAGGGAATCAGGTGCAGCTGCGACGGGTTCATGTCCAGGTTCAGGACCGCCGTGGCCGTCGGGCTTCGTCGCGATCGAGGCGACCCTGCCGACCTCCACGCCGCGCATCTTCACCTTGGCGTCGGGGTTCATCACCAGCCCGGCGCGATCCGAGACCACCGTCACCGGAACGGTCTCGGTGAAGCTGCCGCGGAACAGACCGATCGCCAGCGCGATGACGGCGACGATCGCGACGATGGCGGCCAGACCGGCCAGTGCCCGCGCGGTAGTTGATTTCATGGCTGTCTGTCCCTTATCCGGACAGGTTGAAGTTGCCGTTGGAGCCGTAGATGGCCAGTGAGACCAGCAGTGTGACCGAGACGACGACGATCAGGGAGGTGCGCACCGCGTTGCCCACCGCGACGCCGACGCCGGAGGGCCCGCCGGTGGCGAAGTAGCCGAAGTAGGTGTGGATCAACAGGATCGTGATCGCCATCAACACCGCCTGCAGAAACGACCACAACAAGTCGATCGGGTTGAGGAACGTGTCGAAGTAGTGGTCATACAGCCCGCCGGACTGACCGAACAACACCACCGTGGTGAACTGGGAGGCGACGAAACGACAAGATCACCGCGATCGAGTACAGCGGCGTGATCGCGATCATTCCGGCGATGATCCGCGTGCTGACACCAGATACTCCACCGGCCGGATCGCCATCGACTCCAGCGCGTCGATCTCCTCGTTGATCCGCATCGCGCCCAGCTGCGCGGTCACCCCCGCACCGAAGGTGGCCGCCAGCCCGATACCCGCCACCACCGGCGCGGCGATACGCACGTTGATGAACGCCGCCAGGAACCCGGTCAGCGCCTCGATACCGATATTGCCCAGCGAGCGAGTAGCCCTGCACCGCCAGCGTGCCGCCGGCGGCCAGCGTCAGGAACCCGACGATCACCACGGTGCCGCCGATCATCGCCAACGTGCCTGCGCCCATGGAGATCTCGGCGATCAGCCGGATGATCTCCTTGCGGAAGTGCACCACCGCATGCGGGATCCCGCCGAGCGCCTTCAGGTAGAAGATCATGTGGTCGCCGATGCGGCCCAGCCACTCCACCGGACGCCGCACGCCCCGCGTGAACCGCGGATACGTCGACTGCAGGATCGTCGTTGTCCCCACCGCGCTATCCCGTCGTCATCCGGATGCCGATGGCCGTCACCACCACATTGATCACGAACAGCGCCATGAACGCATACACCACCGTCTCGTTGACCGCGTTACCCACCGCCTTGGCGCCACCGCCGGTGATGTCAACCCCCGATAGCAGGCCACCAGCCCGGCGATCAGACCGAACAGCGCCGCCTTCACACACGAGATGATCACCTCGGGCACCCCGGTCAACAGCGTGATGCCCGCGGCGAACGCACCCGGGTTCACGTCCTGCACGAACACCGAGAAGAAATAGCCGCCCAGGATGCCGATGATCACGACCAAGCTGTTGAGCAGCAACGCCACCAAACCCGAGGCCAGCATCCGCGGAGTCACCAGCCGCTGCACCGGGTTGATGCCCAACACCTCCATCGCGTCGATCTCCTCGCGGATCGTGCGCGACCCCAGGTCCGCACACATCGCCGTCGAACCGGCACCCGCCACGATCAGCACCGTCACCAGCGGGCCGACCTGCGTCACCGCACCGAACGCCGCACCCGCACCCGACAGGTCGGCCGCACCCAACTCGCGCAAGCAAAATGTTGAGCGTGAAGCTGACCAACACCGTGAACGGAATCGCCACCAACAGCGTCGGCGCCAACGCCACTCGGGCGATGAACCAGCACTGCTCCAAGAACTCGCGCCACTGAAACGGCCTGCGGAACACGAACCGCACCGCGTCGGCCGACATCGCGAACAACCCGCCGACGGCCTGCATCGGACCCGAAAAGCTGCTCAGCTGCGGCAGGCCCGGCGACCACCGTTCCGGCCCGCTACCCCGAGCCATAGGTAGCTCCTCCCGGGGTTGTCACAGCCGACACCGCGATCGACCGAAAGAATTGTGCATCAAGCTGATTTGCGCTCCGTCGAGCTCCCCCCCGCCGATGGTGGCCACCTCCGCTTCGACTAGCTTGCGGCCCCCGCAGGCCCCTCGGGGAAACCGAAATCTTCTTAGCCGATCGCCTCGATGCCCGTGAGGAAACGGGAACTTCGGAGGATAACCCCCACTACACGACACGTGGGTGTCGATCGAAGCGACGTCGGGCATGGGCGGTGTCCCTCGGTCTAAGTGACGGCGCCGGCCGTCTTCAGCTCGATGATGCGGTCCCAATCCAATCCAAGTTCCAGCAAGATTTCGTCAGTTTGCTCCGCAAATCCAGGGGCGGGGCCGGTTTGGGGTGCGACTCACATCGAACTGCACCGGATTTGCAACCAATTCGAGTTCACCCGCCGTGCACCAGATATTCGTTGGCCCGGATCTGCGCGTCCTCCGCGGCCTGCAGGGTGTCCTGCACCGGCGCCCACGGACCGAGCAGCGTCGCGAACCGTTCGCTCCACTCGGCGAGCGGACGCTTGCTCATCGCTTCCTTGAGGATCTCGGCTGCGACCGCGGTGTTCTCGGCGATCGACTCGACGGTGGCGAATCGCGGATCGTCGGCCAGTTCGTCCAGGTCCATGTGCTTGCAGACATCCGCCCAGAACTTGGTGGGCTGCATCATCACAAAGGAGATGTAGCGGTCGTCGGCGGTCGGGTACAGCCCGACCAAGGGGTTGATCGGCGAGCCGTGCACGCCGGGAGGGAACGCCTCCATCCGCTGGCCGAGATGCTTGGTCAACGCCACCGTGTGTCCGAGCGACCACAGGCCGCTGCCCAGCAGCGAGACGTCCACCACCGACGGCTCACCGGTGCGCTCCCGCTTCAACAGCGCGGCGGCGATTCCGCCCGCGAGGTTGGTGCCGGAGATGGTGTCGCCGTAGGCCGGCCCGGGCGGGCCGATCATGCCAGGTGTGCCCGGCGGCGTGATGGTGGCCGCGGTGCCTGCGCGGCACCAGAAGGCGGTCATGTCGTAGCCGCCCTTGACCGCCTCTTCGCCGCGGGGTCCCAGCGCGCTGCCCCTGGCGTAGATGATCGTCGGGTTCACGGCGCGGATGTCGTCGACGTCGATGCCGAACTTCTGTCGATGCCCCGGCAGGAAGCTGGTCAGGAACACGTCGGCGCGCTTGGCCAGTTCCAGCAGCACTTCGCTGCCCGTCGGGCACCGACATGTCGAGACCGAGCTGCGCTTGCCGCGGTTGGCGTGCTCGATGTTGGGGTTCGGGTCGCCTTCGACACGCAGCAGCCCGGTCTGGCGCAGCCCGCGCTGCGGATCGCCGGTCACCGCGTGCTCGACCTTGATGACGTCGGCGCCCCACTCGCGCAGCACGGCGCCCGCCGACGGGCACGAAGCCGTACATCGCGACCTCGAGGACGCGGATTCCGTCGAGTGGTCGGCTCATGAACCCGCCTCCGGAACAACCTCAGCGAAGGTCTTGGACTCCAGGAACTCCTCGAGGCCGGCGGTGCCCATCTCGCGTCCGATGCCGGACTGCTTGTAGCCGCCGAATGGACTGTCGGGACTGAAGTAGTTGCCGCCGTTGATGGAGAAGGTGCCGGTCCGGATGCGGCGGGCCATGGCGAGCGCACGGTCCTGGCTGCCGAACACGGCACCCGACAGCCCGTAGATGGAGTTGTTGGCGATCCGCACTGCGTCGTCATCGTCGGTGTAGGCGATGACGACGAGGACCGGGCCGAAGACCTCTTCCTGGGCGATCTCGCTGTCGGGATCGACGTTGGTCAGCAGAGTCGGGGTATAGAAGTAGCCGGGATCGACCTTCTCGCCACCGGTGACCAGCGTCGCACCTGCCTCGACGGCGCGCTTGACCATGCCGTCGACCTTGTCGCGTTGCTTCTCGCTGATCAGCGGACCCATATAGGTCGACGGGTTGGCCGGATCTCCGTAGCGCACTAAACCAAAGTTGTTCTTGATCATCTCGACGATCTCGTCGTGATGCTTCTCGGGCACCAACAGCCGTGACGTGAGCGCGCAACCCTGCCCGGCGTGCGTGACCATGCTGAAGGCCGAGAACAGCGCGGCCGTGTTGAAGTCGGCATCGTCGAGCACGATCGCCGCCGACTTGCCGCCGAGTTCCAGGAACACCTTCTTGAGGGTGTCGCTGGCGGCCGACATGATCCGCCGGCCGGTCGGGGTCGAGCCGGTGAACGTGACCACGTCGACGTCGGGGCTGGTGGTCAGTGCGGCACCGACCTCGGGGTCGGAACCAGCTGAGCACGTTCACGACGCCGGCGGGGATGTCGGTGTGGTTCGCGATCAACTCGCCCAGCGCCAGCGTGATCAGCGGGGTGTCGGGCGCGGACTTCAGAATCACCGTGCAGCCGGCCGCCAGCGCGGGTGCGAGCTTGGCCAGCGCCAGCTGGTTGGGATAGTTGTAGGCGATGATCGCGGCGACGACTCCGCCCGCCTCCTTCTCCACCCAGCGGTGGTGCTGCATACCGCGGCTCTCGATATTGCCGAGGTCTTCGGTCATCGGATACGTCTTCAGCAGGTCGGCGTAGTAGCGGACGATCGCGATCGGCTGGTCCAGCTGAGCGCCCTGGCACAGCGCCTCCGTCGCGCCGACCTCGGCGATGGTCAGCGCGGCGAGTTCGTCGCGGTGGTCGATCAGCGCCTGATGGAACTGCTCGAGGCAGCGGATCCGCAACTCGGTGTTGGTCGACCAGTCGGTCTCGTCGAAGGCGCGCCGCGCCGCGGCGACGGCCGCTTCGGCGTGGGCGACCGTGGCATCCGGCGCGTGGCCGAGCACCTCGACCGGTGGCGGGGTTGAGCGAGGGATACGTCCGCGACGTGTCGAGTAGCTTGCCGTCGATCAGCAGACGCCGATCAACACCGCCAGCGGCGCTGGCGGTGGCGGTGGCGGGATCGTCACTCGAGATCGTCGTCGCTTCCTGCATCATCCTCCTCAGCGCATGCACCTCTTCGGCCGAATGTGATGGAAACTTCATTCTCATCACCGGCGAATCATACATTCGTGACAAGAGAACTCAAGGAAATGCCGAGAACTCCGGCTGCCTGCAATGAACGGTGCGACAATCGGCGGCGAAACGTCTCACCAGTGCGAATCATGTCTCCATCTTGTCTTGCACGATTGCCGTTCCCGAGAGTACGGTTCTCATAATCGGAAGGACGATTCTTAATGTATGACCGGCAGGTGTGGCTCCTGCTCGATCGCAAGGGGTTGCGTTGAAGAACGCCGTCGTGACCGGAGGTGGCTCCGGCATCGGGCAGGCTGTCGCGCGGCGGTTGCGCGCAGACGGCATGAATGTCGCGATCCTGGACCTCAATCCGTCCGACGCTGACCACTCCTATGTCGCCGACGTCACCGACCGAGCCCAGGTCGATGCCGCGCTCGACACGGTGCGCGCCAAGCTCGGTCCGGTGGCGGTTCTGGTGAACGCCGCCGGGCTGGAGAAGTTCAAGCGGTTCACCGACATCTCGTTCGAGGAGTGGCAGCGGGTCGTCGACGTCAACCTCAACGGCGTCTTCCACTGCATCCAAGCGGTGCTGCCCGACATGATCGAGGCGGGCTGGGGCCGCATCGTCAACATCTCGTCATCGAGCACCCATTCCGGCCAGCCGTACATGTCCCCCTACGTCGCCGCCAAGTCGGCGGTCAACGGCCTCACCAAATCACTCGCCCTCGAGTACGGACCCAGCGGGCATCACCGTCAATGCGGTGCCGCCCGGCTTCATCGACACCCCGATGCTGCGGAAGTCCGAAGGACGGGGCTACTTGAACGTGCAACAGAGCATCGACACCACACCGGTGCGCCGCATCGGTAGGCCCGAGGACATTGCGGCCGCCTGCGCGTTCCTCGCCTCCGAGGAGGCCGGCTACATCACCGGACAGATCTTGGGCGTCAACGGCGGCCGGAACACGTAACCAAATCACGCAGAATCGAAAGGACATCTCAGTGGGACGAGTACAGGGAAAGGTCGCATTCGTCACCGGCGCGGCACGCGGGCAGGGCAGGAGTCATGCGGTTCGGCTGGCCGAGGAAGGTGCCGACATCATCGCCGTCGACCGGTGTGAGGACTTCGCGACGGTCGGCTACCCGATGGCCGCACCCGAGGAGTCTGGAGGAGACGGCTCAGTTCGTCGAGAAGACGGGACAGCGTGTAGTCACCGCGCAGGTCGATGTGAGTGATGTCGCGCAGCTCAGACACGCCCTCGAAGCGGGTGTTTCGGAGCTGGGCAGGCTCGACATCGTCGTCACGTCGGCCGGAATCGCCGGCATGAAGGGCTCGGGCGACATGGCGGCCTGGGTCGACGTCATGAACACCAACCTGATCGGCACGATGAACGCCATCCATCTGGCACTTCCGCATCTCAGTGAAGGCGCTTCGATCATCGCAACCGGGTCCACCGCGGCGCTGATGGACGTCAGCAAGAATGACAACCCCGGCGCCGATCCGGGTGGTGCCGCCTACCTCCATTCAAAGCGCCTGCTGTCGCAGTATGTCCACAACCTCGCCACAGAACTCGCGCCACGGGGCATCCGTGCGAACGTCGTTCATCCGACGAACTGCAACACGGCGATGTTGCAGAGCGAGCCGATGTACAAGTCGTTCCGTCCCGACCTCGAGCACCCAACGAAGGCGGACGCCGAACCCGTGTTCTATGTCCAGCAGGCGATGAAGGTCCCCTGGATCGAACCCGAGGACATCAGCAACATGGTGCTCTTCCTGGCTTCCGATGAGGCCCGTTACATCACTGGCACGCAGCAGCGGGTCGACGCGGGCGGCTACCTGAAGTGGTACGACTACCACATCTGAGAGGAGGACACCGTGAAGGTTTTCGTCGACTCGGAACGCTGCCAGGGCCACACGCTGTGCTCGATGATCGCGCCAGATTCCTTCGAGCTCAGCGATATCGACGGCACGGCGTCACCGGTGAACGAAGCGGTGCCGCCCGACCAGGAGGACGCGGTGCGCGAAGCCGTCCAGTCGTGCCCCGAGCAGGCCATCTCGATCGAAGAGTGACTGTGGTAATTCAGCCGCCAGAAGCGCAGGGAGACAAGCCTTGAGCAACGTCGACGACATTGGCAAGAAAACCGCCGCCGACAACGAGCGGAAGAGGAATCGGTACCACTTCGACCGGCACACCCCGGAGTATCGGGTGCAGTTCGAGAAGATCACCGAGGAGATGCAGTCCAAGTGCCCGATGGCATGGACTGACGTCTACGGCGGACATTGGGTCGCCGCCGACAGCAAGCACGTGTTCGAGCTCGCGCGCTGTCCCGTGGTGTCCAACGATCACGACATCAACGGGGAGCGCAGCGGTTACCAAGGAATCACAATCCCAAAGGCGCAGCGCGCCACGGTGGTACGGGGCGGCATCCTCGAGATGGACGAACCCGAGCACAGCACCTACCGCGGTGCGTTGAACCCGTACCTCTCCCCCGCCGCGATCAAGCGCTGGCAACCCTTCGTGGACGAGATCACCAGGGCGGCGCTCGACGAGAAGATCGAGTCGGGCCGCATCGACTTCGTCGACGACCTCGCCAACATCGTGCCCGCGGTGCTCACCCTCGCGATGATGGGTATCGAGCTGAAGAAGTGGCCGGTCTACAGCGAGCCCGCGCACCTGTCGGTATCCACTCCGGAACACTCGCCCGACGCCGCGCGCGTCGCCGAGATGAACCGGCAGATGGGCATCGACATGATCACCACGATGATGGAGGTTCGGGAGAACCCGCGCCCGGGACTGATCAACGCACTGCTGCAGCTGCGCATCGACGGCGAGCCCGCGCCCGACCTCGAGATCCTCGGCAATCTCGGGTTGATCATCGGCGGCGGTTTCGACACCACGACCGCGCTCACCGCGCACTCGCTGGAGTGGCTGTCCGAGCACCCCGACCAGCGCGAGCTCCTCAGCCGCGAACGCGACACCCTGCTCAATCCGGCGACCGAAGAGTTCCTGCGCTTCTACACACCAGCACCCGGCGACGGCCGCACCTTCGCCGACGATGTCGAGGTCGAGGGCACCAAGTTCAAGGAAGGCGAGCGGCTGTGGATCTCCTGGGCCATGGCCAACCGCGACCCGTCGGTGTTCGAGAACCCCAACGAGCTCATCATGGACCGAAAGGGCAACCGGCACTTCAGCTTCGGCATCGGCGTGCACCGTTGCGTCGGTTCCAACGTGGCCCGCACGGTGTTCAAGTCGATGCTCACCGCCGTGCTCGACAGAATGCCCGACTACGTCTGCGATCCCGAGGGCACCGAACACTACGAGACCATCGGCGTCATCCAGGGCATGAAGCACCTGCCCGCGACGTTCACCCCGAGCAAGCCACTGGGTCCCGGATTGGACGAGACCCTGGAGAAACTTCAACGGATCTGCGACGAGCAGCAGCCCGCCAGGCCCATCACCGAACACAAGGATGCCGTCGTCATCGACTGATCGGGACCGAGATTTCCAGCGAGGTGGTTTGATGAGCACCGGCAAACGAGTATGGGAGGACACGATGGCGATGATGAAGCCCATCAAGGTCCTAACCACGGCGGTTGCCGCCGTGCTCATGGCGATCGCGACGGTCCTCGCGCCCCCCGCCCAGGCGTTCTGGAACCCCGGCAACTTCGACCTCCTGACGAACAGATACGACCGGGCATCGTGGTACTGGTTCGTCGCTCGGTGCAGCCCCGATGCGACACCGGACTGCAGGTGGATCAGCGCCGCGCCCCGATTGAAGTACTACGCCTACTACCAGGGCAACGCCTATCTGGCCAACGGCCAGTGGACGCTGAAGGTCGACGTACCCGACGGTCTGCGCTGCCCTGGCTACAACCTCCCCACCCACGAGACCTATGTGTGGGACGACAACACCCTGGTGGGAACGATCGACTCGGTTTATGACGTCGGCTGTTTCAACGGCCCGCCCGGAAAGCAGTTCTGGACGTTCAAGCTCCAGCGGCTCTGAGGAGTCCGCTTCAGAGCACGTAGCGCTGCCGAATCCCGTGGAACCGGGCCCACATCTGCTCGACGCGCTCCGCGGTGGTAACGGTTGCGGTGTCCGGCTGGCAACACTTCGGCGAGGTTGGCACGCTTGACCAAACGCGTGCGCAACTCGACCGGTTCGCCTTCGAACATGTGTCGGTAGGTGACGTTGCCACGCTCGAAACCCTGAGTGTCCATCCAGTTGTGAAATCCTGGATCATCGTGTGCCAGGATCAGGCGCACCTTGCCGTCGCTGTCGACCTCGGTCCGGCTCGGCGTGTAGCTCACCGGGCGGTAGAGGTAGTCCATGCTGTTGAAGAAGACGCCCATGTTCGTGAACATCCACAGCCCGTCGTGCGCATCGAACTCGATGACGAGCGCCTCGTCGGACCGCAGCACCCAGTGCATGTTCGTCGCGGCGCGACCGCGTTTCGCATCGGAGTCGGTCTCGACGGGCTGCGGAAACCGGTTGGGGTTCTCGCTGTCGACGCCGCCGTAGCGGAACGGAAACTCCGGCCAGTCGTCCATCAGGCCCGTGACGAAGTCGCCCGCCCAGTTCATGGCGGCGATCATCGACGCTGGGGTGGGTAGCGGTTTGGGGGCATCCATGCCGACGCGCTCGATCCGCATTCGCGCGGGCCGCTCGTCCCACGAGTCGAAACCCTGACGGATGAACAGCTTTCGTGAGCCGGCCGTGGTCGGCAGCCAATTCGGGCCGCGCTGTTCACCCCCGACGTAGATCTCGAAGCTGCCGTCGGGCGTGATGGTGAGCTGATGGCCGAACAAGTTTGCCTCCGGCACATCTCCGAACGGTTCATGCAGGACGCCAGGTCCGTCGGATCGCGCACCTTGCACGGTGATGTTGAGGAACCGGGCAGTCCCCCGCTCGCCGACGATGCGGTACGTCGACTGACCGTCGATCCACGCCTGCTGATAGAGGAAGTCGGCACAGTCGCCGCCGAGCTTGCGCGTCGGATTGCAGAAGGTGTGGATGACCGGGATAGCGGGTGTCCTTGGTCTCCAAAGCCAGATCGAAGGCCTGGCCCAGGTTCTGGGTGAGGAACCGGAAGCCGTCAGCGCGCTGCAGACCCGAGGCGGCGTTGTGGTCCTTGAATGCCCGCTCGCCCGCCGCCTTCAGTCGGTCACAGAACCGTACCCACGCGGCATTCAGCTCCGCGTCGTCAGTGCCGTCTCCAAAAGCCATCGGCGATCTCCTATGCCCCAAGTCTTTTAAGCATCGTCGATACCGTTTCGCAGCCACGACGCGCCGCCTCGAAGCTGCCCTCGGCCACGATTCGTGGACCGATCAACTCCAGATCGAAGCCGTAGGCGTAACCCCCCGCGAGTACCTGCCGGATAAACGGCTCGATCGGGATCGCCCCGTCACCGGGGACCGCACGGGCAGGCAACGCCCGATCACCGAGAACGTAGTCGCTCAGCTGGATCTGGACGGTCCGCGGCAACGCGCGTTCGACGAGGCCCGAAAAGTCAGCCTCTGCCCAGCAGTGAAACAGGTCGATACACACACCGAGTCCCGCCATCTCCGCCAGCGTGACCGCATCGCGCAGGGAGTGGGCGAAGTGGATGTCGGCGTATAGCGCGGAGGCATTTTCGACTGCCAGTGACACCCCCACCTGTTGCGCCTCGTTAACGCAGGGGGCGATCGCCGCGCAGAACCGCTCGGCCGCCTGCTCCCAAGTCAGTTCGCCGCGGCCTCCGGTGAGCATGTAGACGACGCGGGCGCCGACTGCGGCGGCAGACTCGATGACGCGGGACAGGCCGGGGCCGGACTCGAAGAGGTGGTAGACGGTGTCGATCGAGTAGCCGTTCTGTTCGATGAGGGGCGTCAGTCCGGGTTCGTTCAGTTGGGTGTCGATCAGGCTGAGACGCGCGAGTCCCAGCGCGCGCCACACCGAATGTTGCTCGGCCAACGGCGTACCGAGAAACGTCACACTGTGCACCGACAGCCGGCCGTGCACGGCGCTAGTTCCGCTTCTCGACCGCGACGCCGAAACGCTCACGGAATGGCCGGAATTCCTCGTGAAGCGCGTCCAGATCCTCGCCGATGTCGGTGAGCAGTGCGGTCGAGTAGTGAAACCTGCCGTGCCGGTCGCCGGGATTGTCCTTCAGGTAGGCGCGCATCCGCGTTTGCGCTTCGGCGCCCAACCTTCGTCCGCGGAAATCGTAGTAGCGGCTGACAGTGCCCACGGGGTCGGCAAGGAAATCCGGTGTAGCGCACATGCATGATTCGCGGATCGTGGGTGAGCGGGTGGGTCATCGTGTTGGCGATGGAGGTCCGGGTCAAGCTCAAGGTGCATCTTCGCCGCGGCCTGAAGGTCGATCGGGCCCACGATGCCCTCGAGGATGTCGGCCATCATCATCGTTCGCGACGCCGCGACCTGCACAGGATCGCGGTGCAGCCACAGCAGGGTCGCGTCGGGGTACGCGTCGAACAACTCCTCGAGGCGAAACCCGTGGAACCCTTTGAGCACCCACTGCTTCGGCGGACGCCGGTACTGAAACTGTTGCAGCATCGCCTTGTGGATGCGGTACTGCGCGGCCCCGTCAGTCGGCAGGCCACCGACCACCGTCTGCATGGGAACTCGCCACCACGCGGTCGGCGTCATCACGCGGAAGTCGAAGGCCCAGGTGCGTTCGTCCTCCGGCAGCCCGTCGCCCAGCATGTCGTTGTAGGGGTGACTGTGCAGCCATTTCGGCATCTTGGCGTTGATCTCGCGCCAGTCGGCGTCGGCGCGGACTCGGCGCCAATTGGGATCGGCGCGGACTCGGCGGGGGTCGTCGTCGCTGCTGGCCCCTGGCGGCGGGGAGGGATACATCACCTCCCAGAACCGAAGCGCCCGCGCATCCGGGTCCACCGACATCAGGGCGTGCATCAGGGTGGTTCCCGAGCGTGGTTCACCGGTCACGAACATCGGCCGCTCGATCACCTCGTCGGCGACCGGAAAACGATTGCGGTCCTCGAAGAATTCCAGGCGCGACGTGAGCAGCCAGTGGCAGACGTCCTCGGCCCGGCGTCTCCCGTCGGCGTCCATGCCGATGCCGTTGAGAAGGTCGACGGCTGCGGCGAACCTGTCCGGCAGAGTCGAGTCACCGTAGTCCGTCAGTCCGGTGCCGGTCTGCGCCCGCTCCAGCATGTCCGCCGCGTTCAGCATGTCGGTCATCGAATGTCTCCGCACAGGGCCAGCAGCTCATCCTCGACGGCGCGTACGTTCTCGGCTGACGCGGCGGAGTACGAAAGCCCGGCCATTCCGCCATAATCCAGGATCTTGGGCACTCGTAGTCCTGCGTCCACAAATTCCTTGATGACGTGCGCGACCTGCTTCGGTGTGCCGTGCGGGACGACGGCGAGGATCGATTCGGGGTCGACGCGGTCGAGGAACTCGAGGATGCGCTCGCGGGTCAAGGTCGCCGGGTCGATGTCCTGGTAACCGCGCCAGTTCTCCCCCATCGGATGCTCAAAGCCGAGGCTTCGCAACAGCTCGGCGGACACCTGCAGGAGGAACGCCTTGACCAGCGGCGCGTCCAGGATCTCGGCGAGTGCGGCGTCGTCGCGGCCGATCAGGCACACCTGGATATAGCACGGCGTGATGGCCATGGGTCGCGGCCGGCCCGGTCCGCGGAAGCCCGTACGGTGGCCAGCTTTTGGGCGTAGTCGTCGGGATTCCACGCGCCGGTGGGCCACCACCCGTCGGCGTAGCGTCCGACGATCTCCAGCGTCCGCGGTCCGCTCGCCCCGATCCAGATCTGGGGGGTGACGCCCTCATACGGCTCGGTATCGAGGCGGGCGTGGTGCAGATGATAGAACTGCCCGTCGAAATCGACCGGGCCGTCGCTGTCCCAGAGCAGCCGAATGACCTTCAGCGCCTCCTCGAATCGGCTTACCGGTTTGGTGAAGTCGAACCCGTAGGGCACGGTGTTCTCGGTCTCACCGCTGCCAAGGCCGAGGATGAAGCGGCCCTTGGCACAGATGGTCGATGGTCAACGCGCTCTGCGCAAGCATCGCCGGATGACGGCGCACGGTGTCGACCACGCTGGTGACCAGCGGCACGTTCTCGGTCAGCACGGCCGCCGCGGCGGCGACCGCCATGGCGTCCAGGTGGCGGTGCGGTGACGGCGAAACCGTTGCCAGATCGGTGAATTCAGGAGTCCAGATCGAGTCGGGCCAGAAGCTGACCATGTGGTCGGGCAGCCAGATCGAGTGGTAGCGGCCGCTGTCCAGTGCTGCAGCAGCGAGAGGTCCAGCGGAAGTGTGGTCCGCAGGTACGCGGCGGGCTGGACCTTCACAGCCAACCGATCTCACGAAGGAACGGCTGTGTGTGGGCGATGCGACCGGTCAAGGTCTTCGGATCCCCCGTGCACAACACGAAGGCCGTCTGGGTGATGAGAGCAATGTCCTCGGTGTCGGTCTTCGCCAGGTCGAGTGCGCCCGCGCCTTCGGTGGCCACCGGGTTGGACGGTGCCGCGGCGTTCACGGCGATTCCGTCGTCGTACAGTTCGGCGGCAAGGCTTTTCGTCAATCGATTCAACGCGGCTTTGACCGTGCCGTAGATGCCGAAGCCCGCCGCACGGTCGAATTCGGAGAAGGGCGGGCCGTCGGGCAGATCGCCGCCGACCGATGTCACGTTCAGCACCCATCCCCGCTTCCGCTCGCGCATGGCGGGAATGGCCAATTGGGTCAGGTGCAGCGGCGCCATCACGTGCATCTCCATCATCAGACGCACACGCCGATCGGGGAACTCGTCGAGCGGGCGGAGGAATGTGACGGCCGCGTTGTTGACGAGAATATCGGGGGCGCCGATCTTCTCGACCACCTCGGCGAAGAGGCGTTCGCGGTCCTCGGGCTTGGAGAGGTCGGCGGCCACGGTGATCGCCGACCCGCCTGACTGTTCGATCTCCTCGAGTGTCTGGCGCAAGGGAACCTTGATATTTCGGATCGGGTTCGGCGGTGCGTGCGGTGAGGGCGACCGTCGCCCCCTCTGCGGCCAGATCGCTTCGCGATCGCCTTTCCCAACCCCCGGCTGGTGCCGGTCACCAGGGCCACCTTGCCGTCACACGTCATTGTGGACCTCCTAGGTGCGCGGAATTCCCGCCAGCTTGTCGGCGAACTTCGCCTCGGCCGCTTGCCGGAGCCGCAGCAGGTGTTCGGACGGGAACACATCGGGTGCGGGCTCGACGTCCTTGAGCAGCAGCCGGGCCAGCGTCACCTTGTGCACCTCGGTCGGCCCGTCGGCGAGCCCGAGCACGAACGATTCCGTCATGTACTGCACGAACGGCATCTCGTGCGAGGTGCCCAGCGATCCGTGCAACTGCAGGGCGCGCGCGGAGACATCGTGCAGCACCTTCTGCATCATCGCCTTCACCGCCGAGATGTCGCCACGCACCGCCTTGTAGTCGTTGTATTTGTCGATCTTCCAGGCGGTCTGGAGGGTCAGCAGGCGGTAGGCCTCGATCTCCATCCAGGAGTCGGCGACCATCTCCTGCACCATCTGCTTGTTGGCCAGCAGCTCCCCCTGCGTGTAGCGCGAGACGGCCCGTTCGGTGAGCATGTCGAAGATCCGTCGGACCAGACCCACGGTGCGCATCGCGTGGTGGATGCGCCCGCCGCCCAGCCGGGTCTGCGCGACCACGAACGCGCCGCCGCGCGGGCCCAGCATGTGGTCGGCGGGCACCCGGACGTTCTCGTACCGGACGTAGCCCTCGCGGCCCCCGCCGCCGAGCGGTTGGTAGCCGAGTCCGACGTCGCGCAGCACGTTGATGCCCGGCGTGTCACCGGGCACGACGAACATCGAATAGCGCTGATAGGGAGGCGCGTCCGGGTCGGTCATCGCCATCACGATGATGAACGACGCCATCGATGCGAACGAGGAGTACCACTTCTCGCCGTTGATCACCCAGTGGTCGCCGTCCTGCACGGCCGTGGTGGTGAACACCTTGGGGTCGGCACCGCCCTGCGGCTCGGTCATCGAGAAGCAGGACACGATGCGGTTGTCCAGCAGCGGCTCGAGATAGCGCTCCTTGAGCTCCGGGCGTGCCGTAGTGGGCGAGAATCTCGCTGTTGCCGGAGTCGGGCGCCTGGGATCCGAAGACGATCGGCGCGCATTCCGAACGGCCGAGAATCTCGTTGAGCAGCGCCAGCTTCACCTGGCCGTAGCCGGGCCCGCCGAGATGCGGGCCGAGGTGGGTGGCCCACAGCCCGCGCTCCTTGACGATCTCCTGCAGCGGCGGGATCAGCGCCTGTCGCACGGGGTCGTTGAGGTCGTGCGACTCCTTGACCACATAGTCGATGGGCTCGCATTCCTCGCGCACGAACTGCTCGACCCATGCCAGTTGCTCCGCCCATTCAGGATCGGTCGAGAAGTCCCACGCCACTATCGAATACCGTCCTTCCGTTCGGTGATCACTTCGGCCGCCGCCGCGCCTCGGCTTCGTCCGTGGCGTGGCTGAGCACCTGGTTGCGATTCTCCAACTCCAGCGCCGCGTTCAGTCCCGCCGCATCGGTGTTCACCTGCAGTGCCCGTTTGGTCAATTGCGTTGCGAGCGGCGGCAGTTCGGCGATGGCACGGGCGAGTTCGAGAGCCCGCGCCATCAGCTCTTCCGGCTCGACCAGCTCGCTGACCAGACCGCGGCGGTCGGCCTCGGACGCCGACACGGTCCGGCCGGTCATCATCCAGTCGGCGGCCACGCTGGTTCCGACGATCCTGGGCAGGTGGTAGCTCATGCCCATCTCGGCACCGGACAGCCCCAGCAGGATCGCGCCGTTGCCGAACGTCGCGGCGGTCGAGCAGATCCGGATGTCGGAGGCCAGGCACAGCGCGAAGCCCGCCCCGACGCAGGGGCCGTTCACCGCGGCGACGACGGGCTGGGGCAGATTCCAGATCGCCTGCGGCAGGGCGGCCATCGCCTCCTGGAATCGCAACCGGTCGATCGCGGGGTCGGACGCCTCCAGCGCGTTCGGGCCGCGAAGTTGCGCACGTCGATACCCGAACAGAATCCGCGTCCCGCTCCGGTGATCACGACGGCATTGACCGACGCATCGGCGCCGAGGGCGGCGAGCGTCTCGATGAGCTCGTCGCGCATCGCCTCGTTGATCGCATTGAGCTGTTTCGGCCGGTTCAGCTGCAGCACAACGACACCGGCGTGCGGCCGGTCGACGATCAGCGTCGCCGGGTGGGTTCGGGTGGGAGCGGAGTCGGTCACTACGTCAGCGCCGCGGCAGACCGAGCACCTGCTGCGCGATGATGTTGCGCTGGATCTCCGAGGTACCGCCTGCGATGGTGCCGCCGAAGCTGCGCGCGTAACGCTCGAACCAGCTGACGAAGTAGTGGTCGAGGTTCATGTGCTCGTACGGGCCGCGTCGTCGACGGGTGGGTGAGCCCGTCCGCTCCCGCCGCGGTCAGCGCATTCTCGAACGCCTGACGCTCCGCCTCGGAACCGAACAGCTTCAGCACCGACACCGACGCGGTGTCCATCTCGCCGCGCGCAGCCCGGGCCAAGCGCGGCCGAACCCATGGCCCGCAACGCCTGGTAGTCCATGATCGTCGTGGCGTATTGGTCCCGCTCCAGCTCGGTGCGCGGCCGGAAGTCGGCGATCATGTTGTCGATCCGGTCGGCGAAGCCGAGCCACATCATGGTGCGTTCGTGCCCGAGCGATCCGTTGGCCACGCCCCAGCCACCGTTCAGCGGTCCGACGAGGTTTTCCGCGGGCACCCGTGCGTCGGTGAAGAACACCTCGTTGAAGTCGAGGTTGTCCTCACCGCACATGTCGGCGAAGGGCCGGCACACCACGCCGCGGTGTGTCGGTCGGGATGATCAGCACGCTGATTCCCTTGTGCTTGGGCGCATCGGGATCGGTGCGCACGAACGTCAGCAGGAAGTCGGCGTCGTGGGCGCCCGAGGTCCACACCTTCTGGCCGTTGACCACGAAATGGTCGCCGTCGCAGACACCGCTCGGGTGCGCAGCGATGCCAGGTCGGATCCCGCGCTCGGCTCGCTCATGCCGAGCGAGGCGGTCATCTCGCCGCGCAGCACGGGCACCGCCCAGCGGTGCTTCTGCTCATCGGAACCGAACGAGATCAACGACGCCGCAACGATGTTCACGCCCTGCGGGTTGAAGCTGTGGTAGATCCGCCGCCGGCACAATTCGTCGAGGTGCACGAACTGTTGCAACACGGTCGCGTTGCGGCCACCGAACTCCGGCGGCTGAGCGGCAGCAGCCAGCCGTTCTCGAACAGCAGCCGCTGCCACTCACGCGCCCACTGCGGCATGTGCGACACCGACCGCGGTCGCTCCTGGGTCTCGGTCTCCGATGGCAGGTGCTCGTCGAGGAACGCGGCGAACTCGGCGCGGAACTCCTCGACGTCGGAATCGAAGGTCAGTTGCATGCTAGAACCCCTGTACTCCGCGGCGATCACCGCGCGATGTTCGGCCGCACCACCCAGCAGCAGCTCGCCGGCCTTCGCCCGCTTCAACGCGAACTGCAGGTCGTTCTCCCACGTGAATCCCATCGCGCCGAACAGCTGCAGACCGTGCCGGAAGACCAGCGCCTGCGCCTCCCCTGCCGATGCCTTGGCCATCGCCGCCGCGAGACGCCGGCGAGGATCGTCGGCGGCGATCGTCAGCGCGGCGAAATACGACAGCGCGCGCGCCCGTTCGGTCGCGACGTGCATGTCGACGGCCTTGTGCTGGACGGCCTGGAATGTTCCGATCGCAACGCCGAACTGCTGGCGCTGCTTCACGTGCTCGAGGACCAGATCGAGGATGCGTTGGCACGCCCCGACCGTGGTGACCGCCATCCCGGTGAGGGCCACGTGCCGAGCCCGTTCGGCGTCGACGTGGACGCGGTCGGTATCGGGGACGTGCGCACCGGCGAAGGTGACCTCGGCGATGTGCAGCACCGGGTCGAAGACGTCGGTACGGCGGGTGAGGGCCGCGTCGGCGTCGACGACGAAGACTCCCGCCGCGGTGACCACAGCGAGCTTCTCCGCGCGGTCGCCGTCGAGAACGTGACGCGCCGTGCCGTTCAGCACCCAGCCGTCGGCGTCGCGATGAGCCGTCACCCCGCTGTACACGGCCGTGCCGGAGACCTGCGGGTCGAACCGGTCGCCCGCGAGCGGCGCGAACTGGGTCAACGTCGCCAGGAAGGGGGTCGGATCCGTGGCCCGGCCCAGCTCTTCGAGCACGATCGCCAGCTCGACCGCGTTCTCCGGGTCGGCCAGTTCGGTCCAGCCCGCGTCGACGTAGGTCTTCCACAGCGGTGTCGGGTCGACGCCGTTCTCGGCGATGCCGCGCACCAGCGACGGCCGGGCACTGCCTTGGCCACCGCGTCCCGCACGGTTTCCTGCCACAGCCGCTGATCGGCGTCGAACTCCAGTAACACGGGGCCTCCAGGGGGAACTCGTCAGGTGGCACGAGAATAGCATTCTCATTAGATGCTGTAACCGTTCTCTGGATCCGACGTACCTCGTTTCGCCGACCGAGCGCCAAGCGACTGACCAGCGCACACTCTGACCTGCGAAGAAGTAAGCGTTCCGCTGGAGAACACAATTCTTGCCTTTGAAGAACAAGGCTTTACTCTGGCTTTATGTCCGGTCCCGGCGCAGGTTGCAGCCCCATGTGTGTCCCGGCCGTCTGGGCGCACTCCGGAGGCTTGAGGTGACTGAAGCGTGATCACACATCCCGACGGGACCCAGCCCGGTCGTAAGACCCCCGTCATCGACGCCAGCGTGCACATCTTCTGCAAATCGAACAAGGATCTGCGCAGCTTCATGCGCGAACCGTTCAAGAGCCGCGGCTTTCCCGACTACGAGATGGACTGGTACGGCGCGCCCGGCGGCGAGTACCTGCCGAAGGCCCGAGGGGCCGGACCGGCAGTACCCGGGTTCGGACCCGGAGATCGTCGGCAAGCACGTATTCGACGACGCGGCGTGCGACGTCGCGATCCTGCACCCGATGACGCGCGGCATCATGCCCGACCGTCATCTCGGCACGCGCGATCGCCGCGGCGCACAACGAGATGATGGTGACGCGCTGGCTCGACGACAACCCCTATGCCGACCGGTTCCGCGGCACCATCCGGGTCAATCCCGACGACATCACCGGCGCACTGCGCGAGATCGCCAAGTACCAGGACCACCCGCGCGTGGTGCAGATCGGCGTCCCGCTGCAGTCCCGGGAGTTGTACGGCAAGCCACAGTTCTGGCCGCTGTGGGAGGCCGCTGTGGAGGCCAATCTTCCGGTCGCCGTCCATATCGAGGTCGGTGCCGGAATCGCGTTCGCGCCGACGCCGTCCGGCGTGCCGCGGACGTATGAGCAACTACGTCAGCTTCATGGCGCTCAACTTCCTTTACCACCTGATGAACCTGATCGTCGAAGGCGTATTCGAGCGGATGCCCGCACTGAAGTTCGTCTGGGCGGACGGGGCCGCGGACCTGTTGACGCCGTTCATGTGGCGGATGGACTGCTTCGGCCGTCCCCACCTGGAGCAGACTCCGTGGGCGCCGAAGATGCCCAGCGACTACCTGCCCGGCCACACCTTCTTCGTCGAGGGCGCGATGGACGGACCGGGTGACGCCGATTTCGCCGGCGAATGGTTCGGTTTCACCGGCAAAGACGACATGGTGATGTACGGCTCGAGCTATCCGCACTGGCAGCTCAACGAGCTGAAAGTGCCCGCCTCGTACTCCGACGAACAGCGCGACAAGCTGTGCTGGCGAAACGCCGCAGAGCTGTACGGCATAGACGTCGGGGCCGGCGTCAGCGCACAGTAAGAGAAGACTTCGTAATAGAGGAGGCGACCATGACGGTCACAGTGAAAGAGCGAAAGGCCGCGGCCGAGCACATCGCCGTGCGGTGCGTCGACTCCGACGTACATCCGACGCCGAGGGCGCGGCGAGCTGACGCCGTACATCCCGGAACCGTGGCGCAGCAAGTACTTCCTGACGCGCCGCGTCGGCGACCAGATCTACTACGACGCGCCCGACTACGCACACGCCTATGCGATGCGCGTGGACACGTTCCCGTCCGACGGCGAATTTCGCGGGAAGTGACCCCGACCTCGCTTTCAAGCAGCTGATCATGGAGGCGGGCGCCGACATCGCCATCCTCGAGCCCGCCGCCTACCCGGCGCGCTTTCCCGAGGTCAACCACGCGATGAGCTGCGCACTCAACGACTGGCAGGCCAACCACTGGCTGGACAGCCACAACAACTGGCATGAGCGCTGGCGGGGCTCGATCTGCGCGGCGATCGAGGACGCCGGAGGACGCCGCCCGCGAGATCGAGCGCTGGGCCGGACATCCCTACATGGGCGCAGATCCTGATCAAGGCCGAGCCCCGCCCGTCATGGGGCGACCCCAAGTACGACCCGATCTGGGAGGCCGCCACCAAGCAACGACATCACGGTGAGCTGCCACCTGTCGCGCAGCCATCACGAGGAGCTGCCGATCCCGCCGGTCGGATTCCCGAGCTACAACCACGACTTCATGGTCACCTACTCGCTGCTGGCCGCGAACCAGGTGATGAGCCTGATCTTCGACGGTCGTCTTCGACCGCTTCCCGACGCTGCGAATCGTGTTCGTGGAGCACGCCTTCACCTGGATCCTGCCGCTGATGTGGCGGATGGACGCCATCTACGAGGCCCGCAAGTCGTGGGTGGACATCAAGCGCAAGCCCTCGGAGTACGTCAAGGACCACATCAAGTTCACCACCCAGCCGCTGGACTACCCCGAGGACAAGACGGAGTTGACCCGCGCGTTCGAGTGGATGGAGTGCGAGAAGATCCTGCTGTTCAGCAGCGACTACCCGCACTGGACGTTCGACGACCCCCGCTGGCTGGTCAAGCACCTGCCCGAACACGCCCGCGAGGCGGTGATGTTCCGCAACGGCATCGCGACCTATCACCTGCCGGAGACGGTTCCGGCCCTCGAGGGCCAGGTGCGGGTGTTCTGAATTGGACGAGCAGAACACGCCCCCGGCCGGCCGAAAAAGATTGGCACAGGGGCGCGAACACATCGTCGCCACGGTCGACGAGATCCCGCCGGGCACACACAAACTGGTGCCCATCGGGCGGCACGGCGTCGGCGTTTACAACGTCAACGGCACCTTCTACGCCATCGCGAACTACTGCCCCCACGAAGGCGGTCCGCTGTGCTCGGGCCGCCCACGCGGCCGCACCATCGTCGACGACGACGCCCCCGGTGACGCGGTGATGGTGCGCGACCTCGAGTACATCTACTGCCCCTGGCACCAATGGGGTTTCGAGCTGGCGACCGGCACCACCGCGGTCAAACCGGAGTGGAGCATCCGCACGTATCCGGTGCGGGTGGTCGGCAACGACGTGCTGGTGCAGGCATGACAACCACAGAATCCTCCGGCCTCAAGCTCGAGCCGGGCGAGAAGACCTTCGAGTACAACGGCGGCCGCGTCGTCTACGAAATCCTGGGCGAAGAAGGCGAATTCATCGCGCTGACGCCGGGCGGCCGGTTCAGCAAGGACATCCCGGGCCTGCGACCGCTGGCCGCAGGCGCTGGCCGAGGGCGGCTACCGCGTCCTGCTGTGGGACCGGCCGAACTGCGGCAAGTCCGATGTGCAGTTCTACGGCAAGAGCGAATCCCACATGCGCGCCGAGACGCTGCACGCGTTGATCACCGGGCTCGACATCGGGCCGTGCATCATCGCGGGCGGCTCGGGCGGCGCGCGCGACTCCATGCTGACCACGATGCTCTACCCGGAGATCGTGCGAAAACTGGTGGTGTGGAACATCGTCGGCGGCGTCTACGGCTCGTTCGTGCTCGGCGGGCACTACGTGGTGCCGAGCATCCTCGCGGTCACGGGGCGCCGGAATCAACGGCCTGCTGCACGTCGCCGAGTGGAAGGAACGCATCGCCGAGAACCCGGACAACGAGGCGCGGTTCCGCGCGCTCGACGTCGACGAGTTCCTCAAGGTGATGTTGCGCTGGCTCAACGCGTTCGTGCCCAAGCCGGGCCAGACGATCCCCGGTGTCGAGGACGAGATGTTCGACAACATCACAGATTCCGACGCTGATCATCCGTGGCGGCGAGAACGACTGGGACCACCCGAAGCGCACCTCGCTGGAGGTCAGCTGCCTGATCAAGGGCTCCACGCTGATCGACCCGCCGTGGCCGGAGGACGCCTGGGAGCGTGCGGGCGAGAAGTTCGCCGCCAGTGGAGGAAAGACGTTCTGCCTGTTCGACACCTGGGTGCAGGCGGCGCCCGCGATCCTGAAGTTCCTGGACGCGCTGATGCGCTACACGGTGCGGATATGGACTTCGCAGTTGAGCGACGCCTCGAGCGCGGTGTGGACCCGGCTCTCCGGGACGCGTTCGAGATCGGACTTGCGCAGCGTCACACGGACCATGTCCCAGCCGTCGTCACCGGGGAGGCGTTCGATCTCGCCGGTCAGCCCGAATCCCGCCAGCACGCCGTGCGCGTCGTCATCGGTTCCTCGGCTGATGAAAGTCAGCACACCAGGCACCGGCGCGGTGCCGAACGCCTTGGCGCACAGGCTGACCGCCGACCGCTTGAGCTCGCGCGGCATCGTCACCGGCGATCAACAACTCCACCTCGCGTCGTTGCGCCGGGCAGGCCGACGAGGTTGTTCTCGACGACCTCGACACCCGCTGCGGCGGCCGACTCGCGGAGGCGCGCCATGCCGTCGGTTAACTGTGCGGCCGCGAGTTCGCCGGCGGGGTCGACGCCGACACGCACCACAGCAGTCCTCATGCCCGTCAGCCTATCGAGCGGCGAGGCGCCATGACCTCCACCGCAACCGACCTCACGATCGCCGCATGGCCTGACTGTGCGCCGCGACTGCTGCGCCCCACGCAAGCTGGACCCGAGGATCTGGCGGAGTATGTGCAGGGTGGTGGCTACCGGCCGCTGACCGACCCCGACCCGCTGCTCGAGCAGGTAGACCTGTCCGGACTTCTCGGGCGCGGTGGTGCGGCCTTCCCGCTGGCGACCAAGCTGCGTACGGTGCGCGACGCGGAACGCCGCGGTATGCGGACCGTCATCGTCGCCAACGGCGAAGAGGGTGAACCCGCGTCGGTCAAGGACCGCTGGCTGCTGCGTCACCGCCCGCACCTGGTGCTGGACGGCCTGCGGCTGGCCGCCGCGATCATCAACGCCAGCCGCGCATATGTGTATGTCTCCGACGAGCAGTCGGCCGCTGCGGTGAACAGTGCGCTGTCGCAGCTGGACTCGCAGACGTTCGGAGCAACGGACGTCATCGTGGTGACCGTCGAGCCCGGCTACGTCGCCGGCGAGGAAACCGCGGCGGTGCGGCGCATCAACGGCGGACCCGCCAAGCCGACCGACAAGCCGCCTCGGCCGTTCGAGGAGGGGGTATCGGGTCTGCCGACGACTGGTGAGCAACGTCGAGACGCTTGCCAATCTGCCCTACATTCACCGGCACGGCTCGCAGAGCTTCCGTTCGGTCGGCACACCGATGTCGCCGGGAACGTTCCTCGCGACCATCACGGGCGGCGGCAGACCTGCCGGCCCTCTACGAGATTCCCCACGGCGCAGCCGTTTTCCGATCTGCTTGACGTTGCACGGCGTTCACTGCTGACTCGGTACACGGGGTGTTGATGGGCGGCTACTTCGCCGGCCTGGTCAACACCGAGATCCTCGACGCGACACTCGACCACGAGACGATTCGCCGACTCGGCAGCGGGCTGGGCTGCGGTGCGATGTCGATCCTCACCGACGACTGCCCGGTGGCCGTCGCCGCGTCGGTGATGTCCTACTTCGACCGTGAGAACGCCGGCCAATGCGGCTCGTGTTTCAACGGCACGGCGGCGATGGCCGCCGTCACCGGCGGCACTGCGCGACGGGGTGGCTACCCAAGAGGATGTGACCCGTCTGGAGCGTTGGTCGGTGGTGCTCCGTGGTCGCGGCGCCTGCGCCACGCTCGACGGCGCCACCAATGTCGCCGCGAGCCTGCTACGCCAGTTCCCGCAACTGGTCACCACACACCTCGCCAACGCGTGCCCGTCCTGCCGCGCCGGTGCGTTCAGCGCGCTACGGCCCTACGAAGTGGAGGCGGTGGCTCGAACATGAGTGACGGCTTGAGGATTCGTCTCGATCGGACGCTGTGCGACGGCTTCGGCATCTGCGCCAAGCACGCTCCGGAGTACTTCTCGCTCGACGACTGGGGCTACGCGTCGCTCATCGGGGACGGCACCGTGCCGGAGGAGGACCGCGACGCGGTGATGCGGGCGCTGTTCGACTGCCCGGTTCACGCCATCATCTACCTGGGCGAGCACCGACCGTCGAACGACGGCACGGCGCGTCAGGACGCGAACGAGGCGCCCGAACCCGACCCGAAAACCGATGACAACGAAGCGATCTCGGAATTCGTGCGGTGACCAGGCCGCTTCCCGAGCTCACCGCCCAGAACGAGTTCTTCTGGACCGCGGGCGCCGACGGCGTCCTGCGCATCCAGGAATGCCGCGACTGCCAGGCGCTGATCCACCCGCCGCAGCCGGTGTGCCGGTACTGCCGCAGCCGCAACATGGGCGTGCGCGATGTCTCCGGCAGGGCGACGCTGTCGGCGTTCACCGTGAACCATCGCTTCGGCTTTCCCGACCTTCCGCCGCCCTACGTGGTGGCACAGGTCGCGATCGCCGAGGACCCGCGGGTTCGGCTGACCACCAACATCGTCGAATGCGAGCCCGACGAGCTCGAGTTGGGCCAGACGGTCGAGGTCATGTTCGAGAAGCTCACCGATAACGACCGGAGCCGTCTGGCTGCCGCTCTTCCGACCCACCGCGGACAAGCAGACCGGCCCGCTACCCACCGACGAGATCGCCCCCAGCGACTTCGGCTCGCTTCGTCAGTGCCCCTTTGACCACAGCGAAGTTCGAGGAACACTCCGCGATCACCGGCATCGGCGCCTCGCGGCTCGGCCGGCGGCTGATGGTGCCGCCGCTGTCGCTGACCATCGATGCGTGCGAAGCCGCGATCGCCGACGCCGGTCTGACACTCGACGACATCGACGGGCTGTCAACCTATCCGGGCCTCGACATCGCCGGGATGGGCGAAGGCGGCGTGACCGCGCTCGAAGGCGCGCTCGGCATTCGCCCGACGTGGATCAACGGCGGCATGGACACTTTCGGTCCGGGCGGATCCGTCATCGCCGCCATGATGGCCGTCGCCACCGGCATGGCCCGCCATGTGCTGTGCTTCCGCACCCTGTGGGAGGCGACGTTCCAGCAGCTGATGAAGGAGGGCAAGACCAGCCCTCCCGGTGGGCCGCGCACCGTCCAGCTGGCAGATGCCGTTCGGCGCCACCTCGGCAGCGCACGCGCTTGCGCTCAACGCGCAGACGGCACTTTCAGCGCTACGGAACGACCCGGGAGACGCTCGGCTGGATCGCGTTGAACCAGCGCGCCAATGCCGCGCTGAACCCGACGGCGATCTATCGCGATCCGATGACCATGGACGACTACCTGAACGCGCGGCCGATCACGACCCCGTTCGGGCTCTACGACTGTGATGTCCCGTGCGACGGAGCAGTCGCGGTGATCGTGTCGGCGGTCGACGCCGCCAAGGACATGCCGCACAAGCCCGTGCTGTTCGAGGCGGTCGGCACCCAGATCGTCGAACGCACCGACTGGGACCAGACCACGATGACCCACGAACCGCAGGTACTGGGCCAGTCCGCGCACCTGTGGACGCGAACGTCGCTGCGGCCCCAGGACGTCGACGTCGCCGAGCTCTACGACGGCTTCTCGTTCAACTGCCTGTCGTGGCTGGAGGCGCTCGGGTTCTGCGGCATCGGCGAGGCAAAGGACTTCCTCGACGGTGGCAAGGCGATCGCGCGCGACGGTGTGATCCCGCTGAACACCCACGGCGGCCAGCTCTCGCACGGCCGCACGCACGGCATGGGTCTCGTCCACGAAGCGGTCACCCAGTTGCGCGGCGACGCCGGCGAACGCCAGGTGAAAGACGCCCGCGTCGCGGTGGTCAGCAGCGGCGGGCTCACCCCGAGCGGTGCGATCCTGATGCGGACCGACGGGTGAGCGAACCACGGCCCGATGTCGCCGCCGGGGCGGCTCCGCGCCCCCGCGTCGTCTTCGTCGACGGCGTCCCGATGTCGGGCCTCATCGCGGCGGTGAAGGAGCCGAAGGCCGTCATCGTCGCGTTCCACGGAGGATCCAGTACCGCAGCATATTTCGACTGCCCAGGGCATCCGTCGTTGTCATTGCTGCGGTTGGGGGCCGACAACGGCTACACGATGGTCGCGCTGGATCGGCCCGGGTACGGGAGTTCTGCGCCTTATCCCGATGCGATGGAACGGCCGGAGCAACGCATCGCACTGGCGTACGGTGCAATCGACAAGATACTCGGCGCGAACCCCCGCGGCGCCGGCCTGTTTTTCGTCGGCCACTCGGCGGGTTGCGAGTTGGTGGTGCGGATGGCCACCGATGATCGGGCCGAGCGCACTGACCTGATCGGTCTCGAATTGGCAGGTACCGGCGTGCGGTACCACACGGCAATGGCGGAGATCATGAAGGCCGCCACGGCAACGGGGCGTCCGACCGGGCTACGCGAGGTGCTCTGGCAGCCCGCGGAACTGTACCCGCCCGACGTGTTGTCCGGTATGACGAATTCCTCGTCCGGCGCCCTGCTACGAGGTGGGCATGACGAGAAGTTGGCCGGGGCAGGACTTTCCCGCGCTCGCACCGCAAGTACGAGTGCCGGTGCAGTTCAGCGTCGCCGAGCACGAGCGGGTGTGGCGATCGGATGCGGAGGCGATGGCGCAGATCGCCGCGCATGTTCACCTCGTCGCCGCGATTCGTGAGCAATGAGCAGTCGGATACCGGACACAACATGTCCCTCTCGCATCAACGCGGCCGCGTACCACGACGCCGTGTTGTCGTTCGTGGGGGAATGTGTTGCGGCGAAGAGGAATACATCGGAAGCAATGGAGGCGGGTTGATGCGCGTCGGATTCATCGGTTTGGGCAGTCAAGGCGGACCCATGGCACGTCGGATCGCCGAAGGCGGATTCTCCGACGACGCTGTGGGCGCGCAGGGCAGCCAGCCTCGAACCGTATGCCGACACCGCGGCGAAGACCGCGGGTTCGCCCGCCGAGTTGGCCGCCGCCAGCGACCTGGTCTGCCTCTGCGTGGTCGGCGACGACGACGTACGCGAGGTGCTGTACGGCGAGACCGGTGTACTGGCCGGCCTGGCCTCCGGTGGCATCATCGCGATTCACAGCACCGTGCATCCCGATACTTGCAAGGAAATCGACGAGAAGGCTGCCGCACAGGGTGTTTCGGTGATCGATGCCCCGGTGAGCGGTGGCGCGCCCGCCGTGGAGGAGGGCAAGCTGCTGGTCATGGTCGGCGGCGACGAGGACGTCGCCGAACGATGCCGTCCGGTGTTCGCGACGTACGCCGACCCGATCGTCCACCTCGGCCCGCTCGGCAGCGGACAGGTCACCAAGATTCTGAACAACCTGCTGTTCACCGCGAACCTGGGCAGTGCGCTGAGCACACTGGACCTGGGTGAGTCACTCGGCATCCCGAGGGTGCGTCTGGCCGAGGTGCTCAACGGTGGCTCGGCAACCAGCAAGGCACTGGGCAGCATCGCCATATTCGGCGGCACAGTCGAGGGGCTCGCACCGATCGCAGGGGCGCTGCTACAGAAGGACGTTCGGCATGCGGCGACCATCGCCGCCACCGCGTCGGCGCCGGAAGGTTCCGTCTTCACGGCCGCGGACACCGCGTTGGAGTCGATGGAACATCCACGGTGACACGTGTCGGATTCGTCGGGGCGGGTCGCATGGGCGGCCCGATGGTCCGGCGTCTCGTCGAATCCGGTCACGAGGTCCGCGCGCTCGGCAGAACGGAAGACAAACGCGGCGCGGTGACTTCGCTCGGTGCGCAGGCGGTCGCAGTACTTCACGACATCGCCAGGGACGCAGACGTCCTCATCGTCTGCGTGTTCACCGACGAGCAGGTAGCACAGGTGTGCTCTCCCGGCGTGCTTTCCACAATGTCGCCTGGCGCCACGCTGGTCGTTCACACGACCGGAAGTCCTCGGACCGTGCAGACGATCGCCGCGCATTCGCCGGGCATCGACGTCTTGGACGCACCGGTCAGCGGCGGACCGCACAACATTGCCGCGGGTGCACTCACGCTGTTCGTCGGCGGCGCCGATGACGCCGTCTCGCGCGTCAAACCGGTGCTTGCCGCCTATGGTGACCCGATCCTGCACGTCGGACCTCTCGGAGCGGGGCAGGCCGTGAAGCTGACCAACAACGCGTTGTTCGCCGCGCAGATCGGATTACTCACCGAGGCCGTCGCGCTTGGTGAGCGCCTCGGCGTCGGCGAGGACAGGCTCCTCGAGGCGATCACGCACGGCAGCGGGTCGAGCACCGTCGCGGGGTTCGTCGCGGCCGGCGGCTCGGTCGACACCTTCGTCGAACGGACACGTGAATTCATCGGCAAGGACGTCGAGGTCGTCCGCAAGATCGCTGCAGAACTGGGCGAGGCGCTCGGCCTCCTCGATGACGTCATCAATGCCGGAATTCAACCGTGAAACAGCGGCGATATTGCTTTCTCAAGGGCCTGGCGTGAGGCATACTGTACGTTACACAAATGCAGCCTTGCGTAACGTGATGCCGTCGCTGGCCTCGCCGCGAAAGAGGAGACCATGACCAAGCCCAAACTGGTGTTCAGCCCGGTTTCGCAGGAGTACTTCGACAATCCGTACGAGATCTACAAGCGCATGCGGGACGAAGCGCCGATCTATTACGACGAGGACGAGGACTTCTACGCGCTGACCCGCCACGAGGACGTGGCCGCCGCACTCAAGGACACCGACTCGTTCTCGTCCTCTCGCGGCTGCGACCTCGGCATGGTCCGCTCCGGCGAGGCGCCCCAGAAGTCGATCATCTTCATGGATCCGCCGGATCATCGGCATATGCGCAGCCTGCTCAACAAGGCGTTCACGCCGCGGGCCATCCAGTCACAGCGCGAGACCGTCATCGAGGTTGTCGAGCACTATCTGTCAAGGTGCAACCCGGATGGTTTCGACGTGGTGCAGGACTTCTCCGGGCCGTTCCCCGTAGAGGTGATCACCCGCATGGCGGGAGTGCCAGAGGACTTCCGCCAGCAGGTGCGGCATTGGATCGACATCGGCCTCGAACGAGAACCCGGCCAGATCGAGCTGTCCGAGAAAAACATGCAGGCCAACATCGACTCGGGCATGTATTACTACAGCCTCGTCCAGGAGCGGCGTCAGCATCCGCAGGACGACATGATCAGCCGGCTGATCGCCGCGGAGATCCCCGGCGAGAACGGCGAGATGCGCAAGCTCGACGACATCGAGATCACCGGATTCTGTGCACTGCTTGGAGGTGCCGGAGCCGAGACGGTCACCAAGCTGATCGGCAGCGCAGTCGTCGAGTTCGCACGGCATCCCGAGCAGTGGCAGTTGCTGCTCGACGACCGCAGCAAGGTCCACGACGCCGTCGAGGAACTCCTGCGTTACGTGGGGCCGGTGCAGTACAACGTGCGCTACACGTTGAAGGAAGCACACTTGCCCAGCGGCACGGTGCCCGCGCACAAGCCGGTCTTCATCATGAAGGCCGCAGCCAACCGCGATCCGCGCGCCTACGACCGTGCCGATGAGTTCGACATCACCCGGGACCGCACCCAGTCGCCGCACATGGGCCTCGGCTACGGCATCCACAGCTGCCTGGGTGCAGCGCTGGCCCGGCTGGAAAGTGTCATCGCGCTCGAGCATCTGCTCGACTTCATGCCGCGCTACGAGGTCGACTTCGCCGGCCTGCACCGCGTCACCATGCAGAACGTCGCCGGCTACCACAATGTGCCGGTAAGGGTGCTGAAGTGACCCAAAAGATCGAAGTCGACTTCGGCCTCTGTGAGAGCAACGGGGTGTGCATGGGCATCGACCCCGAGATCTTCGACCTGGATGACCAGGACTATCTACACGTACTGCAGGACGAGGTAACCCCCGAGAACGAGGACCACGTCAAAGAGGCTGTGCGGCAATGCCCGCGCCAGGCGATCTTCATCAAGGAAGTATGAACGCCTATAAGGACTCTTGGCGACGGCGTGGTCCGACGAACCGATGATGGCGCAGATTGTCGCGGGCTGGTCACATGGCCCCGTCCGGATCCTTGTCTGACACGTCGATGCGTTTCGTCTTCGTACACGGCGGTTTTCACGCCGCATGGTGTTGGGAACCGACGATCGCGGAGCTGCAATCACTCGGACATGAAGCGGTCGCTATCGACCTGCCCGGCCACGGCGCCCGAGTCGACGAAGAGTCGACGCTGGCCGACCGCCGCGACGCGATCGTCGCGGAACTGAGATCGGGTGACGTGCTTGTCGGGCACTCGGGTGGCGGGTTCGACGCCACCCTGGCTGCCGACGCCGCTTCGGACCGGATCAGTCACATCGTCTACCTGGCCGCGGCGTTACCGCGGGAAGGCCGCACCTACCCCGAGGCGATGGCGATGCGTGACTCCAGCGACTTTTTAGACGCTGAGTTCGAAGCCGACGTCGGACAGATGTTGGGCTACTTGAAGTTCGACGACGACGGCGCGATGTGGTTCGCCGACTTCGACGGTGCGTGGAAGTACTTCTACCACGACTGCGACGAAGCGACTGCCCGCTGGGCTTTCGAGCGTCTCGGACCCGAACGATTCGGCGACACCACGGTGACGCCGGTATCGGTGCCGCAATTCTGGGCGGCCGACCTCCCGCGCAGCTTCATCCGCTGTCTTCAGGATCAGTCGATGCCGCGATGGCTGGCCGACACCGTCACGCGCCGCCTCGGAGTGGAGCAGTTGACCATCGACGCGTCGCACTCGCCGTTCCTGAGCAGGCCGAAGGAGTTGGCGGAGTTGCTCGTGCACGCCACCACAACGAGACCGACCGGCCCGTTGGTGCCCCACTAGCCGCTCCTCCGCGAACGTGCGTGTTTGCGGACGACGCGCCGCCGAATTTCAGCACTTTGCACACACTCGCGACCTCGTGAATGCCAGTGGTGTCAGAGGCCGTGCAGGATGACGCCGTTGCATTCGGCGGCAGCCTGGCGCAGCTTCGCGGCCTCTTGGTAGGCGTCCGAGTAGTACCACTCCTTGGCCGCCGCTTCGGACTCGAACTCCAGAAGGACCGTTTGGGTACCGTGCCACTCCCCCTCGATCACCTCGGCCTTCGAATCGAACGACAGCAGTGTCGCGCCGGCCATCGCCTGGCTCGCGAGCTTGCCGTACTCGGCCATACCCGCCGGATCCTTGACGTCCTCGGTGAGGAGGATGTACGCCTTGGGCATTCGATCTCCTTGGTTAATCGTCGATTTCGACGATGGCTTGTTCGGGGCAGTTCGCGATGGCGTCCTTGGCCGCACTCTCGAGATCCGCCGGCACCTCGGACGGGTCCGCGACGGCCCAACCGTCGTCGCTCATCTCGAAGACCTCGGGGCACAGCGTCAAGCACATTCCGTGGCCGGCACACCGGTCCTCGTCGACCGTGACCCTCACGGTTTGCCCCCGGCTGTCCCCGCTTCGCGCGAGTGCTCGTCGGCGGCGAGATCGAATTCCAGATGCAGATGTGTCAGCCCGCGCAGGATGTAGGTCGGGATGTATTGGTAATTGCGATTGCCCGCCGGGCCGTGATGCTTCTCGCTGATGCGGATGTCGGTGGTGCGATCGAGCAGCCGCTCGAGTCCGACCCTGGTCTCCGCACGAGCCAATGGAGCCCCGGGGCAGCTGTGGATGCCCCGGCCGAAGGCGAGGTGCTGACGGGCATTCTTGCGTTCAGGATCGAATGTGTCCGGATCCTCGAAGCGGCGCGGGTCGCGGTTGGCCGCACCGTTGATCACCATCAACGTGCAGCCGGCCCCGACCGCCTGGTCGCCGACGGTCGTCGGCACCCGCGACAACCGGAAATCACCCTTGACCGGACTCTCGATGCGCAGACACTCCTCGATGAAATTGCCGAGGAGGCTGCGATCCTCGCGCAGTCTCCGCTGGATGTCGGGGTTGTCCCCAATCACCTTCAACGCGGTACTGAGCAGTCGTACCGTCGTCTCCTGCCCGGCCGAGAAGACGTTGGTGGCAACCCGCACCACGTCGCCGACCTCCGGCATCGTCCCATCCGGGAACTCCGCCGTTGCCAGACCGGTCAACACGTCGTCGCGTGGTTGCGCCCGCCGGTCCTCGACATAGGTCGCGAAGACCTCGTAGAGGTGCTCCAGGGGTGTCTTGTTCATCGTCTTGTCGGCATGGCCCACCGAGCTGCCGTGGGTGCCGCGTGCGAGTCGCTCGAGGAGATCTGCGCGATCCTCTTCAGGCACACCCAGCAGATCGGCGATGACGCGCAGCGTGAACGGGCCCGCGAAGCCCGTGATGAACTCGCCCTCGCCGGGGGCCAGGAACTCATCGAGGATGTCGTCGGCGAGCGCCCACATCGCGTCCTCGTTCTCCTTGAGGCGCTTCGGCGTGATCAGCCGCATCAATAAGGCGCGGTGATTTGTGTGCGTCGGCGGATCCAGCGTCGGCAGCTGGTCGCTGAACGGGATCTCATCGCGGTGCTTGACGATCAGGTCGGTGACATCGTCACCCTCCAGGGGAACCGGGAACCCGGGGAACGGCCCCGTCACCGAGATGCAGGACGAGAAGGTCTCGGCATCGTTGTAGACGTCGACGGCCTCCTGCCAGCCGGTCACCATCGTGACGCCGTAGTGGTCCTCGCGGCTGACCGGGCACTTGTTGCGTAGTGCCTCGTAGAACGGGAAGGGGTCGTCCGTCAGACGACTGTCCCGAAAGAAATCGACCGAGGTGAGGTCCTCCGCCATGCGTTGCTCCATTTCACTGATCTCTGGACACGAGAACGTGATTCTCATATGTGGGTATTAGATTTCCATAGTGGCGCGTCGGCGTCAACGAGGGGCTGTGCACCTGCTTAGCGCGTCGGCGCGGCTACTGGATCGGTTCGTCGCCGCGCACCGTCGTTCGCAGCATTTCCCGAGGTGAATCGGGGTCATACGGCGCGGCCCTGTGCAGGACGCCGTTGTTGTCCCAGATGACGGTGTCCCCGACCGCCCAGGTGTGTCGGTACACCAGCGGCGGCTGCGTGGCCCGGTCGAGCAGTTCGGCCAGCAGCGCGCGACCCTCGTCGAGATCCATGCCGACGACGTAGTCGGCCGACGCGCCGAGCACCAGCGATCTGCGGCCGCTGCGGTGTGTCCACACCAGCGGATGCTCGTGGGTCGGACGCGCTCGCCACGTCGCCACCAGTTCCGGGGACGGATCAGGATTGATGCGCCGCTGGGACGCCTCCAGCGAGTGCACCACCCGTAGGGACCCGAAGCGTTCCCTCTCCTCGTCACTGAACGCCTCATACGCCGCATACGAGTTCGCGAACTCCGTCTCGCCGCCGCGTTCGGCCACCTGCTTGGCCGTCAGGACGGTCGCCTTCTGCGGAGGTTCGTCGTCGGTCGGGGTGCAGCCGTCGATGTGCCAGTCGAAGGTGGCACGCAGATACGACGCGGACGCGTTCTTCGACTTGTCCAACGTCACCGGGTAGATGCCTGCGACGGGATGGTGTCCGTCCGAGGAGTGGTCGATCTCGCCGAGCTTGCGGCAGAACGCCACCTGCGCCTCCGGCTGTAACCCCAGCTGCGGAAACACCAGCACGCCATTGTCTTCCAGTGCGTCGAGGACGGCCGCACCGAGTGCATCGTCGGCGGCGAGGGCATCGGGATCCAGGCCCGTCACCTCGGCGCCCACCGAGGCGGTGAGCTTGTTGATGGTCAACACGGTCATAGTCAGTCCTGTCCGTCAGGGCACCGGCGCGCTGACGCGATTCATGACGGCGTCTGCAGAGTCGGCGGGCTTTTGGGTACCGAAGACCTCGACCGCCATCGAGACCATGATCATCGAGTAGATGAGATGCAACAGATTCAGCCCATCGTCGGGCACATCGTCGAGCGGGAACTTGTCGCAGTAGTCGATCGCCTCTTCAAAGCGCGGAGTGAATGCGTCGTAGAACTCGCGGATTTCCGGCATGGGCGTAGCGAGCCGGGCCGCCCATCGTTCTGGTTCGGTTGCCAGACACCACTTTTCGGCGAACGGCTCGAGCTCCGCGAATGCGCTGGGTAGCCGGGTCATGATCCGACCCCGACCGGGCTGCGCTCCGCCTTGTACTCCTCGACCCAGTCGACCGCCACCTTGTGCAGGTGCCGAACCAGGATCTCCTGGTCGCTGAGGGGAAAGTCGTCGACTATCGGCCCGTCCAGGCCGTACTCGAGCGCGGCCTGGGTGCCGCCGAGCATGCCGGCATCCTGCAGGGCGAACTCCTTGAGCACCACCGACGCGACTTCGTGTTCGATGCGCTCGCGCACCGTGCGGGCGGGATGAAATGCGTTGTACGCCTCGAATTTATGGGTGTTGTGCGACGTCGGCCAGTACCGGTACAGCAGATACCAGCCGTGGTAGATCAGGATTTCCAGGTTCGGGAAGATCTGGAAGTTGGTGATGCCCCACGGTTCGATGTTCCCCGGATTCAGGCCGGCCGAGAATGTGCGTGTCCGGTGTTCGCCACGGGCCCACGAGGCCGCTGCGGGTGGCCCGTTCGATCGGATACATGAACTCGGGTTCGAGCAGCCATCGCCGAGTGCCGGCGGTCGACACCAGACGGTGCGGTCCGTCGATCTGGAAGTGCCCGCATTCGAAGGTGGCGTTGGGCTGGCGGACCGCCGACGGAACCTGTTGCGAATGCAGTGACGGCACGTGGTAGTACTCCTGGAAGGCGTCGGCGAAGATCTTCCAGTTGCTGTTGTTGCGCGCGGCGAAGTCGTAACGCTCCGTCATCATCTCGAACGGATAATCGTCGAGCGCGGTGATCATGGGCCCCAGGAACTCCCGCAGGCTCCACCGCGGTTCGGGGTCGAAGTTGATGAAGATGAAGCCGTTCCACACGTCGCACTGCACCGGCTTCAACCCGTACTGCGTGCGTGTCCAGGTCGAAGAACTCGCCCGGTTGCTGCACGAACGTCAGATCGCCCTTCAGGTCGTAGCGCCACCCGTGGTACTTGCAGGTGAACTGGCGGCACGTGCCCTTGACCTCCTCGTTGGGATAGTCGTTCCACACCAGCTTGTTTCCGCGGTGGCGGCAGATGTTGTAGAAGGCGCGGATCTGCTGATCCTTGCCCCTGACGACGATCACCGAAGTCTTCGCGGCGTCAATCTCCTTGGTGAGGTAGCTTCCCGACGCGCGGTAGTTCTTCGACGCGGGCCGACGTTGAGCCAGGCACGTTTGAAGACCGCCTCGCGTTCGAGTTCGTAGAACTCGGGTGAGATGGAGTCGCGGAACGAGATCGGCCCGGTGCCGAGCTCCGGGTAGTGCTCGGTCCAGCTACCCTCGGCCGGTTTGGGCCACTTACCCATGCGAACCTCCCTGTCGTCGTCCAAATCTCGAATGAAGCGCCACGGTCACATCACCGACCCGCCATTGACACCAAGCGTCTGACCGGTGATGAAACCGGCCTCCTCCGAGCACAGGAAGCCGACCGCCGCAGCGATGTCGTCGCCGGTGCCCAGGTGGCCGAGCGGAACGCTGGCGGCCATCTGCTCGTTCGAGGGCAGATGCCCGGCCGCCTGACCCGCATGCTGCATCGGCGTCTCGATCGCCGACGGCGGAATGTTGTTGACGGTGATACCTTGCGGACCGTACTCCCGCGCAAGCGATCTGGTCAGCGACAGCAGCGCACCCTTGGAGGCGGCGTAGTGCGCCATCCCCGGCGAACCGCGCTGCGCGCTGGACGAGGAGATCATCACGATGCGACCCCATCCGGCGTTCAACATGTCGGGCACCGCGACCTGACAGCAGTGGAACGTGCCGGTCAGATTGACGTCGATCAAGCGGTTCCACGTCTGCGGGGTGATGTCCGCGAAGGCGCAGAAGTCGACCATGCCCGCGCTGGTCACGAGGATGTGCACGGGTCCCAGTTCGGTGCGCACCCTGGCGAAGGCCTCTTCGACCGCCGCTCGGTCACTGACATCGACCGACGCACTCAGCGCCTCGACACCCTTGTCGCGCAGTTCTTCGGCGACCCGTTGCGCTGCTTGGCCGTTGACATCCAGGACGGCTACTTTGCGGCCCCGGGATCCGAGGTCGTGGCAGATCGCCTCCCCCATACCCGAAGCGCCACCGGTCACCACCGCCACACGGTTCATCGCACGTTCCTCCGCCACTACTCGTACACCACCCGCACGTTTTCACTCGTCGGCAGCGCCTGACAGGTGACCACGTAGCCATCGGCAACCTCGTCGTCCTCCAGCACGTCGTTGTTGACCATGCGGGCGCTACCTTCGGTGATCTGTGCGATACACGATCCGCAGGAACCGATTTCGCACGAGTACGGCGGATTCAGTGCCGCCGAGCGGGCACACTGAAGGATGGTGTCACCCGCGCGGTATCTCACCGTTGTGGTGCGACCGTCGAGTTCGATCGTCACCTCCTCCGTCGCCGCATCGACGTAGGAGATCCTCTCCGCTGACATCTGGCGCTAGTCCCCGATGTGATCGTTGAACAGTGTGTGGCCCGTGCCCTTCTCCACCACGCGAGCCAGTAGGTCACGCAGCGTTTTCTGCTCGTCGGGGGTCAATACGCCGAAGACGGCGTCGTGCGCGGCGATCGCATCGCCGACGACTGCGTTCGCGACGGCTCGTCCGTGATCGGTCAGGTAGGCCTGCAGAATTCGCGCGTGCTGAGGATCGGGCTTCCGCTCGACCAGCCCGCGCTGCTCAAGTGCCTTGAGCGCGAGTTGCACACCCTGTGGTGTGATCAGCAGTCGGCGCGCGAGTTCGGCGCCCGAAAGTCCCGGTTCGTTGGCGAGTTGGCGCAGGATGCCGATCTGCGCGGTGCTGACGCCGTGCTGACTCACCGCGTCGTTCACGGCCGTCAACGAGAAGTACCACGCCTGCTTGAGGTGCCACAGCAGATTGTCGACCAGTTCCAGGCTCGTTTCGCTTGCCATGGCTAGTTTCCGTTCTGCTTGTAGACGCGGCCGTCTTTCATCACGAATCGCACGTCCAGGGTGGTGGCGATGTCGCGCGAGGGGTCACCCGGTACGGCGATGATGTCGGCGAGGTAACCCGGCGCGAGGCGGCCCAACTCGTCGTCGGTCTCGATCAGCTCGGCGCTGGTGACCGTCGCCGCGCGGATCGCCTGCATCGGCGTCATGCCGCGGTCCACCAGCGCACACAGTTCCTTGGCGTTCTGCCCGTGCGGGATCGCCGGGGCATCGGTTCCGCAGGCGATCCGCACGCCGGCGGCGATCGCCTTGGGCAGCATGGCCTGTGCCTGCGGAAAGACGACTTCGGCCTTCTTACGAAGTTCCGGCGCGATGCGGTCAACGGCCATCGCCTCGGTGAGATAGGTGGTCGACACCAGGAACGTGCCGGTATCGGCCATCAGCTTGATCGTGTCGTCGGTGGCGAGGAAGCCGTGCTCGATGCAGTCGATCCCCGCGCGGATGCACGCACGAATGGCGCTGTCTCCCACGGCATGTGCTGCGACCCGCACACCGGCGCGATGCGCTTCGTCGGCGATCGCGGCGAACTCGTCGTCGGAGTACTGCTGGGCACCGGGAGCGGTGCTGTGCGACATCACGCCACCCGACGCCGACACCTTGATCAACTTCGCACCGTGCCTGACCTGATAGCGCACGCACGCGCGCACCTCGTCCACGCCGTTGGCGATACCCTCGGCGACCGACAACGGCATGATGCCGGGAGCCAGGCGCTGAAACACAGTGGGGTCGAGGTGGCCGCCGTATGGGGTGACCGCATGCCCTGCCGGATAGATTCGCGGACCGACGTGCCAGCCCTGGTCGATCGCCCGCTGCAGGGCGACGTCGAGCAGATAGCCACCGGTCTTCACCATGAGGCCGAGATTTCGCACGGTGGTAAAGCCGGCTTCCAGCGTGGTGCGCGCGTTCACCGCACCCCGCAGCGTGCGATAGGCGGGATCGTCCTGCACACCGTGCATCGGGTTCGGCAGCCCTTCCGGACCACCGGGACCGCCGATCAGCAGGTTGAGTTCCATGTCCATCAACCCGGGAAGCAGCGTGACGTCGCCGAGATCGATGATCGTCGCATCAGCAGGCAGGTCAACCGGATTCACCGCCGAGATGCGATTGCCGTCGACCACAATCACGGCGGGCGTACGAACCTCGCCGGCGTCGACGTCGGCCCAGCGGTCGGCGCGCAGGATGGTCAGGTCGCTCACGGCACCGGTTCAGACAGACAGTCCAGCGTCGCGGCGCCGGAGTCCGGTACGCGGGGCTGCTTCCAGCATTCCACCGGGAACGACACCATGATCATCGAATACAGCAGGTGCATCAGGTTCAGAACATCCTCGGGCATCTCGTCGAGGGGAAACTTGTCGCAGATAGGAGATCGCTTCCTCCGCACGCGGTGTGATCGCGTCGTAAAACGCCTGCATGTCGGCCATCGAGCTGGCCAACCGCTTGGCGAATCGCTCGGCTTCGGTAGCCAGGCACCACTGCGAGAATCGTTCCAGGTCAGCGAATTCGGGCGGCAGAAGGCTGGTCATCGCGCTGGAACCTCCGCAGTCTTGCGCCGGTAATCGTCCACCCACGCCGCGGTCTCCTTGTGCAGATGGCGGATCAGCACCTCCTGGTCGCACAACAGGAACTCGGTGACCGCCCGCGCCTCGACCATCGTCTGCGTGGCCTCGAGCGTGTTCGCATCCTGCAGGCCGTACTCCTTGAACGAGACCGCGGCCAATTCCTGTGCGATGCGCTCCCGCGGAGTACGCGGCTGCGGGAAGTACAGCGTGCCCTCGAAGAGGTGCGTGTTGTAGGACGTCGGCCAGTAGTGATAGGTGAGGTACCAGCCCTGGCCCCAGATCAGGATCACGAAATTGGGGAACAGCTGGAACGAATCCAGGCCCCAGGGTTCGCATTTGGCGGGATTGAGGCCCTCGGGCATCGGCCCGAGATCGGGTTTGTCCCAGGGCCCGAAAAGGCCGCTCTGGCAGATGTCCTCGATTGGCTTGCGCATCTCGGGATCCATCTCCCACGCCCGGATACCGGAGGTGCTCACCAACCGGTGCGGGCCGTCGATGCGGTAGTGCGGGGCCTCGAAGCCCGCCTCCGCGGCAGCCTTTGAAAACGTGGACGGAGACTGGTTCGCGTGCAGAATCGGTGCGTGATAGAACTCCTGGAACGCATCCATATAGAGCTTCCAGTTGGCCTTCACCTCTGAGCGGTAATAGAAGCGCGAGGTCATCTCACCGAAGGGATATCCCTCGAGGCCGGTGACCATCGGCCCAAGGAAATCACGCAGGCTCTGCTCGGGTTCGGGCGCAAAGTTGACGAAGATGAAGCCCTCCCACACGTCGCAGTGCACCGACACCAGCCCGTACCGGCTCTTGTCGAGATCGAAGAACTCGCCCTCCTGCTGCACGAACGTCAGGTTTCCGTCGAGGTCGTAGCGCCATGCGTGGTACTTGCAGGTGAACTGCCGACACACACCGCTGGTCTCCTCGAGCGGCATGTCGTTCCACACCAGCTTGTTGCCGCGGTGACGGCAGATGTTGTGGTAGGCCTTGACCTCTCCGGAGGTCGTGCGCACCACGATGATGGAGGTGTTGACGACCTTCAGTTCCTTGGTGAAGTAGCTGCCTTTGCGCGGAAGTTGTTCGACCCGACCGACATTGAGCCACGCCCGTTTGAAGACGGCCTTCCGTTCGGCCTCGTAGAACTCGGGGCTGATGGAGTCCTCATAGGACACCGGTTCGGTACCCAGCTCTGGATAGTGCTCCGTCCAGCTGCCTTCGGGTGGTTTCGGAAATCGCGGCATCGCCTGTTCCTGTCGACATGGCTGTGGGGGCTGTAGCGCTGACGGTATATGCCCGACGAGCCAATCACAAGTAGTTGATACTACCTGCGGCTGGTGATTGCTCATGATCGTCTAGGAGCGACAAAACGCGCTGTTCAGGGAAGTTTGATCGCCGAGGTGTACATCTCGATGATCGGCCGGTAGAGATCGACGTCGTCCAGTTCGCTGCCGAGCACGACGGCATCACTCGTGGCGACGAGCACCTGAGCGAAGGTCAGCGGCGGAATCAGCAGGGTGCCCCCCAGTCGGTCCATACCGTCGACGATGAACTTCGCCAGCGCCTCGACGACTTCGTGCCTCTTGGCAGCGACCCGTTCCCGCGCTTCGGGATTGCGCAGCAGGTAGAGCGTGAACTCGTGACCAAGGGCGGCGTGCTCGGCACCACGGTCGCGGCTCAGCTTGCGCCATCGCTTCGCGATCTCCTCGAATTCGCGCGCACCGACATGCTTGGCAGACGCCATGACCTCGGCGAAGTTGTCGAAATAGCGGCGCCAGTATCGGTCGCTCACCTCCAGAAAAAGGTCTTCCTTGGTCGCGAAGTGCTTGTAGATGGCACCTTTCGTATAACCCGCCGCACGTGCAATGTCATCGAGACTCGCTGAAGTGAAACCCTTTTCGGCGAACACTTCCTCTGCCGCATCGAGCAGCAACTCGTGGGTGTGCTCGACGCGTCGTTCCCGCGTCCACCGCTCGACCATGACGAAAGTCTGTCACAGATTCTGAGAAACCTATTGGATACTCAGATACTCATTGGTATCTTTTCGGACATGTCCCCACCGCCGAGCCAGGAGACGTCGTGAGCGAGTTGTCGAAGAAGTCCGCCGTCGCCGAATCGACGAGTCGCACCGCGGTCCTCGGCACGCAGACCCCGCGATCGTCGAACTCCATCAAGATCTGGGCGACTGTCGGCGCCGTATTCCTGGCGCTGACGCTGTATCTGTTCATCCGGTGGGTCACCGGGCCCTTCTTCGAGCCGGTAGCGGGAGGCCCGAGCGAGCCACCGATGTACATGCAGATCCCGCTGATGGCCAACGCCATCGTGCTCTGGATCGGTCTGCCGTTCGCCCTGTGGTTCTTCATCATTCGGCCCTGGTGGCGGGAACGGCGGATCACGCTCGACGGCATGCTGCTGGTGTCGATGGGCCTGATGATGTTCCAGGATCCGATGCTCAACTACTACAGCACCTGGTGTACGTACAACGCATGGCTTTGGAACCGGGGCTCATGGGCACCGTACTTCCCGGGCTGGGTGGCACACGAGGAGCCGGGCCACACCGTGCCCGAGCCGCTGCTGACCAATATCCCCGGCTACATGTACGGCGTGCTGCTGCTCACCATCGTCGGATGCGCGGTCATGCGCAAGATCAAGAACCGCTGGCCGGGAATCAGCAATCTACGGCTGATCCTGGTCACCTATGCGATCGCCATCGTCTTCGATTTCATCATGGAGGGACTCATCCTCCTGCCGATCGGCTTCTACTCCTACCCCGGCGCCATCCAGTCGTTGTCGATCAACGCCGGCACCTACTACCAGTACCCCATCTACGAGGGCTTCATGTGGGGCGGCGTCCAGGCGGCGCTGTGCTGCCTGCGCTTCTTCACCGATGACCGAGGCCGCACCGTGGTTGAACGCGGACTGGACGGCATCCGCGGGGGGTTCGTCAAACAACAATTCGTTCGCTTCCTGGCGATCTTCGGGGGTGTCAGCGCATGCTTCTTCCTCTTCTACAACGTCCCCGCGACCTGGCTCGGCATGCACGCCGATCCGTGGCCGGAGGATGTGCAAAAGCGCTCGTACTTCAACCCGGGTATCTGCGGTGAGGGGACCGACCGACCGTGCCCGAATCCTGATCTGCCACTACCGACCAAGCACTCGGGATACATCAACCACGACGGTGAACTCGTGCTTGCCGGAAGGGGTGGAGATCCCGCCGGTCGTGCCGGTCGAAGGCGCTAACTTGCGACGAACCATCACCCCATTGTCGAAGATCGTTCCGGCTCGTCCTTTCCGACGGCGTTGCCTGCCTGTGCCTTTCCATCGGAGCCTCCACGGAAACCGATGTGCTCGAACGCGTCTTCGGCTCCGCCAGCCACGCCAGCGCGGCAACGCTGGCCGACTCGAGTCCGCAGATGGACGAATTGTTCGTCTCCTGGGCTCGTCGCCGAGACCAGCGGGCTGAACTCGCCACGCGTCCGCACCCAGCTCGCTCAGCGCGCGGGCATACCCAGCACGCGTTGCGCGATGATGTTGCGCTGGATCTCTGACGTGCCCCCGGAGATGGTGCCCGCGTAGCTACTGACGTAGCGCGTGAACCAGCTGGCGGTGAAAAGGCCTGGGCTGTAAGGGTTGTACGGACCGGTCAATGACGGACTGAGCAGACCGTCGAGACCCGCGCCATCCAGCGCGTGACGCAACGCGCTCTGCTCGGCCTCCGACCCGAGCAGCTTCAGCACCGATATCCCCGGAATGTCTCGCTCGCCGCGCGCTGCCTGTCCGAGCGCCGCCGAACCCAACAGGCGCAGTGCTTGATAGTCCATCGCCATGGTCGCGTACCGGTCTCGATTCACCTCGCCGACGGGACGATAGTCCAGCAGCAGTTGTTCGAGCCTGTTGGCGAACGCCATCCACATCATCGTGCGCTCGTGGCCCAGCGACCCGTTGGCCACCTTCCATCCGCCGCCCAGCGGCCCGACGAGATTCTCCGCCGGCACGCGGACGTCGGTGAAGAACACCTCGTTGAAGTCGACGTCGTCGCGGCCGTACACCGAAGCGAACGGCCGGCGCTCCACCCCCGGCGAGTCGGTGGGAATCAGCAGCGCACTGATCCCTTTGTGTTTCGGCGCGTCCGGGTCGGTGCGCACGAACGTCAGGATGACGTCGGCGTCGTGGGCGCCGGAGGTCCACACCTTCTGTCCGTTCACGACGAAGTGGTCGTCCACCAGGTCGGCGCGGGTGCGCAGACCCGCGAGGTCTGATCCCGCGCCGGGTTCGCTCATCCCGAGTGACGCCGTCATCTCGGCGCGCAGGATCGGCACTGCCCACCGCCGCTTCTGGTCCTCGGTGCCGAACGACAGCAGTGAGGCGGCGATGATGCCCACGCCCTGCGGGTTGAACGCGTGATAGATACGCCGCCGCGAAAGCTCCTCGCGGTGGACGAACTGCTCGAGGACGCCCGCGTTGCGGCCACCGAACTCGGGCGGATTGCCCGGCAACAGCCAACCGTGGTCGAACTGAATCCGCTGCCAGCGCCGCGACCATTCCGGCACATGCGAGGTGGACCGCGATGGCTCGGCCGCCTCGGCCGCACTGGGCAGATGCTCGTCGAGAAACCTGACGAACTCCGCGCGAAACGCCTCCACCTCGGCGTCGAAGGTGAGCTGCACGAGCCAACAGTATCAAGTACTTAACATTTGCGTCGCGGTGCGCTATGACTGAAGGGATGCTCGATTCAGAGAAGGTCCTGATCACCGGCGCGACGGGCAAAATCGCCTTCCCGATCGCGCGGGCGCTGGCGCAGCGCAACGAGGTGTGGGGCGCGGCCCGACTGAGGAATCCGGCCGATCGCGACAAGCTCGCCGCCGCCGGCATCACTCCTTTCGCGCTCGACATGAGCGTCGGGGATCTCTCGGCCCTTCCCGACGACTTCACCTATGTGTTCCATGCGGCCGTCGACACCGGCGCCGGCGAGTGGGAGCAGTGCGTCGACACGAACGCCCAGCAGCTCCGGCGATCTGCTGTACCACTGCCGCGCCGCCAAGGGCTTCGTCTTCTGCTCCACCGGTTCGGTGTACGGGTATCAGGGGCAACGGCCGCTGCGGGAGTCCGATCCGCCTGGCGTTCCGCTTCGCCCGAACTACAGCTTCTCCAAGATCGCCGCCGAGGCGGTGTGCACTTGGATCGCCAAGCAACACGACATACCGCTCACGATCATCCGCATCTGCTCGACCTATGGACCGGAGGGCGGGGCGCCCGCCGACCGGCTGGCCATGATGCTGGCACACAAGCCCATTCGGCTCTACCCCGATAAACCGAACAACTACAACCCGATCTATGAGGACGACTACGTCGAGCTCGGCATCCGCGCGATGGAGGTCGCGAGCGACGCCGCCGGTCGTCGTGAACTGGGCGGGAAGCGAGACGGTCAGCGCCGAGGACTACTGCGCCTACATGGGTGAGCTCGTCGGCGTGGAACCGCTTTTCACCTACTACCGAAGACGCACATACTCCGTTGTGGCCCGACGTCACGTACATGCACGAGATACTCGGGCGGACCAAGGTGCATTGGCGCGACGGGCTCCGGCGCATGATCGCAGCGCGTCACCCGGACATCGCCCTGCCCGAACACCCGACGCCCTAAGGACTTCCGATGCAGCTGCCCGGCACACCGTCCGATGAGATCGACGACGTCCTTGCCACCGGTCGCGGTGACATCACCACGTTGTTCGTGTCGATGGCCACCCGGCACCCCGAAGGCGCCGACGCCGAGTATCTGCGCTGGCACACCCTCGATCACCGCCTAGAGCAGCACCGACTGTCGGCCGTGCGGGCCTCGATGCGCTTGGTCTCGACGCCGGAATGCCGTGCTGCCCGTGCCGTGAGTCACGAACGCCCACGATGCGATCGACCACGTGATGACGTACTTCTTCACCGATCCCGGTGGTATGGAGGGCTTCCTCGAACTGGCGAAAGCGCTCATCGGAGCCAAGCGGAAACTTCCGCTGCTGCCGCCCGTCGAACGCGGTGTCTACGACGTGATGCGCAAGTCCGCGGCGCCGCGGGTCAAGGTCGGCGCCGACGTGCTGCCATGGTGGCCCGTCGAAGGGCGTGTATCTGCTTCTCGAGCGTGGCGATGCCCCGGCCGACACGCTGGTCGACGTCGACGGTGTGGTGGGCGTCTGGTCAGCGGCCGCCGCTGGACGTCGACGCCAGATTGGCCAGCGCGAAGGCCGGCCAGACCATCACGTACTGCTTCCTCGACGACGATCCGGTCGCCGTCGCGCAGCGGTTGGGCCCGGTGCTGGCCAACCGGTGGGAGCGGGGCGGCGTCGAACCGCTGCTGGCAGCGCCGTTCTATCCCGTCGTCGCGCACGAGTGGGATCGCTATGTGCCGTAGGAGAATGTGATGCGGATCGGATTGATGATCGGCTCCGACAAGGAGCGCTCGCGTGCCGACCGGCTGAACGGGCTGCTCGACGACGGAAAGGCCGCCGAGAGAGACGGTTTCGCGTCGTTCTGGATTCCCCAGGTGCCGGGCTATCTCGATGCGATGACGGCCGTCGCACTTCTCGGACACGTCACCGACCGCATCGAGATCGGCACAGCGGTGGTGCCGATTCAGACCCGCCATCCACTCATCATGGCGCAGCAGGCACTGACCACCCAGATATCCTGCGCCGGTCGCTTCACCCTCGGTATCGGCCCGTCACACCACTGGATCATCACCGACCAGCTCGGACTGCCCTACGACAAGCCGGCACTGCTGGTGCGCGACTACCTCGACGTGCTGGACGCGGCGTTCGCCGGTCCCGGCCCGATTGCGGTGGACAACAACAGCTTCCGGGTGCACAGCCCGGTCGATGTCACCGAGGACTTCGGCGTACCGGTGCTGGTGGCCGCGCTCGGCCCCGCCATGCTGCGCCTGGCGGGCGAACGCACCGGCGGAACGATCCTGTGGATGGCCGACGAACGGGCGATCGGTGACTACGTCGTCCCGCGCATCACCGGCGCGGCGGCCGCTGCCGGGCGCACCGGAATTCGCGTCGTGGCGGGTGTGCCTGTCGCGCTGTGTCCGAGTAGCGAGGCGGATGGTGCCCGTGAGTACGCCAGCGAGGTGCTCGGCCACGCCGACTTCTCCCCCAACTACATCCGGCTTCTCGAGCACGGCGACGCCGAAGACGTCGGGGACACCATGGCGGCCGGCGATGAGTCCAGTGTCCTGCGCCGGCTGCAGAGCTACCGCGACGCCGGCGTCACGGATCTCGCCGTTCGAGTGGTGCCGCTGGGCCAGGATGCGCGCGAGCGCAGCGCATCTCGGCGTCGCACTCAGGAATTCGTCGCCTCGCTGGTGTCCGAATTGGCTTCCGGCGCATAGGTGCCCATGAACTCGATGGGGACGCCACCCATCGTGCAGAAGAACAGCTGGGACCCCGGGAAACCGGTGTCGAATGTCGTGACATCCTTCGTGAAAGCACTCGCCTTCTCCATCGTCCCTCCGAAGTCGTCGGTCATGAACGACAGAGCAGCGAGCCCCTCGGGGGCTATGTCTCGAAGGTGCTCGGGAACGTCTAGCACTTCGACGAGGCCTGCCTCACCTGCGCCGACAATGGTGACATCCGCACCGTCGGATGGCGGCCAGCCCAAGGTCTTCTCGAGCACTTCACCGGGCACGTGCAATTCGAACTGGACCTCCATACCGACGACGTCCGTCAGGAATGCGACGAATGTCGGCGCCGAATGGCTGCGCATCACCACGTGATGCAGTTGAGGTGGCACGTCGAACCTCCTATGCGCCGAGCATGACTAGGCCGCCGTCGACGGCCACGAGTTGTCCGGTCATGAAATGTGAGGCCTCACTGCAGAAGAAGACGAGCACCGGGCCCAAGTCGTCGACGGGATCGCCCAGGGCCCCGCCCAATGGAATGGTCTTCTTGATCTCCGCGTCGATGAACTCTGCGGCCGCCGGGCCGAGGAATTCGCGCAACCGGTCGGCTCCCGGCGTCTGCACGGCGGGGGCGAGTGCGATCGCCGACACCTTCTCGGCCGCCCACGCCTTGGCGATCGAGCGGGTCCACGCCGACACCGCACCCTTGGTCGCGGCGTAGACCGCCGAAATCGGGCTGCCCATCACCGCCTCACCCGAGCCGAAGTTGATGATGCGGCCGCCACCGCTGCGGCGCATCACCGCATACGCAGCCTGGTTCGTGAAGATGGTGGCCTTGATGTTGGTGTCCATCAGGAAGTCGATGTCGTCGCCGGTGATCTGGCCGGGGATGCCCGGCTGCCACATGCCTGCCGCGTGCAGCAGCACATCGAGGCCACCCATCTGTTCCGCGGCCGCGGACACCATGTCGTCGACGGCAGGGGCATCACGCACATCGCAGTGCACCCACGCCACACCGTCGACGTCGGGCGGTGGGGTCGTGTGAAACGTCGCCACCACGTGCGCACCCGCGCCGCTGAGCACTTCGACCGCTGCGGCGCCGATACCCGTCGCGCCGCCAGTCACCAGTATTCGTCTGCCCTCGAGGGAACCTGTCGTCACCCATAGATAGTTAGACAAACGTCAACTATATGCAACCCCCAATGCAACTGCTACAGTGCGGCTGTGGCCAAGTCTGCCGTTGTCCGTGGCGCTGACAGTGGTCAACGTCGAGCCTCGTTTCAGCGTGCGCGGTCGCACGAGACCAAGCGCGGGCTGGTGCAGGCGGCCATGGCACTGTGGCGCACCAACGGCTATGCCCAGACCACCGTCGCCGACATCTGCCGGGCCGCGGGCGTCTCTCGTGCACTGTTCTACTTCTATTTCCCCGCCAAAGAGGATGTGTTGTTCGAAGTCGGCCTGTTGTCGACGCGGGCGGCCCAGAAGACGGTGCGCGCGATGCTCGACAGCGACTACGAGGTCGAGAACGTGGTCGCCGAGGCGTTGCGCAGCCTCGAGCGGTCGATGGCCCGCAACCCGCGCGATCTGATCATCGAGACGATCCTGGAGGGATACCGGCACGAGCACCGGATACTGTCCGGCGCCGAGCGCACTGACATCGACGCCGATATGTTCGGCGACCTCTTCATCAAGGCCCAATCCGATGGCAAGCTGGCGGCTCACGTGGACGTGAAGCACCTGTCGCACCTCGCGGGGATGCATGTCAGTGAGGGCGTGCGGCATTGGGCGTCAGGCGGTTTCGGCGACCGGAAATTCTCCGAGGTGGTCACCGGCGACATCGCCGCCCTGATCGCGGGGTACAACCTGAAGGAAGCGCGGTGAAGGCGACGATGGTCACCGCGCCGGGTGAAACCCAAGTGGTGGACGTGCCGAACCCGACGGTCGGGCCGACCGACGTGCTGGTCAGGATGCGCGCGTGCGGGATATGCGGATCCGACGCCCTGTACATCTCGATGGGCGGTGTGCCACCCCGGATGGGACAGACGCCGCTGGGCCACGAGCCCGCGGGCGAAGTGGTCGAGGTCGGCGGAAAGGTCGCCGGCATTGCGATCGGCGACCACGTCGTGATCAATCCGTTTGCCGCCCCGAGCGGAATCATCGGCAACGGCGGCGCCGCTGGTGGGCTGTCGGAATTTCTCCTCATCGAAGACGCCGTTCGCGGCAAGAGCCTCGAGGTCGTGCCCGACCACATTCCCTTCGAGGTGGCCGCCCTCAACGAACCCATGGCCGTGGCCCGTCATGGCATCAACCAGTGCCGACCGCAACCCTCCGACAAGGTCGTCGTATTCGGCGCGGGGCCGATCGGACTTGGCGCCACCATCGGGTTCAAATCCGTTGGCGTGAGCCATGTCGTGGTCGCCGATCTGATTCCCGCCCGGCTTGAAAAGGCCCTGGAGGTGGGCGCCGACGCCGTCATCAACGTCACCGACGAGGACGTCGCTCAGCGTCTGCTCGACCTACACGGCCCGGGCACGTCGATGTTTCCCGGCAAGGTCGGCACCGATATCTACTTCGACGCCGCCGGCGCGCCGACGGCGATCACCGCGGCGCTCAGCGCGGCCAAGACCGGTGCCCGACTCTGTGTCGTCGCGGTACACAAGGAGCCCGTACCCGTCGACTTCCTCAACGTCATGGCCAACGAGATCACGATCGTCGGATCCATGGGCTACCCCGACGAGATTTTCGAGATCACCCAGGACCTCGTCGCGAACTGGGAGCGCTACGCCCTGATCGTCAGCCACACCATCCCGTTCACCGACGTCCAAGAGGCACTGAGGATGGCGTCCACCCCCGGCGCCGCCGACAAGGTCGTTGTCACTTTCAACTGAGATGGCGACCTTCAATTGAAAGGAGCGCGGGTATGGCATGGGATTTCGAGACCGACCCCGAGTACCAGAAGGTGCTGGACTGGGCCGACGAGTTCGTCCGCGAAGAGGTCGAGCCACTGGACTTGGCGTTTCCGCATCAGCAGTTCGTTCCGTTGGAAGGTAAACGGCGCGACGCGATCGACCCGCTCAAGGAGGAGGTGCGACGGCGGGGGTTATGGGCCACCCACCTCGGGCCCGAGCTCGGCGGTCAGGGCTACGGGCAGCTGAAACTCGCGCTGCTCAACGAAATCCTCGGCCGCTCGCAGTGGGCGCCGATCGTGTTCGGCTGTCAGGCTCCCGACACCGGCAATGCCGAGATCATCGCCCACTACGGCACCGAGGAACAGAAGAAGAAGTACCTGATGCCGCTGCTCAATGGCGAGCTCTTCTCCTGCTACTCGATGACCGAACCCCACGCCGGAGCCGACCCCACGTTGTTCACGACGTCGGCGGTGCGCGACGGCTGGACGACTGGGTGATCAACGGTCAGAAGTTCTTCTCCTCCAACGCCAGCACAGCGGCGTTCCTGATCGTGATGGTGGTGACGAATCCCGAAGTCAGTGCCTACCAGGGCATGTCGATGTTCCTGGTTCCGACCGACACCCCGGGTGTCAACATCGTGCGCAATATCGGCTTGTATGGAGAGCCCGAGGGCCAGGGCTCACACGCGCTGATCCACTATGACAACGTGCGGGTGCCCGCCGAGGCACTGCTCGGCGGCGAGGGGCAGGCATTCGTCATCGCGCAGACCCGTCTCGGCGGCGGGCGCATTCACCACGCGATGCGGACCATCGGCATGTCGCAACGGGCGCTGGACATGATGTGCGAACGCGCACTGAGTCGCGAGACGCAGGGCAGCCGCCTGTCGGACAAGCAGTTCGTCCAGGGCTACATCGCCGACTCGTATGCACAGCTGCTGCAGTTCCGGCTCATGGTGCTCTACACCGCCTGGGAGATCGACAAGTACAACGACTACAAGAAGGTGCGCAAGGACATCGCCGCGGTGAAGGTCGCCATGCCGACCGTGCTGCACGATATCGCCTGGCGCGCAATGCAAGTACACGGCGCACTCGGTGTCACCAACGAGATGCCGTTCCTCGGCGATGGTCACCGGCGCCGCCGTGATGGGGCTTGCCGACGGGCCCACCGAGGTACACAAGACGACGGTGGCCAAGCAGGTACTGCGCGACTACCAGCCCACCGACGACACGTGGCCCACCGAATGGGAGCCGCGCAAACGCGAAGCGGCGCGGGCAAAGTACGCGAGCTACCTCGAGACCACCATAGAAAATGAGGTGGGCAATCTGTGACCGAACAAAGGATCGACACCGCGCAGGATCCGGCGCGAATTGATCTGGCGCGGCTCGCCGACTGGATGGACAGCGCCGCGCTGCCAGGAAAGGGTGAGCCGCTGCGAGGCGAGTTTCCTCTCCGGCGGCACGCAGAACGTCATCTACAAGATCCGCCGCGGCGAGAACGTGTGCGTCCTTCGCATGCCACCCACCGGAGCCCCACCCGACCGGGACAAGGGCATCCTTCGGGAATGGCGGATCATCGAGGCCCTCGACGGCACCGACGTGCCGCACACCGCGGCCGTCGGCGTGTGCCCGGACCCCTCCGTTCTCGGCCGTCCGTTCTATCTGATGGGGTTTGTCGACGGCTGGTCGCCGATGGACCAGCACGGCAAGTGGCCGGACCCCTTTGACGGCGACATGGCGGCGCGTGCCGGGCTGTCATACCAACTCGCAGAAGGTATCGCGCTGCTGTCCAAAGTCGACTGGAAGGCCAAGGGACTGCACGACCTCGGCCGGCCGGACGGATTCCATGAACGCCAGGTCGATCGCTGGACCGCCTTCTTCGAACGGATCAAGGGTCGCGAGATCGACGGCCTCGACGCCGCGACCGATTGGCTGCGCACGCACCGTCCGCTCGACTACATCCCCGGGCTGATGCACGGCGACTACCAGTTCGCCAACGTGATGTACCGCCATGGCGCGCCGGCGCGGATGGCCGCCATCGTCGACTGGGAGATGGGCACCGTCGGCGACCCGAAACTGGATCTCGGCTGGATGGTGCAGAGTTGGCCGGAGGACACCGACGCTCCAGGCTCCTCGGAGATGAGCTATGTCGACATGCGCGGAATGCCTTCCCGTGCCGAGGTCGTCGAGCACTATGCGACGGTGTCCGGCCGGCAGGTCGATGATCTCGACTACTACCTGGTGCTGGCCAAGTGGAAGCTCGCGATCGTGCTGGAGCAGGGATTTCAGCGCGCCGGCGACGACGAGAAGCTGTTGGCCTACGGGCCCGTCATCACGTCGCTGATGAAGTCGGCGGCCGATCTCGCCGAGAGCAGCGACTACCGGTGAGAGCAGCGGTATGCCCGGCGTACGGACCGCCGGACGTAGTCCGCATCGAAGAACAGCAGTCGCCGGCTGTCGCCGCGGGACAGGTCCGCGTCCGGGTGGGCGCCGCCGCGGTGAACTTTCCCGACGTGTTGCTGATCGCCAACCAGTACCAGATCAGCGTTCCCGTCCCGTTCGTTCCGGGCAGCGAGTTCGCCGGCGTCATCGTCGAAACCGGTTCGGAAGCAATTGGTTTCGCGGTAGGCGACCGGGTCACCGGCACCGGGATGTACGGTGCGTTCGCCGAGGAGGTCACCGTCGCGACAGCCGGGCTCGCCCCGATACCCGACGGCATCGATGACCGCACCGCTGCGGCGTTCGGCGTCGCCTACCGCACGGCATATCACACCCTGCGTTCGGTGGCACGGGTGCAATCGGGCGACGAGGTGGTCGTCCTGGGTGCCGGTGGTGGCGTCGGCCTGGCGGCCGTTCAACTCGCGGCGCAACTCGGCGCGTCGGTCACCGCGGTAGCATCGTCGGACGAAAAGCTCGATGTGGCAGCGTCATACGGTGCACGACGTCTGATCAACCACAGGTCGACGGCATTGCGTGATGCGCTGCGCGAAGCCCTGCCCGACGGCGCCACTGCGGTCGTCGATCCGGTGGGCGGCGCACTGTCCGAACCCGCACTTCGCTCGCTACGGCGAGGTGGACGGTTCGTCACCGTGGGCTTTGCCTCCGGCGATATTCCCCGCATTCCGCTGAACCTGGTACTGGTCAAGGGGATTGCATTGCTGGGCTTCCAATTTCAGGATGTCCCGCCTGACGAATTCTCCCGCAACGAGGACGAGTTGCGCGACCATCTGGTCAGTGGTCGGGTGCGACCCCACGTGGGCGCCGTCTATCCCCTCAGCGAGACCGTTCAGGCGCTCAAGCATGTCGCCGACGGGCGCGCGATCGGCAAGGTACTGATCGACCTCACCTGACTCTTTCGCGCGAAACTGTATTCCCGCAGGCCTCTACTCGGACTTTCGCTGCTGGAATTCAGTTTCGCGGAGGAAACCTAGCTGGCGGGGATCAGATCCGCGGCGACGGAGGCCATCATTCCGCACCGGAAGGTCTCGCTGTCGGCGACGTGATCGGCTCCAGGGTCGTTGGCCGCCGCAAGCGCGCGGGACTTGAACGCCCGTGCCGCAGCGCTCAGGCGGTGCGAAGCAGAGTCGACGCTGCCGTCCAATTCCGCGGGCAGCTTCTCGCCCCACAGCGTCACCTCGGTGGCACCCTGGTCCAGCGCGTTGCGCACATGCTGGAGCACGCGGGGGTCGCGATCGAAGAGGTCGGCGGCGACGGCGACGGTCTGCGGGTGCGGCCGGTCCTCCCACTCCTCCAGCACCGAATCCAGATCCAGCGTCTGCGCGCCGAGGATGTGCAGCGGTCGCAGATCGCCCTGGCTGCCGATGAGAACGGTGACGTCCCATCCGGCCATCACCCGGTCGAAGATCCAGCCGCCGGCGTATCGCACCGCGTCGAGCGCGGTCGGAGCGACGACGTCGAGCCGGTACCTCACGTCGAGCTCCGCGGCGACAAGTCGCGTCCCAGCGACTCCGCGTACCCCTTGAACACCTCGGTCAGCGGGATTGAGGGATCGAGTAGCCATAAGGTCTCCATTCCGTTGATAAAGGCGAGTATCTCGACGGCCTTACTGGCCGCGTCGAAATCTGCGCGGTACCGGCCGTTGCTCTGGCCCCGCTTGATGAGGTCGATGATGATGTTCACCGCTTCGCGGTAGCGATGGTGCAGCCGGTCGTGCAGAGGCGCGTCGGGTGCGATGTTCTCGACCAGCAGGACCGTGAAAGTGCCGACGAGTTCGGGAGCGCGGTCGAACCGCTCGGGCACCCGGCTGAGTTCCGTGACGAGATCACCGGAGCGGTAGTCCGCGTGGATCTCGTCGTCGGCGTCGCGGGCGTCGAGAACCGCGTTGAGCAACTGCTCCTTGGATTCGAAGTGGTGCAACAACCCGGCCGGTGTCACTCCGGCTTCCTTGGCGATCTGCGCCAGCGAGGTGTTACGCCAGCCGTTGCGCGCCAGTAGCCGCTCAGCGACAGCGAGTATCCGCTGCCTGCGGTCCTCGCCCTTGGCGAGCAGGCTGTCATAGGGCCTGCGATGTGGGCCGCCGTCCGAAGCGCCGGGGACGCTCGGGCGAAGGGCCGAGGACTCTGGGGCTGACACGAGGCTCCTTCGTTGAACCAACCTAGTGAACACACAGTAGGTAGGTTTGCCCGTTGTGACAAGGTTTTGCGTGATTTGGGTGTAGCGGGTCGCGCTCAGCGCGACTCAACACACCGAAATCGCCAGGTCAGGGGCGTCAGAGGCCCAGCGACTTGGCGATGATCACCTTCATCACCTCGCTGGTCCCGGCATAGATCCGGGCCACCCGCGCATCGGTGTACAGCCGGGCGATCGGATACTCCATCATGTAGCCGTATCCGCCGAACAGCTGCAGGCAGCGGTCCACGACCCGCTGCTGCATCTCGGTGCAGAACAGCTTCACCCGGGCCGCGTCGGCCGCCGTCAGCTCGCCCTCGACGTGCAACGTCACCGCCCGGTCCAGCATGGCCTGGGCCGCCTCGACCTCCGTCGAGCACGACGCCAGCTCGAACTTCGTGTTCTGGAACGAGGCGACCGGGGTGCCGAACGCCTTGCGATTCTTGGTGTAGTCGATCGCCGCAGCGATCGCCGAGCGCGCCTGCGACACCGATCCGACGGCGACCGTGAGTCGCTCCTGCGGCAGGTTGTGGCCCGAGATAGCCGAACGCCTCGCCCTCCTCCCCCAGCACGTTGGCGTTCGGCACCCGCACGTCGACGAAGGACAGCTCGGCGGTGTCCTGCACCTTGCAGCCCATCTTCTCCAGCTCGCGACCGCGCGTGAAGCCGGGCATACCGTCCTCGACGACGAACAGCGTGAGCCCCTTGCGACGGTTGTCCGGGTCGGTCGCCGTGCGTGCCACGACGATCACCAGGTCTGCCTGCATGCCACCGGTGATGAAGGTCTTGGCGCCGTTGAGGATCCAGTCCCCGTCCCCTGAGCCGTCGCGCACGGCCGTGGTGCGCATACCCGCCAGATCGGAACCCGTGCCGGGTTCGGTCATCGCAACCGCCGTCAGCAGGGTGCCCGCAGCGAGCCCCGGGAACCATCGCTTGCGTTGCTCTTCGTTCGCGTAGTGCAGGAAGTACGGCAGGATCACCTCGAGCTGGGTGCGCACCGTCGACAGCGTGACCAGCGCCCGCGCCGCCTCTTCCTGCAGGACGACGTTGTAGCGGTAGTCCGGTGCGCCGCCCCCGCCGTACTCCTCGGGGATGGCCATTCCCAGCATGCCCAGCGACCCCATGTGCTTGAAGACGTCACGAGGCATCCGGCCGCCCTTCTCCCATTCGGGATAGTGCGGAACCACCTCCTTCTCGACGAAGCCGCGGGCCAGCTCGCGGAAGGCTTCGTGGTCTTCGGTGAAGAGATCTCTGCGCACGGTCTTCGTTTCCGTCCTAGGCTGAGTGGCTTTCTAAGCGATGAGTTCTACCAGAGTGGCGTTGGCGGTACCGCCGCCTTCGCACATGGTCTGCAGCCCGTAGCGAATTCCGTTGTCGCGCATGTGATTGATCATGCGAGTCATCAGCACTGCCCCCGAGGCACCGAGCGGGTGGCCGAGCGCGATCGCCCCGCCGAGCGGGTTGAGCTTCGCTTCGTCGGCGCCGGTTTCGGCCAACCACGCCAACGGCACCGGCGCGAACGCCTCGTTGACCTCGAAGACGCCGACCTCGTCGATCGTGACGCCCGCCTTGTGCAGCACCTTCTCGGTGGCCGGAATCGGGCCCGTCAGCATCAGCACCGGGTCGGCCCCGGTGACCGCGCCGGCACGGTAGCTGGCGATCGGCCGAAGCCCCATCGCCAGCGCGTTCTCCGCGGGCATCACCAACAGCGCGGCTGCACCGTCGGAGATCTGCGACGAGTTGCCCGCGTGGATGACGCCGTCCTCCTTGAACGCCGGCTTCAGCCCTGCCAGCTTCTCGACGGTGCTCCCCCGTCGAACCCCCTCATCGGCGACGACCGGCTCGCCGTCGGTGAACACCGGCATGATCTGGGTCTCGAACGCGCCGTTATCCTGCGCGGCCGCCGCCAGTTCGTGTGAGCGCACCGAGTACTCGTCGAGCCGGGTCCGCGAGAAGCCCCACTTCTGGGCGATCATCTCCGCGGAGATGCCTTGGTTGAACGAGAAATCGGCATACCGCTCAAGGACTTTCGGGCCGTACGGTATGCCGCTGGCCCGTGCCGACCCCAGCGGAACCCGGCTCATCACCTCGACGCCGCCGGCGACGACGACGTCCTGCTGACCCGACATCACCGCCTGCACCGCGAAGTCGAGCGCCTGCTGGCTGGAGCCGCACGCGCGGTTGACCGTCGTGCCCGGGATGTGCTCGGGCCAGCCCGCGGCCAGCACCGCGTAGCGGCCGATATTGCTGGACTGGTCGCCGACCTGGGAGACACAGCCCCACACCACGTCGTCGATGATGTCGGGATCGACGCCCGCGCGCTCCATCAGCGCGTTGAGGACGATCGCGGACAGGTCTGCGGCGTGCATGTCCGACAGTCCGCCGTTGCGCCTCCCGACCGGGGTGCGCACCGCCTCGACGATGACCGTTTCGCGCATCTTCACTTCTCCGATCTTGGTACTGCCCATTGGCCGGTGAACGCCGGGTCGCGCTTCTGCGCGAACGCGGAGTACGCCTCCGTCGAGTCTGCAGTGGCGAAGTTTCCCGGCTGCGCTCGGGCCTCGTTTGCCAGCGCTTCGCGCAATGTCACGGCGGCGCCGTCGTTGAGCAGGGCCTTGCTCTGCGCGAGCGCGAACGGTGGGCCCGCGGCGAGGCGGTTCGCAAGGTCGGCGACGAACGCGTCGATCTCGTCGGCCGCCTTGATCCACGTGACCAGACCCAGCGACCGCGCCTCTTCGGCGTCGATCATGTCGGCCAGCAGCACCAACCGCTTGGCCTGCTGTAGACCGACGAGCTTGGGCAACAGCCACGACCCGCCGAGATCGACCGACAGGCCGCGCTTGGCGAAGATCTGGCAGAACCTGGATTCGGGCGTCGCGACGACGAAATCGCAGCCGAGCGCGAGGTTCCACCCCGCGCCCACGGCCACACCGTTCACCTTGGCGATGGTGGGGACGGTCAGCTCGTGCAATGCGAGTGCGACTTCGGTGAGCCGCCGCAGCTTGTGCCGGGGATGAATGTCCTCGCCTGTGGAAATGTCTGCACCGGAGCAGAACGCCCCGCCCGCACCCGTGATCACCAGCGCTCGCAACTCGGTGTCTCGCGCGGCGTCGCGCAGGGCGTCGGCCAGCTCTTCCCACAACCGCGCGTTGAGCGCATTCTTGCGATCGGGCCGGTTCAGTGTGAGCGTGCGAACGCCATCGTCGTCCGTGACGTCAGCAGCACCTGTTCCTCAGCTCACGAGTACGCCTGCCCGATCACACCCTCGGCGCGAAGCCGGCTGATTTCGTCTGCGGTCAAACCTAATTCGCCAAGGACAGCGTCCGTGTGCTCTCCCAGCCCGGGCACCGCACCCATCGGCTGTTCGAATCCACTGATCACCGGCGGCGGCCGCAACGCCTGAATGTCGCCCGCCGACGTGCGTACCGTGCGCCAGCGGTCGCGCGCGGCCAACTGAGGATGCACGACCACCTCGCTGGGCAGGTTGTAGCGCGAGTTTCCGATGCCGGCTGCATCGGCGGTCTTCTGGATATCGGCGAGATCATGCTGTAGCACACCAGGATCCGATGGCCTCGTCCAGGATCTCCCTGTGCGCGCAGCGCCCGGGATTGGTGGCGAACCGCGGATCGTCGGCCAGGTCGGGCCGATCGATGATCTCCCGGGCGACCCGCTGCCACTCGCGATCGTTCGTCGTCCCGAGCACCACGGTCTGACCGTCGCGGGTCGGAAACGCGCCGTAGGGCGCGACCGCGGGCGATCCGACACCAAGGGGCTGCTGGTCGATGCCCGAATGCTGGGTGTAGGTCAGCGCGTAGCCCATCACATCGGTCATCACGTCGAACAGGCTCAGTTCGACCGAGGGCGCCGCGGCTCCGTCTGGACGTCTCCCCCGCGCGAACAACAGCGCCAGAATCGAGATCGCGGCGTACAGGCCCGTGGTGAAGTCGGCCATCGCGGGCCCGGGCTTGGCGGGCATACCGGGATAGCCGGTGATGGCGCACGAACCCGATTCCGCTTGCACCAGAAGGTCGTACGCGCGCTTATGCGAGATGGGTCCGCCGGGTCCGTAACCGTCGATCTCGACGGGAATGACGTTGGGGTGGCGCTGCGCCAGGTCGGCGGCGGAGATGCCCAGCCGGGCGGTGGATCCCGGTGCGAGGTTGGAGACGAACGCATCGGCGCGGTCGAGAAGCCGGTGCAGCAGGTCCATCCCCTGCGGCGACTTCGTGTTCAGGGTGACCGATTCCTTGCCGCGGTTGCACCACACGAAGTGCGCGGCGAGGCCGCCGGGGCCGTTGACGACGTCGTCGTAGGCGCGGGCGAAGTCGCCGCCGTTGGGGTTCTCCACCTTGATCACGCGCGCACCGAAATCGGCGAGCACGCGGGTACACATCGGGGCGGCGACAGCCTGCTCCATCGCAACGACCGTGACACCGGCCAGCGGTGCGGTAGCAGGATTCTGTCATGTGGTCACATAACCATGCCGCCGTCGACCGGCAGCACCTGTCCGGTGATGTACGACGCCGCATCGGAGGCCATGAAGACGAACGCACCCGCAATCTCCTCGGACGGTTCGGCCCACCGCTTGAGCGGGATGCGGTTCATCATGTTGGCGGAGAACTTCTCGTTGGTGCGGATGGTCTCCGTCATGGGCGTCGCGGCAAGCGGCGCAAGGGCGTTCACCATGATGTTCTTCGGGGCCAGCTCGCGAGCCAGTGACTTCGTGAAGCCGATGAGGCCGGCCTTCGCCGCGGAGTAGTTGACCTGGCCAAGTGTTCCGGTGAGCCCGGCCGCCGACGTCACGTTGATGACGCGGCCGGTGCCGTCGGTCGGAATGTGCGGCAAGGCGGCCTGGGTGCAGTGGAATGTGCCCATGACGTGAATGTCGAACGTCAACCGGAACGTCTCATCCGTCAGCTTGCGGAACATCGCAGGCGACGTGACACCGGCGTTGTTGACCAGGATGTGCAGCGCTCCGCCGCCGAGCCCCGCAGCCTGCGCGGCCGCCGCGTCGGCGGCGCCACGATCACTCACGTCGAGCGCACACGAGTCAGCCTTGCCGCCGTTCGCGCGGATGCGTTCCGCCACAGCCGATGCCGCGTCGGCATTGATATCGGTGACGAGGACGGCGGCCCCCGCTTCGGCCAGCGCAGCCGCTACCGCTGCCCCGATGCCACCGCCCGCGCCGGCACCGGTGACCAGTGCCGCGCGCCCGGTCAGGTCGAAGTAGCCCATCAGTAGCTCTCCATCTCAACATCTCAATCTACGGGGAAGTCCGAGTACGTGTTCGCCGAGGAAGTTCAGGATCATCTCCTGGCTGACGGGCGCGATCTTCATCAGCCGCGACTCGCGGAAGTAACGCGACACGTGGTACTCCTCGGAGTAGCCCATGCCGCCGTGCAGTCTGCAGTGCGCGGTCGGCGGCGCCGAACCCGGCGTCGGCGCAGAGATATTTGGCGGTGTTCGCCTCGCGCCCGCACGGCTTTGCCGTTGTCGTAGAGCCAGGTGGCCTTGCGCAGCACCAGCTCGGCGGCATCCAGGCGCGCCAGCGAGTCCGCGAGCGGGAACTGCAGACCCTGGTTCATGCCGATCGGCCGGTTGAACACCACCCGCTCGTTGCCGTACTTGACCGCCTTCTCCAACGCCACACGCCCGATACCCAGCGCCTCGGCGGCGATCAGCATCCGCTCCGGGTTCAGCCCGTCGAGGATGTACTTGAACCCCTTGCCCTCCTCGCCGACACGGTCCTCGACACGGCACGATCGAGGTCGTCGATGAACACCTCGTTGGAGCTCACGGCGTTGCGGCCCATCTTCTTGATCGGCCGGATGTCGACGTGGTCGCGGTCGAGATCGGTCAGGAACAGGGTCATCCCGTCGGTCTTCTTGGTGACCTCGTCGTACGGCGTGGTCCGGGTCAGCAGCAGGATCTTCTCGGACTCCAGCGCCTTGGAGATCCACACCTTGCGGCCGTTGATGCGGTACTTGTCGCCCTCGCGCTTGGCGAAGGTGGTGATACGCGAGGTGTCCAGCCCCGCACCGGGTTCGGTGACGCCGAAGCAGACGTGCAGGTCGCCGTTGACGATGCGCGGCAGTGTGCGCGGCCTTGAGTTCGTCGGAGCCGTGTTTGACGACGGGCTGCATCCCGAAGATGGACAGGTGGATAGCGCTGGCGCCGTTCATCGCCGCCCCGGACCGCGCGACCTCTTCGAGTAGCAGGGTGGCCTCGGTGATGCCCAGCCCGTGGCCGCCGTACTCCTCCGGGATGGTCATGCCCAGCCAGCCGCCCGAGGCGATCGCGTCGTAGAACTCCTGCGGGAATTCGTGCGCCTGGTCCTTCTCGCATCCAGTACTGGTCGTCGAACTTGCTGCACAGCTCGGCGACGGACCTGACGGATCAGTCTCCTGATCCTCGGTCAGCTCGAAACTCATACCGCCGGACACGTGCATCTCCTCTGGATTGCATGACGATTTCGGCGTACTCGGCCGGAGCCGCCTGGCGGCGACATCAGGACACGCGCTGAGCGCTACCAGGCACGCCGAAGTCGGACTTGGACTCAGTCCTTGTTGCCGGTCAGTTCCTTGGCGTTGGCCGCGAAGTCGGCGAAGTTGGCGCCGCCGTGCTCGTGCTTGCTCAGCGCCTGGATGGATACGTCGTGGCCTTCGGCGGCCTTGCGCAGCGCGCCGACGGTGGCCTGTTCCCTGCGTGATGTGGGTGAACGGGTCGAAGTGATACCAGCGCATCGCGTTCTCGTAGGTCATCTTGTTGATCTCGTCGTCGGGCACGTTGTGCTCCTTGAGCACCTCGTCGAGCTGCTCGGGGGCACCCGGCCACATCGAGTCGCTGTGCGGATAGTCGGCTTCCCAGCAGATGTTGTCGATACCGACATCGTTGCGCAGCTGCACCCCAACGTGATCGGAGATGAAGCAGGTCAGGAAGTGATCGCGGAACACCTCCGAGGCTTCTGCTTGCCGAAGTCCTGCCCCGTCCACGTCGAGTGCATCTCATAGGTGCGATCGGCGCGCTCCAGGAAGTACGGAATCCAGCCGGTGCCGCCCTCGGACAGGGCGATCTTCAGATCCGGGTACTCCTTGATCGGCTTGGACCACAACAGATCCGCGGCGGCCTGCACGATGTTCATCGGCTGCAGCGTGATCATCACGTCCATCGGCGCATCCGGGGCGGTGATCGCCAACCGACCCGAGGACCCGATGTGCACGTTGAGCACGGTGTCGGTGTCGACCAGCGCCTCCCACATCGGCTTCCAGTAGTCGAAGTCGTGGAAGCGCGGATACCCCATCGCCGACGGGGTTCTCGGTGAACGTCAACGAGTGCACACCGCGCTTGGCGTTGCGCCGGATCTCCTCGGCGCACGCCTCGGCATCCCAGATCACCGGCAACGTCATCGGGATGAACCGCGCCGGATAGGCCCCGCACCACTCCTCGACATGCCAGTCGTTGTAGGCCTGCACCAGCGCCAGCGAGAACTCCGTGATCCTCGGTGGCGAACAACCGGCCCGCGAAGCCCGGGAACGACGGGAAACACATCGACCCCAGGATGCCGCCGGCGTTCATGTCCTTGACCCGCTCGTCGACCTTGTAGCAACCCGGCCGGATCTCATCCAGACCCTGGGGCTCCAGGCCGTACTCCTCCTTGGGCCGGCCCGCCACCGCGTTCAGCGCCACGTTCGGGATCACGATGTCGCGGAACTGCCAGGTGTCCGAGCCGTCGGGGTTGTGCACCAGCCGCGGCGCCTCGTCCAGGTACTTCTTGGGCAGATGGTTCTTGAACATGTCCGGCGGCTCGACGATGTGATCATCAACGCTGATCAGGATCATGTCTTCTTTGTTCACGCCTGTTCCCTCCGTCGAAATCCTTGATGGCACCAACACTAGTTACCCAGTGGTGTTCTCTATCTGAGGAAACTAGCTTCTCTTGCCGAGAGAATCAACGTCCGAAACGGTCCGCATGGCCTCCTTGCAGGACAGTTGGGATCTAAGTGGCAGGGCGTTGACCGGCACATCTGACAAGCGGGATTGACCATCCGCGAGAAAGGTGGAAATCTATTGGCGAAATATGAGAATCTGATTCTCGTGAACGAGAGGAAGCGCCCGGTGCGCGTGCCCCCGCTCCCCGCGGACCAGTGGGACGAGGCCGTCGACCACGCGCTGTCGGGCATGCTGCCCCCGGAGCGCCGCAACCCGAGGCGGCGGGCAATCTGCTGGCGACGCTGGTGCGCCATCCCGACGCTGACCAGGCTTCCTGCGCTTCAACATCCACCTGCATGTTCAGCTCGCACGCTGCCGGCCCGGCTGCGCGAGCTCGCGGTCCTGCGGGTGGCGCATCGGCGAAACTGCGAGTACGAATGGCGCCATCACGTCCGCATGGGCCGCGAGGCCGGGCTGTCCGACGACGTCATCGACGGCATCCAGCGCGGCGAGGCCGACCGACGAACTCGACCGTGCCGTCCTTGCGGCCGTCGATGAACTCGAGGACAAGTCGGAGATCTCCGACGCGACATGGGCGTCGCTCGTCGGAGCACCTCGACGAGCACCAGCGCATGGATCTCGTCTTCACCATCGGCTGCTATGGCGCACTCGCCATGGCCATCAACACTTTTGGCGTCGAACCCGACCTCGAAATGCAGAGAGAGGTAGACAACCGTGGCATTTCTTCCCGAAGCCGGACGCCGGCAGCTGGACCGAGAACTGGCCGGAACTCGGCACCGCGCCGGTCGACTACAACGACTCGATCGATCCCGAGCACTGGAAGCTGGAGCAGCAGGCCATCTTCAGCAAGACCTGGCTGCAACATCGGGCGGGTCGAACTGACTTCCCAAGAAGGGCAGCTACTTCACCCGCGAGCTGCCGTCGGTCGGCCCGGGCACGTCGGTCGATCATCGTCAACGACGGCGACCAGATCCGTGCCTTCTACAACATGTGCCGCCATCGCGGCAACAAGCTGGTGTGGAACGACTATCCCGGCGAAGAAGTCTCGGGCACCTGCCGTCAGTTCATCTGCAAGTACCACGCCTGGCGCTACGACCTCAAGGGCGACCTGACCTTCATCCAGCAGGAGGAGCGAGTTCTTCGACGTCGACAAGGCCGACTACCCGCTCAAGCCGGTGCGCTGCGAGGTGTGGGAAGGCTTCATCTTCGTCAACTTCGACGACGACGCGGAGCTCGCTCGAGGACTATCTGGGCGACTTCGGCCAAGGGCCTCGAGGGCTATCCCTTCCACGAGATGACCGAGCACTACAGCTACCGCGCCGAGGTCAACGTCGAACTGGAAGCTGTTCATCGACGCGTTCGTCGAGTTCTACCACGCACCGATCCTGCACATGAAGCAGGCGGAGAAGGAGGAAGCCGAGAAGCTGGCCAAGTTCGGCTTCGAGGCGCTGCACTACGACATCAAGGGCGAGCACTCGATGATCTCGTCCTGGGGCGGCATGAGCCCGCCGAAGGACCTGAACATGGTCAAGCCCATCGAGCGGATCCTGCACAGCGGCCTGTTCGGGCCGTGGGACCGCCCGGACATCAAGGGCATCCTGCCCGACGAGCTGCCGCCGGCGATCAACCCCGGCCGCCACAAGACCTGGGGCCAGGACTCGTTCGAGTTCTTCCCGAACTTCACGCTGCTGTTCTGGGCGCCGGGCTGGTACCTGACGTACAACTACTGGCCGACCGGTGTGGACACGCACATCTTCGAGGCCGACCTGTACTTCGTGCCGCCGAAAAACCTGCGCGAACGACTCTCCCAGGAACTGGCCGCAGTGACGTTCAAGGAGTACGCGTTCCAGGACGCCAACACGCTGGAAGCCACGCAGACGCAGATCGGCACCCGCGCCGTCACTCGACTTCCCGCTGTGCGACCAGGAGATCCTGCTGCGCCACCTGCACCACACCGGCATAAGTACGTCGACCGCTACAAGAGCGGAAGAAGGGCAATGGCCAACGGCCACGGCGCGGCCGACCGCCAAGCCGACGAAGGATGCCATCAATGTCTAAGCTGCCAGAGGAATTCGCCGACCTGGAGCGGTTCACCGACTGGTGCCTGCCGACCGAAGAGGAGCGCTACCAGAAGCGGCTGACCTCCACGATGGCCGAGATGCAGGAGTTCTACGACGCCGGCATGGCCCCGGCTCGAGGACATCATGGTCTACTGCGACGCCCGCTTCCCGCTCAAGGGAATGCCCGAGGACGCCAAGGCGCTGGTCCACCTGATGCAGTCGATCGTCATGGTGAGCTTCCCGGTCGAGGTGTGGAAGCAGCCCCGCGTCCTCGACAGCGGCGCCGCCTACATCGACTATCAAGGAGCCGGTGGTCTGAGTGCCGTCTGACCCTCAAAGCCGCGGGTCTGCTCGACGTCGACGCCGGCGAGATCGTCCGGCCGGGAATCGTCCGCATCGAGGACGACCGGATCGTCGCCGTCGGCGAGGGACCGCAAGTCGGCACCGACGATCAGACGTCATCGATCTCGGTGACGCCATCCTGCTGCCCGGCCTGATGGACATGGAGGTCAACCTGCTGATGGGTGGGCGCGGCGAAACCCCGGCCTGTCCCAGGTGCAGGACGATCCCGCGACCCGGGTGCTGCGGGCCGTCGGCAACGCCCGGCGCACGCTGCGTGCGGGGTTCACCACCGTGCGCAATCTCGGATTGTTCGTCAAGACCGGCGGTTACCTGCTCGACGTCGCGCTCGGCAAGGCCATCGACGCGGGCTGGATCGACGGGCCGCGGGTTGTGCCTGCCGGTCACGCCATCACGCCGACCGGCGGGCACCTCGACCCGACGATGTTCGCCGCGTTCATGCCGGGCGCGCTCGAGCTGACGGTCGAGGAGGGCATCGCCAACGGCGTCGACGAGATCCGCAAGGCGGTGCGCTACCAGATCAAGCACGGCGCGCAGCTGATCAAGGTGTGCGTCTCCGGCGGCGTGATGTCGCTGACCGGAGAAGCTGGCGCACAACACTATTCGGACGAGGAGCTGCGCGCGATCGTCGACGAGGCGCACCGGCGCGGCCTGCAAGGTCGCCGCGCACACCCACGGCGCGGAAGCGGTCAAGCACGCCGTCGCGTGCGGAATCGACTGCATCGAGCACGGCTTCCTGATGGACGACGAGGCGATCCAGATGCTGGTCGACAACGACCGGTTCCTGGTGACCACCCGTCGGCTGGCCGAGGCGATGGACGTGTCGAAGGCTCCGAAGGAGTTGCAGGACAAGGCCGCCGAGATGTTCCCCAAGGCGCGCACGTCGATCAAGGCCGCCTACGAGGCCGGCGTGAAGATCGCCGTCGGCACCGATGCTCCGGCGATCCCGCACGGCAAGAACGCCGACGAACTCGTCACGCTCGTCGATTGGGGCATGCCGCCCGCTGCGGTGCTGCGCGCGGCCACCGTGGTCGCCGCCGACCTGATCGACAAACCGGACCTCGGCCGCATCGCCGAGGGGTACCTCGCCGACATCATCGCCGTGCCCGGAGATCCGCTGGCCGATATCACCGTTACACGAGACGTCAACTTTGTAATGAAGGGCGGTAAGGTCTTCCGACATGACCCAGCAAACCGGCCTGCGGCCTCAGCCACGAACTGACGACCTCGTCGAGATCCAGCAGACTGCTCGCCAAGTACGCGGTCACGATCACGCAGGGCGACATCGACGGGCTGATCTCCGTGTTCACCCCGGACGGCACCTACAGCGCGTTCGGCTCCACCTATACGCTGGCCCGTTTTCCCGAACTGGTCGACGCCGCGCCCAAGGGCCTGTTCATGACGGGCACCGCGCTGATCGACCTCGATCCCGACAACCCGGACACCGCCACCGGGACCCAGCCGTTGTGCTTCATCGAGCACTCCAAACACGACATGCGCATCGGCTACTACAACGACACCTACGTGCGCACCGATGACGGCTGGCGGCTGAAGACCCGCGCCATGACGTTCATCCGGCGCAGCGGCGAGCACGACTCCGGTCGCCCGCACGCGATCGGCCGGCCGGAGCCCGATGTCGCCGCCGGGGCGGCTCCGGAGCCCGGATGACCAGCGAACTGACGGCCGGCACCGAGTTCGAGACGGTCGCCGAGTTCAGGTCGCAGCTGGTCGTCGTGGCTGGACAGCCACGACCTGACGCCGCCGCCCGGCGACCACTCGCTCGACGCACATCACGCGCAGCACGCCCGCGTGTTGCGCGAGCTCTACGACGCGGGCTGGATGCGCTGGGGCTGGCCCGAATCCGCAGGCGGTCTCGGCGGGCCGATGATCCTGCGCGCGATCGTCGGCGAGGAGGTCGTCGGCCGCCGTCTCGACGACCCCGGCCCGTACTCGATGCTCGAGGTGCTGACCCCGACGATGATCGACTACGCGCGACCCGAACTCGCCGCCGAGATGGTGCCGCGGCTGCTGTCCGGCCAGGAGACCTGGTGCCAGGGCTTCTCCGAGCCGGGCTCTGGCAGTGACCTGGCATCGCTGAGCACGCGTGCCGAACAGCGTGATGACGAGTGGGTGATCAACGGTCAGAAGGTGTGGACCAGCTTCGCGCAGTACGCGAAGCGTTGCGTCCTGCTCACCCGGACCGGGCCGGGCCATTCCGGGATCACCGCTTTCTTCGTCGACATGGACAGTCCGGGCATCGACGTTCGCCCGCTGCGCACGATGCACGGCGTCGACGAGTTCTGCGAGGTCTACTTCGACGACGTGGCGGTGCCCGCCGACCGCATGCTCGGAAACCCCGGCGACGGCTGGCAACTCGCGATGGACCTGCTGCCCTACGAGCGCTCGACGTGTTTCTGGCAGCGCATCGCCTACCTGTACTCACGGTTCGACGCGCTGATCGGAGAGGTCAAAAACCTCGGCCAGGCGCGCGGATTCGGATCTGGGCGAGGCATATCTCGCGCTGCACACGTTGCGCTGCCGGTCCCGGGCCACCCAGCTCCGGCTGGCCGACGGCAACAAGCTGGGGGCGGACACGTCGATCGACAAGGTGTTGTTGGCCGGCGCCGAACAGCGGCTCTACGACACCGCGCGCGAGCTGCTGCCCGGTGTCATCGAGCTCGACGACACCGAATGGCGCACCGAATACCTGTATTCGCGGGCGGCCACGATCTACGGCGGCACCGCCGAGGTGCAGCGCAACATCATCGCCCGCCGACTGCTCGACCTCGGGAAGGAGTGATCATGGCTGGACAATCAGGTCCGGAATGGGACGCAGAATCTCTCGAGTTGCTCGAAGACGGCCTGCGCAAGACGATGCTGTCGACCTCCGGCGCCGAACTGGACGCGGCGCTTGCCGAGCTGGGCTGGGCCGAGATGCTGTCCGACATGTCCGAGGTGGCCATACCGCTGGTGTTCCGGCTGCTGGGCGAAACAGGTTCGCACGCCTCGGTTCTCAACGACGTAGTGCTGCTGGCCTCCAGTCCCGACGAAGGCATGACTCCCGCGCTGCCGTACGCAGGCGGCGGCTGGGTGGTGTGGGACTACGCCGCTGCCGACGACAGCACGGCTCTGGGCGGGCTGCCACTGCGCCGGGTTGACGAGGGCGGGCATCCGCGGCTGCCCGACGCCCGTCGTGCCGTCGGCTGGTGGCTGGTCGGTTCGGCACGAGCAATGCTGGCTCTGGCCCGCCAGCACGCGCTGGACCGGGTGCAGTTCGGCCGGCCGATCGCGTCCTTCCAGGCGGTGCGGCACCGACTGGCCGAGACGCTGGTGGCCATCGAAGGCGCCGAGGCGACGCTGAGCCTGCCCGGCGACGACAATCCCGATCTGACCGCGCTGCTGGCCAAGGCGGCGGCGGGCAAGGCCGCGCTCACCGCGGCCCGACACTGCCAGCAGGTGCTGGCCGGTATCGGCTTCACCGCCGAGCACGAGCTGCACCACCACATCGAGCGCGCGCTGGTCCTCGACGGGTTGCTCGGCAGCTCAAAGGAACTCACGCGTAGGGCTGGGGCCGGGCTAAGGGCTCGCGGCTCGGTCCCCCGCCTCGCCCACCTCTAGACCCCAGGATTGCGCGACCGTGCGTGTCTGCACACCACCCGCCGCGGAAGTTCAGCACTCCACGCACGCTCGCGCCGCCTGCGGCGTGCACAATCGCGTGCTTATCCACAACTTGAGCTCAGCGGCGCCGATGCACGCCTGACCACATCGACCATTTCACGCTGTGAACAAATCGGTGCAGCGTCTATTCGATCGGCAGGGCGGGGTGGCCACCAGCGGCCAGATTCTGGCGTTGATTTCGCGATACGAATTCGAGACCGTCCTGAAAGCCACACATGCCGAGCGGATTTGGCATGGCGTCTATTGCCTCGGTGAGCCGTCAGATGAGTTACGGCTGCGCGGACTCGACCTGTCATGCGGCACTACCGTCGCGATCTGCCTGGGAACAGCCGCGGCGGTGTTCGGCTTCGACACCGAACAGCCCGCCGACATCCATGTGCTCAATCCGGCGCGTCGCCAGTTGCGTCCGGTCGACGGTCTTGTGGTGCATCGTCGCGACGGCGCCCCGCTCGTGCAGCAGAACGAGCGGCCGGCCACGTCACCCGCGTGGACGGCTGTTGAAGTGGCTCGAGCGTTGCGCCGTCCCCGTGCGCTGGCAACCCTCGACGCCGCTCTGCGGTCCGGTACATGCACCGAGGGGCGAGATATGGCGCGCCGCAATTCAACAGGCCGGACGTCGCGGGATCGTGGCGGTCCGCGAATTGCTCCCGCTGGCCGACGAGCGCGCGGAGTCACCGATGGAGAGCGAAGCGCGCCTCGCGATGATCGATGGTGGACTACCGATTCCGGAATTGCAGTTCGAGGTTGTTGACGGCAACAACGATCTGCGTCGGTTGGACTTCGCATGGCCGAGGACAACGCATCGCGGTCGAATACGACGGAATCGACTGGCATAGCGAACCAGCCGCGCTTGCGCAACGATCGGAGGCGTCAACTCGCGCTGCAGGATGTGGGCTGGACGGTCATCCCGATTGTGTTCGACGACGTCCGGTATCGACCCCGGGAGTTCGTGGCGCGTGTCGATCGGCAGTTATGTCGCGCTCGCGCAGCGTGAGCGTGCGCGATCCGCTGAGATCGCCCGGCGTGTTGGGTGCAAACACGCACGGTCGCGGGCCCCCGCTGCCCGTGTCCACGCCGCGTCCAGCTCATCGAGGAACTCGATGTTCTGGGCGTTGGCGGCTTCTGGCCGGTTCAGCGTGATGGTCGCGATCTTGTCGGCGACTTCGTATTCGATGTACACGTCGGTTCCTAATTGCGGGGTAGGCCCAGCAGGCGCTGGGCGATGATGTTGCGTTGAATCTCGGATGTGCCGCCTGCGATGGTGCCGCCGAACGTGCGCGCGTAGCGCTCGAACCAGCCCTGCGGTACAGGTCGAGGTGGTGCGCGCTGTAGTGCCCGGAGAAGCCCGGCGAGGCGAGGGCGTCGGCGCCGGCCGCGGCCAGCGCATGCTCGGATGCCGCTTGGGAAGCTTCGGATCCGAAGAGCTTGAGGACGGAGAGCGCGGACACGTCCTCGTCGCCGCGTGCCGCGCGCGCCAGCGCCACGGAGCCCAGCAGACGAAGGGCCTGGTTGTCCATGACCAGAGTGGCGTACCGGTCACGGTCCAGCGCACTGGCCGGTCGGAGGTCCTCGACGAGTTCCTCCAATCGGTCGGCATAGCTGAGCCACAACATGTTCCGCTCATGGCCCAGTGAACCGCTGGCCACCTGCCAACCTCCGTTCAGCGGACCGACGAGGTTCTCGGCGGGCACCCGGACGTCGTTGAAGAAGACCTCGTTGAAGTCCACGTCGCTCTCATCGCACATCGAAGCGAACGGCCGACGCACCACGCCGGGCAGATCGGTCGGGATCATCAGCACGCTGATGCCCTTGTGCTTGGCGGCATTGGGATCAGTACGAACGAAAGTCAGCAGCACGTCAGCGTGGTGGGCGCCGGAGGTCCACACCTTCTGCCCATTGACCACGAACTCGTCACCGTCGATGTCGGCGCGGGTGCGCAACGAAGCGAGGTCGGATCCCGCGCCGGGCTCGCTCATGCCAAGCGATGCGGTCATTTCGGCGCGCAGAATCGGGACGGCCCACCGGCGCTGCTGCTCGGGCGTACCGAACGAGATCAACGATGCCGAGATGATGCCGACACCCTGCGGATTGAAGGTGAGGTAGCAGCGACGGCGCGCCAGTTCCTCCTGGTGGACGTACTGCTGCAGGATTGTGGCGTTGCGGCCACCGAACTCGGGCGGATAACCCGGCAGCAGCCAGCCGTTGTCGAACATCAGCCGCTGCCAACGCCGAGCCCAGTCCGGCACGTGGCTGCTGGATCCCGAGCGTTCGAGCGCCTCGGCATCCGCGGGCAGGTGCTCGTCGAGGAACGCGACGAACTCCGCACGGAAGGCCTCGACGTCAGCGTCGAAGGTCAGCTGCACGGCACTCCCGACGGATCAAATTTTTGGTAAGACTACTGTTACCAGTAAAAGGAGAATACTATTCTCCGAGTGAGAAAGTTACAATCTCTGACACGTTGGCCGCGAGGGGGTCGAGGACCGCAATGGCAAGGCGTTCTCCGGTACAGTCAGTCCATGTTCTCCCTAATCGGACAGCATCCGAGCAGCCGGTGACAATACCCAGCGAAGAACCCGCCTGGAAGCAGCGCGCGGTCGAGCGGTCGATCAAAACCGCGAAGCTACGGGCCGCTCAACGCGTTCAGCGATTCCTCGACGCCGCTCAGGCGATCATCATCGAAAAAGGCAGCACCGACTTCACCGTGCAAGAGGTGGTCGACCGCTCGCGTCAGTCGCTGCGAAGCTTCTACCTGCAGTTCGACGGTAAGCATGAGTTGCTGCTGGCGCTGTTCGAAGACGCCCTGTCCCGGTCCGCGGACCAGATTCGCGCGGCCACAAACGGCCCCGATGAACCGATCGAGCGGCTGAAGGTCGCCATTGAACTGCTGTTCGAGTCGTCGCGTCCGGACCCGACGGCCAAGCGGCCGTTGTTCACCGACTTCGCCCCCCGCCTCCTGGTGTCCCATCCGTCAGAGGTGAAAATCGCTCACGCACCGCTGCTCGCGCTGCTGACCGAGCTCATGGAGGAGGCCGCCGCCGCTGGTCAGCTGCGTGCCGGGATCAATCCGAAGCGGATGGCGGCCATGACGATGCAGACCGTGATGTTCAACGCGCAGTCGAGCGGCGAGTCCGACGACGCGGCATCGCACCCCATCACCGCGGACGAACTCTGGGACTTCTGCGCACACGGATTCGCCGACAGCTAGCTGGACCGGGCTGAGAATTACGTTCTCGGCGTCGAGAATCTGACTTACACTGGGCGAGTGCCCGATCTCTGGACCGATCTGCTCGGATGCCTGAACATCACCGCATCGTCGACCGGAGAAAGCGAAGCGGCCGAGTATGAGGGCCCGAATCAGCAGTTGGAGTACCACCGGGTGTTCGGCGGCCAGCTACTCGGGCAGTTTCTCCGGATCGCCTCACTGACCTGCCCGGACAAGGCCGTCAAATCCCAGCACGCCGTGTTCACGCGGGAGGGCCGTGCCGACGAACCGGTCCGTTACCAGGCGATACGCGCCCACGAAGGGCGGTCGTTCGCCGCCGTCACGATCACCGCCACGCAGAGCCGCGGCGTCATCGCCACCGCGTCGATCAGCATGCATACCCTTGAAGACGGCCCCGAGCACCAGGACATCGCGGACGTCGGTCCGGTGCTCGGCCCGGAGCACGAAATCCCGCTCGACTTGATCCCCTGGGAGACGCGGGCAGCAGTCGACCTCAACGCGACCACCACCGGCCCCCCGCAGTTCGAGTTCTGGATGCGAACCCCCGCGGTCGACCCCGAACTCGCGCCGGCGCTCGCCGCCTACGCAACGGACCTGACACTGATCGGCACCGCGTTGCGACCGATCGACGGCGCAGATCAGCGCGGCAACGGCACGACGTTCACCTCTGCCGTCACCTCGCACACGGTGTGGTTCCATCGACCCTTCCGCACCGACGGCTGGCTGCTGTTGCGCCAGCACAGCCCCCTGCTCGCGCATGGCCGATCATTCGGTCGCGGCGACGTGCTCACCGAGGACGGCATCCTGGTTGCGTCCTACGGTCAGGAGGCTCTGCTCCGTTTCGCCGAACGAATGTGAGAAGCCCATTCTTTTAAGCGGAGAGTATAAATTGCGCCAAGCGAGTCTGTGGTTGACACCGTTGCGGCGCCGATGCCAGAGTTGTGAGACAAAACGCAGCCATTTGTCTTACAGAACCCTGGTCCAGCGAGAGGCGACTTGTGACGATCAGCGCTGAGAACTCCGACGTGCAGACGGCGGACGCGTTGTACTACGACCCATACAGCGTCGAACTCAACATGAACCCGTATCCGGTGTTCGCCCGCATCCGCGAGGAAGCACCGCTGTACTACAACGACAAACATGACTTCTATGCGCTGAGCCGCTACGACGATGTCAACAAGGCCCTGATCGACCACGAGACCTTCATCTCAGGCCGCGGTGCGCTACTCGAAATCATCAAGTCCGGCATGGAGATCCCACCCGGCACACTGATTTTCGAGGATCCCCCGCTTCACAACATCCAACGCAATCTGCTGTCCCGGATGTTCACGCCACGCAAGGTGCTCGCCCTGGAACCGCAGATCCGCGAGTTCACCGCACGATGCCTCGACCCGCTGGTCGGCACCGGTAAGTTCGACTTCGTCAACGACCTCGGCGAGCAGATGCCCATGCGCGTGATCGGGATGCTGCTCGGTATTCCAGAAGAGCATCAGCGCCGGGTGGCCGACCACGGCGAAGCCACCCTGGAGAGCAAGGAAGTCGACCTGATGGCCTCGGGTGAGGTGTTCGCCGAGTTCATCGACTACCGCACCGAGCATCCGTCCGACGACATCATGACCGACCTCCTCAACGTCGAATTCACCGACGAGACCGGCACCGTGCGGCGGCTGCGCCGGGACGAACTGCTCATGTACCTGACCGTCGTCGCCACGGCGGGGGCGGAGACCACCACCCGGCTGATCGGCTGGGCGGGTAAGACGTTGGCCGAAAACCCCGATCAGCGTCGGGAACTGGTGGAGAACCCCGCCCTCATCCCGCAGGCGATCGAAGAGATCCTGCGCTGGGAACCGCCGGCGCTGCAGATGGCCCGCTACGTCACGCGCGACACCGAGCACTACGGCCAGACGGTGCCGGAAGGCAGCGCGATACTCCTGTTGATTGGCGCCGCGAACCGTGACCACCGCCGGTTCCCACCGAGCGGCGACGTCTTCGACATTCACCGAGAACAGCACTCGCACATGACATTCGGCGCGGGAACGCACTTCTGCATGGGTAACGCGCTTGCGCGTCTGGAAGGCCGGATCGCGCTGGAGGAAATTCTGAAGAGGTTCCCGACGTGGGAGGTCGACTGGCCGAACGCCCATCCGTCCCAGACCACGGCGGTCCGCGGCTGGAAATCTATGCCCACCTTTGTTCCCTGAATATTCGATAAACCCAACTACCACCAAAAGGACTGAAAGACATGGCAGGACGTGTAGAAGGCAAGGTTGCGTTCATCACCGGCGCGGCGCGCGGACAGGGCCGCGCGCATGCGGTGCGGTTGGCGTCCGAGGGCGCCGACATCATCGCTGTCGACATCTGCAAGAAGATCGACACGGTCGACCTGATCGAGGCATCGACACCCGAGGATCTGGCCGAGACCGCTGATCTGGTGAAGGGCCACAACCGTCGGATCTACACCGCAGAGGTCGACGTTCGCGACTACGACGCACTGAAGGCGGCGGTCGACACCGGCGTCGAGCAGCTGGGCCGACTCGACATCATCGTTGCCAACGCGGGCATCGGCAACGGTGGCCAGACGCTGGACAAGACCAGCGAAACCGACTGGACCGCGATGATCGACATCAACCTCGGCGGTGTGTGGAAGACCGTGAAAGCCGGTGTGCCGCATATCCTCGCGGGCGGCCGCGGCGGTTCGATCATCCTCACCAGCTCGGTCGGCGGCCTGAAGGCCTACCCGCACACCGGTCACTATGTCGCCGCCAAACACGGTGTGGTGGGCCTGATGCGGACCTTCGCCGTCGAGCTCGGCGCGCAGAACATCCGGGTGAACTCGGTGCACCCGACCAACGTGAACACTCCGTTGTTCATGAATGACGGCACGATGCGGCTGTTCCGCCCGGATCTGGAGAACCCAGGACCCGAAGATATGAAGGTCGTCGGCCAGTTGATGCACACGCTGCCGATCGGCTGGGTCGAGCCCGAAGACATCGCCAACGCCGTGCTGTTCCTCGCATCGGACGAGGCACGGTACGTCACCGGCGTGACCCTTCCTGTCGACGGCGGCAGCTGCCTGAAGTAGCTCGCGTAAATCGTTCAAGCTCAACGGAAGACGCCGACGAGAATGGCGTCGAGTAGTCCGTCGAATTCTGTCGTCGGCTGCCTATTCGGAGGCGTGCGATTCAACACTCGAAGCAACAGCGTGCCGATCAACGCATTCGCAATCGCGTCGAGGTCGGCTTCAGCACGCAGGTCGCCCCCATCGACTGCTCGACGCAGGCGGGCAGTGAGACCCGCGTGCTGCGGGGCGCTTAGTTGTTGGTAGAGCGCGACGTTGTCGGTCGGGCTGGCGGCCGCCGCGGCAATGAGCGCGCGAATCAGTGAGGCATTCGCTGGGTCGGCGATGAACTCCGCGTGCTCAACGAGCCATGAGCGCAGATCGGCTCGGAGGTCTGCGCTTTCGGGGACGTCGAATGAGCCGCCGCGGCCGTATGCGTCGAGCACAGCCTCGGCGACCAATGGTGCCTTCGACGGCCACCGCCTATAGAGCGTCTTCTTCCCGACTTGTGCGTGAGCGGCGACGCTCTCCATCGACAACTCGGCATAGCTGCCTGCCGCTAACAGCTCCCGGGTGACCTCGAGGATTGCACGGTGCAACTGCGCGTTGCGCGGCCGACCTCCCCGTGCCTCAGACATGGGGCGAGCTTAAAGCAGCTTCGGTCTTCCAAACGGCAGCGTCCGATGCGGTAACGTTACCTAGTAACGACACGAACCGTGTCGTTACTGCCAGAGGGGAGAGGATCCGAGGGTGAGCACTCTGCCGTTATCCGTGCCCAAGAGTTGGGACGACATCACACCGACGTGGATGTCGGCTGCTCTCGCCGATCATCACCCGGGCGCCAGCGTCGAGAATGTGTCCGTCGAACTGCGCGATGACGGCACCAACCGGCGCGCTCGGTTAGCGCTCACGTACTCAGCGGGGGCCGGCCCGAATACCGTTTTCGTCAAGGCCGCCGACCCGGATCACAAAGAACTGATCCGCATGACAAGCGGGATGTTCCATGAGCCACGCCTGTTCATGTCGGGCATTGAACTGCCTCTCGAGCACCCTGTCGTCTACGCCGCTTTGATCGATGAAGAGGCATACGACTTCGTGATGGTCATGGAAGATCTCAACGCGCGCGGAGCCGACCCCCGCGATTCGTTGAGGCCCCTGACTGTCGAGCAGGCCGCCTCGGGCGTGCGTGCACTCGGGCGGATGCACGGCAGCTTCTGGGGCTCCCGGGTCATACAGCACACGCATCTGCAATGGCTGGAACCATTCCTGCCATTCGACGGTCTGCAGTACGCACCGCTGGCGTCGGCTCTCGAGCGCCTCGACGCCGACACCCCCGCCGAAGTGATGTCACTGTCTATGGACTACCTCGTTGAGTCGGTCTGGAAGCCTTACATTCGGACGCTGACCACGTCGGCGCAAACCTTGCTGCACGGCGATCCCCATATCGGCAACACTTATGTGACACCTGGCAACGAGGTGGGTTTCCTGGACTGGCAGATGGCGCGCCGCGGGAACTGGTCGCTTGATCTTGGCTATTTCCTGCAGGGCGCCTTGACAATTGAGGATCGTCGCGACCACGAGCGTCGCCTTCTTGAGGAATACCGTGACGCGTTGGCGCTATCTAGCAGCGAGCGGCCCTCAATGGACGAAATCTGGTTGCGATACCGGGCTTCGGTGGCGCACGGCCTCACGCTGTGGCTGGCCACCGCAAGCGCCGGCGGCGGCCTGTGGCAACGCGTGGAAGTTGCCGTCGCACTCGCTCAGCGCTACGCGACTGCCTTCGGCGACCTGCAGACCGAGTCGGCGATCGCAGACATCGCGCCGTTGTGAGGAAAGCATGGCTACCGCCGTCAGCGTCGTAACCGGTGGCGCCGGCGGCATGGGTCTGATCACCGCGAGGATTGTCGGGCGCGACAACGTCGTGGTCATCTGCGATGTCGATCGGGACCGATTAGCCTCCGCTGCAGCACAATTGGAGGAGGAGTCGGATGTCGAGTGCAGACCCGTCTTCTGTGACATCACGGACAAGAATTCCGTCGCCGACCTGGTTGCGGCGGCGTCGGCAGTTGGGCCCGTCGCTTCCGTGATCCACACTGCTGGGGTGAGCCCCAGTATGGGTGCCGCGGATATGATCCTGCGGATCAATGCCGTCGGCACCGTCAATGTCAACGAGGCGTTTTTACCGCTGGCGCGGGACGGATTCTCGATCGTCAATGTCGCCTCGATGGCGGCGCACATGGTGCCCGCCGCACTCATTCCGACGAGGAAATTCGAATGCGCCCTGCGGGAGCAGGACGTCTTCCTACGGAAGATGATGTTTGCGTGCCGGATTGCACCGCAAGAGCTTCGACCCGGCATCGCCTACTCGCTCAGCAAGAGCTTCGTTGTCTGGTACTGCAAGTCGCAGGCGGCGAGATTCGGCCGGCAAGGCGCCCGCATTCTGTCTGTCTCCCCCGGTTCGATCGACACGGCGATGGGGCGCCTGGAGGAACAAAGCGGCGCGGGTGCCATGGTCGACTACGCAGCATTGCGGCGGTTCGGCAAACCAGCGGAAATCGCCGAACTGCTCGCGTTCTGCGCCAGCGAGAAGGCCAGCTACCTCACGGGTATCGACATCCTGTGTGACGGAGGTGTGGTGTCGTCGATGACCCTGCGCGACAAGCTGGCAGTCGGCCGCAGCAACTAGCTCGCGCGACGCGAGGCCTTTTCCGAAAGGGCCGGATTGGACGCCTCTTAGTGGTTCGATAGTCATCCACAGGAGGTGGGGCGTGAAGCGACTCAATGGCATGGACGCGATGCTGTTGTACAGCGAGACGCCGAATCTGCACACCCACACGCTGAAGGTGGCGATCATCCACGCCGCCGACTACCGAAACAAGCAGGGTGGCGAGTTCACCTTCGACGTGTTCCGAAGGACCGTCGCGCGCCGGCTCCACCTGCTTGATCCGCTGCGCTACCGGCTCATCGACATCCCGTGGAAGTTGCACCACCCCATGTGGCTGGAGGACTGCCCGGTCGACCTCGACTACCACCTGCGCCGCGTGCGGGTACCCGCTCCCGGCGGCCGTCGCCAACTCGACGAGGTGATCGGTCAGATCGCGAGCACTCCCCTGGACCGCAGCCGCCCGCTGTGGGAATTCCACTTCGCCGAGGGCATGGCCGACGACCGTTTCGCGCTCATCGGCAAGGTGCACCACACCCTGGCTGACGGAGTGGCGTCGGCCAACCTGCTCGCTCGACTCATGGACCTGGCGGGTTCGGCGCCGGGCGAGCATGAGGGTTATCTCCCCTGCGATCCTCCCTCAAAGCCGGCACTGCTCTGGGAGGCGCAACTCGACCATTTCCATCAGATGGCCGCCCTACCGCGCCTCATGAGGGATGCTGCACGCGGCTTCTCGCGTGTGCGGCGACGCTCGAAGGAGCGCAGCGACCATCCCGATCTGGCCAAGATGTTCAAGACGCCAGTGACATTCCTCAATCACGTGGTGTCGCCGGTACGGACGTTCGCAACGGCGTCGTTGTCACTTGCCGAGGTCAAGGAAACCACCAAGCACCTCGGTGTGACATTCAATGACATCATCCTGGCGACGGCGGCCGGGGGGCTGCGGGAACTGCTGCTGCGCTACGACGGGCGGGCCGACCAACCGCTCATCGCTTCGGTGCCGGTCAGTACGGACCGGTCAGCTGCTCGCATCACCGGCAACGAGATCGGCGGGTTGTCGGTATCGCTTCCCGTCCATGTCGACGACCCGCTCGAACGGTTGCGGCTCACGTCGCTGTCCGCCGCGCGCGCCAAGGAGGACTACGAACTGCTCGGTCCCGAACTGCAGGGCCGGATGATGGAGTATCTGCCACCGCCGGTGGCACCCCCGTTGTTCCGGTGGCAATCCAAGCGCGCCGCGCACAACAGGTTGATGAACGTCGCCATCTCCAACGTGCCGGGACCCCGCGAGCGCGGCCACATCGGCGGCGCGCCGGTCAGTGAGATCTACTCGATCGGGGTGCTGTCGCCCGGCAGCGCGTTCAACATGACGGTCTGGAGCTACGTCGACCAGGTGGACATCTCGATACTGTCCGACGACCAGACCTTCGACGACATCCACGAGGCGACTGACGCGATGGTCCACGGTTTGAACGAGATCCGCGCGGCCGCCGGGCTTCCGCCGATGAGCACCGTCGACTCCGCGATGGCGCCTGCGCCCGCGGTCGGCTAGGTCACGGGCTGCGCAGTTCGTTGCGCAGAATTTTGCCGGTGCTGCCGCGGGGTAATTCGTCGAGGACCGTGATCTCACGCGGCACTTTGTAATTCGCGAGATTGTCGCGCACGTGCTGTTTGAGCGCATCTGGTGAGGCCGACGCGCCCGCCTCGAGCACCACGAACGCGACGAGTCGTTGCCCGTACTGCTCGTCGTCGACGCCGAGTACCGCGGCCTCGGCCACCTCCTCGTGCGCGGCCAACGTCTTCTCAACCTCGATCGGGTAGACGTTCTCGCCACCGGAGACGATCATTTCGTCGTCGCGACCGACGACGAACAGCCGCCCCTGCGCGTCGACGTAGCCCATATCCCCCGATGCCATGAACCCGTCGTGAAAATCTTTGGTCGTGCCGGACGTGTACCCGTCGAAGAGCGTGCCGCTGCGGACGAAGATCTGCCCGGTCTCACCCGTTGGCACCTCGTTGAAGTGTTCGTCGACGATCCGGATCTCGGTGCCGTCAGCGGGTTTTCCCGCCGTATCGGGAGCGGCACGCAGATCCGCCGGCGTCGCGGTCGCGATCATTCCCGCCTCGGTGGCGTTGTAGTTGTTGTAGATCACGTCGCCGAACTGGTCCATGAACTTGATCACCACGTCGGGGCGCATACGTGACCCCGAGGCGGTGGCGAAGCGTAAGGATTTGGCACTGTACCGGTTGCGGACCTCGTCTGGCAGATCCATGATGCGGTCGAACATGACCGGAACCACGGCCAGTCCCGTCGCCTGGTAGCGATCGATCAGCGCCAGTGTCGCCTCCGGGTCGAACTTGCGACGCGTGACGATCGGACAGGCCAGCAGTGCCGCGAACAACAGCTGCGAGAACCCCCACGCGTGGAACATCGGTGCGACGATGACGATGGGTTCCTCTGCGCGCCAGGGTGTGCGGTCCAGCACCGCCTTCAGGTCGCCCGTGCCTCCGCTGCCTGCGGAACGCTTGGCGCCCTTCGGCGTTCCCGTCGTCCCCGAGGTGAGCAGAATGATGTCGCTCTTTCGCTCACTGGGTCGCGGTCGTTGGCCGGCGTGACGTTCGATCAGGTTGTCCACCGTCAGTGGGACGTCTGCGCTGTCGGTCCAGCCCAAGATGCGCGTGGTGTCGGGCCGGCCTTCGAGTGCGCGGTCGACGATCGCCGTGAACTCCTCGTCGTAGATGACGGTGTCGGCACCCTCGCGTTCGACGACCTCGGCCAGCGCCGGGCCGGCGAAGGATGTGTTGAGGAGCAGGACGTCCGAGCCGATTCGGTTGGACCCCACCAGCGCCTCGATGAATCCCCGATGGTTACGGCACATCACGGCAATGGTTTTCGGAGCCGCACCGGCGGCGACATCAGGGCTGAGTGCACCTCCTGAAAAATTCTGCAGAGCTGCAGCCAACGCATCGCAACGATCGTCGATCTGCTTCCAGGTGAGAGTGCCACGCTCGTCGATCAGCCCGGGGCGATCAGGGCACCGCTGGGCGGCCGTCGCGAACCCCGACGTGGCGGTCATTCCGACCCGGCGCACCGCCGCACCCATCCGTAGATAGCGGTCCGGGCGCATCGGGGCTATCAGCCGTGCCCGCCAGAGCGTTTGAAGAAGTCCTAGAGTGTCGGCCACGATCCGTTAGCCAAGCACAGGAAAGCGGCGTTCGCGGGCGAGTTCGTCCAGCGCCTTCTGCATCACGACCCGAATATGGAGATCGACCTTGTCGATGTCGGGATCCTGGCCGAACTCGGCGGCCACGTCGATGGGCTCGAGGACCCGGGTGACGATCTTCGACGGCAGCGGCACGTTCGGCGGGAAGAACACGGACAGACCGAACGGGAAGCCGACGCTGATCGGCAGGATCTCGGCCCGTAGCCGATTGAGGCCCAGCCGTCGGGCGATCGAGTCGCCGCGGGCGAGGAACAGTTGGGTTTCCTGCGCACCGATCGACACCATCGGCACGATCGGCACCCCGGAATCGATCGCCGTCCTGACGTATCCCTTGCGGCCGTTGAAGTCGACGACGTTCTCGGTGAAGGTCGGACGATACGAATCGAAGTCGCCGCCCGGGAACACCAGCACCAGGGCACCGTCCCGCAGTGCCTGGGCGGCGTTCTCGCGGTTGGCCTCGATGACGCCGGCACGATGCAGCAAGTCCCCGACGGGGCCGAAAAAGATCATGTCGTGGCCGAGCGTGTAGATCGGACGGTCATAGCCGAACGTGTTGTAGAACTCCGGCGCGAAGACCAGCACGTCTGGCGTGAACATGCCGCCGGAATGGTTGGACACCACCAGCGCGCCGCCTGCCGCAGGCACCCGCTCCAGATCGCGCACCTCGGCGCGGAAATAGCGTTTGATGAGTGGGCCGACCCGGCCCACGATCTGCCGTGTGAGATCGGGATCCCACTTGGCGACCTTCTTGTCCGCCCCGTCGCTCATGATGTGTTTGTTCCCAACTTTGTGCCCCGCTACCCGGCGCAATGCGAGTAGTAGTACTCTCCGAAAAAGAGAATATCATATCCGCAGGTAGGAGACATATGTCCGACACCGTGCTCGTCACTGGTGGCTTTGGCCTGGTGGGATCGCAAACCGTTCGGCGGCTGGCGGCCCTGGGTCGGCGGGTGGTGGTCGCCGACTTGGAGACGCCCGCCAACGTCGAGGCCTCCGCCAGGCTTCCGCGTGGTGTCGAGGTCCGATGGACCGACCTCACCGATGCCGAGCAGGTCCAACGCCTGGTGTCTGACTCTGCCCCGTCCGCCATCATCCATCTGGCCGCGATCATCGCCCCTGCTATCTATCGGATCCCCAAGGTGGCGCGCCGAGTCAACGTCGACGCCACCGCGACCCTGGTCCGCATCGCCGAGGCACAACCGAATCCGCCACGATTCGTCCAAGCGTCCAGCAATGCGGTGTTCGGTCCCCGCAATCCGCACCGCACGCCCGCACCGCTGACCGCAGACGACCCGATGCGGCCCGTCGACATCTACAGCGGAACCAAGGTGGAGGCCGAGGAGATCGTGCGGTCATCGAGCCTGGATTGGGTGGTGCTGCGGTTCGGCGGCGTGCTCACCCACGACTTATCGGCGCTCCCGTTCAGCGCGATGCCATGGTGTTCCAGAGCGCGCTGCCGAGCGACAACAGGGTGCAGACGCGTCGACGTCCGAGACGTCGCATGGGCCTGCGCGGCCGCGACCACCGCGGACGTCGCGCACGAGATCCTCCTGATCGCAGGCGACGAATCGCACCGGACCTGCTACGGCGACCTCTTGGCCAACCTCGTCGCGGCGCTGGGCATGCCGGGCGCGCTCCCGCCGGGGCGCCCGGGAAACCCCGACAGCGACGACGACTGGTTCGTCACCGACTGGATGGACACCACCCGAGCGCAGGAAGCGCTGCAGTTCCAGCACTATTCCGGGCCCGACGTGATGGCCGAGCTGACCGCCGCGTTCGGATGGAAGCGTTATCCGGCGCGCCTGATCGTGCCGGTCGTGCGCGCGGTCATGAAGCGCCGAGGGGTGTATCGGAAGGCTCCCGGCATCTACGCCGATCCATGGGGCGCCATTCGCGCAAATTTGGGTGACCCCTCCTGGGTTCATGCCTGACCGCATAGTGTTCGCGCCGTGGACAATTACCAAGGGCGTTGCGCAGTCATCACCGGAGGCGCCAGCGGGATCGGCTTGGCCACTGCGCGTGAGTTCGCGCGGCGCGGCGCCCGCCTGATGCTGGCGGACATCAACGAGACCGCGCTCGACGATGCGGTGACGTCGCTGCGCGACGACGGGGTGGACGTACACGGCGTGATCTGCGACACCCGCAAGCTCGACGACGTCGTTCACCTCGCCGACGAGGCGTTCCGCGTGTTCGGCAATGTGCACGTGGTGTTCAACAACGCCGGCATCGCATACGCAGGGCCGATCGCACAGACCAGCCACGACGACTGGCGCTTCGTGATCGACGTCGACCTGTGGGGTCCCATCCACGGCGTCGAGGCGTTCCTGCCGCGGTTGATCGCGCAGCAGGAGGACAGCCACATCGTGTTCACGTCGTCGTTCGCCGGTCTCATTCCCAACGTGGGTCTCGGCCCGTACTGCGTCGCGAAGTACGGCGTCGTCGCCCTGGCCGAGACGCTGTCGCGCGAGGGGCGGGCCAACGGGATCGGGGTTTCGGTGCTGTGCCCGATGATCGTGGACACCGATCTGATGGCCAACAGCGGGCGGGTGAGGAGCTCGGAATACGGTCCCGCTTCGTCGGCCGAACCCCCGCAGGACCTGCCGTCGGCGGCGACTGACCCGGAGGTGCGGGCGGAAGACGTCGCGCGCCTTACGGCCGATGCGATCCTCGCCAACCGTCTCTACATCATTCCGCACCAGGCCGCGCGTCCGTCGATCCAGCGCAGGTTCGAGCGCATCGACCGCGCCTTCGAGGAACAGATCGCCGAGGGCTGGACGCACTGACTAGCCTTCGCACGGCACCCGAGCGCGCTTAGCGGGTTGATTACCTGCACCTGCTGCGTGCGATCAACCCGCTAGTGCCACAGGACGGAAACAGACCACGAAATTCGGCACTAGCTGGGCCCTAACTGATAGTCGCCGGTCTGCGGATGGTGATACCAGCCGCTGGCGGCCTGTGTGCCGCCGTCGACGTGGATGGTCTCCCCGGTGATGTAACTCGACATCTCGGACGCAAGAAAGACTGCGGCGCCGGCCATCTCGTCGACATGGCCGGGCCGATTCATCGGAATACCGGGCGCGTCCATCGGCCTGCATGCTGCCGCCGGACAGCGCGATCAGGCCCTCGGTCAGCGTGAGGTCGGGGGCCAGCGCATTGACGCGGATGTGCTGCGGCGCCAACTCGAGCGCGGCGGTTTTGGTGTAGTTGATGACGCCCGCCTTGGCGGCCGCGTATGCCGCATAGCCGGGCGCCGCGCGGACACCCTCTATCGACGTGACGTTGATGACGCTGCCGGGCAGGCCCGCCGCCGCCAGGCGTCGCGCCACCCGCTGTGTACACAGCAGCACGTGGCGAAGATTGCTCTTGTACAGCGCATCCCAGCCGTTCTCCGTGGTGTCCAGCAGCGGTGAGTAGAACACCCCACCGGCGTTGTTCACCAGGATCGACACCTCGCCGAGTTCGTCGACGGTGCGCTCCAATGCCGCGTCGACCTGCCCGCTGTCCCGAACGTCGACGACGAGGCCCAGTGCGCCACCGCCGGCCGAGCCGGCAATCCTGCCAACGTTTTCGGCAGCGGATGCACAGGTATCGGCATCGCGCTCCCAGATCGCCACCGACGCCCCGAACGCCGCCATTCCCTCCGCGATGCCCCGCCCGATCCCCGCTCCCCCGCCGGTGACCACAGCGACGCGGCCGGTGAGCAGGATGTTGGACGGATCGATGGTCACCGGTCGAGGCTAGCCGGTCTTGGCTTTGCTTGGCCCCATCGCCGGAGCATTGCCGATCACGCCATCGGCCTCGAGTTCCGAGATCTCCTGCGCGGTCAATCCGAGCTCGGTCAGCAGTTCGTGGTTGTGCTGACCGAGTAGCGGGGCAGGCTGGACGTGGACGCGCTCCGGGCCGCGCGAGAATGTGAACGGAAGGGTGCTGTGCGGCGTTCGGGCGTTGACGGGGTGGCCGACGTCCTCGAAGAAACCGCGGGCGGTGAGTTGCGGGATCTCGGTCTGGCGGTGCGGTTGCAGCACCTTGGCCACCGGCACACCGTGTGCCCACAAGGTCTCGACGATGTCGTCACCGGTGCGGCCACCGCACCATGCGGCGATGTGCTCGTCGATGGCGTCATGACAGCCGCGCCGGCCCGCGGCGGTACTCAATTCGGGGTCGGTCGCCCAGTCGCAGCGCTCGACGGCCGCGCAGAGTCCCAGCCATTGCTCGTCGGTCGCCACCGCCACCGCGACCCAGCAGTCGGCGCGGCCGAACTCGTCGATCTCGTTGGTGCGGTACAGGTTCTGAGGTGCGGCGAGGGGTCCGCGGTTGCCATCACGTTCCAGCAACGCACCGTATGCGGAGTACTCGATGACCTGCTCTGCGGCGACGTTGATCGCGGCATCGACCATGGCGGCCTCGACCAGTACCCCCTGCCCGGTGCGGCGCCGGTGTTCCAGAGCCAGCAGCAGGGCGTTGAGTGCGTGGATACCGGCGTTCGGATCACCGACCGAATAGGGCTCGTACGGGTTGCGATCGGGATAGCCGGTGAGCCAACTGATTCCGGATGCCGCCTCGATCACATAGGCGAAAGCCGGGTTGTCTCGCCACGGACCGTCCAGCCCGAAGCCGGGCATCCGCAGCATCACGGCGTCGGACCGAATCGACTGCACAGCAGCGAAGTCCAGGCCGATCTGGTCCACGACGCGCGGGGTGAAGTTCTCGACGATCACGTCGCAGGTGGCGATCAGGCGATTGAGGACACCGCGACCGGCGGCGCTCTGCAGGTCGAGCGTCAAAGCCTTCTTGTTCGTGTTGAGCCCGGAGAAGATCGGCGACTTCTCCCACCACAGCTCCTCGGTGACCGGAATGCCCGCGATCAGCCGCGTGCCGTCCGGTCGCCGCGTGGACTCCACGTGGATCACCTCCGCGCCCAGCATCGCGAGGATGTGTGTGCACGACGGTCCAGCCCAGAAGGTCGTCATATCCACTACGCGCAAGCCCTCGAACGGCAACGCCCCCGCCGAAACGGACGTTTCAGTGCGAAATTTGCGGACTTGGGTGACTCGTTCGTCCGTTTCGGCGGTACAAGTCGGTGTGTTCGCCCAGCCGCGGCGCGGGCTCCGGGGCGCGAAGCACCGGCGGGTGTCGTCCGGTAGGGATGGCCGGGCTGGTCGAAACCGTCGCGGGGGTTGACGGTGAAGGAACCGCGCTCCACGAAGTGGTCGAGGCCGACGATGTTGGCGCCGTTGGCGACCGGGGCGTTCGGAATCCGGAACGCGGTCGCCAGATCCCGGATCTCGTCGACGGTCTGGCTCTCGACCCACTCGTAGAGCTCGGCGGCCTTCTCGTTGGCCTGCTCCGTGATGGACAGCGGCGAGTCCTCGTCGATCCAGTCCTGGTGTCCGGTCATCGCGCACAGATCGAACCACTGCTGCGCGGTGCCGCATCCGATGTCGACCAGACCGTCCTTGGCTCGGGCGATCCCTGGCACCGTCAACCGCCTGGCATCGCGCCACGGCCTGCCCAACATCTCGTAATAGGCCACCGGATAGTAGGTGAGGCCGAGGATCTGGGTCTCCAGCATCGACACGTCGACGAGTTCCGCGCCACCGCGCATCCGCGAGGCCAGCGTCGCGGCGCTCGCGTACGCGCCGGCCAGGTACTCGCCGACCTGCCCCCCGACGTATACCGGTGCGCGGTCGGCCGAGCCGCGGCCAAGGCCGACGATGCCCCCAGACCATGCCTGCAGCGTGAATTCCGTTGCGGGACGGTCACACCACGGCCCATCCAGTCCGAACGGAGTGATCGATGTGACGGTCAGGTGCGGATGCGTGGATCGGATCGCGGCGGGTGTGAGCACCACATGTTCGGCGACGGTCGAGCCGCGTGACCACACGACCGCATCGGCGCCGTCGAGTAACGCGTTGACATAGTCGATGTCGGCATCCGGGTCCGCCACCACACTGTGCTTGGAGCAGGCCAGAAAGCTGAACAATGCGCCGTCGTCGCCCGGTTTGATTTCGGCGCCCGAGGCCGACCATCGGCGCAGCGGATCACCTTCGGGCGGCTCGACTTTGATGACGGTGGCACCGCCGTCGGCGAGCAGCTTGGTGCAGTACGCTCCCGCGATGCCGACCGACAGATCGACGACGCGTAAAGCCGTTCAGCGGCGCACCATCCGTTTCTGCTCCTCGCGTGCGCGCGAGCCCGCTACTCATCCTTCTTGCGGTTCGACTTGCTCAGCCGGAAATCCGGCGGGAACTTGCTGTCGTTGTCGTTGACCGCGGCAGCCAACCCGCTGTCGATCGATTCCATCATGTCGAGATCGTCACGTATCGTCGTTGGCGACGCCGCTGCCCATGGACTCGAAGAACGCGGACAGCAGGCTGCCCATGTACTCGCCCTGGTGCTGCTTGTAGATCTCGAAGAACATCTTCTGCTGGAAGACGGTGTCGACAGGCCGGTTTCGCGTGCACGCCCGCGCATACTTGTCGACCTCTGCCTCGAGTTGATCGCGCGACACCACCTTGTTGAGGAAGTTGCAGTCGTACATCTCGGCCGCGGTGAACGGCCGTCCGGTGAAGACCATCTCCTGGAACTTGCGCAGCCCCATCATCTGCACCCACGTCCACATCCGCGGTCCCCAGCCGTAGTAGCGGAATGACGGGTGCCCGAACAGGGCGTCATCGGATGAGATCACGAGATCGGCATCGGCACACTGGTAGAAGTGCCACCCGTAGCAATAGCCCTTGGCCTCGACGATGCTGATCTTCTTCAGTTCCTGCAGCGGCCGGTTGCCGGCCTGCACATTCGCATACCAGGCACTGATCGTCGCCCCGCTGCGGAACGTTCCCGACGGCGGGTAATTGACCTCGCCGACGCCGTCGTCCTCCAGACGCAGCTCGGCAAGCCTCAGGTCGGTGTTGTCGTAGCCCTCCATGAACTCCGGAAGATCGGCACCGCTGCCGAGGTTGTCGCCGACGCCCCGGATCACCACGACCTTCACGTCGTTGTCCACGGTCGCAGCACGCAGCAGATCGGCGTACCGAAGACGCGCCATCGATGTCGGCGCGTTCAGATACTCGGGGCGGTTGAAGGTGATCGTCGCGATCTTGGTCTTCGGGTCCTTCTCGTAGAGGATGAGCTCTTCGGGTGACGGTCGATCGGCTGACTTCCGTTGTCAGACATGGGCTCTCCTTCAGCTGATTCCGGCGGCGGCCTGCGCCGGTAAGGGGCTGGCCGTGAGCACTTCGGCTCCGGTATCGGTCACGAGCACGGCATCGCGGCGGAACACCGCGCCGACGCCTGCTTGCCAAACGTAGGCCGTGACGGCCAATACTGAGCCCGGGTCCAGGCGTTCATCGGCCGACGTCTGCGCCAAATCGGGTGAGATCACCGGCGGATCGAAGCCGAGTCCCAGTCCGTGGGCGACCGGCACAGGAGGCAGTACTTCGCCTGCGGTGTCGTATGCGGCGAGCAGATCGCCCGCCGATGCGCCGGGTCGGCACGCGGCGATCAGCCGCTCCCACAGCTCATTCGACCGACCGAAGAGCAGGTCCGCGCCGGGAACGTCACCGACCGGCCACGTCCTGCCGACCTCACCCACGTAACCGTCGGCGAGCGCACCGGCGGCGAAGGCCACCAGATCGCCCTCGGCGATCCTGCGGTCGCGCCGACCTACCCGCCAGGGGTGGTCGCGCGACGTGATCCACGCGCCGTCCTGAGTGGCCGAGGTGCTGTATCCACCCGCGGTCATCGCCTCCATGAGGATGCCGTTGAGTGCTTGTTCGGTGGTGCCCACCGCGAGCTCCGACTCCGCTGCCGCGAGCCCGCGCTCGGCAACGCCGAGTGCGCCTCGTAGCAGCCGGATCTCGTCGGGCGTCTTGGTCCGTCGGGCCGCCCTCATCGCCAGCTCGGCATCGACGAATTCCGCGTTGGGAAACGCGATTGGCAGCAGCTGCGCGAACGACGGTGACATGGCGTCGGTTCCGACGCGACGCGCCGTCGCCGCGCCGTCGATGCCCCTCAGCACCTCGATGATGGTCATTGGGTTCCAGGCCAGTCCGTAGAGGTGGTCGTGGCCGATCTCCTCGGGGACGCCCTCATCCCACGTGCTGTTGAGGTGGATCTCCCCGGTGTCGCGCAGCAATACGCAGATCGGCGCGAACGGACGAGTGCCCGCGACCCAGAGTTGCGGCGCACCGGTCACGTAACGGACGTTGGCCTGGCGGCCCAGGACCAGGACGTCGAGGTCGTGGGCGTTCATCTGGGCGATGGCGCGCTCGCGGCGCCCGGTGCGCAGGGCAAGGTCGTCGGGGACGATTTCAACTGCCATCTTTCAAGCCTCAGCTCAACTCAGTCCGTACGGCGCGTAGGGATAATCAGTGATGGATTGGTAGCCGTCCTCGGTGATGATCACGATCTCTTCAGCGCGGTAGCCGCCGGTGCCGTCCTCCCAGACGACGGGCTCGAGCACGAGCAGCATGCCCGCCGGGAAGACGAAGTTGTCGTCGAACTGCTCGCCGAGATCCGTTCCGATCATCGGCATTTCGGCGGCGTTGGTGCCGATGCCGTGGCCGAGGTAGAAGTGTGGCAGCCACGGCTTGGTGCCGCCGTTGGCCGCAATGGCCGCGCGTGCCAGGTCACCGGCGGTGGCGCCGGCCTTCGTCACGGCGAGCACGGCGTCGAGAATCGCCCGCCACTTGTCGAAGTTCGCGTTCTGTTCGGGCGTGGGCGCCTGCCCCACCACCCACGTACGCCCCCAATCGGAGCAGTACCCCTCGTAGGTGATGCTGATATCGGTCCACAGCACGTCGCCCTTGGCCAACGGCTTCTCCGTGGGTAACAACGGCAGCGCCAGGTCACCGGTGGTGGTCCAGACCGCACCGCTACTGCGGGTTGTCGGCATCACCTGCCAGATGGCTTCGATCATGTTCGTCGTGGCGCCGAGCTCGAAAGCCCGCCGGACGAATCGCGCCGAGAGGTCCATCTGGCTCACGCCGGGGCCGACCAGCGGCTGGACGTCGATGAGGGCCTGCTCGGTGATGCGACAGGCCCTTCGGACAGCGGCGATCTGGTCCACCGTCTTGACCAGCTTGGCCGGGCCCACGACGAGTGCGGCATCCGTCGGCGGCCCGGCAGGGAACAGCCGGCCGGCGGCTCGTCGCATCGCTCCGGTGAGCTCGTCGACTGCGACGGCCGCACCCGGGGGGACCAAGCCCGTAAGCACCTTCGCGAAATGGTCGACTCCCTCGTCGAATTCGAGGTACAGCGGACCGTGCACGTGGTCTTTGGGAACCTCGGTGTCGAACGCGCTCCCCTCGGCGAACGGCATATACAGGTGCGGATGCTCATCGTCGGCGAGAACGATCGCGACCGGTCGCTCGACGTGCGACAGCCCCGCGTCGAGCAGCGGCCAACTCGCGCCGGTGGCATACACGACGTTCCCGTTGCCGAGCAGCACAAGCGCGTCGACGCCCTTCTCCTTCATGGAGTCTCGCAGGCGGGCGCCGCACTCGCGGTACATCCTGGCGCGATCGGGCAGGTCCGGAATGTCGAGCAGCGAAGACCGCCGCAGCGAAGGTCGTCACGAGATACCCAGGAAATTCTTGATGTTGGTGCTGACGATCTTCACCGCATCCTCGGGTCCCACCGCCTCGACGACCGCAGCCAGCGACTTCTCCGAATAGCCGAAGGTGCTCTCGTTGTGCGGGTAATCCGACGACCACATCACGTTGTCGACGCCGATCTGGTCGATCAACCGCAGGCCGAGCGGGTCGACCATGAACGAGGCGCACATGTGCTGGTCCCAGTAGTGGCGGACGGCGTGCTCGAGTTGATGATTGAACATGTGCCGGTAGGAGGCCAGCATGTGCTCGGCGTCCTGCAGAGCGGTTGGCACCCAGGCGATCCCGCCCTCGAACCAGCCGATCTTCAGCGACGGATGCCGATCCAGGATTCCGGAGAACACGTACTTGGCGAATTGCTCGCGGAACGAGTCGACGTTGACCATCATGCCGACCACGACGCTGTTGTTCTGGCACGGAGTCTTCGGCGGCGTCTCGCCGATGTGGTGGCTGACCGGCACGCCGGCCGCCTCGATCTCGTCCCACACCGCGTCCAAGTCGGTGCTGCCGTAGTCGTAGATGTTGCCTTCGTCGTCCTTGCCGGGATTCAGCGGCAGCAGGAATGTCCTGCAGGCCCAACGACTTCAATTCCTCGAGCGTGCTCCTGGTGCCCTTGGGGTCCCACCAGTTGATCAGCCCGACGCCGTAGAAGTGGCCGTTGGAACGTTCCTGCAGATCGGCGATGTGCTCGTTGTAGATCCGGAACACCCGCTCGCGCAGGGCTTTGTCGGGGTAGTGGAACAGCGCCAGCACCGCGTTCGGGAAGGCGAGCTCCGTGTCGATGCCGTCCTCTTTGAGCTCGCGGATTCGGGCCTCGATGTTGTTCGAGGCGGCGCCGGCCAGATCGTCGTACTGCATGAGCACGCGACCGAAGTCGCCGCCGGTCCAGGCCTTGCCCTTCATCCCGACCATGTACGCGCCGTCCTCGTACCAGATGCGCGGCGCCGCGCCCTTGAGCTCCTCGGGGAAGCGTTCGTAGAAGATGTCGTCGGCGACCGAGATGTGGTTGTCCGCGGAGAAGATCTCGGTGCCCTTAGGAAGCCCGGTGAGGCCGTCCGCCGTGGCGTGTCCCTGCCGGTTCTTGGGTGCGCCGAAACCCTCGGGGGGATAGAGACGTTATCGGAGACGGCACTGTTGGGGTTGACATCGTTGGTACTCCAATCGGGCGGTGGGCTAAGGCTGTTCGGTGATTACCAGGTCACCGGAAGTTCGTAGACGCCGTATGCGAGGCGGTCGTGCTTGAAGGGCACCTCGTCGAACGGGATCGCCAGCCGCAGCGTCGGTATACGGCGCAGCAGCGTGTGGAACACGATCTGCAGTTCGGCGCGTGCGAGCTGCTGCCCGACGCACTGGTGCCTGCCGTAGCCGAAGCCGAGCTGCTGACCGGCGTCACGGGTGAAGTCGAGCTTGTCGGGTTCGGGGTAGGCGGCCGCATCCCAGTTCGCCGGAGCCAGATCGATGATGATGCCCTCACCGGCGCGAATGGTCTCTCCGCCGATCTCGATGTCCTCGATGGCCACCCGGCGCTGGCCGTTCTGGATGATCGACAGATAGCGCATCAGCTCTTCAGCGGCGTTGGCAATGAACTTTGGATCGTCGGAATCGCGAAGCAGGGCAGCCTGTTCGGGGTTCTCCAGCAGGGCGAGCACGCCGATACCGATCATGTTCGCGGTCGTCTCGTGGCCGGCGATCAACAGACCGGTGCCCAGCTGAGCGGCCTCCTTCACGCTGATCTCGCCCGCGGTAACGCGCTCGGCCAGGTCGGAAACGGCATCCTCGGACGGGTGCTCCATCTTTTTCTCGACCAGATCGATCAGGTACTTGTGAAGGCTCATCGCCCCCTTCTGGCCGTCTTCCGCGGATGCGTAGCGGGCCAGCCCGACGTTGGCGTGGTGCTGGAAGAACTCGTGGTCTTCATAAGGGACGCCGAGCATGTCGCTGATCACCTTGGTCGGCACCGGCAGCGCCAGCTTGGCGACGATGTCGGCCGGTTGTGGGCCGGCCAGGATCTCGTCGATGCACTGATCGGTGGCTCTCCTGGATCACCGCGCGCAGACGCCTCGACGCGTTTGAACGTGAACGGCTTGGACAGCATTCGGCGGAACCGGGTGTGCTCCTCGGCGTCGGAGGTGAAGACCGACCGGGGCCGCTTGTTCACCGTCGACAGCATGTGCTCGTTCCAGTGCGGGAAGCCCTCACGACGGTCGTCGACGCTGACGCGTGAGTCCGAGAACAGCGCCCGCGCCACCTCGTGCCCGGTGATCAGCCACGGAGTGGTGCCATTCCAGATCCGCACCCGCGACAGTGGCTTGGCCTGTCCCATCTCGAGCATTGGCGACGGCGGCGCGAACGGGCAACGAGCGGCCCGTTCCATCGGGTACTCGGGCACGTCGGCCGAAACGTGTTCTGCGGCAATGGTGTCTGACATCGACTCTCCGTCATTCCTCGATGTGAATGGCCAGGGCTGGGCACGCCGCGGCGGCCTTCCGGGTTTCTTCGGCTTGGTCGGGGCCGGGCTCGTCGATCAGCAGCTCCACGACGCCGTCGTCGTCACGCTGGTCGAACACGTCGCCGGCGTTCATCACGCACATCCCGGAGGACACGCACTTGTCCTGGTCGACAGTGACTTTCACGGCCGCTCCGTGACGGGCGCCTGCCACAGCCCGACGATCGCGTCGATGAGACCGGATGCGACAGAGCTCCACGTGGTGCGGGGCATCGACGAAATGTGAGCACCTTCGGCGAACGCGCGCTCGAAGTCGGCACACGTGTGCATCATCAGGTTTCGCACCATGATGTTGCGCTCCGTGACGACGGTCATCGGTAGGTCGGGTAGGCATTGCGTGATGCCCGCAACGACGCGCAGCAGCGACGGCGACGCGAGTGCGTCCTTCACCACGATCTTCTGATAGGCGGGGTCGGCCAGCGCCTGGGCCGCGAAGCGCGCGTACCACGTCGGATTACCCAGCTGGTCCAGGTGCTCGGTGAGCGAGCACACCATGCACGCGATCCAGTCGCGTAATTCCGTCGAGTCGCCCCTCTCGGCCACCATCCGCGCCAGGAGTAGCTCGATCGACACACGATGCTTCTGCTCGATCGCCCGCACGAGGTCGGCTTTGGTTCCGAAGTGATAGCCCACCGCGGCGTTGTTGCCCTGCCCGGCCGCCTCGCTGACCTGACGGTTCGATACGGCGTACACACCGTGTTCGGCGAACAGCCGCTCGGCCGCGGCCAGGATCGCTTCACGGGTAATGCTGGCCCGATCGGTGCGAACGGTCCTGCTGGCGGTCGTCACAGCATCAGTGAACCCCGTCGAAGCAGTTAAGTCAAGCGACTGATTTAAATCGGGGGGCGGTTCTGGGCACCACATCCAAGGGGCGGCTAATAGAGTGCCGCTGACGATGGTCAATTCGCAGTTCACCGACAACGGCGACGCTCGCATCCACTATCTCGACTCCGGCGGCGACGATCGCGGCGCGCCGATCGTCTTCGTGCCCGGCATGACGTGCGTCGCCGAGGACTACACCGAAATCCTGCCGCTGTTCGGCCGCAGAACCGTCGTCGTCGAGATCAGGGGGCATGGCCGAAGCAGCGCTCCGGCGACCGGATACGACGCCGCGACGTTGAGCACCGACATCGGCGCGGTGATCAACGCGATCACGGACGGGCCGGTTCACGTCGTGACGTTCTCCCGGGGCACGGCCTACGCGCTCACGTGGGCGGTCGAGAACTTCGAGCGTGTTCGCTCCGTCGCGATCGGCGACTATGTGCCCGAGGAAAAAGCGCTCACTCCGGAGATGTCGCAGCGCCTGCTCGCCGGCCGCTGGCGCGGAACTCCGGTGAGCGAGCGCCTCGACGAAGACGCCGCCACCAAGACGTTTCGCGCCGCGCGGGAACGGTCGATGTGGGGCCGCCTTGCGCAGCAGCGACTTCCGCTGCTCGTGGTGCGCAGCGGCGAGAGCTTCCTCGTCGGCGACGAGCAGTGGTCGCGCTACCGAAGCCTGTTCCCCGACGCAGAGCTGATCGACTTCCCCGACTCGCCGCACGACATCTTCCGGCCCGACCGCGGCCGCTACCCTCGACTGGTCTGTGAGCATGTCGACCGTGCGGACGACGGCAGCTAGTGCGTGTCTGATGATTAAGGACGCCGTGGTAGGTCACCACCGCGGCGAGCCCCGCCGCGCCTCATCGAGATCAACGAAATGCAGAGCTTCACTCGCACTTTCGCTGCACTATGTGAATCGCGATGGTCTGGAGAACGCAGCTAGTCACTCTTGGGCTTGCGCACGATCACCTTGCCCGCGCTCGTGCCTCCGTCGATGGGAAGCACGGTGCCGGTCACGTAGCGCGACCGGTCGGTGGCGAAGTACAGCGCGGCTTCCGCGACGTCTTCCATGGTGCCTTCCCGTTTGAGCGGACGGTCGTTGCGCATCTGCTCGCGGATCTTGGCCTCGAACTCCTCGAGCTTCTCGCGGTCATCGCCCGCCGCGGACTTGCGGACGATCGCGGTGCGGATGTTGCCCGGCGCGATGGCATTCACCCGAATCTCGTAGTGCGCCAAATCGATTGCTGCGGACTTGGTGAACTGGATGACGGCCGCCTTCGACGCCCGGTACGTCATCACGCCACCACCGGCCTGAATGCCTCCGATCGATGTCAGGTTGATGATCGAACCGCCGCCGTGTTTCGACATGTGCCGGGCGGCGTCGCGCGTCCCCGCCATCACCGCGAGGACGTTGACGGCCATCACCTTGTGGAAGTCCGCGAGATCGTCGTCGAGGAACCGGCGGTGCATGGTGCCCGAGACCCCTGCGTTGTTGACCATGACGTGCAGGCCGCCGAACCGGTCGACGGCCGTCGACACCAGGCCGCTCACCTGCTCGACGTCAGCCACGTCGGCTTCGACGAATAGGGCGTTGGCGCCGATGTCGGCCGCGAGCGCCGCACCGCTGTCAGCGTCGACGTCGCCGATCAGCACCTTGGCGCCTTCGGCGGCGAACCTGCGCGCGAGGCCTTCCCCGAGACCGGACGCACCGCCGGTGACGACGGCGACCTTGCCCGCCAATTCGTCTGTCATGTCGCCGCTCCTTCGCGTTGCTCGGACAGGAAAGTCAGAAGCAGCTCGTTGACCGCCGCCGGTTGTTCGATTTGTGGGCAGTGTCCCGCCTCGGGGATCACCGCAGAACGGCCGGACGCGATCTGGCCGGCAATCGCGTGCCGCCCAGCCCCGCGGGAGCAGTTTGTCGGCACCGCCCTCGATCACCAGCGTCGGTACCGTGATGCGGTCGTATGCCCGCGCACTCGACGGGAGTGGCGGCGGCTCGAGGCCGGGCCTGCGAAACCTCGCCCCAGCCAAAGCTTCCCAGGCGCCCGGGGCGATGCTCGACTCGTATCGCCGCTGGACATAGGACTCGTCGGCCGCGTAGGAGGGATCGCAGAAAAGGGCCGCGACGATTCGGCGCATGGCTTCGAGTGTGGCGTCGTAGTCATAGAGCGCCGCCGAATGTTCGTTCCGTTGGATCTCGCCTCCGCCGCAGATCATCACCATGCTGCGCGCAGGTAACACCGGCGCCTCCGATGTCGCGTCGACGAACATGTTGACGGCGCCCATCGAGTTGCCGACGAAATGGGCTGATTCGACACCAACGGTCTCGCAGAACCGTGCGATGTGCCGGATCCGCATGCCCCTACCGTCGTTGAAGTCGATGACCTTCGCGGACTCGCCGAAACCCAACATCTCCAACGCGAGAACGCGATGCCGTTGCGCGAGAGTGGCGATGTTGTTCTCCCAGGCGATTTCGGCGTTGACACCGAATTCGCCGCCGTGCAACAGAATAATCGGATCGCCCTGTCCTGCTTCGAGATACCCCGTGATGAGGCCGTCGACCAGGATGGTCTTCCGCGACTGCGTTCACGTGGTTTCCCGTGCTGCGCCGGCGAACGTGAGCACCTGCGAGGCCAGCATCTCGAGCTGGTCGCACACCGAGGCGTCGGTGAGCTCGCCTGCGGTGTTCCAGATCTTGTCGGCCGAGTTGATGGCCACACCGAGCGGAGTCGGCCATGCCCGCAGGGCGTGCCCGATGGCACGCAGCTGACCCAGCGTGCCCACGGCTGCCTGCCAGCCGTATGCGCAACTGATGCAGCCCCAAGGGGTGTTATCGAGATAGACGCGGGGATCTTCGCGCAGATCCTCGATGTAATCGAGCGCGTTCTTGACCAACCCGGAGATCGCACCGTGATAGCCGGGTGACCCGACAACGACGGCATCGGCGTCGCGCAGCGCCTTGACCAGCTCCAGCGCCTTGGGGGTTCGATCGAGTTCATGTGGTGCGTACATCGGCAGATCGAGGTCCGGCCCGCTGAAGAATCGGGTCCGTCCGCCCTGGCGTTCGACCGACTCCAGGCAGTAGCGAAGCGCACGCTCGGTCGAGGAATTGACGCGCAACGTTCCGCCGAGTCCGACGACCAACGGAGCGCCGCCGGTGGTTGTGCTTGTGGTCATGGCCTACCCACTTGATTCCTACTTGATTGCAATCGGATTGATCGGTGAGCCGACGGCGCCGGTCACCCGCAACGGCGGTGCGATGAGCTGGAATTCGTACACGCCGTCGGCCGCGCAGTCTGCGGCGAGTGCGGTCAGGTCCCAGTATTCGCCGAGCATCAACCCCATATCGCGCAGACACAGCATGTGCATCGGTAAGAAGACGCCGTCGACGCCCGGCACCGGGTTCTCGACCATCAGGTTGTCGGCCGCGATCGCGGCGACGTCGTGGTCGTGTAGCCATGACGCGCATGTCCAATCCAGTCCTGCCCCGGGCTCGCTGCCGTCACGGGTCTGCAGAAACCTTGCCCACCAACCGGTTCGGACCAGGACGATATCGCCGCGTCCAATGCTGACACCCTGGCTGCGCGCCGCTTCGTCGAGTTCAGCCGGTGTGATGGGATCGCCGACGTCGCAGAAAGTCTCGACGCCGCGCAGGCGGACGATGTCGAGCAACACGCCGCGAGACGTGATGCCCTTGCTGTCGACCTTGTCGATGCCGCAATGGAACGCACCGAGGCTGGTCACCGAGCTCGCCGGAAACCCGTTGTACAGCTTGTCTTCGTAGTAGACGTGCGACAGGGCATCCCATTGGGTCGCAGCCTGCAGCGGCATGATGATGACATCGTCGTTGAAACGCATGGGACCGCTGGTCCAAAATTCGCTGAGTTGGGTGGCCGCGGGATTCTTCAGCCATGACGGCCCGTACTCGGCGAGAGTGCGTGCATCGCCACCGTCGATCGTCATCACGTGCAGTGGGTTCTGTCGGAAGTGGAACGCACCCTGAGGTCCGGACGACCCGAAGTCCACTCCCAGCGGAAAAACCTTGCCGTGCTTGACCAAACCGGCGGCCTGCTGAACCTTCTCGCTGGTGATGAAGTTCAAGGTGCCCAGCTCGTCGTCGTCACCCCACCTACCCCAGTTGCGGACATCGTCGGCGACCCGGCGGAAGTCGGTCATGCTTGCCATAGCTCGCCTCTCATCGTCGCGGCACCGCTGCGGCGAGATCCGTCTCGCCGATCGTGCCGCCGTCCACCCAGATCACCTGTCCGGTGATGTAACTGGCCGCCTTGCTGTTCAGGAAGACCAGAACGCTTGCCTGCTCGTCGGCCGTGGCGGCGCGGCCCAGAGGAGTGTGGAAGGAATCGAGGAATTCCTGGCCGTAGGCCGACCGCAACTGGTCGAGAATCGGTGTGTCCGTGACGCCGGGCGCGGTGCAGTTGATGCGAATTCCCTTCGCTCCCAGTGCCACGACGTTGGCCATCCCGTACAGGATGATCGCCTCCTTGGACAGCCGGTAGCCGCCGCCGTCGGCGACGGCATCGGGATTGCGCTCGCACCATTCGATTCCCTCGGCCATCGTCACGGTATCCACCAGGCCCGCGGTGACGGCGGCGTTCTCCCGATAGCCCGACGCCGCCAGCGAGGAAACACACGCGATGGCGGACCCGGGCGGCATCGAAGGCACCAGTGCCTCGGTGAACCGCCGCGTACCGAGGAAGTTGATGGTGACCACCCGAAGCGGATCGCCGATCCCCGACGACACGCCGGCCACATTGAACAAAGCATCGATGCGGCCGCCGATGGACGCGGCCGCTGCGTCGATCGATTCCGGATCGTGCAGATCCAGCGGGACGAACTCGCCGATGTCGAAGTCAGGCGGGCGGACGTCCAGACCGATCACCTCGGCACCGAGATCGGCGAGCTGTCGCGCCACCTCGGCGCCGATGCCCGAAGCACATCCGGTGACGACGACCCGACGGCCGTCGTAGCGCCACAGCTCGTCAGTCCGGCCCATGGATCAAATCTTGTCGGCGCTGGTCGCATCACGCTCCTCGCGTCCGCCCCGGTCACACCGCTCCTCGCGTCCGCGGAAGGATTCCTGCTCGTCCACCCTTCCCCTGACTTGAGTTTTGCCGCCGCCGCCTCGATGCCCGCGTTCATCTCGTCCATCGCCAGCGACACCTCGTTGGCGGTGTAGTTCTCGCGGCCAGTGGGCAGACCGCCGAATGCATAGGTCTCGTCGAACAGCGGCGCCTTGGACTTGGGCCGACGCGCCTCGGCCTTCGCCAAGACGGGCTCCAGACGCTTGGCCTTCTCAGCCCTGGCCTTCTCGTCGCGCTCGATGAACTCGGGCAGGACCTCCTTGCCCATCAGCTCGATCGACTCCATCGTCTCCTCGTGGCGGCGCGGCGTGAGGAGCAGGATCAGTTCGTCGACGCCGCTTTCCTCGTAGCCGCGCAGGAACTCGCGCACGGTGGCGGGGCTCCCGATCGGCCCCCGGTCCGGGCCGTAGACGATGCTCGGATCCTTCTCGATCTCTTCGAGATGGCGCTTCCACACGCCGGTCCGGCCCGGCGTGTGCATGCCGGTCATGTAGTAGTGCATGATGCCGAACGCGAAGAAGCCGCCGCCCTTCCCGAGTCGCTCGATGGCCTGCTCATCGGTCTTGGCCACCATCATCGACAGGTCGCCGCCGATCGCGAGGATGTTGGGATTCATCAGCGGCGTGACCGGCACCGCGCTCTCTTCGAACTCCTTGTAGTAGCCGTTGACCCGTTCGGTCAGCGGGCCCGGCCCGGTGTAGGCGAAACTCAGCGCGCCCAGGCCCTTTTGCGCGGCCATCGACACCGAAGCGGGCCGCGTGCAGGCGACCCATACCGGCGGATGCGGCTTCTGCAACGGCTTGGGAACGACGTTGCGGGGTGGCATCTCGATGTGCTGGCCCTTGAAACCGGTGAACGGCTCCTCGGTCATACAGCGGATCGAGACCTCGAGCGCCTCTTCCCACTGGGCGCGCTTGTCGGCGGGATCGATGCCGAAGCCGCCGAGCTCGCCGACCGAGGACGACTCGCCGGTGCCGAACTCCACGCGTCCGTTGGACAGCAGGTCGAGGGTCGAGACCCGCTCCGCCACGCGTGCTGGGTGATTGACCGCCGGTGGCAGGTGCATGATGCCGAAGCCGAGCCGAATGTCCTTGGTGCGCTGACTCGCCGCCGACAGGAAGATCTCCGGAGCGGTGGAGTGACAGTACTCCTCGAGGAAGTGGTGCTCGGTCAGCCACACCGTCGAGAAGCCGGCCTTGTCGGCGGCCTCCACCTCATCGAGGCCGTCCTGGAAGAGCTTGTGCTCGTCGTCGTCACTCCACGGCCGCGGAAGCGGGAATTCATAGAACAGCGAGATCTTCATTTCGTTACCTTTCGATCTGAATCGAGTGTCGAATCGGATTTAGTGCCAGCGGTTTCCGGCAGCTGGTTTGCGATGTGCTTGGCTGCCACATAGCCGAAGGTCATGGCCGGGCCGATGGTGGCGCCAGCGCCTGCGTAGCTGCGTCCCATCACCGCGGCCGACGTGTTGCCGACCGCGTACAGCCCCTTCACGAAGCTGTCATCGGAGCGCAGTACCCGGGCGTATTCGTCGGTACGCAGCCCGCCCGAGGTGCCGAGGTCGCCGAGGATGATCTGGAACGCGTAGTACGGCGGCTTCGTGCAGCGGATACAGGTTGGGGTTGGGCAGCGTCGGGTCGCCGTAATAGTTGTCGTAGGCGGAATCGCCACGGTTGAAGTCGTCGTCGTGGCCCTTGCGCGCCAGTTCGTTGAAGCGTTCGGCGGTCGCGCGCAGCTGCGCAGGCGGTGCGCCGATCTTGGTGGCCAACTCCTCGAAGCTGTTCGCCTCCACGACGACTCCGGACTCCAACCACGCCTTGGGAACCTTCCATCCGGTCGGCACCGGGCGCAAACGGCACCTTGGGAATCGGCAGGTGGCCGCCGACGACATAGCGGTGGAACGAGCGGATGTCGGTGACCAGCCAGCACGGGATGTGGGTGACGCCGGACTTCTGGCCCTCGATCATCGCGTGCGCGAAGTCCATGTAGGGCGCCGCCTCGTTGATGAACCGCTTTCCCTCGCCGTTGACGACGAACTGCGACGGCATCATGCGCTCGTTCAGCATGAACTGCAGCCTGCCGTCGGGCCAGCACATGGCGGGAAACCACCACGCCTCGTCGAGAAGGTCGGTCGAGCCGCCGACCTTCTCCCCCGCCCGGATGCCGTCACCCATCGACGCAGGATTGCCGAAGCTCCAGTCATTCTCGCCTCCGGCGAGGTCATGGACCCTGTCGAGAACAGGCAGATGCTGCCTGCGCCATTCCATGTCGTGGTCGAAGCCGCCAGCGGCCAGAATGACGCCGTGCCGCGCGCCGATGCGCTGCTGACGGCCTTCGCGTTCGACCACCGCGCCGATCACCGCGCCGTCGACATCGGTGATCAGTTCGGTCATCGGTGAACTCAGCCACAGCGGAATGTTGTGCTCTTTCAGCGCCAGCCTCATCCTGGCCGCAAGCGATTGGCCGATCGCGGCCATTCGGTCACCGAACACCCGCGCCCGGAACATCCGCCAGATCAGTTTCACCAGAACGGCCTTGCCGCGCCAGTTCTGGCGCACCTGATAGAACAGCCGAAGGTCCTTGGGGGCGAACCAGATTCCCTTGGGCGCCAGCGCCAACGGCCGCAGCAGGTTCTGCTCCTCGTCGCCGAGCTTGCGCAGGTCGATCTCGGGCACGTTGATCGTGCTGCCCAGTTCGGAGCCGCCGGGCAACTCCGGGTAGTAGTCGGCATAGCCGGGCTTCCAGACGAATTCGAACCACCGGCTGCGCTTCTCGAGGAACTCCATCATCTCGGGCGCGGTGTCGACGTACTGGCGCAGCCGTGCGTCGCTCACCAGCCCGCCGGTGATCCGCTGCAGGTACTCGAACGACGCCGTCGGGGTCGGGAACGTAGCCGGCTTCGCGCTGCGACGGCGCTCCGGGCACCCAGATGCCGCCGCCGGACAGCGCGGTGGAACCGCCGAAGTGCGGTGACTTCTCGACCACGAGGGCGTCGAGGCCGAACGCATCGGCGGCCAGCGCCGCGGTCATTCCGCCGCCGCCGGAGCCGATGACGAGCACATCGACGGTGTGGTCGAACGTTTCGGTGGTCACGGGTTGCACACCGCCGTCCTGACGGCGAAGCCGGCGATCAACTCGGGTGCCGCGCGATAGAACCGGTGCGTCGGTCTCGTATCGACCGTGCGCGGCCAGTGCGGCGAATGCCGCTACCCAGGTGCGGATTTCGTGCGCGGAGTGGCCGGCCTGCTGCTCGATCCAGCTGTTCGACCAGCCGTCCACCTCTTCGAGGCGATTCGAGTCGACCAACTCGAGGAACGCGTGATCCCAGTCGGGATTCAGCGGTTGCAGCGGGCTGTCGCCGTGCGCGAACGCCTGCGCCGCGTCCATCACCGCCACCTGTCGCGCCTGGCGCTGCTCCGGTGTCATCGGTTCGCCGTGCACGATCCGGGCGAACGCGGCCGGCGGTGCGGTGGCCAGGGTCGGCACCGGCGGATCGTGCGACAGGCCGCCGGACCCGACGACGAGGACCCGCTTCCCCAGCGTGGCCAGGTAGGTGCCGACGGCGGCACCGAGCGCGCGTACTACGCCGAAGCGGCCCGAGTGGGGTGGCGACCGAGTTGATGAAGATCGGGATCACCGGCCGCGACGTCGCGACGCCGAAGAGCTTCTCCAGCGGTTGAACCGTGCCGTGATCGACATCCATACTGGCCGAAAGCGCCACGTCGACACCCGATTCGAGAACGGCTCGCGCGCAGTCGGTGGCGATGTCCTCGGGCACGTCCAGCGGACCCGCGTAGGTGCCGTAATCGCCGACACCCTGTGCCGACGTGCCGATGCAGAACGGCGGCATCGTCCGGTAGAAGAACCCGTTGTAATGGTCGGGCGAGAAGATGACGACCAGTTCGGGGTCGAAGTCCGCGACGAAACCGCGCGCCGCGGCGAGGGCCGACTCGACGTCGTCAAGCAGTTCCTGCGGTGGTCCCGGAAGGTTCAGTAGCGGACTGTGCGACATGCAGCACAGGGCCAGTGTCGCCATGAGAACTCGAGCCTCCTCCCTGGGTCAGACATAGAACATCGAAGAGTGATTCGCTCAGTTCGGGTGCTCGTTGCGCGATGCACGCGCCGGCGATGCAGCGGTCGGGCCGCACGAACAGCACCGAGTCGGTGATACACGTCGAACCAGGACTTCAGCGCGCCCGTCCGGTCGCCGACGACCACCACGTCGGGATCGTCGTGGCCGGTCCAGTGCAGCTGGGTCATGGGACGTGCCTCGACGAAACTGGCGCCCAACGCTTTCCAGCGGCTGAATGCCTCGTCGCCGAGAACGGCGCGCAGGTTGTTGCTCCAGCACAGCACCGCGAATCCGGGGCCGAGTACGTCGTCGAGCAGGACATTCTGGTCCGCGCGCGTGTCGACGCGCGGCTGGATGAACAGTGTGCCGGTCGGCGAGATTCCCCCAGAGGCACCGGTGCTGTGCTCGGCATGGAACACGGCGCCCTGCTGATACCGCGGCATCGGCTTGAACCGCATCTCCAGCACATAGCGCTTCAAGGTGGGCACCAGCGACGCGCCGTGGATGACTCGGTCGCGCAGCGCCGCGACGCGCCGGTTCGTCGGCGAGATGACCCGCCCGACCATCGTGGACAGATCGATCATCGCCCGCGCATGTTTGCGCCGTTCGATGTCGTAGGTGTCCAGCAAGGCGTCGCCGGCCTGGCCGGTGACCACCGCGGCGAGCTTCCACCCCAGGTTGGCGGCGTCTCGGATACCACTGTTGTAGCCCTGGCCCTGCCATACCGGCATCAGGTGCGCGGCATCGCCGGCCAACATCAGGCGTCCCTTGCGGAACGAGCCGGCGATGCGCGAATGATGGGTGTATACGCGATGCCGGATCATGTCGACCCGGTCGGGATGCGGAACCCGTTGCGCGAGCATGCGTCTGACGAAGGCGGGATCGTCGGCCAGCTCGTCGGACTCGTCGTCGTGGATCAGGAACTCGAAGCGGCGGATACCGTGGGCGATGGAGATCGACACGTACGGCCGCTTGGGGTCGGCTCCGACTTCGCTGTTCGGGTGGCCCAGCGGATCGTTGGCGACGTCGACCACCAGCCAACGGGTCGACGACGTCGTCCCGTCGAACGACACACCCATCAATCGGCGGGTGGCGCTGCGCCCGCCGTCGCACCCGACGACGTAGCGGGCATGCACTGGCTTCTTACCGTCGGCGAACTCGAGCGTGACGCCGTCCTCGGTTTCGACGCAGTTCTCCATCCGGTGCCCCCACCGGACCTCGACGTGGTCGAAGCGCTCAAGCCCGCCGTACAGTTCGGCGTCGACCATCGGCTGGACGAAGCCGTTGCGCTTGGGCCAGCCGAAACGCGCGTCGGGCGGCGCCATTTCGGCCAGCAGCCGCCGTTTGGCGTCGAAGAAGCGCAGGATCTGGTTCGGCACGGTGTGCGGCAAGACGCGGTCGACCAGGCCGATGGACTGGAACGTGCGCAGCGCCTCGTCGTCGAGTCCGACACCGCGGGGGTAGTCGATGAGGGTGTCGCGCTCTTCGACGATGAGCGTCCGGACTCCCTGCAGCCCAAGGATGTTCGCCAGCGTTAGACCGGAGGGCCCGGCTCCGACGATGACGACGTCCACCTGCTCGGTCAAGTGCGCACTCTGTTCTTCGCGCAAGCGCTCATCACCGTCCCAGCAGGAAGTCGAGATGCAGACGGTTGAAGGTCTTGGGGTCCTCGTACTGTGGCCAGTGCCCACATCCGGGCATCACCTCGAAGCGCGCACCGGGGATCATCGACGCGATGCGGCGCCCCTCGGCGACGTCGGCGGTCGGGTCGTCGCTGGTCCACACCACCATGGTGGGTGCGGTGATCGACCCGTACTCCTTCGGGCCGAGCAGGTTTCGCGCCCGGATATCTGGATCCTGCAGCGCCATGATGTCTTTCATCGCGGCGGCGAATCCGGGCTGGCGGTACACGCGCTGGCGGCTGGCGACGATGTCGTCGTAGTCCTTGGACTTGTCGGCCATCAACCACTTGATGCGCGCCTGCACCGTTTCCCACGTCGGGTTCTCGGCGGCCGCCATCGACAACGTGATGATTCGCTTCATCACCTCGGGGTCGGCCTGCGATCCGCCCGCGGTGTTGAGCACCAGTCGGTTGATCCGGTGCGGCTGGTCGGCGGCGGCGCGGGCGGCCACCCAGCCGCCCAGCGACTCACCGCTGATGTGGGCTCGTTCGGCGCCGATCGCGTCGAGGAACGACATCAGATGCGATACGTAGTGGTCGACCTCGAGCGGGTGCCCGGGTTTGTCGGTGTAGCCGTGCCCGAGCATGTCGATCGACCATGTCGAGAAATGCTCGGCGTGCGATTCCAGGTTTCGGACGTATGCCTCGGCGTGCCCGCCCGAGCCGTGCAGAAACACCAGCGCCGGCTTGCCCGGATCGCCGGCGTGCAGGTAGCGGGTGCGCACTCCGCCCGCGTCGATGAAACCCTGCGAGAACGCGACGCCCTGGAGGTCACTCCAGACGCTCTCGAAGTCTGCGACCGCAAGCAGTGGAGACGATTCCGGCACTCGTCACCTCTCTTGACGACGAGAATTGAATTCTCGTATCTTGTAAGCACTGTGCTCATTTATCGCACGTCTATGTGCACTATAGTCAGAGCATCACTCTCGTGAGTGGTAGATGTCAAGGAAGTCAGGAAGGCCGCATGTCTTTTTCGGTCGGCGGGGCCAGCCCCAATGCCGCGCCGACGGGTGCGCCCGGCTCGCAGACGTTGGCGCGCGGTCTGGCCGCGCTGCAACTGGTCGCGACGTCCCGGTCGGGTTTGACAGCCCAACAGGTCGCCGACGACATCGGCGTGCACCGGACGATCGCCTACCGGCTGCTCTCCACGCTGTCCCAGTTCCGGCTCGTCGCCAAGGGCGAGGACGGCCGCTACCGGGCCGCCGCCGCGCTGGCCGTGCTCGGTGCATCGTTCGACAACCATGTGCGCCAGCTGAGTCTGCCGACCCTGCGCGCGTTGGCCGACGAACTCGGCAGCACGGTGTCGCTGCTCGTGGCCGAAGGCGATCAGCAGGTGGCGATCGCGGTGATCGTGCCGACCAACGTGTACTACCAACTCTCTTTTCACGAAGGCAGCCGGTATCCGCTGGATCGGGGTGCCGCCGGCCTCGCGCTGCTGGCGAGCATGCCGCCGCGACCCGGTGAACGCGAGCTGGTCCCCCAAACCCGCCAACAGGGTTGGGTGATCACCCACGGCGAGATCGAGCCGAACACCTATCGGCCTGGCGGTGCCCGTACGCAGACAGCCGCCGTCGCCTCCGACCTGCATCAACCTCATCTCGCACCGCGAGGACGTGGTGATGCACGGCAAGGATGCGGTGATCAAGGCGGCCAACGAACTGTCCGCGATCCTGTCCTGAGGAACGCCTGCGCCGAAAGGATTTGAGCACGTGACCAATTGGGATCACGAAGTCGATGTCGTCGTGCTTGGCAGCGGCGGCGCCGGCCTGACGTCAGCGCTGACCGCCGCAGTCAACGGAGCCTCGGTCGAGGTGTACGAGAAGGCCGCGACCGTGGGCGGCACGACGGCGGTTTCCGGCGGCATCGTCTGGATCCCGGCGCACAACCGGTTGTCCGAAGGCGAGCTCACAGTCGAGGACGCGATGAGCTACCTGCGCGCGCAGTCGCTCGGCTTCATGGACGACGAACTGGTGGACACGTTCGTTCGCACCGGCCCGGAGATGCTCGACTTCGTCGAGGCCCACAGTGAATTGCAGTTCGAGGTCGCCGAGGGGTTTCCCGACTACAAGCCCGAACTGCCGGGCGGTCGGCCGGCGGGCGGACGGTCGCTGAACGCCAAGCCGTTCGATCGGTCCCGACTCGGCGAATGGGGTGACCGCATCACGTCGTTTCCCCGCCGACTTCAGCAACGTCGGCATCGACGCCGAGACGCGTGCGCGCATCCACGCATCCGTGGACGACGAGTCGGGCGACTACTGCGTGGCGGGCACCGCCCTGATCGCCGGGCTGCTCAAGGGGCTGCTCGACCTGGGTGTCGTACCGCACACCAATGCACGCGCCGTCGAGCTGTTCGCCGATGCGCTGGGGATCACCGGCGTCCGGATCACACAGGGCGACAGACGAGTTCAACGTTCGCGCCCGTCGTGGTGTGGTGCTGGGCACCGGCGGGTTCGAATGGGACCCGAAGCTGGTCGAGGCGTATCTGCGCGGCCCGATGCGCGGCGCGGTGTCGCCGCCGAACAACACCGGCGACGGGCTGCGCATGGCCATGGCGCACGGCGCCGATCTGGCCAACATGGGCGAGGCGTGGTGGGTACCGATCGTCCAGATGCCGGGCGACACCTTCGACGGGCATCCGCGCAGCCGCAGCGTCCGGCTCGAACGGACCCGGCCCAGGAGCATCATCGTCAACCGCGCGGGCAAGCGGTTCCTCAACGAGGCCGGCGAATACAACTCGATGGCGGGCCCGTTCCATTTCCTCGACCCCAAGCGGGGCTACGCCAACGATCCGGCGTGGATCGTCTTCGACGCGCAGCATTTCAAGCGGTACGGATTCCTCGGCGTCCTGCCCGAACGAAGATGCCCCGGACTGGTTCGCGCCGTCGGCCGATCTGACCGAACTCGGCGAGAAGACAGGCATCGACGCAGACGGCCTTGCCGCCACGCTGGCGGCATGGAACGACAACGTCGCCCACGAGCAGGACCCCGACTTCGGCCGCGGTGCAAGCGCATACGACGGATACTGGGGCGACGACAGTGCCGCCACTCCGGCCGGCAAGACCCTCGGCCCCATCGACACCCCGCCGTACTACGCCGTCCCCGTGTCGATCGGCGCGATGGGCACCAAGGGCGGACCGCGCACCGACCGCGACGGCCGGGTGCTGCACGTCAGCGGCATCGGCCATTCCGGGGCTGTTCGCCGCGGGCAATGCGATGGCGGGCGCGACGGGTAAGGCCTACGGCGGAGCCGGCGGAACACTCGGTCCCGCAATGGTTTTCGGATATCGGCCGGCAAGGCGGTCTGCGCGAGTCTCTAGCGCGGCAGACTCGCGTGTCGGCTCGACGCGGCAGCGCTCAGGACCGGCGATGGCCGAGCCGACGAAATAGCTGCCCAGCAGACCGACGCCGATGAGAACCACCCAGGCATCGGTGATGCGACACAGCAGCGGAGGCGCATGGCGCACCTCCATGAACTCCCGGAAGATGATGCGCACCTTGATGAGCGCGATGACGATCGCACTCACGGTCACCACGGTGCTCGCCCTCAATGTTCCGTTCTGATCGACCGTGTGATCGATCCAGACGTAGGCGAGTGTCATCGACGTCAGGACCAGCCAGACGATCAGCAGTCGCTTGTTGAAAGTTGTGCTCACAGTTCACCTCACGACGTAGAGCAGCGCAAAGATCAGGACCCACAGGAAGTCGACGGTGTGCCAGTAGGTGGCGCCCGTTTCGATGAGCTGCTGGGAGCGCCTGGCGGGACTACGCAATTGATAGATCGACGACACCGAGGACGACGAAGCCGATCAACAGATGGATGCAGTGGATGGACGTCAGGAAGTAGTAGTGCTGGAAGAACTCGTCGCTGGTGAACGTGTTGCCCAGGCGGATCTCCATTACCCACTCGGTGACTTTGGACGCCAGGAACACGAGCCCGAACGACACCGTCATGAAGGCGTTGATCAGCGCCGACCGGTACGCGCCCGCTCGAGCCGCCTGCACGCACCGAGCGATCGCCCACGAGCTCAGCAGAAGCGCGATGGTGTTGAAGACCCCGAAGCGGAGATCCAGGTCTCGCCTGAGACTCCAGGTAGAGCTGCTCGTTCTGGGTGCGCGAGATCAGATACACCGAGAAGTAGCCGGTGAAGAGAAGCGACTCGAACAGCACGAACATCCACATGTCCGGCTGCCCGGGCACGAACTTCGTCGGCTTCTCCTCGAGTTGCGGCTCCGGAGTCGGCGAGGTGCGTCATCGGACCGCCTCGACCGTGTCCGCCTGCGCAGCCTCACCCTTGTCCGGGAGGTCCGGCAGCGGGCCGGTGCCGAAGTCCTCGCGCTGAATCAGCCTCCGCAGCAACACGATGAAGACGCCGGTGTACAGGACGAACACGACCATGTTGATCCACCACGCGATCGCACCGTTCCACGCGAAGGCGCCGCGGTGGAAGATCCACGCCGGCGCGACGACCACTTCCGTCAGGGCGTTGCACAGACTGAGATAGCCGATACCACTTCGGGAACACACGATTCTTGTCGAGCAGGACCGCGACCAAATACACCAGGGAGCCGATCATGAACACTCCCATCGTTCCGCTGAACGACAGGAACGCGAAATCGTAGAGCCAGTGGATCATCTCGGGATCACGGTCGGGCCGAAGGGCACCGACGGTCATCGCGATGGCCATCACCAGCATGCCGGGGACGGCGGCCAGTGCATAGATGATCAGGTACGAGTAGGCGAATAGCGGGCTCACCGACATTCGCCGCATCGAATACGCAAGGAGGGCGTTCATCGGCGCGCACATCCCGGCGACGAGAAACACAATGCCGAAGCCGGCACGAACGCCGAGGCCGTGGTCGTCGAACCATCCCACGACGGTCGGGGTATCCCACGCCGGGCTCGGCGGCGGCTGCACGCGAGTGACGAAGAAGAACAGCACGCCGTAGAGCTGGTAGAAGATCACCATCACCCACCACGCGAACCACAATTCGCGTTTGGGGTGGTAACGGAAGTTCCAGACGAGCCTGCTCATTCGCTGAGCCGGTGGGCGGATCCGGTGCCGTGAACGAATCTGCCGTCGATGTACTCATGCGGCGACCAGCTCCTGCGCGCGCTGCTGCCGAATCGTTTGGCCGAGAACGATTCCCATGACGACGATCCATACGAAGATCGCGATGTTCTTGACCCAGAACGACAGCAGTCCGTCCCAGGCAAGCGGACCGGTCGATGCCAGCGCGGTGAAGGCGGCGGGTGCCAGTGCGATCGCGATCAGCACATTGAAGTGCGCGACCCACGGTTTGAAAACCGGCTTGTCCTGGCCATCCCAGTAGATCGCCAGCGCCAACAGGAGGCACTGCGCGATCAGGTAGGGCACCAGAATCGTGAAAGTGAGCCAGGCGAGATCGTTGAGCAACTGAGTCAGCTCGGGTGCGCGTTCCGGACGGAAGGACCCCAGCAGCCAGAACATGTTCGCGATGAGAAACAGCGTGGGCGGACCGCCGGCGCAGGCGATCAGGCTGTAGGACAAGATCGGCGTGCGGTGCGCCATCCGGCGAATCTGCATCGCCAACAGGATCACGACGGGGATCAGGCCGACGCCGAACCAGTTGAACAGGATCATGCTGTACCGAATGCGCGCGGTGTCGTCTCGATAGAAACTCGCGACGTCCTCCGCAGACAGCGTCGGTGACATCGGGTGAAGAAAGCCGGGGAACAGCAAGAAGGCAGATACCCAGATGATCGCCACGACAGGCAGAGTCCAGAGCAGGATCAACTCGCCGTCACGTCGTCTCATTGTCGAACCCATCCCATGCGTAGCGTCGGTTGCCGATCGGCAACCCGCACGGTAGCCGATCGGCAACTAAGCGGTCAATGCTCGGCTACCCTCGACGCTGTGACCTCCACCCAGGACGGCCTCAAATTCAGCGAGATCACCCGCACCGCCGCCCAGACCCGCGTACTGGATGCGGCGTTGAAGCTGATCGCCGAGCACGGAGTCAGCGGTACCTCGTTGCAGATGATCGCCGACGAGATGGGCGTGACGAAGGCGGCCGTCTACCGCCAGTTCAAGACCAAGGAAGAGATCGTCATCGCCATCACGGAGCGAGAGATGAGCAAGCTCGAGGATGTGCTGGAGGCCGCCGAGGCCGAGGGACACCCCCTGCGGGCCCGCGCGGTGCTGCTCGACCGGATGGTCGAGCAGGCAATCGACCGCCGCGATGCCTTCCGCGTCCCGATGTTCGATCCGGTGATCATCCGCCTGCAGGCCGAGTACCAACCGTTTCAGCAATTCATCGAGCGGCTCTACGCGGCGCTGCTCGGTACCGAGGCCGGCGTCGAGGCACGTCTGCACGCTGCGATGCTCTCGAGTGCGATCAGCGTGGCCGTCATGCATCCGCTGCTCGCCGACGTCGATGGCGACACGCTGCGCGCGCAGTTGAAGCAGATGACCAGCCGCATGCTCGGTATCCCCGAATGACGTTGCCTCTCATGGTGGATGAGCAGGCGATCCGCAACCTAGCCCATCGGTATGCCGATGCCGCATCCCGTCGCGACCCCGCCGGGGTGGCAAGCACGTTCACCGCCGATGGCACGTGGCATGCACCGGAGCTGGGAAGCTTCGAAGGGCGTGAAGCGATGTTGGCGTTCTTCACCTCGATGCTGGACGGCTGGAACGTCTTCCTGCAGGCGCTGATGTCCGGGGTGATTGTCGTGGACGCATCGAATCCCGATCGCGCCGTGGGCCGTTGGTTCGTCCAGGAGACCGGCCAGCGCGCCGGGGGCGCCAACTTGATCATCTCGGGCGTCTACCACGACGACTACGTCCGCGACGCCGGTGGGTGGCTGATCCGTCACCGTCGCTACGACCCGCTGCTGCGAAACACCGACGGACAGGTGACGACAGTGCCGTTCCCGGCAGACGTACCCGCGATTGGTTAGGGCTCGACGGGGACGGCGAAAAGCTGTTCGGCGGCGCTGTACGGATCTGAATCACCCTCGGCGACCTGCCCCGCGAGACGATCCAGATCTGGATGTGTGCGCAGTAGCGTCTGCGCCAGCGACAGGATCTGCGCACGTGCCCGCGCCATGCGGCGTTCCGGGCTGTCGGTGCGATGGTGGACCTCGATGGCCTCCACCAGCTCGGCGATGCCGCGCCCCTCTGCGGCAACGAGTTTCAGGATCGGCGCCTTCGTCTCGGCTTTGAGGTCCCGCACCGTCTGATCCGCACCCTCGCGATCGGCCTTGTTGACCACCACGATGTCGGCGACCTCCAGCAGGCCGGCCTTGGCCGCCTGGACCGCGTCGCCCGCACCGGGATTGAGGATCACGATCGTCGGATCGGCGATGGCGGCGATCTCGATCTCGGACTGGCCGACCCCGACCGTCTCCAACACGATCAGGTCGTACGACAACGCGGCGAGGAGTCTGATTGCGGCAGGAACCGCGGCAGCCAGACCGCCGAGGTGACCCCGCGTTGCCACCGATCGGATGAGTACGTCGGAGTCGTTGATATGCGCGGCCATTCGAATCCGGTCGCCCAGCAGCGCTCCCCCGCTATAGGGCGACGACGGATCGACCGCGAGCACCGCCACCCGCATGTCACGTTGGCGGTACGCGGTGACGAGCGCGCCAACGGTCGTCGACTTGCCCGCGCCCGGCGGACCGGTCACACCGACGACTCGCGGAGCCGACACCGCGCCGAGTGAATCGAGCACCTCGCCGCGTCGCGGACTTTCGACCAAGCTCAGCAATCTGCCGGCCGCACGGGTGGATCCGCTGCGTGCCGCCTCGATGAGTTCGTCGATGGTCATCTCGTCCAGCTTATCCCGGGCCCGACCAACATGAGAATGGTATTCTCTCTGTTCGAGAGTGTCAGTTGCAAGAAGGGCAACCATATGCAACTCACCGGCAAGGTCGCCTTCGTCGCCGGGGCCAGCCGCGGGATCGGCGCAACGGTCGCCACGGCTCTGGCCAGCGAGGGGGCCGCCGTCGCGGTCGCGGCGCGCTCCGAAGAACAGGGCAAAGTACCCGGCACGATTCACGATGTCGCAGAGCGCATCACGGCGGCGGGTGGCCGGGCGTTGCCGGTGCAGTGCGACGTCACCAGCGAAGAGTCCGTCGAGAACGCCGTCGCCACAACGGTTTCGGAGTTCGGCGGTATCGACATCCTGATCGCGAACGCCGGTGTGCTGTGGCTCGGCCCGATCGAGTCGACGCCGCTGAAGCGCTGGCAACTCTGCCTCAACGTCAACCTCACCGGCGTATTCCTCGTGACAAAGGCCGTCATTCCCCACGTGAAGGCGCGCGGCGGCGGCTCACTGGTGGCGATCACCACGACCGGTGTCGGCATGATCGAGCACGGTGCCAACGCCTACTGGGTGTCCAAGGCCGGCGTTGAACGGCTGTACCTCGGTTTGGCCGCAGACCTGGCGCCCGACAACATCGCGGTGAACTGCCTGAGCCCGTCGCGGGTCGTGCTGACAGAGGGCTGGCACGCCGGCGGCGGCGGTATGGAGATCCCGCCGGAGATGGTCGAACCGCCCGAGGCGATGGCCGACGCGGCAGTGCTGCTGGCACAGCAGGACGCCGGCGGCATCACCGGCACGATCCAGCGCTCCGAGGAACTCGTTATCTAATGGTGGCCGCTACTTGTCCTTCGCGATCAGGCCGTCGACGATCTTGTTGAAGTCGGCGGTCCCGAACGAGACGTACTCGGACAGGTTCGCGTAGTCCAACGACGCCATCACCGACTTCTCGAGTTGCATGTTCATCAGCCGCTTGGTGCTCTCGAGCGCCTGTTGCGGCAACTCCATGACCTTCTTGGCGCAGGCGATCGCCTCGGCCAGCGGATCGGCGACGACGTGGTTGGCCATCCCCAGCTCGAGCGCTCGCGCGGCCTTGATCCGGATGCCGGTGAACGCGAACTCCTTGGCCTGCAACAGGCTGATCTGCGACGGCCACACCAGCGGCCCGCCGTCTGCGGCCACCAGACCGATCGACACGTGCGGATCGGCGAAGAACGCGGTCTCGGCCATGTAGACGATGTCCGAGAGCGCCGCCAGGCTGCAGCCCAGTCCGACGGCCGGACCGTTGACCGCGGCGATCACCGGGATGCGGCACCGCACCATGCCGATGACGAGATCGCGGCCATGCTTGATCGTCTTCTGACGCAGCGCTTCGTCGTTGCGCAGCTCGTCCAGGTAGTTGAAGTCACCGCCGGCCGAAAAGGCCCGGCCCGCACCGGTGATCACCGCCGCCCGCGCGCCGACATCCTCGTTGAGCGCTTCCCAGATCTTGGCGAGGCCGACGTGCAGCGGATCGTTGACCGCATTGAGCTCATCGGGCCGATTGAGTGTGATGATGCGGAGGCCGCCATCGGCCTTGACGTCGATTTCGTCTGGCATGTCATACATTTCAGTGCCTTTCGTTCTTCCTGCTGGCGCGCATCACACACCCAGACCCAGTATGCGCGAGGAGATGATGTTCTTCTGAATCTGAGAGGTGCCGCCCATCACGCTCTGTGCGCGGCTGTACATGTACGCGCCGAACAGTTCAGGATCGCCGGTGCCCACGGTGGCCAACGCGGCGTGGCCCACCGACTGCTCGACCCATGTCATCAGCAACTTGTCGAGCGAACCTTGCGGTCCGTGGGTGATGCCGTCGAGTTGTTCGGACAGCCGCCGGCGCACGTGCAGCCTCAGCATCTCTGTCTGTACCCACGCCCACGACAACTCTGCAGGGGTCGCGCCGTCCACTCGGGACGCCAACTGGCGCACCAACTTCCCGTAGCGGGCGGAAAATCCCAGGGTCGACGGTTCGCGCTCATGGCTGACGACCGTCATCGCGAGCTTCCAGCCCTCACCGAGGCGCGCCGACCAGGTTCTCCGCAGGCACCCGGGCGCCATCGAAGGACACCTGGCCGAATTCCTTCGTCACGCCGCTGATCATCTTCAGCGGCCGCTGCTCCACGCCGGGCTGGTGCATCGAGACGACGAACGCGGAGATACCGCGATGCTTCGGCACATCCTTGTCCGTCCTCGCCAGCAGCAGGCACCAGTCGGCGACGTCGGAATAGCTGGTCCAGATCTTGTGCCCGTGGATCACGTACTCGTCACCCTCGCGGGTGGCCGTGGTGGTCAGCGACGCGAGATCCGAACCTGCGCCGGGCTCCGAGAAACCCTGACACCACCGCTCGCTGCCGTTGATCATGCCGGGCAGAAACCGCTGCTGCAGTTCCTTGCTGCCGTGGTGGCCGAAGGCGACGACCAGATAGCCGAGGCTCGGGCGCGCCGGAGCACCCGCCTTCGCGATCTCCTCGTCGACGATCACGTCGTATACCGGAGGCAGGTCCTGGCCGCCATACTCCTTCGGCCACGACGTGCCGAAGAAACCCTGCTCGTACAGCGCCTGGTGCCAGGCGCCCTGAGCCGCCCAGTACTCGTCGCCGGACGTCGGGAACTTGCCCTTCTGCTCGGTCAGCCAGCCGCGCAACCGGTCCCGGAATGCGGCCTCCTCCGGCGAATCACGAAAGTCCAATGGTCAACTCCTCCAGCTTGACCGGCCACGCCTCGGTCGCGGCCAGCACCCGGCGCAGGTAGATGTGGGCGAGGCACTCCCAGGTATTGCCGATTCCTCCGTGCACCTGAATCGAGGTCTCGCAGACGGTCAGTGCCGCACGCGCACAGTAGATCTTGGCAACCCGTGCCGCTTCGATGGCCTCCGCGGCGGGCAGCTCGTCGACGGCCCACGCAGCGTGGCGCAGGACGCTGATCGAACCCTCGATGAGGGCCAGGCTCTCGGCGAGCAGGTGCCCGACCGCCTGATACGAGCCGATCGCCGCGCCGTACTGCTCGCGGACCTTGGCGTACTCGCAGGCCAGCGCATGCGCGCCGCGCGCAGCACCCACGAGGTCAGCACAGGTGATGGTCAGTGCAAGTGCACGCCACCGGCCGGCGTCCTCCTCCGGCAGGTCCGCGAGCCCGGCAGGCGATTCGACCACTCCGGCAAGACTTCTCGTCAGATCGACGGAGTCGGGATCGTCGGGCCCCTCCTGCATCTGCCCACCGTGTTGGCGCAGGTCGTCGACGAGCACCGGACCGATGAAGGGCACGTCGACCAGCCCACGCGCGAACTCCTCGGCGACAATGGCCACCTCGACACCGGACGCACCGTCGGAGCGCAGGGTGCGAAAACCCGTGGCGTCGACCGCCTTCTCCAATCTCGCGACCCGCTTCTCGTCGTCGAGATCTGCGACCGAGCCCGGTCCGAGATCATCGGCGAGTTTGGCCGCGGCGTCCCGCAACTGTTGCTGTTCACTGGTCAGACGGACGTCCACAGACGCTCCTTCAACACTCGACGCAACACCTTTCCTGATGGCAGACGCGGTATTTCGTCCACGAAGATGACTTGTTTGGGTCGTTTGTATGATGCGAGTCGGTCGGCGACGAGCGCGATGAGCTCGTCAGCATCGACGGCACCCGTTCCCTTGACGGCAGCGACGATCGCCTCCCCGTCCGCCGCATCAGGTACTCCGAACACCGCGCAGTCCTCGACCGCCGGGTGGCCGTGTAGCACGGCTTCGATCTCGGCAGGCGCAACCTGAAAGCCGCGTACCTTGATCATTTCCTTCGAACGGTCGGTGATTCGCAACCAACCCTCGGCATCGATGCGCCCGACATCGCCGGTCCGATACCAGCCGTCCGCAAAGGCATCGGCCGTAGCCGAATCCGGCAGGTAGCCGGCCATGACGGAGTCCGAGCGCACCTGGATCTCACCGAGTTCACCCGGCGGCAGCGCCTCGCCGGTATCCAGTGACACCACCCGAAGGTCCACACCCGGTACAGCACGACCCACGGTATCGAGGCGTGCGCCGTCGATCTCATTGCACGAGATCACCGGCAGTTCGCTGGCACCGTACGCGGTCACCCAGCTCACACCCGCTCTGCGCGTCACGGCCTCGGCCACGCTTTCGGTGACCGGAGTCGCACACCACATCACGTACCGCAGTGACGACAGGTCGTATTTCTCGAGATCCGGGTGCGCCGCCAGCGCCAACGCAATTGGTGCCACTGCCATTTCGATCGTGATTCGGTCGGATTCGATATGACGCAACATCAGGTCGATATCGAATCGGCTGTGCAATCGGATCCAGGTACCCGTCTCCAGCGCCATCGCGATGTTGAGCAGACCGAGGATGTGCGACGGCGGTGTCATGATCTGCATGCGATCGGCCGATGACAGGCCCAATGCGTCGCGCCAGTGCCGCACCGCCACCGCGAACGATGCGTGCGTATGGCGCACGGCCTTCGGCATCCCGGTGGTGCCCGAGCTGAAGACGAACAGCGCATCGTTCTCTGGAGCCGGTGCGTCGAAGGCTCGGTTCCCCGGCGTTATCGCCTCGTCCAGCGACAGCATCGGCATCGTCTCGGCAAGCACCGGATGGTCGCCGACGGCGTACGCGGGCCTGGTCAGCGCCAGCGCATGCTCGACCTCGGCACGCTTCCACGCCGGGCTGAGCAGGACCGCCGCTGCACCCAGACGCCAGATCGCCCGCAGCGCGATGACGAATTCGGGCCGATTGGACGACATGAGCGCGACCCGGTCACCGGCACGCACGCCGCGGTGTTCGAGGGCGGTCGCCATGCCGCTGGTCGAGGCGTCGAGTTCGGACAGCGTGTACTCACGCTCCCCGAAAGCGAGCGCGATCGCCTCACTCACAGCCTGTCCTCACTCGCCGCCGCCCGTCACGATGCGAATTTGAGAATAGCGTATCATTAAACGAGAATGGTATTCTCTCAAACTTAGAACCGATGTGCCAGGAGAGGCTTGATGACGGCAGAACCGGCGCCGAGCGCACCCGCCGACGACGGACAAGTGACGATCGTGCTCGATCGGAAAACCGTTTCGGTGCGGCGGGTGCCCGATGAGACTCTTCTCGAGAGCGCCAGGCGCGCCGGCCTCTCCCCGCCGTTCTCCTGTGAGGCCGGCAACTGCGGCACCTGCATGGGCAAGCTCGTCGAGGGCAAAGCCACGATGCGTTGCAACGACGCACTCGAGGAAGACGAAGTCGAGGACGGATACATTCTGACCTGCCAGGCCGTTCCGGATACGGATTCGATCAGCGTCACCTACGACGACTGAGCCGACGGGGCCTCGGCGTGTTCGTCGAGACGCGGCGCCGGCCGATATTCCGGTGCGTACCCATCGACGCGGATCGGGCTTCCGACCAACCGGAAATCCCCCGCGGTGATGACGACTTCGGGCGTCGCCGCCAAGGCGTCGGGCAGCGTGCGCACCGCGGCGGCCGGTATACCCAGCGGACGCAGTCTGGCCTCCCAGCCCTTGGCGCTGTCCGTGGCCAGTGTGGCGGCCACGACGGCGAGCACCTCCTCGCGGCGCGCCGCCCGCTCGGCCATCGTCTCAAAGCCCTCGATTCCCGCCTCCGCGGCGAAGGACTTCCAGAAGGCGTCATGGGTGATGAACAGCGCAAGGATAACCGTCGGCCGTCGAGAACAGTTGTGCCGGAACGTAATACGAGTGCGCCCCATACGGATACCGCTGCGGCTCGGCGCCGTCGTTCAGGTACGCCGACGCCCGGTAGTTCAGTTGGGACAGCATCACATCGCGCAGCGAAACATCGACCTGCCCCCCGTGCCCGGAGACGATCTGCGCCAGCAGGCCCAGCGCCGCGGCGAGCCCGGTGGAGTTGTCCGCCGACGAATAGCCCGGCAGGGTCGGCGGATCGTCGGGATCGCCCGGTCATCGCGGCCACCCCCGTGGCCGCCTGAATCACATAATCGAACGCGGGGTCGTCGCCGCCGTCCAATCCGAACCCGGTGAGCGCCACGCACACAATCCGGTCGTTGAACTGACGCAACGCGTCGTAGGTGAGACCCAGCCGCTTGATCGCCGACGGCTTCATATTGACCAGCAGCGCATGAGAATTCGCGGCGAGTTCACCCAGGCGCCGACGGCCCTCTTCCGACCGCAGATCCAGGACGACACTCTGCTTGTTGCGGTTGAGGCTCGCGAAGTAGCTGTCACTGACCTGCCGCGAGATCTCGCCGCCTGGCGGCTCGATCTTGATCACCTCGGCACCGAGATCGGCCAGCAGCATGGTCGCGTACGGGCCCGCCAGCATGACGCCGACCTCGAGAATCCGGATGCCGGCCAGCGGTCCGGCGTCGCTCATCGCACGGCCTTGGCGAGTTCCGCGATCACCTCGCGCGTGCGGTATTTCGAGGCGATCAGTTCGTCGCGGTTGTCGCCGATCGGCAGCAGGCGAACCGACAGATCGGTCACACCGGCGTCCGCGAACTGACGGAATCGCGCGAGGATGGCTTCCTCGTCGCCGGCGGCGGTCAGATCGCCGACGTCGCGGGCGTCGCCCCGATCCAGCAACCGCTGGTAGTTGGGCGACGTCTCCGCCTCGGCGAGGATTCGATTGGCCCGATCCTTGGCGGCGTCGATCTCGGAGTTGGCGCACAAGCACACCGGGATACCCGCGACGATGCGTGGCGCCGTCCGTCCCGCGTTGTCTGCGGCCTTGGTGATCTTCGAGGTGCGATGTGGTCGCCGATCGCGCGCTCGTCGGCCATCCACAGCACGGTGCCGTCGGCGAGCTCGCCCGCGATCTGCAGCATCACCGGCCCGAGAGCGGACACCAGCACCGGCATCGGCGGCTCGGCGCCCAGCACCGTCGGGTTGTGCACGGTGAAGGTGTCGTTCTCCACGTCGACATCACCGGGTCCGGCGATCGCGGCGTTGAGCACCTCGAGATAGTCGCGGGTGTATGCGGCCGGCTTCTCGTAGGGAATGCCCAGCATGTCGCGCACGATCCAGTGGTGCGACGGCCCGACGCCCAGCGCCAACCGTCCGCCGGTGCCCGCATGTACGGAGAGCGCCTGGCGCGCCAACGCGATCGGATGCTGGGCCTGCAGCGGTACGACGGCGGTGCCCAGTTCGATTCGGGTCGTGCGCGAACCCATCAGGGAAACCATGGTCAGACAGTCGAAGTCGTTGGGCACCTGCGGCATCCACGCGGTGTCCATGCCCGCGCTTTCGGCCCACTCGATGTCCTCGAGCAGCTTCTTGACCTTGCGCGCCATATCTCCGCGCTCGGCCCCGATCATCACACCGAGTCGCATTGTTCACCCCGCTTCGCCCGACCGGGCCTCATGCGTGCGCCGCCTTCTCGGTCAGCGCCCGGACGTCGCGCACGAGTGTGTCCAGCGATGTGCCGGTGGGGAACACCGCGGCAGCACCCGCGTCGAGCAGCTTCTGCACGTCGGATTCCGGGATCGTGCCGCCCACCACCACGGCGATGTCGCCGGCATCGGCGGCGCGCAGCGCGTCGACGGTGCGCGTGGTCAACGCGATATGAGCACCGGACAGAATCGAAAGCCCCACCAGGGCAACGTCTTCCTGAAGCGCGATGGACACGATGTCCTCGATGCGCTGACGGATACCGGTGTAGATGACCTCGAAGCCGGCATCGCGAAGGGTGCGTGCCACGATCTTGGCGCCGCGGTCGTGGCCGTCCAGACCCGGTTTGGCGACCAGCACTCGCGCCGGGTTCGATTGTGCAGGAACAGAATCAGGCACTAGAACACCACCGGCTGCTGGAACTCGCCCCACACCGACTTCAGCGTGGACACCATCTCCCCCACTGTGCAATAGACGTTCGGCACAGTCGATCAGCCTGTGCATGAGGTTGTCGTCGCCCTCGGCGCCGCGCGCCAACGCGGCCAGCGCTTCTTTCACTGCGACGTCATCGCGGTCGGCCTTGACCTTCGCCAGACGCTTGAGCTGCTTGTCGCGACCCTCGGCGTCGAGTTCGTAGGTGGCGATCTCCGGCGGCGGCTCATCGACGACGAACTTGTTGACCCCGACGACCGGCCGCTCACCGGATTCGACCTCCTGATGGATCTTGTAAGCCTCGTCGGCGATCAGACCCTGCAGATAGCCGTCCTCGATCGCGCGCACCATGCCGCCGTGGGTTTCGAGATCACCCATGATCTCGATGATCTTCTCCTCGGTGGCGTCGGTCAGCGCCTCCACGAAGTAGGACCCGCCCAGCGGGTCGGCCACCTTCGCGACCCCGGTCTCGTACGCCAGGATCTGCTGGGTGCGCAGCGCCAGCGTCGCGGACTCCTCGCTGGGCAGCGCGAACGGCTCGTCCCACGCGGCGGTGAACATCGACTGCACGCCACCGAGCACCGCAGCCATCGCCTCATAGGCCACCCGGACGAGATTGTTCTGGGCCTGCGGCGCATACAGCGACGCGCCGCCCGCCACACAGCCGAACCGGAACATCGACGCCTTGTCACTGCTGGCGCCGTAACGCTCGCGCACGATGGTGGCCCAGCGCCGCCGCCCCGCCCGGTACTTGGCGATCTCCTCGAAGAAGTCGCCGTGGGTGTAGAAGAAGAAGGAGATCTGCGGGGCGAACTTGTCGATGGTCATCCGGCCACGCTCGACGACGGTGTCGCAGTACGTGACGCCGTCGGCGAGGGTGAACGCCATCTCCTGCACGGCGTTGGCGCCGGCGTCGCGGAAGTGCGCACCGGCCACCGAGATCGCGTTGAACCGCGGCACCTCGGCAGCGCAGAACTCGATGGTGTCGGCGATCAGCCGCAGCGAGGGCTCCGGCGGCCAGATCCAGGTGCCGCGCGACGCGTACTCCTTGAGGATGTCGTTCTGGATCGTGCCGGTCAGCTTCTCCCGCGGCACCCCCTTCTTCTCCGCGGCGGCGACGTAGAAGGCCAGCAGGATCGCCGCGGTGCCGTTGATCGTGAAGCTGGTGCTGATCTTGTCCAGCGGGATGCCGTCGAACAGGATCTCGGCGTCGGCCAGCGTGTCCACGGCGACACCGACGCGGCCGACCTCCTCGCCGTACTCGGGGTCGTCGGAGTCGTAGCCGCACTGCGTCGGCAGATCCAGTGCCACCGACAACCCGGTGCCGCCCTGATCCAGCAGGTAGCGGTAGCGACGGTTGGATTCCTCGGCCGTACCGAATCCCGAATACTGCCGGAACGTCCACAGCTTGCCGCGGTACCCGCTCGAGAAGTTCCCGCGCGTGAACGGGTAGGTGCCCGGCGCCGGCGGCTCGCCGCTTCGGTCGGCCGGTCCGTAGATGGGCTCCAGCGGGATGCCCGAGGGGGTCTGTACAGGCAGGTCAGGTGGCGGGGTCATCACTCGATAACGTACTTGCAAAAAATGAGAATGCCAATACCGCACGCCGGAAATGTGCAGTCAGCGGGACCAGCAGGGGTGGCCCAACGCCGCCTGAAGCCCCAGTAAACAGCGATTATGACACTTGCCTAGAATGAGAACGTCACTACCAGTCCGGTAGAATCCAGGCACCGCGCATCCCGAGGAGGCCCATGACGAGCCCGGCACCGTTGGACGACCGCACGCTCGTCGTGTCAGGCGGAAGCCGCGGAATCGGGCTGGCGATCGCGCTGGCCGCCGCAAAACAGGGCGCAAACGTCGTACTTCTGGCGAAAACGTCCGAACCGCACCCCAAGCTGCCCGGCACCGTGCACACCGCCGTGGCCGAGGTCGAGGCCGCAGGCGGGAAGGGCGTGGCTGTGGTCGGAGACGTCCGCAAGGAAGAGGACGTGCAGCGTGCGGTGGAGTCCGCGGTCGAACACTTCGGCGGTGTCGACATCGTCATCAACAACGCCAGTGCCATCGCGACCGAGCCGACCGAAGACCTGGCCGCCAAGAAATTCGACCTGATGATGGACATCAACGTCCGCGGCACGTTCCTGCTGACCAAGGCGGCACTGCCCCACCTGCGCAAATCGGAAGATGCCCACGTCATCACACTGGCACCGCCGCTGAACATGAACCCGTACTGGCTGGGCGCACATCCGTCGTACACCTTGTCGAAGTACGGGATGACGCTGCTGTCACTGGGCTGGGCTGAAGAGTACGCCGAACAGGGCATCGGATTCAGCTGCCTCTGGCCCGAGACGTACATCGCCACGGCGGCGGTCGCCAACGCGCCCGGCTTCTCCGACGCGCTGGCCAGGTCGCGCGACCCGCAGATCATGGGCGACGCGGCGGTCGCGATCCTGTCGCGCCCGGCCGCCGACGTCAACGGGCAGTGCTTCATCGATGTCGAGGCGCTGGCATCGGCAGGCGTCACCGATTTGTCCAGCTACGGCGGCGGGGACGACCCCATCCTTGATATCTTCGTCGACAAACCATGAGCATCTCGTTGCTGCTGGAGATGGCAGCCTCAACAAACCCGGACCGAACCGCACTGGTGTCCGGTGAGATGCGGCTCACGACAGCCGAACTGAGCGAGCTTGCCGACGGCGGCGCAGGTGTCATCGCGGCGGCCGGCACCTCCCACGTGGCCTACGTCGGCTTGGGCGGCGCCATGCTTCCCCTGTTGCTGTTCTCCTCTGCGCGCGCAGGCGCGGCCTTCACACCGCTCAACTACCGCCTGAGCGCCGACGGCCTACGCGAGCTGATCGACCGCCTGCCGCAGCCACTGGTCGTGGCCGACGCGGAGTATCTCGACGTCGTCGCGGGTGCGGGCAAGCAGGTGATCGGGTCGGAGGAATTCATCGCGGCGGCGCGGACGGCCGAGCCGGCCGCGGAGTTCGCCGACCCCGACGACGTCGGCGTGGTGCTGTTCACGTCTGGCACGACGTCGCGACCCAAAGCCGTTGAACTGACCCACAACAACCTCACCAGCTACATCACCGGAACCGTGGAGTTCGATGCCGCCGACGCCGACGATGCCGCATTGATCTGCGTACCGCCGTATCACATCGCCGGTGTCAGCGCGGCGCTGTCGAATCTGTACGCGGGCCGAAAGATGGTGTATCTGCCACAGTTCGACGCCGCCGAATGGGTCCGGTTGGTCGGTAGCGAAGGTGTCACGTCCGCGACGGTCGTGCCGACGATGCTCGACCGTATCGTGTCGGCGCTCGAATCCGCCCCCGTGGCGCTGCCCACATTGCGCAACCTTGCATACGGCGGATCGAAGGTCGCACTTCCGCTGGTGCGCAAAGCACTCGACCTGCTGCCCGACGTCGGTTTCGTCAACGCGTATGGGCTCACCGAGACCAGTTCGACGATTGCGGTGCTCACCCCCGACGACCATCGTGCGGCCCTGGCCGCCGCCGACGATGCCGGCCGCCGGCGGCTCGGATCGGTCGGCCAACCGGTGCCCGGCATCGAGGTGCAGATCCGCAGCGACGACGGCGAAATCCTCGGCGCCGGTGAGACCGGTGAACTGTTCGTCCGCGGCGAGCAGGTGTCCGGGCGCTACGCCGAGATCGGCTCCGTGCTCGACGCCGAGGGCTGGTTTCCCACCAAGGACATCGCCATGCTCGACGAGGACGGCTATCTGTTCATCGGCGGCCGCTCCGACGACACGATCATCCGCGGCGGCGAGAACATCGCGCCCGCCGAGATCGAAGACGTCCTCGTGGAACATCCGCTGGTGCGAGACTGTGCGGTCGTGGGGCCGGACGACCCGCAGTGGGGCCAGATCATCGTCGCTGTCGTGGTGCCCGCCGACACCGCCGACGGACCTGCCAAACCCGACCCCGACGAACTGCGCGAGCACGTTCGCGCACACCTGCGCGGCTCCCGTACGCCCGATCGCGTGGTGTTCCGAGACGAACTGCCGACCAACGCGACCGGCAAGGTGCTTCGTCGCGAACTCATTCAAGAACTGACCGCCTCGAATTAGCAAGGAGCCGAACATGATCAAAAACGGCACGCGCCTGCAGAGCCAAGTCTGCGACACTCAGGTGATCGTCGTACGCAGCGCCGACAGCCTCGACGACCTGCGTGCCGGTGGGGTGGCGATGGTGCCGCTCGGTAGCGAGAAGGACGCCGACGCCACCATCGATCCGGCGTTCTCCGAAGGCAATGCGATGGGCAAGCGCTACGTCGACGAGTCCGGCGCCGAGGTGCTCGTCACCAAGGCCGGCGCCGGCACGCTGTCCGTCGGCACGACTGCCCTGTCCCTCAAGGAAGCGAAGCCGCTGCCGGCGAGCGACTGATACCTTCGGCCATGTGAAGCCCCGCAGGCTGCTGATTCGGTATGCCGCCTGGCTGACGTTCGCGTACCTGCTGACCACGGCCGAAGTCACCGCACTCGTCATCTCGCTCACCGACCGCGGCGAATCCACCCCGACGATCGTTGTCGGCGCCGCGGTGGTGATCATTCTCGGCACCGCGATCGTCGCGGTCGGCGCTGTCCGCATCGTGGCACCGGCGATGCGCTGGCTCGGCATCCGGGAACCGACCGACGACGAGCGCCGGTCGGCATTGAAGACTCTTCGCCGACAGTCCGCGATCACGGTGGCGCCGTGGATCGTCGGAGCCGCCGTTATGGTTCCGTTGAACATCAATGCGCCGGCCGAGAGGCAGGTGGTGGTCTTCTCGGCCCTCCTGTTCGGTGCCATCGCCACGCTATGCACCGGCTTCCTGTTTACGTTGCGCACCCTGCGTCCGCTACTGGCCGGTGTGACAAAGGATTTCAGCGAGATCACGCCGAGCACCGCACCCGGGGTGCGGGCCAGACTGCTGATCATGTGGGCCGTGTGTACCGCACTGCCCGGCATCGCTATCGCCTGCCTGCTCGTCATGCGTTCCAACGGCTGGATCATCTCGAAAAACACTCCGGTCGAACTTGCGCTGCTGGTACTCGCCCTCGTCGCGGTGGTGCTCGGGCTTCGCGCGATGATCCTGGTGTCCATCTCGATCTCAGATCCGCTGCGCGACGTCGTCGACGCCATGGCCGAAGTCGAGCGGGGCGAGATCGACCGGTCCCTCGATGTATACGAATGGTCCGAAATCGGTCGACTGCAAAGTGGATTCAATCGGATGGTCGCCGGACTGCGGGAACGCGAGCAGCTGCGCGAACTATTCGGGCGCCACGTCGGTGAGGAAGTGGTGCGCCGCGCGATCGACGCAAATGAATCCTTGTCCGGCGATGAACGCAACGTCGCAATTCTGTTCATCGACCTCGTGGGCTCGACACAACTGGCGGCGAGCCACGAACCACACGAGGTCGCGGCCGTGCTCAACGAGTTCTTTCGGATGGTCGTCGCGCACGTCGATGAGAACAACGGACTGGTCAACAAGTTTCAGGGTGACGCAGTGCTGGCTGTTTTCGGCGCTCCGCTGCGCACCGAGGATCCGGCCTGTGCGGCGCTCGCTACCGCACGCACACTCGCCGTCGAACTGCACAGACTCCCTGTCGATTTCGGCATCGGCGTCTCTGCTGGCCCGGTGTTCGCCGGCAACATCGGCGCGGAGAAACGGTATGAATACACCGTCGTCGGCGATGCCGTCAACGAGGCCGCCCGACTCGCCGACCTCGCCAAGGATTTCGACGGTCGAGTGCTGTGCTCGGGCGCCGCACTCGAGCAGGCGGCCGAAGCCGAGCGCGGGCACTGGGCCGCGCGCGGCTCCCAGGTCCTGCGCGGGCGATCCGTTCCGACGGACGTCTCCGCACCAATACCGCAGGAGCAGCCCGCAGGTTAGGTCCTCGGCCCAGACGGGAATGTACGTGTGTAGCCGCGTGCTTGCCACGCCGGCCGAGCCGGTGGTCAGGCCTTGGCGAGCTGCTTCTCGGCGTAGAGCCGCGCCCACTCCTTGCGCGGCCGGATCGACACGTCGACGTCGGTTGCCTTGGCGCGCAACGCACCGACGGTCGCCTGCTCCTTGGGTGTGCGCGTGAACGGATCCCAGCCGAAGAACCTGCAGGAGTTCTCCCAGGTGATCTTGTTGATGTCGGTGTCGTCGGCGCCTGCGGCGTTCAGCTCGGCGAGCACCTGCTCGGGCGCGTCGGGCCAGAAGCAGTCGGAGTGCGGGTAGTCGCACTCCCAGGCGATGATGTCGATGCCGATCTCGTGGCGCAGCTTCAGCGACGTCTTGTCGGTGACATAGCAGGCCAGCGAGTGCTCACGGAAGACGTCGCTGGGCAGCTTGTCGCCGAAGTCGCGCCGCAGCCACTTCTGGTTGGTGTAGTGCCGGTCGCTGCGGTCGAGATAGAAGGGGATCCAGCCGATGCCGCCTTCGGAGAACGCGAATTTGAGGTCGGGATAGTTGCGCATCGCGGGACCCCACAGCAGATCCTGGGCGCACATCGCCGAGACCTGGGTGGCCAGGATGATCAGGTTGTCGATCGGCGCGTTGGGCGCCATGCTGATCGCCCCGAAGCCGGTGCCGATGTGCAGGCACATCACCACGTTCTCCTCCGATAGCGTGCGTGAACACCGGGCCCCAGTAGTCACCGTCGTGGTAACTCGGCAGACCCTCCAGGTGCGGCAGTTCGGGCATGGTGACCGCCCGGCAGCCCTTCGCGGCGACGCGGCGGATCTCGGCGCACATCGCCTCCGGGATTCCACGTCGGCAGCACGGCGATCGGGATGAAGCGGTCCGGATAGCTGCCGGCCCACTCGTCGATGTGCCAGTCGTTGTAGGCCGACACCATCACCAGCGTCACTTCCTCGCGGTGCATGTTGAGGTGCCGCGCGGAGAAGCCGGTGAAGGTCGGGAAGCACATCGACGCCAGGATGCCGTTGCGGTTCATGTCCCGCACGCGCTCGTGCACGTCGTACACGCCGGGCCGCATCTCGGCGAAGCCGGCGGGGTCGCGGCCCCACTCCTCGGCCGGCCAGGACACCACGGCGTTGAGTCCGCTGACGCCCTGCGGCCTGCCCTGGTACATCCACTGGTCGACGCCCTTGTCGTCGGTGACGACGATCGGGCGCCTCGGACTTGTACTTGGCCGGGACGTGGTTGAGGAACATGTCGGGCGGCTCCACGACGTGGTCGTCGATGCTCACCAGGATCAGGTCGTCGGTATTCATGCTCCTTGCCTGCATAACCAAGTAGTACCGTCTGATCGGCATGACCGTCTCTGCGCTTCGGACAGAGATTTGTCCGCAGCGGCCAAACCCGCTCGCAGCGATCATCGAACTGCGCCGCGGTGGGCGGGCACTCGGCGGCAGCTATCTCTACGAGGGCGACGGTCTGATCACCGGGTGGCATTCCCACGAGGTGCATCAGATCGAGTACGCCCTGCACGGGGTCGTCGAAGTCGAGACCGACTCCGCGCACTATCTGCTGCCGCCCCAGCAGGCGGCCTGGATCCCCGCCGGGCTGGAACACCAGGCGGTGATGAACCCGGACGTGAAGACCGTCGCGGTGATGTTCGATCCCGCGCTGGTGGCTGCCCCAGGCGGATCGGGCCCGCATCCTCGCGGTGTCCCCGTTGATCCGGGAGATGATGATCTACGCGCTGCGATGGCAGATCGACCGCGCCGACGGTGACGCCAAGTCGGACAGCTTCTTCCGCACTCTGGCCAACCTGGTGTCCGAGGCGCTGGACCACGAGGCGCCGCTGTCCCTTCCGACGTGCGATCACCCGATCGTGGCGGCGGCGATGGCGTTCACGAAGGAGCACCTGGACTCGGTGAGCGCCGATGAGTGTCAGCCGTGCGGTGGCGGTGTCCGAACGCACGTTGCGGCGCCTCTTCCAGGACACGCTCGGGTTGTCCTGGCGGACTTATCTTTTGCACGCACGAATGCTTCGCGCGATGGCGCTGCTGGCCGCGCCGGGTCAGTCGGTACAGGAAACAGCGTCGGCGGTGGGCTTCGACAGCCTCAGCTCATTCACCCGCGCGTTCACGCAGTTCTGCGGCGAGACGCCCAGTGCCTACCGCAAAAGGGTTGCAGGCGAGCAGGTTTGAGGGGACTTACGCCTCGTCGTTGCGCGGTTGCGGGAAGAGCCCCTCGCGCAGCAGGGTGTTGACCGATTCCTGCCACCTGTCGAGCTGCTCGGGCGACCTGAAGGCGCCAGGCACCTGTCGCTCGATATGGCCACGCAGGATCAGGGTGCCTAATGCCAGGACAAGCGAGTTCAGCGACGCCCAGGTGACGTCGATGTCATCACGAGCTTCGCCGTTCTCCTTTCGCGCGGTCCACCGCGCCGTGCCGAATGCGGATAGCGTGTCCCAGACCGTGTTACCCAGCTGGCTGCCGTCGATGAGCGCGCGACCGAAGTAGTCCACGACATCGGGTTGCTCGATCACCAGGTTGGTGACCCTGCTGCCCATGTCGGCGATGGAGTCTTTCTGGTGCCCTGCCGAGACCGGCCGCGAGACCATGTCGATCACGACGCCCATCACGTAGTCATCGACGGCCTTGACGAGCCCGGCTTTTGTTTCGAAGTGGTGCTGCACCAATCCGAGCGAAACGCCGGCATCGGCGGCGACCGAACGAAGTGAGGTCCCCGCAGCGCCCTTCGTCGCGAAGCTCTTCAACGCCGCCTGGCGGATGCGCTCGAGTTTCCTGAGTTCGTCGCCACCGATGCGGTCGCGGGCTGTTATCGCGGTCATCGAGCAGTCAATCCCGTGGTCACAACCCTAGAGTAGACAATACGATCGTATCGTGTCTACCATACAGCTGTATTGTTACGTTAACTGACGAAGGGGTAAACGATTTCCGTGCACGACCACAGGCAATCAACCGCAGTTACGCAACTGCGCGCGGTGAGTGTGTACGTGAACCCCGCCGCCGTCGACGAGTCACTGCAGACCGCATGTACGCGAGACCCGGATCGGTGGACGACGATCGCCGACGAGGGCGCGAAGGCACTGTGTCGCGCCTGTCCCATACGGTGGCGGTGCGCTCAGGAAGCCTGCGTGACGCCGGGCGCCGAAGGCGTGTGGGCGGGCATTCTCATTCCCGAGTCGGGGCGGGCACGCCGGTTCGCACTGAAGCAGCTGCGCTCCCTTGCCGAGCAGAACGGATATCCGGTACGAAAGACGGGGTAGCGCGCCAGGTGCGAGGATGGTCAGCCATGACCCGATGGCACGCGCTCGAACCCGCCGACGCCGACTTCCTCGCGTCCGCACCGCACATCTTCCGCTATCAGAAGCGGTTCGCGGCAACACCCGAAAAGGTTTGGGAGTCACTCGTTTCCGACGAATCACTGGCCGCGTGGGGCCCGATGATCACGGACGTCACGTGGACATCGCCCCGACCATTCGGGGTGGGCACCACGCGTGAGGTCACGACCCCCGGTGGGTCCGTGCTGCGGGAGCGCTTCTTCCAGTGGGACGACGGGCACAGCAAGTCGTTCTACGTCTACGAGTCCGCGCTGCCGCTGTTCAAGCGCTTCGCCGAGCACTACCTCGTCGAGCCGTCCGGTAGCGAAACGCTCTTCACGTGGACGCTCGCGATTGAAGCAAAGCCCGCGTTCGCACTGCCGGTCAAGGTGCTGGCGCCGCTTCTGAAGGCCGGGTTCGGGCGGATACCGGCGGGCGGCCAGAAGTACTTCGCGGCGCACGGATGAGGCTGTCATGAGTGCGCTCGCCGAGCAGACCCGTTGGATGGATGCGACCGAGCAGGCGGCGCTTGTCGCAGCGGGCGAGGTGTCGCCCGTCGAGCTGCTGGACGCTGCGATCGAACGCATCGAGCGCATCGACCCGGCGCTCAACGCGGTCGTCATCCGCTGGTTCGACCATGCCCGCGAGGTCGCCGCAAGCGATCTCCCCAATGGTCGGTTCCGCGGTGTGCCGTTCCTCATCAAGGACCTCTTCGCCGACTACGCCGGGCAGCGGATCAGCAACGGCAACGTCGCACTCAAGGAGGCGAACGTCATCTCCCATGCGGACACGACGCTCGTCAGCCGCTATCGGGCGGCGGGGCTGGTGATCGCCGGCCGGACGAACAGCCCCGAACTCGGCAGCGTGCCGACCACCGAGCCCATCGCGTGGGGTGCGACGCACAACCCGTGGGACACGACGCGCACGCCGGGTGGGTCGAGCGGCGGCGCGGCCGCGGCGGTGGCCTCGGGGATGGTGCCGTTCGCCCATGCCAGTGACGGCGGCGGATCGATCCGCATTCCCGCCTCGTGTTGCGGGCTCGTCGGGCTGAAGCCGAGCCAGGGTCGCATCACGCTCGGCCCGATCCGCGACGAGAGCGGACTTGCGGTCGAGCACTGTGTCAGTCGCACCGTCCGTGACACGGCCGCATTGCTCGACGCGACGCGCGGCCCGGGCATCGGCGACACCGTGATCGCGCCTGCGCCCGCGCGGCCCTACGTCGAGGAGCTCGGCGCGGACCCGGGTCGGCTGCGCATCGGCATGCTCGACCACCACGCGCAGGGCGGGCACGTCGACGACGAGGTCACCGGTGCGACGCAGGCGGTCGGTCGGCTGCTCGAATCGTTGGGTCACCACGTCGAAGCGGCGTGGCCGAAGGCCTTGGAGGACGAGTCGCTCGGCGCCAAGTTCGGCGCGATGTGGAGCGCCAACATAGGAATCTCGCAGCGCCGGTTCTCCGAACAACTTGGTCGCCCGCTCGAGGACCACGAGTTGGAACCGATGAACCGCGTCCAGTCCGACTTCGCCAAACACTTCTCGGCCATCGATTACGCCCTCGCGCTCGCCGGTATCGCGCAATACCGCCGGGCGATGCACTCGTGGTGGCACGAGGGCTGGGATCTGCTGCTCACGCCGACACTTGCCGAACTGCCGCTCAAGCTCGGCACGATCGTCAACGATCCCGAGAACCCGATGGCACCGATGCGTCGCGCGGGCGAGTTTGTGCCGTTCACTCCCCCGTTCAACACCAGCGGCCTACCGGCGATCAGCCTGCCGCTCGAGTGGACGGCCGAGGGCCTACCGGTCGGCGTGCAGCTGGTTGCGGCCTATGGGCGCGAAGACGTTTTGATTCGCGTCGCGAGTCAGCTCGAGCAGGCGAAGCCGTGGGCCGACCGCAAGCCGGAGATCTGAGCGAAAAGAGTGCGGGCGGGGGGAGTCGAACCCCCACGCTCTTCCGAGCAATGGCACCTAAAGCCATCATGTCTGCCATTCCATCACGCCCGCGGTGTGATCGATCGTATCCAACCCGTCTCAACGGACTTGTCAGACGTCAGGCACTAGCTTGATAGCAAGTCCGACGAAAGGGGCAGGTCATGCGATCTGCCGAGGAGTTCGACGCTGCGCAGCGCCTCATTGCAGCCGGTGTCGAACGACTGCGCAATTGCGCGCCAACTTGGCATCCCGCGAACGACCGTGCGGGATTGGCGGTGCAGACCGCAGGCTCGGCCAAGGCTCGATAGCGGAACGCCCTGCGGGGTGATCCACGACTTCTCCAAGCTTCCGATCGCCGCTTACTGCTATGTGCTGGCGATGTACCTGGGTGACGGTTCGATTTCGCGGACGACTCGCGTGTGGCGTATACGGATCACACTCGATCAGAAGTACCCGGCGATAATCGAACGCTGCTGCCAGGCCATCGAGGTGCTGATGCCTGGCCAACGGGCGGGCATCGTGAAACGCGTCGGGTGTTTCGATGTTTCACTCTTCTCGAAACACTGGCCGTGCTTACTTCCCCAGCACGGTCCGGGAGTGAAGCACAAGCGGCGCATCGCGCTCGAACCGTGGCAGCAGGCCCTCGTCGACCAGGCCACCGAAGAGTTCGTACTCGGCTTGATCCACAGCGACGGCTGCCGCGTGGTCGCCAACGACCGCGGAGTCGCCAGCATCCGCTACCACTTCTCGAACCGTTCCGACGACATCATCGGTCTATTCACCGCCGCGCTCGACAAGCTCGGCATTCACTGGACCCGGTCGACCAAGTACATCGTCTCCATCTACCGAAAGGCCGATACAGCCCGACTGGACGAGTTCATCGGCCCGAAGACCCGCGCGGTACCGTTGGAAGGTGTCCACTACGCGGCGTAGGAGACCGGCGCTCATCGCGCTGGCGGTCCTTGGCGCCGTCGGCTGTCTGGCCCTGGCCTGGTGGCAGTGGACCCGCTTCGAGTCCGCATCGGGCACCTTCGTCAATCTCGGCTATGCCCTGCAGTGGCCGCTGTTCGCCGGTTTCGTCGTCTACGCGTACTACAAGTTCGTGCGCTACGAGCGAAGCGCCACCCGAGCCCAGGCGGCAGGATGAGATCACCGAGATACCCGCCGGACTGCTCCCTGAACGGCCCAGGGCCGCGGCCCAACCCACCGATGACGACCCCGTGTTGAGCGAGTACAACGCCTATCTCGCGGACCTCGCCAAGACGACGCCAGAGAAGACGCCAAAGAAGACAAGGAACGACCGACGACATGACGGAGACCACCGGCACCCCCGTTGAAAGCATCCGCAAGGCGCTGCTGGGCTATCGCGTCACGGCATGGATCACGGGCATCTGGCTCATCGCGCTCTGCTACGAGATGGTGATGAAGTACGGCTTCGGCGTCGGGGGTCTGAACTGGATCGCGGTCGTCCACGGCTGGGTGTACTTCGTGTACCTGCTCTTCACCGCCAACCTTGCGGTGAAGGTGCGCTGGCCGATCGCCAAGACCATCGGCATCCTGCTGGCCGGCACCATCCCATTGGTCGGCATCATCGTCGAGCAGATCCAGACCAGGGAGATCAAGCAGAAGTTCGGTCTATAGCCGTCAGGTCAGGTGTTTGAGCACCTCTTCGGCCAGTCGCTCGCCGCGATCCTCCTGCAGGAAATGTGACGCGCCTTCGATCTTCACCTGTTCCGTCGCGGTGGGAATCAGTTCGCAGAAAGCCTGTCCCGCTTTGGGATACGGGAAGATCGGATCCTGATCGGAGAACGCGACCAACGCCGGCTTCTGCCACCGCGACAGCTCGTCGGCAACCGCACTCATCACACGTGCGCCCGGCGCGTCCTCGGCAATCGGCACCAGCAGCGGGAACTGCGCTGCACCGGCCTTGGACTCGGGGTTCGGGAAGGGCGCATCGTAGGCAGCCACGACGTCATCCGGTAGCTCCGTCGCCGTAGCGCCCTGAATCACGAAACCGACGGGCAGATCCGGGTTCTTTTCGGCGAAGGCCCGCCAGTTGAGGAACCCCTTGGAGACCCGCCCGGTGAACAGTCCGGTGTTAAAGATCGCAAGTGCCCCAACCCGATCGGCGTTCTCGACGGCCCACCGCAGTCCGATCGGACCACCCCAGTCCTGCACGACCACGATGGCATCGCGCAGATCGAGTCCCGCGAGCACTTCGCGACGTCAGCTCGGTGTGGCGGTCGTAGGTGTACCAACCGCGGTCGGTCGGCTTGTCCGATCGCCCGAACCCCGCGTAGTCGGGAGCGACGACGCGATTGCCGGCCTCGACGAGTGGGCCGACCATCTTGCGGTACAGGTACGCCCAGCTCGGCTCACCGTGAAAGCACACGATCGGCCTGCCGCTGCGTGGCCCCTCGTCGACGTAGTGCATTCGCAAACCGTCGACATCGACGTAATTGGGCGCGAAGTCGTAGCCCGGCAGATTGTCAAAGCGTTCGTCCGGCGTCCGGAAGACCTCAGTCAGTCATCGTGACAACCTAACCATCAGTTGACCGACCGGTCAACTATCGTAGAATCATCCCATGCCACGGATGTCGGACGTGCGTGAGCGGATCGTCACGACGGCCGCACGGCTGTTTCTCGAGCGCAGTTACCAAGCTGTCGGCGTCGACGAACTCTGTCAGGCCGCCGATGTCCGAAAGGGCAGCTTCTACCACTACTTCTCGTCCAAGTCCGAGCTCGCCAAAGCGGTGATCGATCTGCACGCCGACGTTTTCGCGCGACGGTTGTCCGGCTCCCCCGCGGCGACGCCGGCACAGCGACTGCACGCGATCCCCGACGCGATCGGCGTGATTCAGACCGCGTACGAAGCACAGTTCGGGCGGGCGGTCGGCTGCCCGTTCGGGAACTTCGCCGCCGAACTGTCGACGACCGACGACGATCTGCGGGCGCACCTCGCCGGAGTGCTCGCCGCCATGGAGCGCCACCTCGCTGCGGCGTGCCGCGACGCCGCCGCGGCCGGCGTGCTGCGCGACGGCACCGATCCGGACCGACTCGCCCACGCACTTCTCGCGCAGTACCAGGGCATCATCCTGCTTGCGAAGCTCAACGATGCCGGCGTCGACGCGCTCGCGCCCGCACTTCACGACTTCATCGACGGCTATCTCGTCGACGCGCGCACCTAGCCCGCCAACTCCCGCAGCGCGGGCACCAACAAGGCCAACGCTCGGCCGCGATGCGATGACGCGTCCTTCTCGGCGGGGCTCAGCTCGGCGGCCGTCCGCTTCGATCCCGACGGCAGGAAGACGGGGTCGTATCCAAATCCGCCATCCCCGCGCGGTTCTCGCACGATCGCACCCGGCCACTCACCGCGCACCACGACTTCGCCTGAACCCGACACCAATGCGCACGCCGACACGAATGCGGCGTCCCGCCGCGCGTCCGGCACGTCTCCCAGTTGTTCCAACAGCAGCGCGGTGTTGGCCCTGTCGTCGCCGTGGCGCCCCGACCACCGCGCCGACAGCACCCCGGGCATTCCGTTCATCGCCGCCACCTCGAGACCGGAGTCATCTGCCACCGACGCGATACCCGTAGCGCGAAACGCGTCACGCGCCTTCGCCAACGCGTTCTCCTCGAACGTGGTGCCGGTTTCCGGTGCCTCCTGGAACGACGCGACGTCATCGAGCGACAGCAGCGTCAACCCCGACACTCCCGCAGCATCGAGCACGCGGTGCAATTCGGCCAGCTTCTTGCGATTGCGAGTGGCGACAAGTAGATCGGTCAGGCTTAAACCCTTTGTGAGCATGCCAACAACGGCTTGTAACGGCTAGCGCAGAGGGTATCGCTTCAGGGTCGGACGCCTAAGAGCGTCAACGAAAAGGAGGGGAAAATGGCAGAGAACAACAGCGGTCCCATCGAGGCCGTCCGCGGCATCGTGTCCGGTGCGCTCGGGTTCACCAAGCAGGTGATCGGCTTGATCCTGAGCCGCAGCGAGCTTCAGGAAGAGGGTCGCGCGCAGGTAGAGAAAGCCTCACATCAACTTGATGCAGCTCGGGCAGAGGCCGAAGCCGACACGGCCCGCACCAAGGCCAAGGCACAGGAGACGCGCCAGAAGGCCGCCGCCGGCAGGTCCAAGTAATCGATCATCGAAAACACCCTCGGCTCACCCGAGCCGGGGGTGTTCTCGTCGCCGCTGAAGGTTCGGTCAGCTTCCGAACGCCTTCTTCGGTGCCTCTGCCGACTCTGGGCAGCTCGCCGGGATAGGGCAACTCCAGCGCCTCACGCTGGATCGACGAAGATCTGCTCACATGCCGCCATCGCGGCGTCGAGCATCTTGTCCAGCGTCGAGCGCGGGAACGTGGCCCCTTCACCAGTGCCCTGGATTTCGACCAGTGTTCCGGTGTCGGTGGTGACCACGTTCATGTCGACCTCGGCACGCGAGTCCTCGGTGTAGGGCAGGTCGACGCGGACGCGGCCGTCGACGACACCGACACTGACCGCCGCGATCGCACACGACAACGGCCGCGGATCCGACAGCTTGCCCGCCGCGCCCAGATACGTCACCGCGTCGGCCAGCGCGACATACGCACCGGTGATCGCGGCCGTACGGGTGCCGCCGTCGGCCTGCAGGACGTCGCAGTCGACCGCGATGGTGTTCTCCCCCAGCGCCCCCAGGTCGATGCACGCGCGCAGCGACCGGCCGACCAGCCGGCTGATCTCCTGTGTGCGCCCGCCGATGCGGCCCTTGACCGACTCGCGGTCGGAGCGGTCGTGGGTGGCGGCGGGCAGCATCGCGTACTCCGCGGTCAGCCAGCCCTGCCCCGAACCCTTACGCCAACGGGGCACGCCTTCGGTGACGCTGGCCGTGCACATGACCCGGGTCTGACCGAACTCCACAAGGACTGACCCGGCCGGGTGGGAGGTGAAGCCGCGGGTGATGCGGACCGGTCGCAGCTCGTCGTCGAGCCGGCCATCTTCTCGTCTGGACACGGGCCCAACCCTATCCGGTAGGCCCGACGCGCCGGCCGAGCCGGCAACTCGACCAGAGCTCAGGACCGCGCGACGTCGAATGACTCGCCGCACACCACGGCATGCACCGGACCGTCGAACTCGGCCTTCGCCTCACTGATGACGTCTTCGCGCGACGTCCACGGCGGGATGTGCGTCAGCAGCAGTTCACCGACCCCGGCGTTGGCCGCGGCCCGGCCTGCTTCTGTGCCCGACAGGTGCAGCCTCGGCGGCCGCTTCGGATGAATGCGTCCACGACGACTCGCAGAGAAAGACGTCGGCTCCCCGGGCCAGATCGATCAGCGCATCGCAATACCCGGTGTCACCGCTGTAGACCAGCGTGGCGCCCGCCGGATCGGTGATCCGGATGCCGTACGACTCGGTCGGATGGCAGACGAGGCGCGGCACGACGTTCAGCGCCCCGATCTCCACCGGCGCGATTGTCCACCCAGTGCCGGATCTCGAAGATGTCGGAGAAGTCGTCGATCTCCCCGCCCTCGGGCGACGACGCGGCACCCAACCGGGCCCAGGTATTGGCCGGCCCGTACATCACCCCGCGCGTCCTGCGCCGGGCGACGGGTGATAGCGCCGCCATACGAACAGTCCGGGCAGATCGAGACAGTGATCGGCGTGCAGGTGCGAGAGGAGTACGTACACCGAATTCGGATCGGCGTAACGCTGCAACGCGCCCAGCACGCCGCCGCCGAAGTCGAGGACTAGCGGCGGGGTGTCGGGCGCGGTAACCAGGTAACCCGACGCTGGCGAATCAGGCCCGACAACACTGCCGGAGCAACCGAGTACGGTGATTCGCACACTCACTAGCTTGCCATGCCCAATAGCCACTATGACGAAAACATCGCCGGTTTGCGCTATCGAATTCACTTCTTGACGTCGGCGGGCCGCTGAACAGGGCGAACACCATCTAGCGTCGGTCCGAGGAATCGACCGGCAAGTGTGGTGAACGCCTCGGGATCGCCGGTCGCTTCGAAACGACGGCGGACTGAGGACCCCGGATCGTCGGGATGCGGATGCAGCAAATCAAGTTCGGTGAGCACTCGGAGGAGGTCCTTGGCGGTTTCTTCCGCACTGGACACCAGCGTCACGTGATCCCCCATGGCGAGTTGGATCAGACCCGACAGCATCGGGTAGTGCGTGCATCCGAGTACCAGCGTGTCGACCTCGGCGCGTTGGAGCGGCTCCAGATATCCCTCCGCGAGGCCGAGCACCTGCCTGCCGCTGGTCACGCCGCGTTCGACGAAGTCGACGAACCGAGGGCACGCCACCCCGATCACCTCGGTGTCGCGCGCCGCCGCGAACGCGTCGTGATAAGCCCCCGACGCGATGGTCGCCTCCGTACCGATGACGCCGATCCGGCCGTTACGGGTGGCGGCCACGGCGCGACGGACGGCCGGCAGGATCACCTCGACGACGGGCACGGGCGCGTATCGCTCCCGTGCGTCGCGCAGGCATGCCGATGACGCTGTGTTGCAGGCGATTACGAGCGCCTTGACACCACGCGAGACGAGATCGTCGCCGATCGCCAACGCGTGCGCACGGATCTCCGGAATCGTCAACGGACCGTAGGGGCCGTTGGCGGTGTCGCCCGACGTAGATGATGTCTTCGTCGGGCAGCTGGTCGATGATCGCGCGGGCGACCGTCAGCCCGCCGACCCCGGAGTCGAAGATCCCGACGGGCGCGGTTGCAGAACTCACGTCGTCAGGTAGGGGTTCTTCGCCGCGCCCTTGCGGCCCTCCCGCGCCTTGCGTTCCGGTCCGGAGAGCACATAGGCGGCGATGACACCCGCGACCGCCCCGCACAGGTGGCCCTGCCACGAAACCCCTGGAGTGCCGGGCAGCACACCGAACAGGACGCTGCCGTACACCAACAACACGATGACGCCGACGACGATCTCCCACATCTTGCGAGTGAAGAATCCGAACACGATCAGGAACGCCAGCCAGCCGAAGATCAGGCCCGACGCGCCGATGTGGTTCGTCTCGCAGCGCACGCCGACGTAGGGGCAGTGCGCGCCGATATTGCCGAGCAGCCAGGTGCCGAAGCCGCCGAGAATCCAGACGATCGCGGTGGCGAAGATGAACCGCGACAAACCCGCGAGCGTCATCAGGAAACCGAGGATGAGCGCCGGAACGGTATTGGCGATCAGGTGATTCCAGTCCGAGTGCAGCAACGGCGCCCAGATGATGCCCCAGCAGCCCGTCGGTCTCCAGCGGCCGGATGCCGTTGTTGTCCAGGCGGTGGTTGGTCAGCGAGTCCCACAATTCGATGACCCACAGCAGCACGACGAAGCTGATGATCGTCACGCCGCCGACGATCCAGGCGGGCCGCTTCTTCGGCGCCGCCGGCGTCCCCGGCAGCCCCGGGTACCCGGGACCTGTCAAGCCCATAACTGCCCTTCCAATGCGTCCTCGGCATCATCCAGGCTACCGGCGTACGCACCGGTCGACAGATACTTCCAGCCGGCATCGGCGACGACGAACGCGATGTCGGCCTGCTCGGACGCCTTGACCGCCTTGGCCGCCATGCCGAGTGCGGCGTGCAGCACCGCCCCGGTGGAGATACCGGCGAAGATGCCCTCCACCTGGACGAGCTCGCGCGTGCGCTTGACCGCGTCGTAGGAGCCGACCGAGAAGCGGGTCGTCAGCACCTCGGGGTCGTACAGCTCGGGGATGAACCCCTCGTCGATATTGCGCAGGGCGTACACCCCCTCGCCGTAACGGGGCTCGGCCGCCACGATCTGCACATCGGGCTTCTGCTCGCGCAGGTACCGTCCGGTTCCCATCAACGTGCCGGTGGTGCCAAGGCCCGCGACGAAGTGGGTGATCTCGGGCAGATCGGCCAGCAGCTCGGGACCCGTGCCCTCGTAGTGCGCCAGCGCGTTGGCCTCGTTGCCGTACTGGTAAAGCATGACCCACGAGGGATTCTGCAGCGCAAGCTCTTTCGCGTGAGCGACCGCGGTATTCGAGCCGCCTTCAGCCGGTGAGTAAATGATCTTCGCGCCGTAGAGCTCGAGCAGCTGCCGTCGCTCGATGGAGGTGTTCTCGGGCATCACACAAATCATCTGGTAGCCCTTGAGGAGCGCCGCCATGGCCAGCGAGATGCCGGTGTTACCACTGGTCGGCTCGAGAATCGTTGCGCCGGGCTGGCAATACACCCTGTCGCTCGGCGTCCTCGATCATCCGCAGTGCCGGCCGGTCCTTGATGGAACCGGTGGGGTTACGGTCCTCCAGCTTGGCCCACAACCGCACGTGGGGCTGCCCGCTCCACCGCGGCGACAACCGCTGCAGGCCGACCAGCGGCGTATCGCCGAGCGCCTGGATCAGGGAGTCGTATCGGGTCACTCAGCCACCCGCGACGGCGGGCAGGATCGTCACCGAATCTCCATCGGAGACCGCGGTGTCCAGCCCTCCGGAGAAGCGCACATCCTCGTCGTTGACGTAGATGTTGACGAACCGGTTCAGCTTGCCGTTATCCATCAGGCGCTCGGAGATTCCCGAGTAGTTCGCCTCGAGATCGCTGATCACCGCCCCCAGGGTTTCGCCCGCTGCGGCGACGCGCTTCTCACCGCCGGTGTGGGTGCGCAGAATGGTCGGAATCGACACGGTGACAGACATGGGTCGGCCACTCCTTTCGAAGTTCTAGTACTGCTCGACGATCTTGACGGGCTCTTCGGTGACGACGCCATCGACGATGCGGTAGCTACGCAGCTCGTGCTCGTCGGGGTCGCGCGTGGACACCAACACGTAGTGGGCGTCCGGTTCGGACGCGTACGAGATGTCGGTGCGGCTGGGGTACGCCTCGGTCGCGGTATGCGAGTGATAGATGACTATCGGAGCGTCGCCTGCCTCTTCTAAAGCCCGCCACACCTTGAGCTGCTCTCCCGAGTCGAACCGGTAGAAGGTCGGCGAGCGCTCGGCGTTGACCATCGCGATGAACCGCTCCGGGCGATCGGCGCCCTCTGGTCCCGCGATCACCCCACACGCTTCGTCGGGGTGGTCGGCGCGGGCGTGGGCGACCATCGCGTCGACCAGGTCCGCTCGGATCACCAGCACGCTTTCCCATCCTCCTGTTCACCGCGAAACTGTATTCCAGCAGCAAAATGTCGAGTAGACACCTGCTGGAATACCGTTTCGGCGAAAACTCATTCGAACGCTCCGGGCAACAGGTCCCGGTACGTGGGTATTCCTGCTACCGACTCGGCTGCCAGCACACCGACCAGGACCGCGCGGGCCAGGCAGTCCGCGGCGGCCGCCCCGAGCGCCGTGACCAGCGGCACCTCCGGCGACATCGACGCAGGCGTCGTCGGGTCCGGCGGCACCTCGATGGCACCGGTGGCCAGTGCGAACACCGTATCGCCATCGAGCGGGGTGTGACATGGCCGGATGGTCCTGGCAAGGCCGTCATGCGCGGCGACGGCCACGCGCCGGCACCCCGCCTTGCTCAGCACCGCATCGGTGGCGACGACGGCGATGGTGGTGTTGAGCGGGCTGAGCTCGGTGTGGCGGTCGGCGTATGCGGCGATCTGATCGGCAGGCGGCGCAACGAGGCCGAACTCCTCGATCTGATCGGCCAGCCACGGCAACCCCGTCGCGGTATCCACGGCGTCACCGGCGGCGTTGACGACCACGACCGCGCCCACAGTCACGCCGGAGTCCAGCGTCACCGACGCCGTGCCGACACCGCCCTTGAGGACCCCGACGCGCGCTCCGACCCCGGCGCCAACCGTGCCCACGGCCACGTCGGCGCCCGCGCTCTCGGCGGCGGCCCGACCGAACTCCGCCGTCGGACGGCACTTCCATCCACCGACCGGAAGATCAAAAATCACCGCGGCGGGAACGATCGGCACCACGCCGCCGTCCATCGCCACACCCCGGCCCTGTTCCTCCAGCCACTCCATCACGCCGTGTGCCGCGGCGAGTCCGAACCCGCTTCCGCCGCTGAGCACCACGGCGTCGACGTGGCGCACCGAGTTGATCGGGTCGAGCAGGTCGGTCTCGCGGGTGCCGGGCGCACCACCGCGGCAGTCGACGGCGCCCACCGTGCCCGGCGGAGTCAGCACGACGGTCGTTCCGGTGGCCCACCCCGAACCGAGCTCGACATCCGGATCGATGCGGTGATGATGGCCGACGTGGATTCCACCGACGTCAGTGATCGCACTCATGGTCAAGACTTTCCCATCATGCCGAGCACCAGATACTCCTGCATGACCGTCAGCCACTGATACACGTCCAGATGTCCCGCCATCGGATGTTCGGGCGGCAACTCGGCAGGACCGTCCTGCGCGACTCCGAGCATCGTCCCGAGCGCGAGCCGCATGTCGTTGACCGCCGCGGCCCAGGCGTGCGCGTCATCCTCGGTGAGCTCGAACTTACCGCCGTTCTGCGGAACTGTGTCCAATAACCGTTGGGCCGCTTCACGTTTGGCATCGATGATTTCCGGCTCATGCAGACTGCGGAGCGCGCTGTTGAGACTCTCTGCGGGACCGGAGCCGGCCGGATGGTCGGTGTGCGGCCGGAAGAAGTCAGGCAACAGCCGCTTCATCGTCTCATCCTGCGGAGGCGACGAGTGGCCAGTACGCATACCGGTTATCTCTTCGAGTTCGTCAGCGGGAGAGGATGATTCGCGGTCGTCGAGCATTCCGACCATCGACGTCGCCAGGTTCTGCAGCAGCGACACCTCGTGCGCTGCGAGCGCCGATCGGAAGCGCGGGCCGTCAGCGGTGTCGACCCGTTTCCATTTGCGCACCGTCGGGTCAGCGGTCCTGCTGCAGGGTCGCCCACAAGCCCGCGGCGTGGAGCTTGGAGACGTCGACCTCCATCGATTCCCGGCTACCCGCCGACACCACAGCCTTGCCCTCGTTGTGTACCTGCATCATGAGTTTGGTCGCATGTGGCTCGCTGTACCCGAAAAGCTTCTGGAAGACGTACGTCACGTAGGTCATCAGGTTGACCGGGTCGTCCCAGACCAGAGTCACCCAAGGACTGTCCGTGGCATCCACGGTGGCGACGTCCCGTTCCTCGCGAGTTCCCGGTCGGGCCTTCGCCGGCGTAACCATGTAAACCAGGATAGCGAGACTGTTGAGCAATGCGCCCGCCGGATGCTGCGCTGCCTCGGTCCACAACACGCGGGCCGCGCGGCTGGAAGCGAGGGCTTGCCGCCCATCAGCCGATACGGTTGCCATGTGGTCCCGATGTCCCAGGGGATGTCCCCGGCGCTACTCACCGACAAATACGAGCTGACGATGCTCGCGGCCGCACTGCGCGACGGCACCGCGGCGCGGCGGACGACGTTCGAGGTGTTCGCCCGCCGGCTCCCCGAAGGCCGACGGTACGGCGTCGTCGCCGGGACCGCCCGATTTGTGGAAGCATTGGTGCAGTTCACTTTCGACGACACAGCACTGGCGTCACTTTCGGAATTTCTCGACGACGTCACACTTGAATTTCTTGCCCGCTATCGATTCCACGGCGACGTCGACGGCTACCCCGAGGGTGAGCTCTACTTCCCCGGCTCACCGGTGCTGGGTGTGCACGGCACGTTCGGTGAGTGCGTCGTCCTGGAGACGCTCGCGCTGTCGATCCTCAACCATGACACGGCGATCGCGTCAGCCGCCGCTCGGATGGTTGCCGCGGCGCACGGCCGCGCGTTGATCGAGATGGGCTCGCGGCGCACGCACGAGCAGGCTGCCGTCGCCGCCGCGCGCGCCGCCTACATCGCGGGTTTCACCGGATCCTCCAACCTCGAGGCGCAACGGACCTACGGGGTCCCTGCTCTGGGCACGAGTGCGCATGCGTTCACACTGCTGCACACACGTCACGACGGCCCCGACGAGAAAGCGGCGTTCAAGGCTCAGGTCGAAGCGCTCGGCGTCGGGACCACACTGCTGGTCGACACCTACGACATCACGCAAGGAGTCGCCAACGCCGTCGAGATGGCGGGCCGGGATCTCGGCGCGGTCCGCATCGACTCCGGCGATCTCGGGGTACTCGCAGGTCAGGTACGAGAACAGCTCGACAGCCTCGGCGCCCGCGATACCCGAATCGTGGTATCCGGCGACCTCGACGAGTTCGCGATCGCCGCCCTCCGTGCCGAACCGGCGGACATCTACGGCGTCGGAACCTCGGTGGTCACCGGCTCGGGGGCCCCGACCGCGTCAATGGTGTACAAGCTGGTCGAGGTGGACGGGATGCCCGTGGAGAAACGGAGCCTCCACAAGGAGTCCCACGGCGGCCGCAAGCAGGCAGTGCGTCTGGCCAAGTCGACAGGCACCGTCGTCGAGGAGGTCGTGCATTCCATCGGTACCCAGCCGGCGGTGCCGCCCCGTCTCGTGGCACGCCCGTTGACAGTGCCGCTGGTGCGCCAGGGTGAACCCGTCGACAGCGCCGGGCTCGAAGCCGCCCGCGAGCGCGTCAGAGAAGGGCTGCTGAGCCTGCCGTGGGACGGCCTGAAATTGTCCCGCGGCGAACCGGCAATCCCCACCCGCATGATCTCCGCGGCGAGTCACTAGGAGCAGCCACGGGCGAGACCGGAAACGTCACCGAACTGCTGGCCACAGCGGTCACGGCGCTGGGCGGTGCAGAACGCCGCGGCCAGATCGAGATGGCCGAGGCGGTGGCGCATGCGTTCGACAGCGGCGAGCACCTCGCAGTTCAGGCGGGCACCGGGACGGGAAAATCACTGGCCTACCTGGTCCCGGCGATCGCACGGGCGGTCGACACCGACGAGCCCGTCGTCATATCGACGGCGACCATCGCCCTTCAGCGCCAGCTCGTCGACCGGGACCTTCCCCGGCTGGCGGAATCGCTGACCGACGCAGCTGCCACGCAGCCCCGAATTCGCACTGCTGAAGGGCCGGGGAAACTATCTGTGCCTCAACAAGATTCACAACGGATCAGCCACGGAGCCCGATGAGCAGTCACAGGAGGAACTGTTCGAGCCGGTCGCCACGTCAGCCCTGGGCCGCGACGTGCAACGGCTCATCGCATGGTCGTCGGAGACGGACACAGGTGATCGCGACGAGCTGACGCCCGGAGTGCCGGACAAGTCGTGGTCGCAGGTGAGTGTCTCGGCCCGGGAATGCATCGGGGTGGCCCGCTGCCCGTTCGGCACCGACTGTTTTGCGGAGAAAGCGCGCGACAAGGCCGGCAGTGCCGACATCGTCGTCACCAATCACGCACTGCTGGCCATCGACGCCGTATCCGATGCCGCCGTGCTGCCCGAACACCAACTGCTCGTCGTCGACGAGGCACACGAACTCGTCGACCGCGTGACTGGCGTGGCCACCGCCGAACTCTCGGCGACCTCGATGGGTGTCGCCCACCGGCGCTCCGCACGCCTGGTCGACCAGGAACTCGCGCAGCGACTGGAGGCGGCGACCGCGACCCTGTCCTCGGTCATCCACGACGCGACACCGGGGCGCATCGACACGCTCGATGCTGACATGGCCACCTATCTGACCGCTCTGAGGGACGCCGCGCATCGGGTCCGCTCGGCGATCGACACCAGCCCGAGTGATCCGACGGCGGCCGCGGCACGAGCCGAAGCCGTCACCGCGCTGACCGACGTCGGCGACACGGCCTCACGCATCCTGGACTCCTTCGTGCCGGCCATCACGGACCGGTCCGATGTGGTGTGGCTCGACCACGAGGACAACAGGGGCAGCGTCCGGGCGGTTCTGCGGGTGGCCCCGCTGTCGGTGTCGGGCCTGCTACGCACCAGGCTGTTCGAGAATGCGACCGCGGTGCTCACTTCCGCCACGCTGACGATCGGCGGCACGTTCGATGCCATGGCCTCGGCGTGGGGGCTGGCCGGTGACGACGACAAGGTCCGATGGCGCGGTATCGATGTCGGATCACCGTTCGAGCACGCGAAATCGGGCATCCTCTACGTCGCCGCTCACCTCCCACCGCCGGGCCGTGACGGCACCGGCTCAGCAGAACAACTCGACGAGATCACCGCGCTGGTCGGCGCCGCAGGTGGCCGCACCCTCGGCCTGTTCTCCTCGATGCGCGCCGCGAAGGCCGCCGCCGAAATCATGCGGGACCGACTCGACACCCCGATCCTGTGCCAGGGCGAGGACACCACGTCGGCACTGGTCAAGCGCTTCGCCGACGATGCAGAGACGTCGTTGTTCGGGACGCTGTCGCTGTGGCAGGGCGTCGACGTTCCCGGTCCGTCCCTCTCGCTGGTGCTGATCGATCGCATCCCGTTCCCGCGGCCCGACGACCCGCTGCTGACGGCGCGCCAGCGTGCGGTGGCCGCGCGCGGGGGCAACGGTTTCATGACCGTCGCCGCCGGCCACGCAGCCCTCCTGCTGGCGCAGGGCGCCGGCCGATTACTGCGGCGCATCGACGACAGGGGCGTGGTCGCGGTGCTGGACTCGCGGATGGCCACCGCCCGGTATGGCGGGTTTCTGCGGGCATCGCTGCCGCCGTTCTGGGCGACGACCGACTCGGTCCGGGTCCGCCAGGCGCTGCTGCGTTTACGCGATAGCTGATTACTTTCATTATCCTGTCGGCTATCTCCACATGGCCGCCCGAGGCGGCCGGCGGACCCCCGAAAGGCGGCGTCAATGGCACCACGACACCTGGCAGGTGCCGTGATCGCGGTCTCCACGGCGCTGCTCGTCACGTCGTGCAACACGACATTGCCGGGCAACGCGGTCTCGGTGTTCGACGACCCGTTCAGCGTCGCGGGGATGCCCGCCACCGACGGGCCAACCGGGATGCGACCCGTGCCCGACAAGCCAACCCGGGACGTGCTGGGCACGGACGACGGCGATATGGACGAACTCGGCCGTCAGGCGATCAGCGACATCGAAGAGTTCTGGGAAGCCAGCTACGGCGAGACGTTCGACGGCAGTTTCACACCCGTGGCGGAGCTGATCTCCTGGGATGCGAACGGCTTCGAAGACACCGAGTTCTGCGGCGACAGCACATACGGAATCGTGAACGCGGGCTACTGCCTCGACGACCACACCATCGGCTGGGACCGCGGCGAGCTCTTGCCCGCGCTCAAAGAGGCGCACGGTGACATGGGTGTGGCGATGGTGCTCGCGCACGAGTACGGGCACGCCATCCAGTACCAGTCGGGGATGGCCAACGACGACACTGAGACCCTGGTGTCCGAGCAGCAGGCCGACTGCATGGCCGGTGCCTATATGCGCTGGGTCGCTGAAGACAATTCGCCACGGTTCACGCTGTCGACCGCAGAGGGACTGAACCAGGTGCTCGCGGCCGTCATCGGATTCCGCGACCCCCTGCTCAACGCAGACGACCCCGAGGTCGGCGTGGACGAACACGGTTCGGCGTTCGAACGGGTCTCGGCATTCCAGTTCGGATTCACCGACGGCGTGGCTGCCTGCGCGTCGATCGACATGAGGGAGATCGGCCAGCGCCGCGGCGACCTGCCCGTCTTGCTTCCCGAGGATCACACGGGCGAACTGGCGATCACCGAAAAATCCGTCCAGGACGTCATCGCGGCGTTGGACACGTTGTTCAGCCCGAAGGATCCGCCCGAGTTGAGCTTTGACGCCGCCGACTGCCCCGACGTGCGACCGAGTCCAGCCGTGTCGTATTGCCCGGCGACCAACACGATCGCCGTGGACCTCCCGGAACTCGAAGCGATGGGCACGCAATCGGAGGACGACAGCGGCGTCGGCCTGGCCAGCGGCGACAACACCGCGTATTCCGTGTTGGTCTCGCGGTACATGCAGGCCATCCAGCACGAGCACGGTGGCGTGACACTCGACAACGCCGAGGCCGCACTGCGCACCGCGTGTTTGACCGGCGTGGCCACCACGAAGCTCTCGAAGGAAAGCAGCACTCCCGGCGGGAACACCATCATGCTGACCGCAGGCGACGTCGACGAGGCGGTGTCGGGGATCCTCACCAACGGCCTCGTCGCCAGCGACGTCAACGGCGAGTCGGTACCGTCGGGCTTCTCACGGATCGACGCATTCCGCGTCGGCGTGCTCGGCGATCAGGACCGCTGCTTCAAACGATTCGATTGACGCGCTAAATCTTCTTGGTGACGCCGTACCAGGCCAACACGGCTTCAGACTGCGCCGTTGACCTGGTCAGGAACGCATATGAGCGGATGAACGACTCACCCACGCAGCCGTCGATCTTGACTCGGAAGCCGCTGACCATTACCCATGGGTCGGCGCCCTCGTACCGCTTCTTCGTCACCGGGACAACGTTGATCAGGCCGGGCTTGAGTCCCACGGTGATGGCGCCGCCGAGGTTGCCGCCGAGGGAGGGCAGGACTCCGATGTCCAACGGGCCGGCGACGTCGATCCCCAATATGCCGATGGACGGACTGATGCCTGCGGTACCGGTCAGCGCGACACCGTTGGAGGTGCTCATGTCGATACCGCAGCCGATCTCATAGCCCACCTCGAGGGTGCCACCCGGCGGCTCACCCTCGTCGGGGCCTGTCAACGAGCCCATGTAGGTTCCGCCGACGACGTATTCGCGCGAGGACAACGCCGTGGTGAGCGGCGGTATGGGCGCCTGTGTCTCGTCCTTGGCCGACAACGTGATCTGCCAGCCATCGGGAGTGTCCGTCACGGCGGGCGGCGTCGACTCCACGTGGCCCTCGTCGACGGGCGGGGGCGGGGGCACGCCCTCTGGCGGCAGCGGGGCATCGACCGCGGCGGGTTCGGGTCCGGGCTGGGCGGAAGCTGTTCCGACCAGCGAATAACTCACCACGCCACCGAACGCCAACACTGTGATGCCGCACCGCAGCATTTCCCGAACCGTCAAAACCGAGCCCTTCTGCACGCGTCGCTTCATCGACGCACTGACCCACGGAACCTACCTCGACGCCGATGCACGCCGGGCGGGTGTCGGCGAGATAGTTTGATCGGCTTGCAACCGGTGGCCGTCAGGACGGCATGCGCAGCACGAAGCCGGCTTCCAGCGCAACCCACAGCGCGCCGTCCGGCCCGATCGCCAGACCGTGCGGCTCACCGCCGGGCGGAAGATCGATGGTGACGATCTCACCGTCGCCGCTCACGCGGGCCAGCTGATTCGACCCCCACAGGCTCACCCACACCCCATCGTCAGGATCCGCGACCACGGCGTGCGGCTTGCCCGGCAGGTCGATCTCCTGGATGGCGTCATCCATCGGGATCCGGCCCAGCCGTTCGGCAAGGATCTCGGTGAACCAGATCGCGTCGTCATGGGTAGCGGTGATCCCCACCGGACCGGCTGCGGCAGTCGGTAATTCACGAACTGTGAGTTCGCCCGACAGTGTGAGCCGGCCGATCGCATTGCGCTGATTGAGGGTGAACCACAATGCGTTGTCGGGGCCGGTGACGATCATCGACGGCGAGCCGCCGACCGGATGCCCTTCGGACAGCTCGCCGTCGACGGAGATCCTGCAGACGTCTCCTGCCGTCATCGCGGTAAACCACAGCGCACCGTCGGGACCGCCGGCGATTCCGTACGGTGCGCTTCCCTCGCTCAGCTCGAACTCGGTCAACGCCCCCGCGGTGCTGATCCGCCCGATGCGGTCGTCGCCGTTGCGGGTGAACCACAACGCACCGTCTGGGCCTGCGGTGATGATCGACGGCCGGCAATCAGGCGCGACGGGAAAGGTGTCGACAACGCCGGCAGTCGTCACCCGCGCGATCGCTCCGCTGTGCACCAGCGTCACCCACAGCGCGCCGTCCGGCCCCGCGGCGATGGCGTACGGGCCGCCGTCGACCTCGACCTTGAGCGCTCTCGTCACGCGAGCGTGACGAGCCCGAGTTCGTTGTCGCCCGCCAACAGCGGGTGGTGAGGCAACACCCGCACCGTGTACCCCACCGGCCCGGCGACCGGCAACGGTGTCGTCGTCGTGAAGATCTCGTCGCCACTGTCGGCGGTACCGGTGTGCTGCATCGGCACCTTCACCGGGTCCACGAGCCCGTCGCCGGCGTCGACGCGGCCCAGCACCGCCTGCACCGACACCTCTGCTGGAGTCAGGTCCGCCAGCTCCACCGTCGCGGTCAGCGTCATCTCGGAGCCCAGCAACGGGGTATCCGGAAGGCCATAGCTGTCGACCTCGGTGATCTGAATCTTCGGCCACGCCTCGGCAGCACGCTCGCGGTAGGCCGCCAACTCGCGGGCGGCACCGAACGGTTCTCCGTCAGCGCCGGGTTCGACGGTCCTGCGCAGCGATTGGGCAGCGGGCGCGTAGTACTTCTCGGTGTAGTCGCGCACCATGCGCGACGCCAACACCTTCGGGCCCAGCGCGATCAGCGTGTGCCGCACCATCTCCACCCACCGCTCGGGAACGCCGTGCTCGTTACGGTCGTAGAACTTCGGCGCCACCGACTTCTCCATCAGTCCGTACAACGCAGCCGCCTCGATATCGTCACGCCGGCCCTCATCGGCCAGGCCGTCGGCGGTCGGGATCTCCCAGCCGTTCTCGCCGTCGTACCACTCGTCCCACCAACCGTCGCGGATCGAGAGATTCAGCCCGCCGTTGAGTGCGCTCTTCATTCCCGACGTGCCGCACGCCTCCAGCGGCCTCAGCGGATTGTTCAGCCACACGTCGCAGCCCCAGTACAGCTGGCGCGCCATCGACATGTCGTAGTCCGGCAGGAACGCAATGCGGTGCCGGACCTCGGGACGGTCAGCGAAGCGCACCACCTGCTGGATCAGCGCCTTTCCACCGTCGTCGGCGGGGTGCGACTTACCCGCGACGATCAGCTGGATCGGCCGATCCGCGTCGAGCAGCAGTTTCTCCAGCCGCTGCGGATCACGCAACATCAGGGTCAGCCGCTTGTACGTCGGGACTCGTCGCGCGAACCCGATAGTGAGCACATCAGGATCGAATGCCGTTGCGATCCATCCCAACTCGGCCTCCGTTGCGCCGCGCTCGAGCCAGGATCGCCGTAACCGTGCCCTGACGTCCTCGACGAGCTTCTTGCGCAGCTGCGAGCGGATCCACCACATGTGCCCCGGCTCGACCTGACGCAGCCGCTGCCACACCTCCGGTTCGCGCAGCATGCCGAGGTCGTCGTTGCCGATGAGTTCGCGGCCCAGTTCCAGCCACTCTGGGGCCGCCCAGGTGGGCGCGTGCACGCCGTTGGTGATCGAGCCGATGGGCACCTCACCAGGGTCGAAGCCCGGCCATAACTCGTTGAACATGCTGCGGCTGACCCTGCCGTGCAGCAAGGAGACTCCGTTGGCCCGCTGGGCGAGCCGCAGACCCATGTGGGCCATGTTGAACTTCGACGGGTCGTCCTCGGCTCCGAACCAGGTGATGCGGTCCAGCGAGACCCCGGGCAGCAACCGCGAATCGGCCCCGGCGGGATCGCCGAGCGGCCCGCCGAAATAGCGCTTGACCATCTCAACCGGAAACCGGTCGATTCCGGCCGGAACGGGGGTGTGCGTGGTGAACACCGTCGACGACCGCACCACGGTCAGCGCGGTCTCGAAATCGAGTCCGGCATCGATCAACTCACGGATACGCTCGACCCCGAGGAAACCGGCGTGCCCTTCGTTCATGTGGAAGACTTCGGGCGAAGCCAGTCCCTCGACGTCGGTGAAAGCACGAATCGCGCGTACCCCGCCGATGCCCGCCAGGATCTCCTGCTTGATCCGGTGTTCCTGGTCGCCACCGTAGAGCCGGTCGGTCACGCCGCGCAGGTCGTGGTCATTCTCCGGGATGTCGGAATCCAACAACAGCAACGGAATTCGCCCCACCTGAGCAACCCAGACACGTGCGCGCAACTCCTTGTTCTCAGGCATTGCGAGGTCGATTACCACCGGCTTGCCTTCGGAGTCGGTGAGCAGCCTCAGTGGCAGGCCCTGCGGATCCAGCGACGGATAACTTTCGTGCTGCCATCCGTCGGCGGTCAAGGACTGCCGGAAGTATCCTGAGCGGTAGAGCAGTCCCACCGCGATCAGCGGAAGGCCCAGGTCCGAGGCGGACTTCAGATGATCGCCCGCGAGAATGCCCAGCCCGCCTGAATAGTTGGGCAGCACCTCGGCGACGCCGAATTCCATCGAGAAGTACGCGATGCCGTGGGGCAGTTCAGCGCCATGCTCGAGCTGCTGTTGGTACCACAACGGCCGGGCCAGGTAATCGTCGAACTCGGCGGCCAGTCCGTCGAGCCGACGGACAAAGGAATGGTCGATCGCGAGCTCGTCGAGGCGTTTGGGATTGACCTGACCCAGCAACGCGACCGGGTCGCATCCGACCTGCTTCCAGAGCTCCGGATCGATCGTCGCGAACAGATCCTGGGTCGGCTTGTCCCATGACCACCGCAGGTTGATCGAGAGCCGTTCGAGCGCGGCCATGCGATCGGGAAGATGCGCGCGGACGGTGAACCTTCGCAACGCTTTCATCGGGCATTCACGCGAAGCAACCTTACTGAGTTTTCGTCGCGTTGCAGGCCCGGTAGCCGTGGCGCTTCACCTTCGCGTGGTTGGGCAGCGCACTACGGTGGGTATAAGGCGCAACGAGGCGACTTGATGAACTCAGTCGACGGAGCGTGAAGGAGTGATGGTCAGTGGTCGGTCGGATCGGGATCGATGACGTCGCCCCCGTCGTATCCGGCGGAAAATATCCTGCCAAGGCGGTCGTCGGCGAGATCGTGCCGGTTCGGGCGACGGTATGGCGAGAGGGCCATGACGCCGTCGCGGCAACGCTCGTCGTCCGTTACCACGGATCGTCCTACCCGCAGCTCGTCGACGGGCCGGCGGGCGCAGCGCCGGTGACGGCCGAAGCAGTGCCCATCGAGGCGGTGGTCAAACCCGTGTCGCGCACCCAGCGCCACCACCTGCCGATGGCAATGGGGTCCACACCCGACGTTTTTCACGGTCAGTTCACTCCGGACAGTGTCGGACTCTGGACGTATCGGGTGGATGCGTGGGGCGACCCGCTCGCGACGTGGCGCAAGGCGATCGTCGCCAAGCTGGACGCCGGTCAGGGCGAGGACGAACTGTCCAACGATCTACTGGTCGGAGCGCGATTGCTCGAACGGGCGTCGACGGGAGTGCCGCGCAAGCTGCGGGACCCGATCATCGAGGCCGCCGAGTTGTTGCGAAAGCCCGGAGATCCGTTCGCCCGGGCCGGGGCAGCGCTGTCGCAGGAAGTGACGCAGCTGCTCGCCCAATATCCATTGCGCGAATTGGTCACCCGCGGAGAGCAATACGGCGTATGGGTGGACCGTCCACTGGCTCGGTTCGCCGGATGGTACGAGATGTTTCCCCGGTCGACCGGCGGCTGGGACAAGAAGGGCAAGCCCGTCCACGGCACGTTCGCGACCGCCGCAAAAGCACTTCCCCGCATCGCCGCCATGGGTTTCGATGTGGTCTACCTTCCCCCGATTCATCCGATCGGCAAGATCCATCGAAAAGGCCCCAACAACTCGGTCACCGCCGCGCCCGGCGACGTGGGCTCACCATGGGCGATCGGCAGCGACAAGGGCGGCCACGACGCGATCCATCCCAAACTGGGCACGATCGAGGATTTCGACGACTTCGTTTCCGCCACCCGCGATCACGGCATGGAAGTGGCGCTGGATTTGGCGCTGCAGTGCGCACCCGACCACCCGTGGGCGAAAGCGCATCCGGAGTGGTTCACGGTGCTGCCCGACGGCACGATCGCCTACGCGGAGAACCCGCCGAAGAAATACCAGGACATCTACCCGATCAACTTCGACAACGACCCTGCGGGATTGTACGAAGAGGTGCTGCGGGTGGTGCGGTTCTGGATCTCCCACGGAGTCAAGGTGTTTCGGGTCGATAATCCGCATACCAAGCCACCCGATTTCTGGGCGTGGCTGATCGGCAGGGTCAAGAGCGACGATCCCGACGTGCTGTTCCTCGCGGAGGCTTTCACCCGGCCCGCGCGGCTCTACGGTCTGGCCAAACTCGGATTCACCCAGTCCTACACGTATTTCACGTGGCGCACGGCGAAATGGGAGCTCACCGAATTCGGTCAACAGATCGCGGAGCATGCCGACTACGCGCGGCCCAACCTGTTCGTCAATACGCCGGACATCCTTCACGAGAGTCTCCAGCACGGTGGCCCCGGCATGTTCGCGATCCGCGCGGTGCTCGCCGCGACGATGAGCCCGTTGTGGGGTGTGTACTCGGGTTATGAGCTCTTCGAGCATCGCCCCGTCCGCGAGGGCAGCGAGGAATACCTCAATTCCGAGAAGTACGAGCTGAGGCCCCGCGATTTCGAGGCTGCCCTGGCAGACGGCGAGTCGCTGGAGCCCTTCCTGACCCGGCTCAACGAGATTCGGCGCGTGCATCCTGCGCTGCATCAGTTGCGCACCATCAAATTCCATCACGTCGACAACGACGCCTTGTTGGCGTACAGCAAGTTCGACCCGGCAACGGGCGACCAGGTTCTGGTGGTGGTGACACTCAACCCGTTCGGCCCGGAAGAGGCGACGCTCTGGCTCGAAATGGGCGCATTGGGGATGGAGCCCTACGACCGCTTCTGGGTGCGCGACGAGATCACCGCCGACGAATATCAATGGGGACAAGCCAATTACGTTCGCCTCGACCCGGCAAGAGCCGTGGCGCACGTACTGAACATGCCCCAGGTGCCAGCCGACCAACGACTCAACCTACTGCGTAGGGAGTGACGAGATGACGCAGACCAACCAACTCACGAGCCCGAATCTTCGACCGCATACGGCCGACCTCAACCGTCTGCTAGCCGGCGAACATCACGATCCACATTCGATTCTGGGTGCCCACGAATACGACGACCACACGGTCATCCGCGCATACCGGCCCCACGCTGTGGAGGTAGTGGCCCTGGTCGGCGGTGAGCGCTATCCGTTCCAACACATCGAGGGCGGCCTATTCGCCGTCGCACTGCCGCTGACCAATCTGATCGACTACCGACTCGAGGTCGGCTATGCCGCGGGCGACGGAACCGACGTGCACCGCATCGCCGACGCGTACCGGTTCCTGCCGACGCTCGGCGAGATAGACCTGCACCTCTTCGCCGAGGGCCGCCACGAACGGCTTTGGGAGATTCTGGGCGCCCATCCCCGTAGTTTCACCACGCCCGACGGTGTGGTCGACGGAGTGTCTTTCGCAGTGTGGGCACCGAATGCCAAGGGCGTCAGCCTGATCGGCGAGTTCAACCACTGGGACGGCAACGAGGCCCAGCTGCGAGTGCTCGGCTCAACCGGCGTATGGGAGCTGTTCTGGCCCGGTTTCGAGGTCGGCGGGCTGTACAAGTTCCGGGTGCACGGCGCCGACGGCTCGGTGAGTGATCGCGCCGACCCGATGGCGTTCGCGACCGAGGTCCCGCCGCAGACGGCGTCGAAGGTCACCAAGAGCGAATACACCTGGGCGGATCAGGAGTGGATGACCGCGCGCGCCCAGAAGAATCCCGTGTTCGAACCGATGAGCACCCTCGAGGTGCACCTCATGTCCTGGCGACCGGGTCTGAGCTATCGCGAATTAGCAACCGAGCTCACCGAATACGTCGTCAGCAACGGCTTCACCCACGTCGAATTGATGCCGGTCGCCGAGCACCCGTTCGGCGGTTCGTGGGGCTACCAGGTGACGTCCTATTACGCGCCGACGGCGCGACTCGGCACACCGGACGAGTTCCGCCATGTGGTGGACACCCTGCACCGGGCGGGCATCGGCGTGATCATGGACTGGGTGCCGGCCCACTTCCCCAAGGACGCGTGGGCGCTGGGCCGCTTCGACGGCACAGCCCTGTACGAACACTCCGACCCCCGACGTGGCGAACAACTCGACTGGGGTACCTACGTATTCGACTTCGGGCGCGCCGAGGTCCGCAACTTCCTGGTCGCCAACGCGCTGTACTGGTTGCAGGAGTACCACATCGACGGCCTTCGGGTGGATGCCGTCGCATCGATGCTCTACCTGGACTATTCGCGCCCCGAAGGCGGCTGGACGCCGAACGTCTACGGCGGCCGCGAGAACCTCGAAGCCGTGCAATTCCTCCAGGAGATGAACGCCACGGTGCACAAGCTGGCACCCGGCATCGTCACCGTCGCCGAGGAGTCCACGTCATGGCCCGGTGTGACTCGACCGACGAACCTTGGCGGCCTTGGCTTCTCGATGAAGTGGAACATGGGCTGGATGAACGACACATTGGAGTTCATCAAGCGGGACCCGATTCACCGCAGCTACCACCATCACGAGATCACGTTCTCGATGTTGTATGCCTTCAGCGAGAACTTCGTATTGCCCATCAGCCACGACGAGGTGGTGCATGGCAAGGGCACGCTGTGGGGTCGCATGCCGGGCAACGACCACGTCAAGGCTGCTGGGCTGCGAGGCCTGCTGGCCTACCAATGGGCCCACCCCGGTAAGCAACTGCTGTTCATGGGTCAGGAGTTCGGCCAGCGCGCCGAGTGGTCCGAGGAACGCGGGGTCGACTGGTATCAGCTCGACGAGAACGGCTTCTCCACTGGTGTGCAGCGATTCGTGCACGATATGAACGGCATCTACAGTGGTTCGCGGGCGTTGTGGTCTCAGGACACCAAGCCAGAAGGCTATTCGTGGATCGACGCCAACGATTCGGCCAACAACGTGCTGAGCTTCATGCGATTCGGTGACGACGGTTCGATGCTCGCGTGCGTGTTCAACTTCTCCGGCTCCGAGCACGCCCGGTACCGACTCGGTCTTCCGCATGCGGGCACCTGGCGGGAAGTGCTGAACTCCGACGCCGACATCTACAACGGGTCGGGCATCGGCAACTACGGCGCCGTCGAGGCGACCGACGAGCCGTGGCACGGTCGGCCGGCGTCGGCGGTCATGGTGCTGCCTCCGCTGGCCGCGCTGTGGTTCGAACCCGCCTAGATTTTGCCGCCGAGCGTGCACTCAGATCGCGAATTGACTCGGAATCGGCGTAAACGACGATCTGACCGCACACTAGCGAGCCTAGTACAGCGCGTTGGCGAGCTTGCGCCTGCCGGCGATCACCTCGGGATCGGCCGGATCGAAGAGGTCGAACAGCTCGATCAGCCGGGTGCGCACCCGAGTGCGGTCGTCGTCCGCGGTGCGCTTGAACAGCGCGATGAGTCGGTCGAACGCCGCTGCGATGTTCTGCTGCAAGATCTCCACATCAGCCGCGGCCAACACAGCGTCGATGTCGTCGGGTGTGGCGTCGGCCGCGGCCAACGCGTCGGGACGGTGCGCCGATGCGCGCTGCAGGAACGTGATCTGACGGACCGCACCCGTGGCCTCGGCATCGTTCGGCTTGGCATCCAGGATCGCCTGGTATGCATTGCGCGCGGCGTCGAAGTCACCGTCTTCCAGATACGCACGCGCCTGAGCCAGTTCTGGATCCACCTGCTCGGTATCCTCGGCAGCCCCCCCGCCGCTGAGCTTCCCCGCGGTCGCGTTCAGCAGCGAGTCGATCCATCCGCGCAACTGCTCGGGGGGCTGCATGCCCTGAAAGCTCGACAGTGGTTGTCCCCCGCCCAGAGCCACCACGGTCGGGATGGCCTGGACGCCGAACATCTGCGCCACCCTGGGGACGGTGTCCACGTTGACCGTCGCCAGCGACCATTTGCCGCCGTCGGCGGCGGCGAGACTGGCCAGCGCGTCGCCCAACTGGATGCTCGCGTCGCTGCGCGGCGACCACAGCAGGACGACGACGGGAACCTGGCTGGAGCGGACCAAAACCTCGGCTTCCAGATTGGCCTCGGTGACCTCGACACCGCCGGACGGGCCGGCCGCGCCGCCGCCACTGGCGGCAGCCGGCTGTTTGAGGGCGGAAAGGTCGATCGCACCAGCCATGGAGGCGGCGACGGGACGTGGACGAGTCACGCCCACAAGTTTGTCACGTCGCTTCGGGTACCGGCTGCCCCGGTTGGATGATTGCCGAGGCCGGCGCTGCGCCACCCACTTTGCCGGTCCGATCTGCCCATATGAGGAAAATCACACTGCCCAGCGGCACGATGCTTGCCAGCAACGCCAGCAACCACGTTCCTGTTGCCCATTTGAACGCGATCCCGGCCAGTAGACCCGCCACGACGAAGGCGACGAAGATCAGGCCGTGAACCATGCCGAAGACCTTGACGCCGATCTCGGTTCGCGGGCTGCCCAGGTACTTGAAATACATGCCGACCAGCAACCCCACCCAGCTGACGGCCTCGAGGAGAGCGACGAGTCGAAACCACCCAGCTACGGACCGAAGATCAAACGCGCCTGTCATGGCCGCCATTTTGCCTGACGACCGCGCGGATTACTACACGCCGTCGTAGACGGGCTAGCCCGCTCGCAGCACCAAGGCATCGCCTTGGCCGCCTGCGCCGCACAGTGCGGCGACGGCGTAGCCTGAACCGCGTCGTGCCAGCTCAAGGGCTGCGTGCAGGGTGATCCGGGCGCCCGACATACCGATCGGATGTCCGATCGCGATCGCGCCGCCGTTCACGTTGACCTTCTCCGGGTCGACACCCAGTTCTTTCATCGACGCGAGCCCGACCGCGGAGAACGCCTCGTTGATCTCGATGACGTCGAGCTGGTCGACCGAAATACCTTCGCGGGCGATGGCCTTCTTGATCGCATTGGCCGGTTGGGACTGCAGGGTGGAGTCCGGGCCCGCGACCACGCCGTGGGCGCCGATCTCGCACAGCCAGGTCAGCCCCATCTCCTGGGCCTTCTCCTTGTTCATCACCACCACCGCGGCGGCGCCGTCGGAGATCTGCGACGCCGAACCGGCGGTGATGGTTCCGTCTTTGCGGAACGCCGGCTTGAGGCCGGCCAGCGACTCGGCGGTGGTGTTCGCGCGGATGCCCTCGTCCTCCGTGAACTCGATCGGGTCACCCTTGCGCTGCGGGATCTTGACCGCCACGACCTCGTCGGCGAAGACGCCGTCTTTCCATGCGGCCGCGGCCTTTTGGTGCGAACGCGCAGCAAACTCGTCCTGCTCGGCCCTGGTGAACTGGTCGGTGTCGTTGCGCTGCTCGGTGAGCGCGCCCATCGGCTGATCGGTGAAGACGTCGTAAAGACCGTCGTACGCCATGTGGTCGAGAACGGTGACGTCGCCGTACTTGTACCCGGCGCGGCTGTCCATCAGCAGGTGCGGCGCCTTGGTCATCGACTCCTGGCCGCCCGCCACCACGACGTCGAACTCGCCCGCGCGGATCAACTGATCGGCCAGCGCGATGGCGTCGATGCCGGACAGGCACATCTTGTTGATGGTCAGCGACGGCACGTCCCAGCCGATGCCCGCGGCGACCGCAGCCTGCCTGGCCGGCATTTGCCCGGCTCCGGCGGTGAGAACCTGGCCCATGATGACGTATTCGACGGCCGAGGCTCCGACCTTGGCCTTTTCCAGCGCCCCAGCGATGGCGACGTGCCCCCAGGTCGCTTCCCGAGAAGTCTTTGAGCGACCCCATGAGTTTGCCAACCGGCGTACGAGCTCCAGCAACAATTACCGACGTCGTCATTATTTACCTCCGGGGAGTCCTGCCGGCCAATGTGACCGATTACGCATATGCAACCGTTCTAGTAAACGTTACCGTTGGGTTATGACCGCCGAGCAGGTTGATGCCCGTCCGATCCTCGCAAGCGCCTTGGTGACGGCACTTGACCATGTCGGCATCGCGGTCCCCGATCTCGACACCGCGATCAAGTGGTATCACGACAACCTCGGCATGATCGTTCTGCACGAGGAAGTCAACGACGATCAAGGTATCCGCGAGGCCATGTTGTCGGTGCGCGGAGCGCCGGTGGGCAGCGCCCAGATCCAGTTGATGGCGCCACTCGACGAGAATTCGACCATCGCGAAGTTCATCGACAAGCGCGGTCCCGGACTTCAGCAGATCGCTTATCGGGTCAGTGACATCGATGCACTCACCGAGCGACTGCGCGCCGACGGCGTCCGGCTCATTTACGACGCCCCGCGCCGCGGCACGTCGAATTCGCGGATCAACTTCATCCATCCCAAGGATGGCGGCGGCGTTCTCATCGAACTCGTCGAGCCCGCCACCGATCACTGACGCCGGCCTCCACGTCACGACCACTTGCGCGTAGGCCCGCGGGTGGCCCGGTGGGTCCAGCATGGCGTGTGCCAGTGACGCCGATCTTCTGACGCCTGCTCGCCGCGATCTGCCGGCCATACGACCAAATGCGCAGTGCCAGGGCGAATTTCGTGATCACACCCTGGGCAGCGGTAGGTCTTCGTCGCACGCGCCGCCGTGATCGGCCGCACTTCGTACTCATAGCCGTCCGGTCCGGTTTCGATGCGCCCGCTCTGAAGCAGAGGCGGAACAGCGCGCTGCTTGCGCGGCGGTGGACGGCGCCGGGGCATGTTGTGGCCTCAGAAGAGCCGGAACTCGTCGTTGTCCATGCCACGCATCTGGTCGTAGTCCAAAGTCACGCAACGAATCCCGCGGTCGGTCGCCAGCGTCCGAGCCTGAGGTTTGATCTGCTGGGCGGCGAAGACTCCAGCGACGGGTGCCAGCAGGGTGTCGCGGTTGAGGAGTTCGAGGTAGCGCGTGAGCTGTTCGACACCGTCGATCTCGCCACGCCGTTTGATCTCGACGGCGACCGAGCGGCCGTTCTCGTCGCGGCACAGCAGGTCGACCGGCCCGATCGCGGTCATGTATTCGCGGCGCACCAGCGAGTAACCCGCGCCGAGCAGCTCGACGTGTTCGGCCAGTAGCTCCTGCAGATGCGCCTCGACGCCGTCCTTCACCAACCCGGGATCGACACCGAGTTCGTGGGAGGAATCGTGCTCAATGCCCTCCAGCGTGATGCGCAACTGCTCCCCCGCCTTGTTCTCCACCACCCACACCGGCGTTGGCCCGCCGGGCTCTTCGGTAAGCCAGCAGGGCGGGCTCATCCAGTTCAGCGGCTTGTAGGCACGGTCGTCGGCGTGGACGCTGACCGACCCGTCGGCCTTGATGAGCAGCAGGCGACGGGCCGACGGAAGATGAGCGGTCAGGCGCCCGACGTAGTCGACGGTGCACTGGGCGATCACGAGACGCACCCGAACAACCTTAGGCGGCGGCCCGGCAACTTAGGCTTTAGCCACGATGACTGCCAACAAGTCGGTGGCGCAGCGACTCGGTCGCGTGCTGGAGCGGGTGACGAGCCAGAGCAGCCGCGTACCTAGCACGCCCGAATACGGCTCCTGGGTACTGGGCCGGGTATCCGAGAGCCAACGCCGGCGGCGCGTTCGCATCCAGATCATTCTCACCCTCTTCGTCTTGATGGCGAATCTCATCGGCATCGGGGTCGCCACGCTCGTCGTCACCGTCGCCTTCCCGACACCAAGCGTCTTCGAACCCGAGGTCCGCTGGATCACGTTCATCGCAGTGCCGATCTACGTCGCGACCGCGATCATCGTCGGGGTGTTCTGGGCAACCACCCGCGTGATGAACAATGTCCGCTGGGCAATCGAGGAGCGACCGCCGACCCGCGAAGACCAGCGCAACACGTTCTTCGCGCCATGGCGGCTCACCCGCGTGTTGTTGGTCCTCTGGGGAATCGGCACCGTCGTACTCACCACGTTGTATGGGCAGGTCGATTCGGACTTCATCTCAAAATGGTTGTTGGGCATCAGTTTTCCCGGCATCGTCGTCTCGGCCAGCTGCTATCTCTTCACCGAGTTCGCACTGCGGCCGGTCGCGGCGCAGGCGCTGGAGGCGGGTAAGCCTCCGCGCCGCGTCGCCGAGGGGATCATGGGCCGAACGATGCTGGTCTGGGCCCTGGGGTCGGGAGTGCCGGTCCTCGGCATCTTCCTCGCCGCCGCGATCACGTTGATTCGACAGAATTTGACGCCGACGCAATTCACCGTTGCCGTCATGATTCTCGCGCTGTTCGCGTTGGTCTTCGGGTTCATCCTGATGTGGATCCTGTCCTGGCTCACCGTCACTCCGGTGCGGGTGGTGCGCTCCGCCCTCACCCGCGTCGAACGGGGCGACCTCGATACCAACCTGGTGGTCTTCGATGGAACCGAACTCGGCCAGCTTCAGCGGGGCTTCAACTCGATGGTCGCGGGATTACGCGAACGAGAGCGTGTTCGGGATCTGTTCGGTCGTCACGTCGGCCGTGAGGTGGCGGCCGCAGCGGAGAAGCAGCGCCCGAAACTCGGCGGCGAGGAACGCCATGTCGCGGTGATTTTCGTCGACATCATCGGATCCACACAGTTGGTGACCGGCAGGCCCGCGACAGAGGTTGTCGACCTGTTGAACCGGTTCTTCGCGGTTATCGTCGAGGAAGTCGATCGCCACCACGGATTCGTCAACAAATTCGAAGGCGACGCGGCATTGGCTGTGTTCGGTGCGCCCAACCACCTCGACAATCCGGAGGGTGAGGCGTTGGCCGCCGGTCGCGCGATCGCCCGGCGAATTTGCGACGAGGTGCCCGAATGCGACGCCGGCATTGGAGTCGCGGCAGGCACGGCGGTCGCCGGCAACGTGGGCGCCAGGGAACGCTTCGAGTACACCGTGATCGGAGAGCCGGTCAACGAGGCCGCCCGGCTCTGCGAACTGGCGAAAGACTCACCGGGACACCTGCTCGCGTCCTCAGAGACGGTGTCAAATGCCGACAAGGACGAGAGTGCGAACTGGACTCTCGGTGAGTCGGTGACGCTGCGTGGCTACGAAGAACCGACGCGGCTCGCGCTTCCCGTCTAATCGGGCCGCTGCGTCTGTTGGTAGAGCGCGAGCTTCCAGCCGTCGTGGTCGCGGTGGTAGACGCTGGACATCGCACCGGTGAAAGCGGGGTCGTCGCCGTCTCGATAGGCGATGCCCGTATAGACGAGGATTGCGGTATCCGTGTCCACGGCGATCACCCGAACGTCTTCGATGTCGTAGGTGCGCCAGGGCGGCGATTCCGACAGTGCAGCAACCACGGTGTTCCGGTCCATCACCATGCCGTTGGCCAACACCATCACGGCGTCGGGCAACATGACTCCGCCGTAGAACTCGGCGCCGGTCGAGTTGCACAGTGAATTCCATCCCGCCCGTTCGAGACCGAGTAGTTCGTCCCGCAAGTCCGCATTCATTCGGGATTCGTACCCCGTCATTGTTGGTTTCATCCCGTCTCTGCGCGTTGCGTCACAATGCATCGGGATAAGTGATACCTCTCGTCACAGTAATTACACTTGAGGGCGTGCACGGTTCGAACACCCACCAGGGTCTGCTGCAGATCGAGGACTGCATCGACGCAGCGGGTGGCATCGTTCTGCCGCCCGGCGTGACGCTGATATCGCTCATCGAGCGGAACATCGCCAACGTCGGCGCCGCAGTCGCCTACCGATACCTGGATTTCACCGCGTCGATCGACGGAGCGCCGGTCGAACTCACCTGGAACCAGCTGGGGGTCCGGATGCGGGCCGTCGGCGCCCGGCTGCAACAGGTGACGTCGCGTGGCGATCGCGTGGCGATCCTGGCGCCGCAGGGCCTCGACTACATCGCCGCATTCTTCGCGGCGGTGAAGGCGGGCACGATCGCGGTGCCGTTGTTCGTCCCAGAACTGCAGGGGCACGCCGAACGGCTCGAAACGGCTCTGCGCGATGCCCAGCCAGCGGCCGTCCTGACAACAGCCGCGGCCGCCGGCACCGTACAAGGCTTCCTCGCAGACCTGCCGTCGGCGCGGACGCTGCCCATCGTCGCGGTCGACACCGTGTCGGACGCAGCGGCCGCGACATTCGTCCCTGTCGAACTCGACGTCGACGACATTTCACACCTGCAGTACACCTCGGGCTCGACACGGCCACCGGTCGGCGTGGAGGTCACCCACCGCGCGGTCGGGACCAACTTATTGCAGATGATCCTGTCGATCGACCTGCTCGACCGAAATACCCACGGCGTCAGTTGGTTACCGCTCTATCACGACATGGGGCTGTCGATGATCGGCTTCCCCGCGGTCTACGGTGGACACTCGACGCTGATGTCGCCAACGGCCTTCATTCGTCGGCCGCAGCGCTGGATCCGGGCGCTGGCCAACGGATCGCGGGAAGGACGTGTGGTCACCGCGGCGCCGAACTTCGCTTACGAGTACGCCGCGCAGCGCGGCCTGCCCGCCCCAGACGAGGATCTCGACCTCAGCAACGTCGTGATGATCATCGGCTCTGAGCCGGTCAGCATGGACGCCATCACGATGTTCAACGACGCGTTTTCGCCGTATGGGTTGCCACCGACGGCGATCAAGCCGTCGTACGGGATCGCCGAAGCGACCTTGTTCGTATCGACGATCGCCCCGTCCGCCCGTTCGACAGTCGCGCACTTCGACCGGCGTCAGCTTGCCGAGGGCCGGGCGGTGCGCGTCGACGCGGAGGCTGAGGACGCGGTCGCACAGGTGTCGTGCGGTCAGGTGTCGCGCAGCCAGTGGGCTGTCATAGTCAACTCCGATACTCACGCTGAACTGGCAGACGGTCAGGTCGGTGAGATCTGGTTACACGGAGACAACACCGCGCGGCGGTATTGGCGACGGCCCCAGGAATCACAACAGACCTTCGGCGCCGCGTTGCGGTCCCGACTGCAGACCGAAAGCCATGCCGAGGGCACACCGGCCGACGCGACGTGGCTGCGCACCGGCGATCTCGGGGTCTACGTCGACGGTGAGTTGTATGTCACCGGGCGGCGGGCGGACATGATTCTCGTCGACGACCGACAGCACTACCCGCAGGATATCGAGGCCACCGCGGAAACCGCCTCACCAATCGTGCGCCGGGGATATCTCGCGGCGTTCCCCACAGACCCAGGCGTCGTCATCGTCGCGGAGCGTGCGTCGGGCACCCGCCGCGCCGACCCTGACGCTGCGGCCGAATCGATCCGCGAGGCCGTTGCGGATGTCCACGGACTCGCTGTCGCTGACATCAGATTCGTACCGGCGGGAGCGATTCCGCGCACGACGAGTGGCAAGGTGGCCCGTCGGGCATGCCGCGCCGAGTACCTCGCAGGCGAACTGCGCGGGTAGTTCGGCGGTCCGGTCAGCCGCTGTCGCCGCCCACTTCAGCGGGTAGAGGTGGAGGCAATGGTGTTGTCGGCGTTGATGTCTTGGCTTCAGGCGGTGACGCGCCCACCTCGGTCATCTGCGCGGTGTGGAAGTCCACCATCGGTTCTTCTCGGATCACCCGCGAACCCGCGCTGATGACCAATGAGTCTTCGGTGACCCGGTAGGTGATTGCCGTCGTTCTCGGCGGTATAGCCGTCACCCGACTTCGAAGCAGGAATGATCAACTTGGCACCGTCACGCAGCCGCACCCCGCGGTAGACGTACTCACCATCTATCTCGCAGATCGCCACGCGGGAGGTGCTTGTGCTACCGAAGACGACGGTCTCACTCGCCGAGCCGCACCGCGCGGTGGAGTCGATGTAACCCTGACTGTCCGCGGTGGGGGCGGCGGTAGCCGACCCCCACCCGACAGCGGCCAGCGCTGCGAACGCCGCCGCGGCGGCGGTCAGGCGAAGGGCAGCCAGCCCGCGAGTCGACATCGACATCCACCACAGCACGATCCGGCTCTGTCACGCACGAGTACCGTTGCCGACAGTTGACGAGATCGTTAGGACCCCGACATCGACACCCACCGTTGAGTTGTTGTCGGTCCGCCACCCAATTGCTTGACGAATCCCGCGTCTAACCGGGTAGCAGATAGCTGGGCACGTCCGCAACGGACGTGCCGATCACACCCAGCCAGTTGAAGGGCAAGTGATAGACGAAAACAAGCGTCACCATGCAGAAGCCAAGCACCGCGAGGTTGCGCACATGCGGCTGAAACGACGGCCGCCAACGCTCAACTCCCACCTCTATCGGGGACTGCCCAACCGGGCGTTCGTCGGCTTCCATTCGCGCCCAGGTGAACACGCATCCAACGAATGCGACGAGGATCGACTCGTATATCGGGAACTGGTGAACCTCACCGGCCCACAGCGTAAGCGGTTCGTAGGTCTTGGCGAAGGCATAGGCATGTGTGGTGCGGATAACGACGTTCTCGACGATGAAGTCGAACAGGAACTCGAAGATGAAGACCAGCACGAAAAGCTGGAACTTGGTGATCTTCGGCCAGCGACGGCGCACCTTCTTGGCTTCGTAACAGGCGACGATGGCGACTCCGGCGCAGAAGTAGATGTACATCGGTGGGCCCCAAATCAGTGACTCCGCATAGCGACTCGGCGCTTCGGGGCTGTGAAATGGCATGAACTTGACCCAGACGCCGCGGTTGACGTTCTCGCTGTTCCAGGCGAACAGGTACTGCTGCACGTTGAGGAAGGCGTCGGCGACGAAGCAGATCAGTCCCCCGATCACGAATTTGCCGTCCAGACTCAGCTTTCCGGTCTTGCGAAGGGGCTGGATGACGCAATACCAGACGAATGCCGCCATCACGGCCAGGCTGATCGCCTCGAATACGCGCAGCGCAACCAGTCGCCAGTCCTCCATGACGTCGGGACCGATCTTCGGGGCCGGAGCGAACTCCGATTCCGATGTCACCCACCGTGCGAGGATCACCACGCACATCACGAACCAGACAGCTCCAATGAGGGCGAGGAACGTAGCCGGCCCTTGCCGACCCAACCGTGGGATCTCCGTGGCCTGCGGTGGTGCTGTGTCCTTCGGTCTGCCTTCTTGGGCCAGGGCCACGATCTGTCTCCCGTTACAAAACTAGTCATTTGTTGACATTTGATCTATTTTGACTTCAAATTAAAACTGATGTCAACCACGACGCGGCTCACTTGCCGGTAATCTGCCGCCGTGACGCACTCCGCGCGCTCAGAAGTCCGGCAGCGGATCTTGATCGCTGCGCGACAGCTCTTCCGCGCCGCCGGCGTCCGGGGTGTCACGATGTCCGATGTGGCTCGAGCGGCCGGCTGCACGCGCCAGATGGTCTACAAGGTGTTCTTCGACAGACGAGAGCTGGTTATGGCTGCGGTCATCGAACGCATCGAAGAGATCGCGGACGCGGCGACGACCGGCGGGCCCAGGTCGGTCGACTCCTTCAAAGCATCCTTCGTCGAGTTGTCTGTCGACGTCATCGAGTCACTGCGCAACGACCCGGAGTTGGCCATCCTGTTTGCCGAAGGCAGTTCGGTGACACCGTACGAGGCACTGTGGACCCCAGAACTCACCGAACGCGCTCTACTCTTCTGGCAACCGTGGCTGGATGTGGGCCGCAGCCGAGGACTACTCCGCGACGATCTGTCCAACCGCGATCTGGCCGACTGGTTGCATACGGTGTATGCATCAATCATCTTGCGCGCCAACATTCCCCGGGATCAGGAGCGGGAGATGATCGAACGCTTCGTGATCACTTCGCTGGCGATGGCCACCGGCGAAGGCGGGGATTGAGTCTGAATACAAGAACTGTTCCAAGGAGACAGCCGACATGGCACCATTCGTGACGGACGGGATCGACACTCCGGTCAGCGTGATCGGCCAATGGATCGCCACACTGCTCACCTTCGGCTTGGCCGCGGCGGTGGTGGCGTGGGTTGTCGTGATCTGCCGTAGGGAACGCATCTTTTGGCCATGGTTCGTCCTGCTCAGCGGAACGCTGACCTGCCTGATGGAACCCCTCTTCGACCACCTGTACGGGCTGTGGTTCCTCGAGGAGGGCCAGTGGAACCTCTACACCACCTTCGGTAGCGCTCAACCGATTTGGGTGCCAGCCGCGTACCTCACTTTCTACGGCGGCGCCACGATCTTCATCGCTCTCCGACTGGCCCGCCGCCCCTCGGCACACACGGTGTGGACCATGTATGCGTTCATCGTCGTCATGGCCATTGCCGCGGAGATGACCTACGTTAGCGTCCTTGGCGTCTACGAGTACCAAGACAGTCAACCCTTTGTCGTTCTGGGTTATCCGATCTTCCTTGGGTTCACCAATGCGATGTCGGCATTGGTGAGCGGAATCCTGGTCTTCCGATTGGCTCCCTTGCTCCGAGGTGCGGCGCAGCTCTACCTTGTGCCACTCGTGCCGATGGCCTTCGCGGCCGGACTGTTCGGTTCGGGCATCCTCTACTTGTCCGCGCGACACTCCGTCGACGACCCGCCCATGCTGCTGGTGCACGTGACGGCCCTGACCGTGGTCGCCGGCATCGCGAGCACGGTCGGCCTCCTGGGCCGACTTCTCGTCGCCCCGAAAGAAATCACGACTGCCCGCGCGGACGACGCGGCCGAGGACGGAACTCATCTCGAGAATTCCGCGAAATGAATCAGCGCGTCACACAGTGACACCCGGCGGGGTCATTGCGCGTACAACGTGCCCCGCCACATCGCCACCAGCGCTTCGACCGCGGACTCTTCATCGACGAGATCGGGTTCGACGCCCATTCCAGAGATGTAGAGCACCCTTTCGGTACTCCAGAACAGGGTTGCCGCCAGCGTACGGCTCGGCACCGGGGAAGTGATCATCCCGGCCGCACGTTCGCGATCGATCTCCGCCGCGCCGGCGACAACGAAGCGCTCGACGACCTTCAACCACAGCTCTCGCAGACCGGGTTCGGAATGCCAGTGATGATTCGCCGCACGCAACACCGCACGGTGGCGACGCCAGGCGTGCGTGACCTCGCGAATGCTGCGATCCAATGCCACCGACGGGGAATCCTCTGGCGACCGCGCCAGAAACGGCTGCACCGTCTCGAAGATGTCGTCCATCGCACTCGCCAGCAACCCACTGAGCACGGCGAACTTCGAGGAGAAGTAGAAGTAGAAGGTCGCACGCGAGACGCCCGCCTCGGCAAGGATTTGAGCAACGCTGATCTCACTGAACGACTGTCGCTCCAGCAGCCGCGCGGTCGCCGCGAGGATGCCATCCGCGGCCGGCACCCCGGTCGGGTCCACCACCCGCGGTCGACGCGTCGTCTCCGTCATCGCCGCCACCCTACCGCCGGCCGTGCAGGCCAGCCCGAGGCTGCGACACTTTCTAACTTCATTTCGAAACAGGTATACACTCTGTATGGACAAGATGTTAGTGTGGCCTAGTCCACAACGAGAGCAGCGCGGTCACGCCATGTGAGCCCGGCAGACCGCCCTACAGAATCCACAGAACACAGACGCGAGAGGGCAGGATCGATGAGTCCCATGTTCAGTCTCAGTTGGTGGCCGTTGGTCGGCGATGACGGATGGCCGCCCAACATCAAACCCAGCCCCGGGGATTTCACCGCGAGCCTGCCCGCTGAGATCACCTTCTTCTTCATCGCCGGCGCACTCGTGGTGATCTTCGCGCTGCCCTGGGCTATCAGGGCGGCGGCCAAGAACAAGAACTACATCCCACTGATCGTGATGGCCAGCGGCCTGATCTGCAGCCTGCTGGAGCCGATGCTCGATCTACTAGGCCATCTGCACTGGGCCGAGAATCTGGTCCCGGCCTTCACCAACTTCGGCATCACCGTTCCAGCCCTGATCCCGTTGTGCTACGTGGCCTTCCTCGGTCTGGAGTCCTACTTCTGCTATTTCGTCATCCGTAATGGCGCGCACGCGATCCACTTCGTCATGTTGCTCGGCATGGGAATCATTACCGACGCCGTCATGGAGACGATCGGCATCAACCTTGGGGTCTATGAGTACTACGGCGTGCAGCCGTTCTCATTCCTGAACTTCCCGTACTGGTGGGGCTTCATCAACGGCGCCTCATTCGTGACCGTCGGCGCAATTCTGGCCTACGCAGTGCCCCGCCTGAATGGCGCACACAAGCTGTGGCTGCTGCTGGCAGCGCCGATGGGCATGATGTTCGCCTACTTCGGGGTCGGCTGGATTCACATCCTGGCGCACAACTCGACGCTGCCGACGGCCGTGCGCTGGGTTGCCACGGCGATCATGATGGCGATGATGGTGGGCTGGATGTTCGTGCTGCATCACTTTGTCGGACGACCCAATTCGCTTCACGCACCGAAGTGGACCCTGTGGCGCGTGTTGGCGTACGGCAAGTTCACCCCGACCCGCAAAGTCCGCATGGCGATGTGGCAGAAGATGTGCGAGGAGGGCGGTGTGCGGTCCGGCGACGGTATCCCCGCCAACCCGGAGGACCCGTCGCAGGCGATCGTGGTCGGCCCGACGATTGTCGCGAGCGGGGAAACCCAACCGGCTTCCCGCCAGCCCAAAGCCTCGGTCTGAGCCGTCGGCGTTGTGGGCCGCCCGGGGCATCCCGGTCGTCCCGCGGCGCTGCACCGGTCAACGGCGCGGATCAGCGACCACGAAAGACCACGGTGCCAATCTGCCTATTAGTGAAGAGGATTCGCCATGTCCCACGTCCCGCAGCCGCCCCGCGTAGCTGATGTCGTTGTCGTCGGTTCCGGACACAACGGTCTGGTCGCCGCCGCATATCTGGCGAAAGCCGGACTGGACGTGCTCGTCGTGGAAGCCTCCCCCACTGCAGGTGGCATGACATCGACGAACTCGTTCGCACCGGAGGCCCCCGAGTACACGATGAACGAGGCTTCCATCCAAGCCTCGCTGTTTCGCACCACAACCATCAACGACGATCTGGAACTGTCTCGCAAATACGGGCTGCGCCAGACGGTCATCGACCCGGCCCACTTCCAGCTGTCGGCCGACGGCGCATCGCTGGGCCTGTGGCGCGACCCCCGCAAGACAGCGGCCGAGCTCGAGCACTTCTCCAAGAAAGACGCCCGCGCTCTGCTCGAGCTCTACGAGGTGATCGACGCCGCGGTTCAGATCGGGTTACCGATGATGCAGACCAACGTGATGGCCCCAGACATCAAGGCAATTCTTAAATCTGCGCGCGCACTCGTCAAGAACCGCAAACAGCTGGCGGCACTTGGCCGCTGGATGTCGAGCTCGCAGGCTGAAGCGGTCGAGGAGAGCTTCGAGCACGACATGATCCGCGCTCCCCTACTTTCGTCGCTGCCGTTCATGCCGTTCGACGCGGACATGTCCGGATGGTCGCTGATCTACCTAGGGGTCCTGAGCCGCTACGGCGTGGCAATGTTCCACGGCGGTACCGGGTCACTGCCCAAAGCGCTCATCGGCGTGATCAAGGACCACGGCGGCGATGTGATCACCAGTTCGCCCGTGGAACAACTCATCGTCACCAACAACTGCTGCGTTGGCGTGCGTGTCGCCGGCGGGGCCGAGATTCGGGCTCGGCGGGGGGTATTGACCGCGTGCAGCCCCAAGACCACCTTGACCCGGCTGCTGCCGCCAGGCGTGCTCGAACACAAGAAGCAGAACGCCGCCAACCACATTCCGACGCGCAAGCGTGGTATCGCCGACGCCAAGCTCAATGTGGCGCTGAGTGGACGAGTCGACATGTCCAAACACGAAAAGTGGCGCGGCGACGGGATCGACCTGCGGTTGGCGTGCAACTGCTACCACACCTACGAACAGGCCATGGCCGCCGCCCGATCCTGCGTTCGCGGTCAGGTGCCCGACGCCATTCCCGGTCTGGCACAGGTCACCAACGCGTTCGACCCGTCGATGTCCCCACCCGGTAAGGATCTGTGGTGGTTCTGGACCGGCCTGACGCCCTCCTACCCCGACGAAGGCTGGGATGTGGCACGTAAGAAGATCACCGACAGCATCATCAAGGACGCCCAGCAGTACTACCGGGGGGTCGAGGACCTCCAGGTGGCGGTACGCCCGCTCGTGCTGCCCGATATCGAGGAACGGTTCTGGGCGATCGACGGTTCGGTCTATCACGTCGATCCGACCATCAGCCGGTTCGGACCCAACAAGCCCGTCGCCGGGTTCGCCGGCTACCGCACCCCGGTGCAGGGGCTGTTCCTCACGGGGTCGGGCACCCATCCGGTGGCGGGCATCAGCGGGATGCCCGGCCAGAACGCCGCGCGAACCATGATCAAGCAGTTCCGCCTGGAGGACAGCGGCGGACGTGTCGGCGCGCTCAGGCAACGGCTGGTATCAGCCAAGTCCGCGACGGCGGATCCGTATTCGAGCGGACCCAACGACCCGTTCCCCGGCCAGATCTGAGCCAGCATGGCGCCGGCATCACCCGTCGCGCCCGGAGATGAATATCATCTAACGATGCCTAAAAAGTTCGACGCCGCCGCCCGCCAAGTCGGGGGGGACACGAAGTCGCAACGCACACGTGCACGCATCCTCGACGCTGCGGCTCACGTGCTCAGCGTCAAGGGCTTTGCCGGCACCAGGCTCACCGATGTCGCCGAATACGCCGAACTGCAAGCGCCGGCCATCTACTACTACTTCCCGTCGCGTGAAGACCTCATCGAGGAGGTCATGTACTGCGGTATCAGTGACATGCGGCGCCACTTGCAGGACACCCTGGACGGGCTTTCGGCGGACGCCACCGCGCTGGACAAGATCACGGCCGCGGTCGAAGCGCACCTGCGGCACGAACTCGAACTATCCGACTACACCACCGCGTCGATCAGGAATTCCGGACAGGTTCCTGAGCACCTGCGAACCCGGCAGAAGAAGGAAGAGGCCGCCTACGGCCGCATCTGGCAGAAACTGTTCGCCGAGGCGGTCGCCGATGGTGACATTCGCGCTGACATCGACCCCCGCTTTGCCAGGATGCTCGTAATCGGAGCACTGAACTGGGCCGCGGAATGGTGGGATCCCCGGCGAGACTCCGTGGACGCCCTGGTGGCGGCCGCCCAAGAATTGATACGCGGCGGACTAATCCAGCCTGTCGAACGGCAATGAGCAAGCGCCCCTGCACCAGTCCACCCCGATGCCCATGTTTTTTGATTCTATGTTAAATTAACGGCCATGACGGAGGCTTTCATCGTCGACGCGGTCCGCACGCCCGTCGGCAAGCGCGGCGGCGGCCTGGCCGGCGTCCATCCGGCGGACATGGCCGCCCATGTGATCAAGACGCTCGTGGGGCGCCACGACATCGACGCGGCGGCCATCGACGACGTCATACTCGGTTGCCTGGACAACATCGGATCCCAGGCAGGTGACATCGCGCGCACCGCCGCCTTGGCGGCCGGCCTGCCGGAGTCGGTACCCGGCGTCACCCTCGACCGGCAGTGCGGATCAGCCCAGCAGGCGGTACATTTCGCCGCGCAGGGCGTGATGAGTGGCACAGCCGATCTGATCGTCGCCGGCGGTGTGCAGAAAATGAGCCAGTACCCGATCCTGAGCGCCTTCGGTGCCGGTGAGCCCTTCGGCTCCAGCGACCCGTGGACGGGCTGCCAGGGGTGGTTCGACCGCTACGGCGATCAGGAGATCTCGCAGTTCCGCGGCGCGGAGATGATTGCCGCACAATGGAAGCTGTCCCGGGAGGACAACGAGCGCTTCGCACTGGCCAGCCACCAGCGCGCGAGCGCCGCCATCGCCGACGGACGCTTCGCCAAGGAGATCGCCCCTTACGCCGGTGTCGATACCGATGAGGGACCTCGCGCTGACACCTCGCTGGAAAAAATGGCCAAGCTGCCCACACTGGTCGAAGGCGGCGTGCTGACCGCGGCAGTCGCCAGCCAGATCTCCGACGGCGCAGCAGCGCTACTTGTCGCATCCGGTGCCGCAGTCGAGCGCTTCGGGCTGACACCGCGTGCGCGCATCCACCACATCTCGGTGCGGGGTGCCGATCCGGTGATCATGCTGACCGCCCCGATCCCGGCAACCCAGCACGCACTGAAGCGCACGGGCCTGTCCATCGACGACATGGACGTCGTCGAGATCAACGAAGCGTTCGCCCCCGTCGTGCTGGCGTGGCTGGCCGAACTGGGCGCGGACCCTGCCAAGGTCAACCCCAACGGCGGCGCCATCGCCCTCGGCCATCCGATCGGGTGCACCGGTGCGCGGCTGATGACCTCGTTGCTGCACGAACTGGAGCGCACCGGCGGGCGCTACGGCCTGCAGACCATGTGCGAGGGCGGCGGGCAGGCCAACGTCACGATCATCGAACGCCTCTGACCATGCAGCGCACACTCTACGAGGCCGACCACGAGGCCTACCGAGAGACTGTACGTGAGTTCCTCGCCCGCGAGGTCGTGCCGTATCACGATGACTGGGATCGCGACCGCTGGATCGACCGTACCGTCTTCGTCCGTGCGGCGAAGGCGGGCATCTATGCCCTGAACATCGGCGAGGAGTTCGGCGGCGCAGGCGAACTGGATTACCGCTATCGCATGGTGGTTTGCGAGGAGGTCTCCCGTGTCAACGCACTGTCCTTCGGCCTGACCGTCAGCCTGCAAGACGATCTGGTGTTGCACTACCTGCTGGATCTGACCAACAACGAGCAGAAGCAGCGTTGGCTTCCCGGGTTCGCTGCCGGCGAGCTCATCGGGGCACTGGCAATGTCGGAGCCCGGTGCGGGCAGCGACCTGCGAGGGATCCGTACCACCGCGCGACTTGATGGTGACCGCTGGATCCTCAACGGGCAGAAGACCTTCATCTCCAGCGGGATCATGGCTGATCTGGTCGTGGTCGCCGCACGCACTCCGGCGCCGGACGGGTCCGACGCATTCAGCCTCTTCGTGGTGGAGCGCGGTACCCCGGGCTTTGACCGCGGACGCAAACTCGACAAGATCGGGCTGCCGGCGCAGGACACCGCCGAACTTTTCTTCCGGGACGCGGAGGTACCCATCGCCAATCTGCTCGGGGAGCAGGGAATGGGCCTGCGCTACTTGATGAGTCACCTTCCGCGCGAACGGCTTGGCGTCACCGCGAAGGCGATCGCGACCACGCGGGCGATCTACGAACTCACCGCCGAGTACTGCCGGCAACGCCATGCCTTCGGCGAGCCGCTGACCGGCAAGCAACACGTCCGGTTCGAACTGGCCGAGATGGCGACGGAGATCGACGTGGCGACGGCTTACGTCGACCAGTCCGTGTGTGCCTTCAACGCAGGCGAGCTGACGCCGGTGGACGCCGCCAAGGGCAAATGGTACATCAGCGAGCTACAGAAGCGTGTGATCGACCGCTGCCTGCAGTTGCACGGCGGGTACGGGTACATGACCGAATATCCGGTCGCTCGAGCCTATCTCGACACCCGGGGCCAGACGATCTACGGCGGTACCACCGAGATCATGAAGGAGATTATCGGCCGCGAGATCGCAGCCGGTTGAGCCTCTTTCGCTTCTGGGGCGGGTGCTAATCATCCAGCGACAGGGCGCCAGTGGGGCAGCTCGAGACCGCCTCGCGGGCGGCGTCGAGCTCAGCGCCGGTGGGCTCCGGATCGATGACATGCGCCTGGCCGTCGTCGCCAACCTCGAATACCGTCGGAGCCGTCATCTCACACAGGCCGATCCCGGAACACTTGGTCACGTCAACTCGCACTGCCATCAGAACAGCTTCCGAATGATCTTCATGGCCCACGCGGAGTGGGGCGGGTAGATGAGGCGCGGATCGGGACTGGCCGTCTTGGCCAGAACAGCCCGCCGGTGACTGAACGTCTCGAAACCCCAGCGGCCGTGGTAGTCACCCATGCCGCTGGCGCCGACGCCGCCGAACGGCAGCTGCGGCACCAGGCAGTGCATCATCGTGTGGTTGATCACGGCACCGCCGGACGGTATGCGATCGACGATGTTCGTCGCCTCCCGTGTTGATCCGGCGAACACGTAGAGCGCCAACGGCTTTGGCCGGGCATTGACGAAATCGACGGCCACGTCGACGGAATCGACCCGGAGGATGGGCAGGATCGGGCCGAAGATCTCCTCGGTCATCACCCCGTCGTCGGGCGACGGGTCGACGATTACGGTGGGCTCGATTCGCAGACCAGCCCGGTCGGATCCGCCGCCGGCGACCACCCGACCCTCGGTGGTACCGATCAGGGACACCAGCCGGTCGAAATGGCGCTCGTCGACGACCTTCAAGGACGGTGCCGAGGTGAACGCCGCGATGTTGGCGATGACCTTGTCCACCAGTTCGTCGGCCACCGCGGATTCCACCAGCACGTAGTCGGGGGCGATGCAGGTTTGCCCGGCGTTGATCAACTTCGTGTTGGCGATGCGGCGCGCGGTGACGTCGATGTCGGCGTCCGCGGTGACGATGACGGGACTCTTGCCGCCCAGTTCCAGGGTGACCGGCGTCAGCGTCGATGCGGCGGCCGCCATGATCTTGCGCCCGACTTCGGTGCCTCCGGTGAACAACGCATGGTCGAAGCCAAGTGCCAGCGCGGCCTGTGTCACCTGGGCGTCGCCCTCGATCACCTTGACCGCGCCGTCGTCCAAATACTGCGGCACCAGCCGGGCGATCAGCGCCGATGTCGCCGGCGCCAGCTCAGAGGGTTTGATCACCACAGCATTTCCGGCAGCCAACGCCGCCACAGCGGGGGCCAGCGCCAGGTAGAAGGGGTAGTTCCACGGCGCGATCACCAAAACCACGCCCAGCGGCTCGTACTGCACCCAGGCGCGAGCGGGCAACTGCGCCAGCGGCACCGACTCCCGCCTGCGCCGCATCCACTTCTTGAGGTTTTTGCGCGCGAAGCTCGCCTCGGCTTTGGTCGATGCGATGTCGCCCAGCCACGCCTCGAACGCATTGCGGTCGAGATCGGCGGTGAGGGCCTCGGCGATCTCGGACTCGCGCTCGTCGCACATCCTCTCGATGCCCCGCAGCTGCGCCAAGCGCCAGTCCAGCGGGCGCGTTCGACCCGACGCGAAACCGCGGCGCAGCTCGGCGACCAGCGCATCGGGCGAGACCGTGTGTTCGGTCTGAATTGTCAAGGCAATTCCTAGATCTCGGGCGCAGGCACGACGCCGCTGGCCACCGCGCCGGAGATGCCGCCATCAACGGCCAGTGCCTGCCCGTTCACCCAGCGCGCGTCATCGGATGCCAGGAACAGGATCACCGACGCGACGTCTTCTGGGGTCGCATGGCGTCCCAGCAGGTGCTTCAACCCGTCCAGGGTGTCCTTCCCCATGGTTTCCTCGAAGTCGACCAGGATCGGTGTCTCCACGGGGCCGGGCAGCACCGCGTTGATGCGGAAGCCCATCTCGACCAGCGCCAACCCCATCATCATGGTGTAGACGGTGGTGACTTCCTTGGAGAAGTTGTAGGCGTTGCCCTGCTGCGGGTTGGCCTTGAACCAGGCCGCGCCCTCCTCGAAGGTGTCGGTCGTCAGCAGGTCCCGGATCACCTCGAGGCGCATGGGCCAGCCGAAGCCGGCCGTGGACGACACCACGGTGATCGCCGCCCCGGGCGTGAGCTTGCCGAGAAAGCTCTCGGTCAGATGCCGCACCGCCAGGCTGTTCACCGCGAAGACGAGGTCGGCCGGCGCAGTGCCCGGGATCCCGGCGACGTTGATCAATCCGTCGAACTCGCCCTCGAGTTGCTCGACCGCGGCGTCGATGCTTGTCGGGTTCGACAGGTCGACTTCGACATGGGCGGTGACGTTCGCGGTCGGAGCGTTGCGGTCCAAGCAGTAGACCTTTGCCCCGGCGGTGAGCAGTCGCTCGGCCACCGCGTGCCCGATGCCGGAGGCGGCGCCGGTGACGACGAAGCGCTTACCAGAGAAGTCGGCCATGGTTCTCCTAATCGAGGGTGTAGGGCAAGGATTTGATGGCAGTGATGAAGTTCCCGGTCAGGTATTGGGGTTCACCGACCCGCAGATTCGGTGCGCGGAAGATCAGCTCGCGGAAGATCGACTCCAGCTGCATCTTGCCCATGAAGGCACCCATGCAGTAGTGCGGTCCGCCGCCGCCGAACCCGACGTGTGGATTGGGCGACCGGGTGATGTCGAAGGTGTTGGGATTATCGAACACCCGCTCGTCCCGGTTGGCCGAAGAGTAGACCATCGTCACCCAGTCACCCTCGCGGATCTGCTGTCCCTTGAACTCGATATCCTGGGTCGCGGTGCGCCGGAACGTCATCACCGGAGTGGTCCACCGGACGAACTCCTCGATGGCGACGTTGATATGACCGTCGAAGTCGTTCTCCAGCAACGCCTTCTGCTCAGGGAACTGCTGCAAAGCCAGTGTGGTGAAGGCGGTCGTGGTGCGTGTGGTGTCGTTGCCTGCCACCGAGAGCAGCACGAAGAAGGGGCCGAGTTCGTCGTCGGTGAGCTGTCGACCGTCGACCTCGGCTTGAACCAGAGAAGTCCACAGGTCGTTTTCGGGATGTTCCCGTCTCCGCTCGGCCAGACTGATCCCGATGCCGAGCAGCCCGACCAGCGAATCGGTGAGGACTTCGCTGGGTTCTCGACCGGCCGCGACATCGGGGTCGGCCCAAGCGACCATGCCCTCTGCGTAGTGCGCCGCCTCCTCGCGCTCGTCCTTTGGCAGACCGAGCATTTCGTAGAGGGTCCACATGGGCAGGCGGCTGGCGACCTGCTGTATGAAGTCTCCCTCCGTTGTCTTGAGCAGATCATCGACGATCGACGTGGCCTCCGCCTGCACCTGATCCTTGATCTTGGCGACCTGGCGCGGTGTGAACACCGAACTGACGAGGCGCCGCAGGCTCGAGTGCTTCGCACCATCCATCCCGAGAAAGGACTGAGTGGCGTCGAGCATCTCCTCGGGAACCGCCTCGAAGGTAATACCGTGGCCCGAGCAGAAGAGTTCGGGATTCTTGCTGACGTGGCAGACGTCCTCGTGCCGGGTCACCACCCAGACGCCGTCGATCTCGGGCTCCATCATCGAACCCTCGGGCGAGCGGTGCCAGCTGACCGGCCGCTCGTCCCGCAGGATCTTGAACGCCTTCTCACGTTCGTCGAAGGTCTGCGCCCAGAAGTCCAGGGTCGAGATGTCGACCGGGTCGAAAGGCGGGCGGCCGACGGCCGGTGCGGTCTGAGCGGTCATGTCGTTGCCTCCACATAGCGGGCTTTCAGTTCTCTCTTGACGAGCTTTCCGGTGGCTGTCCGGGGGAGTTCGTCGACGAAGTCGACGCTGCGCGGCGCCTTGAAGTGCGCCAACCGGTCGCGGACAGAGTTGATGATGTCGGCGGCCAGCTCGTCGGACGGCGCCACTCCCACGCGGAGCTGGACCACAGCCTTGACCTGTTCGCCCATCTCCGGATCCGGCACGCCTATCACCGCGACGTCAAAGATCTGCGGATGCAGCGCAAGCGCGTTCTCCACCTCTTGCGGGTAGATGTTCACCCCGCCGGAGATGATCATGAACGACTTGCGATCGGTCAGGAATAGGTAACCGTCCTCGTCCAGATAGCCCAGATCGCCCACCGTGGACCAGTTCTCGTGTTCGGGGTGTCGCGCCTTGGCGGTCTTCTCCTTGTCGTTGTGGTAGGCGAACGATGGTTCGTCACGCTCGAAATACACCGTGCCGACCTCGCCGGCGGGCACCTCATTGCCGTCGTCGTCACAGATGTGGGCGACACCGAGGACGGCCCTGCCGACCGAACCGCGCTTCTTCTGCCATTCCGGTGTGCTGATCAGTGTGATGCCGTGCCCTTCGGTGGCACCGTAATACTCCATCAGGATCGGTCCCCACCAGCCGATCATGGACTCCTTGACTTCTGGGGCACAGGGCGCCCCGGCGTGCACAGCCAATGCGAGGGTGGAGGTGTCGTAGCGGGTGCGGATCTCCTCCGGTAGTTGCAGCATGCGGACGAACATCGTCGGCACCATCTGGGTGACGGTGACCTGGTAGCGCTCGATCGCGGCCAACGCAGCTTCGGCGTCGAACTTCTCCATCAGCACGACGGTGCCGCCGATGACGTGCATGGCCGCCGCCCACCGCAACGGCGCGGCGTGATACATGGGTGCCGGCGATAGGTACACGTCGTCAGCGGTGACCTTGAACGCGTGCTGCAACAGCAGTGCGATCTGATCGCCGCCCGGCTCGTCGACCTGTACGCCGGGCAGCGGCTGCTTGATCCCCTTGGGACGACCGGTCGTGCCTGAGGAGTACAGCATCTCCGAGCCGCGGGGCTGGTTGGTCAGCCTGCTCCCGGCCGTGGCCAGCAGCTCCTCGTAGGGCATGAAGCCGTCGATCGCGCCGCCGAACGCGTAGCGCTGCGACACCTCGGGCACCTCAGCGGCCACATGGCCGGCAAGCTCAACCAGCCCGGCGGAGGCGAACAGCACCTTGGCGCCGCTGTCCCGCAGAATATAGGCGACCTCGCCAGGCGCAAGATGACGATTGATGAGGCTGACATAGAGCCCGGAACGCATTCCGGCCCAGAAGATCTCGAACGCCTCGGCGACGTTGTCGGTCAACAGCGCGATGACGTCCCCGGTGCGCAGGCCGAGAGCGTGCAAGGCCGACGCGAGGCGGGCCGAATGGTCATCGAGCTGGCCGTAGGTCAGCGTGCGGCCGGTGCCGGCCATCACGACCGCGGGGCGATCCGGGGTGGTGGCGGCGTGTGTGCCGGGAAACATCGACGCTCCTAGACGAGGAGATCTTCGCGACCGTCATCCTTGAGCCGCTGGATGTAGATCGGATAGAGCTTCTTGCCCATCGGGGCCAGCTTGAGCAGGCTCGCCACGTTGCCGTCGACTTTGATCTTCTTCTTGGCCATCGCCAGGGGCAGGTTGACCTTGCCCTGCCAGTAGGCGTTGCCGATGTCGGCGGTCATCGCCATCGTTGACATCGCCGGCGGCCCGCCTTCATGACCTTGGCGCACGCTCTTGTTGACCATGTCGATGATGACCACGGCCTCGGGGTCGGTGAAGTCGAAGGCGATCACCAATCCGGTGTCGACGAGCTTGGGACCGATTTCGGGATCCTCGAACGCGGCTTCGAATATCCCGCCGATGTACTTGGTCACCTCGTCGGCGTTGTTGAACCCCATCGTTCTCCTTAATTTATTCTTGATTCAATTCTGACAGGCTACGCGATGACTGTCCACCACCCGCCAGCGGTGGCCGGGCGGCGCAACCGCCCCGGACCCCGAAGATCGTCAGGCTCAGCTCACGCCGGCCCCGACGCGGAACCGTCGCCGTGCTTGGGTTGGTGCCCGTGGCGCTCCAAGTCACCGACGACCTCTTCGCGCGGCACTTCGGAGCCTTGCATGTCGGGACTGACGACACGCTCCTCTGCCACGACGGCCCGTTCGACATCGTGTTCGCCGAACATCTCGTCCTCGGCGGTGTGGCGACCGGCCGCCACCTTGCGGCGACGCGCGGTTGAATCGACGATGAGCCCGACGATGCCCACTGCCGAAATGACGACGCACCCCCAAGCCAGCCCGGCGATGTTCGTCAGGATCGCGGCGACGAGAAGAGCGATGGCGGCGAACGCCACCGCGGCGACAACGAACAACATCGATCATCTCCCGTCAGCCAATGGTTGGTCTCAGCTTAGGAAACATGTGGTGCGCTTCGGTGCAAACCGGGGAACGGACCGGTCGGCGGTGATGCACTCCACGGCCGGTATGTCGGCCAGCAGTCCCCGTCAGAACACGCGGCTCAGCACCCTGCGCACCGCCCGGCCACAACGTACCCCGCTCAGATCGCGCAGTAGTGTGCGCGCCGCTTGCTGTCCCGGGATGCCGGACACGGACGGACCGGGGTGGGTTCCACCGCCGCTGAGGGCTACCGGACGTCTCGTCAGACTGCGATGTCTGGCACCCACGGTCGCGACTAGGGCTGCCGGCAGTCGATGCGGCCAGGCACGTAGCAGTCGGGAATCAGCCAGTCGCTGAGGGGATCGTCCGGATTGATTCGTACCGATGTGATCGGAAGTTCAGGTGCGCTGCCGGGGTCCAGCGCGAACGTGTTGGTAATCACATCCGGCATCGCTCGCGCCAACCGCAGCAGTACGCCACCCTGCCGCACACACAGGGCGCCGAAATATTCGGGATTGGGCTGTGCCTGCGACGCCGGCCACACCAGGTTGCACAGGTCCTGTGTGCTCAGGATGTGAAACGAGGATTCGTCTCCATCGGCGTGCGCCGTACCGGCACCCGCAACGACAACCATTCCGACGGCGGTCGCTACGAGGACACGAATTGCCATGATTCCCCTCGTTGGTTTGGGCGCCGGTCGACGGCACACCTGCCGAAAAACCGCGCACTGTTGTTCGCCTCGGTTCGACCAAAGCATAAAAGAGACGGCGAGTCTCCGTTTTCGCAGAGTTGGCGCGTACTCGCGTGATGTTTGCGAAAGAGCAGACAGCGAAGCAAATCTCGCAACGCTGAGGTCCGGTGGTGTGAACACCGAGGGATAGAATGACGTACCCGATTCAGCTGATCTTGAGCAGCAGCTCGGGATAGCTAAGCGTCGCGCTGGGCCAGGCCACGCTGGGCTCGCTGATCAACGAGTAGTCCGGTATTCGCCTGTTCCACTCCTCGATGATCAGACGCAGCTCCAGGCGCGCCAGATGCGATCCCAGACAACGGTGCGGGCCGCGCCCGAACGCGAAATGGTTGGCGCGCTCCTGGTGTATGGCGTCGGGGTCGGCGAACCGTTCCGGATCATGGTTGGCCGCGCCGAACCCGAGAAAGCAGGAGGAACCGGCCGGAATGGTGACGCCGGCTACGTCGACGTCCTCGGTGGCCACCCGCGGGACGTTCGGGACGACGGCATCCCGGCGCAGGCTTTCCTCGACGAACTGGGCAACCGAGTGCGCATCGGCCATCGTTCGCCGCCGCAGTTCGGAGTCTCGCGCCAACGCTTCCATCGCGAAACCCGTTGCAGCGGTGACGGTGTCCAGACCTGCCAGCACGAACAGAATGCACAGGCCGATGATCTCCTCGTCGGCCATCGCGCCGTCTTCGCAATCGATGAGGAGCTGGCTGAGCAGATCGTCACCGCAGGGCTCCGTGCGGCGCCGCTCCACGAACGCGGACAGATAGCCGTAGAGCTCCGCGACCGCCGCGACGACCTCGGGCGGCGGCTCCGAGCGGTTGACATTGATGGCGATAATGAGGTTTTTCCAGGCGATCAGGCGGTCGCGGTCCTGCAGCGGCAGACCCGAGAGGGTCAGGAAGACCTGCGACGGGAACGGGATAGCCAACGCGGACATGACATCACAGGTCTCACCAGCAGCCTTGATCCGGTCGATGAGTTCGCCGACCTGCCGACGTAACTCCGGCTCGCGACCGGCCATTGCGCGGGGACTGAAGAACTTGTCCAGCTTCCGCCGGTAGCGGGTGTGCTCGGGCGGATCGAGGGTGATCGGCGGCAGGTGGATGGAGGTGCCGATGATGCTGAACGCACCCTGGGACGAGAAGACACCGGGACTCTTGGCCGCCTGCTCCACCTCGTCGGCGCCGATCAGGAAGTACGCGCCCTCCTCTGATACGGCTACATCGCCGGCATCGTGCATCTGCTGCCAGCCGGCCGCACGGTCGGTGCGGAATGGCAGGGCATCCAACGGAGGCATGGCGGGGCACATCCGATCCACGATCACTCCCGTCTCGCGACGTCGTGAGACTTAACCTCTGAGAATCTCTTGATTTGAGACATGTGCTATAAAAGTAGCACTATTTACCGGCGCAAGGTCACATTTCCGATGCCAAAGCTCCCAGCAACGCTCCCCGTCGCACCGACGTCGTCGGCTTCTCGAGAGGCACCGACCGCCGCGCGCGAGCGGTTGATCGCCATCGCGGACGAGTTCTTGGAGCGCGAGGGCATCGACGCGGTATCGATCGACACCATCGCCGCAGCCGCAGGCGTGTCCCGGGCCACCGCCTTCCGCCAACTCGGCGGCCGCGACCAGATGGTCGTAGCGGTCGCGTTGGCCCGCTCGCGGCGCTTCAGCACCGAGTGTGTGGCCGAAATGTCCCGCCGCTCAGGAGCTTTCGCGAAATTGGAGGCGGCGTTCGTCTATCTCGCCCGCGAATTGCCGCGCGATCCGATCATGCGCGAGTTGTTCGCGCTCACACCGTCTGGAGAGTTCGGCCCGGAGGGCAACGCGATCGCCGAAGCCGCGCTGGGACCGACCATCGAGGCCGGTCGAGCCGCCGGCGAGGTGCGCGGCGACATTGCCACCGCCGAGATCATCCGCTGGGTCGTCGAGCAAATGTATCTTGCCGTGTCGCACGCCGACCGATCCGAAGCCGCAGTCGTCCGGCGTGTGCGAACGTTCATCTCCCCCGCGCTCAGCACGGCCGTGGACCATGCCCCGCCCGGCGTCGTGCGCTCACAGATCAACACTATGAATGCCGCCCTGAGCCAGGCTCAAGACGCGCTCACAGCACTCCGCGACGCCCTACCCGACGTCACATAGCAACAGTGCCTACATACCGACCAGTACGCCCGATACCACCGAGTCCCGGTTCAACCCGCATGACACAACCGATGCCGACCTCCCGACCGGGTATCGAGATCAACTCTTGTGCGCGCCGCACTGGGCGCCGTAGAGTCGATTTTTTACTCTATGTTTGAAAATGCTGTGCACCTCGCAATATCGTCTGTTGCGCATCGGAAAGGACAGGGTCATGACCAGCACCATCGACACCGGAACTTCACCGCATGCCGGTGGCACCGCCGCGTGGGGACCGCTGGCCACCGCCGTGCACGCCGATGCCGCAGGCCCCTCAGACCCGACCTGGAAGGACAACGCCTACCTGTCCTTCTGGGATGTCGAGGACGGCATCTACGGCACCATTCATGTATCGGTCTCACCGAATGCCCCCGGCGCCAGTCGCGCGCGGTTCTCGGTGCTGGCCGGCGGCGAGGTCGTCGAGATTATCGAGGAACTCCCTGTGGGTTCCTTTGCCAGCCAATCGGTTTCGTTCGGGTTGGACGGCACCATCACCGTCAACCACCCGGACCTGAGAGTGACGCTCGGCAACGCGCCGCTCTGGAGCCCCGCCGACTACAGCGTCGGCGACCTCATCCCGCCGCTGGTGCCCGGCAAGCCGTTGCAGCATTTCCAGCAGGCGTGCACGGTCCTGGGCACCGTCGAGCATGCGGGCCGCAGCTGGGAGGTGGACGCGATCGGGATGCGGGACCGCACCTGGGGCTTCCGCGACGAGGCGGCACAATGGGTCGAGTATGCCGGGCTGGTGTGCGTGATCGACGGCTGTTTCGTGTCGGCGATGAAATTCCTCGGCGCCGACGGAAATCTGCGGGCGGACGGATTCTGGGTCGACGAAAATGGACCGGTGGCCATCACCGAGATCGGGTTCCGGCGCACCGCAGCCGCACAGTTCCTGTCCGGTTCCGTGGCACTCGCCGACGGCCGGAAGAAGACCATCTCGATGACCAGCCGGCGCGCCGGCTTCTTCGTGCCGATGGGCCGTGAGACCGACGGCCCCGCGTTCGGCACCTACGACGACTTCATGACCCTGGACTGCGACGGCGGAGACGGCGCAGGCTTCGTCGAACAGGGCATCGTGCACCGCGTGTACTGACCCACTTCCTGGACGAACAAACACAGAACGGTAATGAATGGACATGGACCGACTCCGCCTATTGCGAGCACTACGGCTGAAGGGGCGTGTTCCGGCAGAGGATCTGCCCGCAGCGACCGGCCTCGGCGACGACCGGTGCGCGGTACTGATCGAAGAGCTCACCACCGAAGGTCACGTGGAGGAGGCCCGCGGTCGGCTCAAGCTCTCCGCCAGCGGGCGCGAGCACATGGCCGCTGAACTCGAACTGGAACGCAAGGGTCTTGATCAGAATCAGCTGGCCGAGCGTTACAAGGAGTTCGACGACCACAACGGCGCGCTGAAGACCGTGATGACTCGCTGGCAGCTGAAGTCGGAGGACACCCCCAACGACCACAGCGACCAGGCCTACGACCAAGCCGTGATCGCCGAACTCGTGGTCGTCGACGAGAACTTCCAGCCGCTGTTGGCCCGCATCGTCGAGGCCGCCCCTCGGCTCGGCCATTACCCGCAACGGTTCAGCCACGCACTGGCGCGCGTCCAGGCCGGCGACCACTCCTGGTTCGCCCGGCCGCTGACCGACAGCTACCACACGGTGTGGTTCGAGTTGCACGAGGACCTGATCGGCCTGGCCGGGCTGTCCCGCGTCGAGGAGGCCGCTGCCGGGAGGGCGGAGTGAGCACCGACATCGGTCACCTCACCAACCGGGTCCAGCACCTGGACGGCAGCGGACAGCTGGCGCGCGAAAGTGTTGGCGGCAAGGCCCACAGCATCGACAAGATGATGTCGCTTGGCATCCCGGTGCCGCCGGCGTTCGTCGTGACCACCGATGTCTGTCGGGAGTACCACGCCCGTGGGCGCGAGCTGCCCGACGGGGCGGCCGAGGAGATTCGCCGCGCGATGGACACGCTTGCCGAGCGCACCGGACGCCATTTCGGCAGCGCCGTGCGCCCACTGCTGGTGTCGGTGCGCTCGGGCGCGGCGATATCGATGCCCGGGATGATGGACACCGTCCTGAACCTCGGGATGACCGACGATATTGCCGCAGCGCTGGCCGCCGAAACCGGCGACCGTGGGTACGCCGCCGACACCCGGCGGCGCTTCATCGAACAGTTCGAGAAGGTCGTTGGAAACCCACCACCCGACGATCCGTGGGACCAGCTGACACAGGCGATCCAGGCGGTGCTCGACTCCTGGCATTCCAAACGGGCGGCCGCCTACCGGTCTGCGCGGGGAATCCCCGACGACGGCGGCACCGCCGTCACAGTGCAAGCCATGGTCTTCGGCAACCTCGACGACACCTCCGGAACCGGGGTACTTTTCTCCCGCGATCCGCTCACCGGCGCGCCGAACCCCTACGGCGAATGGCTGCCGCGCGGCCAAGGCGAAGACGTCGTGTCCGGCCGCGCAAACGCACAGCACCTCGACGAACTCGCCGCGACCATGCCACGAGTACATCAGGAGCTGCTGCGTACAGCCGCGGTACTCGAACGCGAGGGCCGCGACATGCAGGACATCGAATTCACCGTCCAGTCCGGCACTCTTTGGCTGCTGCAGGCCCGCACCGCCAAACGCTCCCCGCGGGCCGCGCTGCGCTGCGCGGTGCACCTGCAGCGCAACGGGCTCATCAGCACGTCGGAGGCGCTGAACCGAGTCACGGCCGACCAGGTGAGAGCACTGTTCCGGCCGCGTTTGGACGACGCGGCTGTTTCGGCGGCTCCCCCGGTAGCCAGCGGCAAGCCCGCCTGCCCCGGGATCGCGTCCGGCGTGGTGGTCACCGACGCCGACGAGGCCGAACGGCTCGCCGACGACGGCTATGCGGTGGTGCTGGCGCGACCCACCACCGATCCCGATGACGTCGCGGGCATGTCGGCAGCGGTGGCGGTGCTCACCGAGCTGGGCGGTTCGACCTCACACGCCGCGGTGATCTGCCGGGAAATCGCCGCGCCCTGCGTCGTCGGATGTGGCCCCGGGACGGTTACAGCGCTGGCCGGTCAGGTCGTCACCGTCGATGCGAACTCCGGCACCGTTCATCTCGGCGAACTGGCGGTGCGCCCACCGGTGCCGTCCGGCGACGACGACCTGCAGGTGTTCGAGCAGTGGCTGCGCGACGAAGTTGGGGAACACGATCCCGCAGCGGGTGTGCTGAGCCTGCTGGAGCGCCGCGCCGCGCAGGGAGCCACTCGATGACGTCAGTGGCCTCGATGTTCCAGACGCTGGACACTCACGACGCCCCGCCCGGAGTGACGTGGACGACCGGCAACATCGCCGAGGCTTTCCCCGGTGTGTTTACCACCTTCGGGCTGAACTTTGGCTTCGCCCCGATGGAAATGGCGTTCCGCAGGATGTTCTACGACCTCGGCGTGTACTCGAAGGCCGAACTGCGGGTTCCCAGCGAAGTCGAGGACTGCTTCTGGGCGGTCTTCGACGGCTGGGGCGCCGGCAACATCGACAAGTTCCGCGACATCGCCAACCGGATGCCCGGCACGACGGCCAGCGCCGTCGAACAACAGCTGTTCGGATTTGTCCGGCCCGAAACCGTGGACGAGAACACGCTCAGCCGCTACCCGTTCATCCTCACCAAGGCGGCGCGTTGGCTGATCCGCACACCCAAGCGCCACGATGCCATGTTCGCCGAGCTGCGGCGTTGGCGGCTCGAGCAGCTCGAGCGCGTCGACGGGTTGGACGAGGCGGGGTTGGTGGCCGTGCTGGCCGACGCCCGGCGGCGGTTCGAGGACATCATGAGTATCCATATGGGTGTGGCGATGATCAGCTCCTCGATAGCTGAAAAGGTTGGCGCGCTTGCCAAGGAGGTCGGGCAGGAAGGTCTGGAGGCCGCGTTGTTGTCCGGTGTCGGGTCGGACGAGAACGAGGTCGCCCACGACATCTGGGCACTTGCCCACGACCGAATCAGCCTGCGGGAGTTCACCGATCGCCACGGCTATCACGGTCCCGGCGAGGGCCAGCTCCACGGTGTCACGTGGCGGGAGGATCCCGCTCCGGTGCTGGCCCGCCTCGATGACTACCGTGCGGTACCCGCAGACAGCCCCCGTGCGCCACGTAACCGCAGCGCCGCGCAGGCCCGGCATCGGCGAGAAGCGCTGGACCGCCTGCTGGCGGCCACCAAGGCAGCGAAGCGGCCTGTGGTCACCGGCGTCGTGCGCATCGCGGCGCGCTTCCTGGCGCTTCGCGAACAGGGCAAGGCCGGCTACCTGTTGACCTACGATGTCGCCCGGGCCGCCGCCCGGCGGCTGGGCGCCCAGCTGCAACAACGCGGGATGGTCGACACCGCCGACGATGTCTTCCACCTCAGCTATGACGCGCTGCGAACCGGCATCCGCACCGATCAGCGAGACCTCGTCGCACAGCGGGCCGCCCAGCACACTGAACGCAAACAATTCAGGCTGCCCAAGGCCTGGTCCGGGAGCCCGGACCTCGTCAAGGTGGCCGAGCTCCCCGCCGAGCGCCTCAGCACCGGCGAGGTGCTCACAGGTGTAGCGGCTAGTGGCGGCGTGGCCGAAGGGCGCGCCCGCGTGGTGGGCGATCCGGACGAAGTGGAACTCGACGACGGCGACATCCTGGTCTGCGAGACCACCGATCCGGCGTGGGTGCCACTGTTTCTGGTGGCCGGGGCCGTGGTCACCGACCACGGCGGTCTGCTCAGTCACGGCCCAATCGTGGCCCGCGAACTCGGGATTCCCTGCGTGTGCGGGACGGAGTCCGGAAGCCGGCGCATCGTCGACGGGCAGTTGATCCGGGTCGATGGCGACCGCGGCACGGTGGCGGCTCTCGGCCCTCACCCCGGCGAAAGTTGATGCGTTCAGAACGTTGGCCGGCGCGGTCTGCCCGTCTTCACCCGACGGGTCAGCCGGAGCTGACCTCGCTCTGCTCGACAGCCACAGATTCAAAAAATAATCCAGAATAAAATTTCTGTGCGACCGCGCTGGCCGGCGGCGGCCGGTTCCCGGCATGGCACCTCCGCTATGCGCCCTGGCCTGAAGGTGTCTCAACGTCGGTGCCGTCAGAGGTCAACACTGATGGCAGCGCGAACTTTCGGAGCTGATCGCGGATGACGTTGGGCTTGATATCGTCTCGAAGTAGGGCAAAGGTGAGGACACCCTGCAGCCACCGGCTGGCCTCCTCGATGGTCACCCCGGCCCGAAGCCGACCAGCCCGCTGCGCTTGTTCCAGGATGGGCCGCAGACTGGAGCGAATCAGCGCCTCGATCGGATGTGAGTCGCCGAAGACGGTCCTGACCCGATCCGGTGGAAGGCGGGCCGTCAACGCACTGAGTTCCTTTTCGCTGCCGGTAATTTCGACCGCTCTGGCGAGGAACTCGACGAGGGCGTCGTCGAGTTCCTCGTCCGGCCGCAACGGCCAGGTGTCTATCTGCGCCTGCAACTCTTCGCAACACTGCACGATCGCCAATTCCAGAAGTTCGTCGCGGCTGGACACCATGTTGTACAGCGTCTGCCGGACCACCCCGGCAGACCGCGCCACATCGGTCATCGTGGTGCGGTCCGCACCGTACTGAGCAAATGCCCGACGGGCCGCGCGCACGAGGCCGGCTGTCGGTTCGTCCATGATGGAAGACTAATCGCAGGTGCTCGAGCACCGGGATGCGCCGCGATCGCCCGCGCCGTCGCGATTCACCCGGGCTCTGAGCCCTCGGCGATCTGTCGAGAGAGCGCTTTGTGAACCTCAAAGCTGACGGCTCCCACCCAGATGGCGAAAGCCACGAGCGGAATGTAGATGCCAACGATGCCGTTCCACGCGAACGGGCCGATCTTGAAGAACAGCACTAATCCGGCGGGCGTGATGAGCAGAGCCGCCCACGCGGTGAGGTAGCCAAGCCACCGGGGCAGGATTGGCTGCGGGCGGCGATCCAAGAAGATCGCCACGACGATGCACCACATTTGCACCCATACCGACCAGATCACAGTGACGAAAAGGATCCACCCGAGATCGTGCAGCGCCTCGGTTACTTCGGCCGATCGCCCGTCGAATCGAAAGGAGGCCGCCATCCAGACTCCGATCGGAGTGATGAACTCCAGCGACAACAGCCCGCACGAGACCAGCTGGGTCGCCGCGAGCGCCTTGGCGCCCGGTATCCGTTTGAGCTGGCCTGATATCGCGACGGCCCACGGCACGAGGAGTGCCGACGCGGCCATGACGATGACCGCTCCGAGCTTGATCAGAACGGTGTTGTCGGCATAGAGCTGTCGAATTTCCTCGGCGCTGGCACTGGGGCGCGACGGCGGGAAGAAACCCATCACGAAGAAGAACGTCACGAACCAGACGACGACCATCAGCGGTCCGGCCCATATCAAGACTCGTTGCACACGTGCTTCCACGATGCTTTCCTTTCGGTCGCAACGGTATCCAGCCGGTGAGGCGGCACATCTTGTGTGCTGCGCTTCGCCCTCACCACCGAACGAGTCGTGCAAAGGTTCGTAGACGATCACAGTAGCAGAGATACGACATACGACAACATTTGTCGTAGTGTCGTATCGGCCGGGCCGCGGCAGCTGGTGGTGCCCCGACATCCGGGATCCGGATCGTGCGACAGGCCTACGGCGCACCGATCAGAGGCGTCACAGCTCGGAGATCTCGCCCTGCGAGATCGCGTCGCGCAAGGCGAATCGCTGCACCTTTCCCGTCGGGGTGGTGGGCACCTGGGCGACGTGGTACCAGCGCTCCGGAACCTTGTAGGCCGCCAGCCTGGTGCGGGCGTAGTCGACCAGACGGGGCTTCAGTGTGGAGTCAGTATCGCGATCGGTGCGCACCACCGCGGCAACGATCTCGCCGAGCCTGTCGTCGGGTAGACCCAAGACCACCACTTCGACACCGGTGTCGAAGGCATTGAGCACGGCTTCGACGTCGGCCGGGGAGATGTTCTCCCCACCCCGGATGATCAGTTCCTTGAGCCGCCCGGTGACTGTGAGATATCCCCGTTCGTCCATGCAACCGAGGTCACCGGTGCGCACAAACCCGTCGCGGTCCAGCGCGGCGGCCGTGGCCGCCGGATCGTGCAGGTATTCCACGAACTGCTGGTAGCCGCGCGCGCAGATCTCACCGATCGCGCCGACCGGTAGCACCTCGCCACTGGTGGGATCGATGACCTTGCAGTCGACTTGGGCCAGCGGTCGCCCGACGGTGTTCAGTCGGTCGTGCAGGCCGTCGTCGGGCCGCGTCATGGTGAGCACGGGGGCCAGTTCGGTTTGACCGAACAGGTTGAGGACGGTCGCGCCGAAGACGTCGGCGGCGCCGGTGATCAGCGCGGCGGGCACCGTCGCCGCACCCCCCATGGCGATGTCGAGCACAGGGGCCGGACTGCTGCCATTCCGCTGCTGCTCGAGCAGGGCCGCCAGAATGGCGGGCACATAGAACAGCAGCCGAACCTGCTCACGACGCATCGTCTCCAGTACCGGTTGCGGGGCGAACCGCTCGGTGAGAATCACGGTTCCGCCCAACCACAGCGGCCCGAGGGTGGCGATGACGCACCCCGCGGTGTGGAACATGGGCAGCGGATTGAGACAGACCGCGGCGGGCGGCGCCCCAGCCGCCGCCATGGTCATTCGCGCTACGTTGACCAGCGAGCGGTGTTTGAGCACCACGCCTTTGGGCCTGCCTGTTGTGCCGGAGGTGTACTGCAGCATGGCAATTCGGTCAGGATCCGCCGGGACGGAGTCGACGGACCCCGTCGCTGCTTTCCACACCCCGTCGTCACCGAGTGAGATCCGGCGCAACTCGGGAATGCCCGCGCACACCCGGCGCGCCACGTCGGCCAGTGCGTAGTCCCGGTTGGTGTCGGCGTGCAGCAGGACCGCGGCGCGCGAGTGGCGTAGCGCGTAGTCCAGTTCGTCGTCGCGCAGCACCGGGTTGAGCGCTACCAGCACCATGTCGGCCAGTGCCGCGCCGAACTGGATGATCGGCCACTCGACGACGTTGGGTGCCCATAGAGCGATATAGCTGCCGGGCGGGGCAAGCCGGGACAACGCCGCCGCGACGCCGTTCGCCTCGGCGAACAGTTCGGCATAGGTCAGGCGTGCCTCCTGCCCCGTGCCGTGCCGCACACCCACCAACGCGGGGCGATCCGGGTGTTCGGCGGCTTGCGCCGCCAACAAGGCGCCCACCGTCTTGTCCACCAGTGGCGGGCTGTCGTCGGCTGGCCGGTACGCTCGATCGAGGCTTGCGGGCATGGGGTGGCCAATCAGACCGGATTGCGTCCCGGTTTCGCGCTAGCCATGTCGCTGATCTCGGCCCATCGGGCGGTGATCTGGTCCAGCGTGGGAGCCGAACCGAAGGTCACACCGTCGTTCTCGAATTGTGCGACCCGCTGGACCAAGCCGCCGCCGACCACGAACACCGAACCCGTGTCCTGGTTCTGCTCGGACATCAGATATCCCACGGCGGGTGCGACCAGGTCGGGAGCGAGCTTGTCGAGCACTTCGTGCGAAGCGACATCGGCAGTCATCCGCGTAGCGGCCAGTGGCGCAACGGCATTGGCGGTGATTCCGTACTTGGCACCCTCGATCGCCAACGTGTTGATCAACCCAATCAGGCCCGCTTTGGCGGCACCATAGTTGGCCTGCCCGAAGTTTCCGTACAGTCCGCTGGTGGAGGTCGCGACCGCGACGCGTCCAAAGCTCTGCTCCCGCAGGTGCGGCCAGGCCGCGCGGATGACATTGAAGCCGCCGTACAGGTGGACCCGCAGCACCGCGTCCCAGTGGTCATCGGTCATCTTGTGGAAGGCGGCGTCGCGCAAAATCCCTGCATTGCTGACGATTCCGTGGATCGCGCCGAATTCGTCGAGCGCGGTCTGCACGATCGCGGCCGCACCGTCAGCGGTAGCCACCGACGAGTAGTTCGGCACGGCACGCCCACCGGCCGAACGGATCTCGTCGACCACGGCGTCGGCCATCGATGTTCCCGAACCGGATCCGTCGCGGGCCCCACCGAGGTCGTTGACCACCACCAAGGCTCCGTTGGCCGCCAGGAACCGCGCGTAGGCACGGCCCAGCCCACCTCCGGCTCCGGTAACGATGACGACTCTGTCCACTACTCCAGGCATCTGCTACTCCTCACTGAACGCGACGGTCTCGGTTGACGATGGCGACAAAGGACACACACCCGCCGGGCCGCCCGCCGAGGTTGTGGGTGAGCGCGGTGTGCGGATCGGGTAGTTGGCGCTCACCGGCCAGACCCCGGAACTGCAGCCACGCCTCGTAGAGCATCCGTAGCCCGCTGGCGCCCACCGGGTGGCCGAAGCTCTTCAGCCCGCCGTCGACGTTGACCGGCAGGCGCCCGTCGGCGTCGAACTCGCCGGCCAGGACATCCTTGAAAGCCTGTCCGGTATCGGCAAAGCCCAGGTCTTCCATGAGCACGATCTCGGTCGGAGTGAAGCAGTCGTGCACCTCGGCCAGCGACAACTGCGTTGCGGGATGGTCGATCCCGGCCTGGGCATACGCGTCCTTAGCCGACTTCGTGACTTCGGGAAAAGTCGTAAAGTCATAACCGGGATCGACCGATCCGCGGGCGGATCCGGCCACCAGGGCCAGCGCACTGACATACATCGGCGCATCGGTGTACTCGTGGGCGCGGTCTGCCGGCACGATCAGCGCGCAGGCAGCACCGTCGGAAACACCGGAGCAGTCGAAGACCCCGAGGCGACCAGCCACTTTCGCCGCCTTCTCGATGGTCTCCTTCTGAACCGGTGAGCGGAACTGCGCCTTCGGGTTCCGCGTGCCGTTGTCATGGTTCTTCCAGGCGACATGGGTCATAGCGGCGCGCATCTCGTCGGGATGAACGCCGTGGCGGGCGCAGTAGGCGGGATCGATCAACGAGAACGCCGCGGGCGCGGTCATCGAGATCTCCGGCGCGGTGCCATCGCCCGGGGGATCCTGACGCAGCAACCCCGAATAGCCGGAGTCCTTCAACTTCTCCACGCCGACGGCCATCGCGACGTCGTAGGCGCCCGACGCTACGGCGTAGCAGGCATTGCGGAACGCCTCCGATCCGGTCGCGCAGAAATTCTCCACCCGGGTGACGGGTTTGTCGTCGCTGCCGATCGCGCGGCTCAGGGTCAGCCCTCCCAGCCCGGAACTGAGGGTGCCCAGCCAGAAGGCGTCGATGTCGTCGCGCCCTATCCCGGCCGAATCGAGGCACTCCGCGTAGGCCTCGAGAATCAGATCGTCGGTCGAGGCCTCCCAGCGTTCGCCGAACTTGCTGCAGCCCATGCCGACCACCGCGACCTTGCCGGCGATTCCGTTACTGCTCATCTCAACCCGTCACTCTTAGCGCAAGCCCTCATCTCAACCCGTCACTCTTCGCGCAAGCCCTCATCTCAACCCGTCACTCTTCGCGCAAGCCCTCATCGACGAGCACCGCCTTCCAGAAGTAGTCGTGCACCTCACCGGAGGTGTACAGCCGCCGGAACGTGAAGCCCACCGGTGCGCCCACCGACAACCGGTCCGGTTGTGCATCGGCCACCTCGAGAGTGCAGCGGCCACCGCCGTCGACGTTGATCACGGCCTGCACCATGGGAGGCGACGGCGAGAACGCGAGCCGGTCGACCGTGTAGGTGGCGATCGTGCCCGACAGTGCCGCTGCGGGGGCGGGGGCCATCGAATCGGTGACACCACAGGAACGGCATGCCCGGGCCGGCGGCAGGTGCACGAACCCGCATTCCGTGCAGCGTGTTCCGGTGAATCCGAACTTCCAGCCCACCGCTCGGGCCGCCGGTGGCGCCGCTGCCCGCTCCGGTTCGGGGCGCCGCGGGGGCTCGAGTTCCACCAGCCCGCGCCACGACAGATACGTCAGCGGGTCGACGGCGAGCCCGCCGGCGCGCTGTCGGGTGATCGGACGGCGTTGCCGACGGGTAGGCAGCGCGGCAGTGGCGCGCAGGACCATGGCGTCGCAGCCATCGGTGGCCGACAGCATCAGGATGGTCTCGCCGGGCTCGGCCGTGTCCAATACGGCGCACAGCGCGAGCGCGGCATCGCAGGTACCGCTGAATCCCACGGGCGAGGTCACCACCCCCTTCTGCCCCTTCACCAGCGTCGCGGCCCGCTTGGTGACCGCGAAGTTGGGGCAGGCGAACGCGACGTGATCGACGTCGGCAAGGCCGGCGGCGTCGAGGGCCGCGGCGGCGGCCGTCCGGATCATCGGTGCGTAGCGCTCGAATCCGAATCGCTCCTCCCACTGCTGACCTGTGATCCGCGTCGGCAGCCGCCACCGGTCGAGGAACTCCTCGGAATGGGAGGCACCGGAGAGGATTTCAGCGATCGGATCGCCGTCGCCGAACAGCAGCGCTGCGGCCGCATCGCCCCCGAGCTTCTCGTCGGGCGAGCCGGGGCGTCCCACCCGCACATCGGCGCAGACGGCCAGTCCCCCGGTTTCGGCGGCGGTGCGTACCGCCGCCATCGCACTTCTTCCAGTGCCACACAGGTCGGCGGCGAACACCGACGCCGGCAGGCCCAGCGCGGCGTGGATCGCTGTGGCGTTGGTCTTGTCCACGTACGCAGGACTGCTGGTGGAAAAATACAACGACGCCGGCTCGGTGCGCACCACCTCGGCCGCGGCGGCGACCGCCATCGTGGTCGAATCCTCGTCGTAACCCGCCACTACCCGGTTACCCAGCCGGTGGACGGGAAGATAGCCGGCGTAGGCCAGCAACCCAGTCATGCCGCCCCCCGGAAGATCGCCGCGATGCCCTGCCCGCCGCCGACGCACATGGTCTCGAGGGCCAGTCCACCGCCGCGACGACGAAGTTCGTGCAGCATGGTGGTCAGGATCCGGACACCGGTGGCGCCAATCGGATGACCGAGCGAGATGCCCGATCCGTTGACGTTCAGCCTGTCCTCGACATCCTCGAGTTTGAGACCCCAGCCCGACAAAACCGCCAGCACCTGCACCGCGAACGCCTCGTTGACCTCGATCAACTCCAGCTCGTCAAACCCGAATCCGGTTCGGGTAAAGAGCTTCTCGACCGCACCGACGGGACCGATGCCCATCCGGGACGGCTCGCAACCGACGGCCGCCCAGCCCTCGAGGTATCCAATGGGCTCGAGGTCTAGTTCGGTCAGGCGCTGCTCGGCGACCACCAGACAGGCGGCCGCGGCGTCGTTCTGCTGACTCGAGTTGCCCGCGGTGACGGTGCCACCGGGCATCACGCTGCGCAGCCGGGCCAGCGTCTCGACGCTCGAGTCGGGGCGAACCCCCTCATCTCGGTCGAAACGCATTGCCTCGTCTCGCTTTACGGGGACGTCCACCGCCACGATTTCGTCGTTGAACACACCGGACCGCTGAGCTGCGGCGGCCCGGCGATGACTCCGGGCGGCGAACTCGTCGGACTGCTCGCGGCCGATCCCATAGTCGGAGGCCAGGTTCTCGGCGGTCTCGATCATTCCGCTGATCGGCCCGAACCGCCACGCCGGCTGCGACATCTCCCGCCCACGGTCCAGCCGGTCGTAGAGCATCTGGTTGCCCGAGCGGGAGCCCCAGCGTGCGGTGGTGGCGTAGTGCTCGATGTTGCTCATCGACTCGACCCCACCGGCCAGCACCACGTCGGCGGCACCGGTCTGCACCATCATCGCGGCGGTGACCACCGCCTGCAGGCCACCGCCGCAGCGCCGGTCGATCTGCAAGCCCGGCACACCCACCGGCAGCCCGGCATTCAGGGCCACCCAGCGGCCGATACACGGCGCCTCGGAGTTGGCATACGACTGTGCGAAGACGACATCCTCGATGCGGTCGGGATCGATGCCACTGCAGTCGATGACGGCTTTGACCACCGGTACCGCCAGATCCTCGGCCCGCAGCGGCCGCAGGGCGCCTCCGAAAGTGCCGACGGCGGTGCGCAGCGGGGCGACGATCGCGGCGCGCCTCACCGTTCGCCCCGCCACCGGTCCCGGGACGGGTCCATCAACGCGGTGAGGCGTTCCTCGGGCAGCCACACCAGCGTCTCGAGTTCCAATGCATCCAGGAAGCGCACCCGACCGGTGCGCAGATCCTCCAGCCGCAGCCGCGGCGAGTTGCCGGCATCGTCGAGCCGCACGGATACTTCGGCGAACTCGCTGCCGATCACCGGACCGGCGCCGCCGTCGGTGAACTCGATTCCCATCAGATCATGAACCCCAACGTGGGAAGGGGCTTGTCGTTGTCGACCAGTACCACCTTCTTGTACGCCAGCCGCAATCCGGCCTTGTCGCGGCGCAGGCGGTACGTGCTCCGGCCGCCCCACAGGTGGGTGCCGCGGGCCTTGGATTCCAGGAGCAGGAAGTTGGCGCCGACCTCCAGATCGGTTCCCCCATCCGGATTGGCCCTGCCGCCGAGCAACTCGATGTTGCTCAGCAGACGCCGCATGTTGGACGCCGGCGCGGCGGCGTAGCGCTTACCGGTGCGCGCCTGCTTGAGCCGCGTGGCGATGCGGCTGCGGTTGTCGTAGATCACCGACATCTCCCGCGCCGGATCGGTGTCGGATCCGTTGGCGGGGACCCAGTACAGGGCGTCGTCGGTCCACAACTCCTCCCAGGCGTCGTAGTCGGATTCGTCGGCGTAGCGTGCCTCCCGGTACAGGAACTGTTCGACCTCGACGCGGTCGAAACCGTCCGGTATTGGCCCTAGATCCGTTGCAGTGCTTAGCGTTCCGGTCATCACGCCTCCATCAGAGATTTGTAGTGCGACCAGAAGCCGCGCATGCCGGTCTCGTCGGTGGCACCGCCGATGGTGAACCCGTTCTCGTCGACACGTTCCCGATTCAGGCCGCGCCGGACATCGAGCCATTCCGGGTCGAGCGCCTGCACGCCGCGCTGGTTGCGCTCGTACATCTCGGTGTCGTCGGCGAGCAGCATGCCCGCCGGGCCGACGGAGCCCATGCACTGCGACACCATCCGCCGGTTGAGCTCTGGCGCACCCTCCAACTGGACGGCGGTGGAGTACTGCACACACTCGTCGACGGCCACCGGTTGGATGTTGAACACCTGGATCTCGGCAATGAACAGGTTCGGGAAAATCATCACGTGCGGGCCGCCCTCGATCAGGATCCGGTCGGCGTCCGCCCCGTATTTCTCGCGGATCGCGGCGACATAGTGGGGAACCCGCGCTTCAGTGGTGCCGAACCACCGCATCGGCTCGGCGAACTTGCGGAACTCCGGACGAAGGTCGTTTTCGCTGTGTCCGTTGCCAAGGTCCCGCGTGACCGCCGTGGACGAGTCGCTGTAGAGCGGTCCGATAGTGCTGCCGGTCACCCCGAAGATGGATCCGTGCACGAACTGCGGGTGATAGCCGTCGGTTTCGTTCTCCGCCAGTAATTTCCAGTTGGCCCGGGCCTGGTGCTGCAGCCAGCCGGCGTCGAGAGCGACCTGGCCTTCCGGCGACAGTCGGCACAGGCGGTCGATCTCGCCGGCCGCCGCACCGAGGTGCTCGGTCAGACTCGGGCCGTCGGCCGCGAAGCTGCCGAACACGAAACCGCCGTAGGTATCGACCCTTGGCACCCGGCCCATCGGCAGGTCGAGTTTGCGCTCGCCGTACCCCTTGAAGAACGGAAACCCGACCAGCTCACCGGTATTGCGGAAAGTCCAGCCGTGATACGGGCAGCGGAAGGTCCCCGAGTTGCCCTTCGCGTCGTCGCACACCTGGTTGCCGCGGTGCGAACAGCGGTTGAGCAACAGGTGCAGATCGCCATCCCGGTCGCGGGTCATGATCACGTCCTGCAAGCCGAGCTTCTTGCGGACATAGTCGTTGGGTTGCCGCACTTCGCTCTCATGGCCGACGAACACCCACGTGCGGTACCAGATCTTGCGCAGCTCCTCGGCGAAGATCGCGGTATCGGTATAGAGCGAACCGTGCACCTTGTCGTGCTGGATGAGCTGGTTCAGTCGACCGTCAAGGACTGATGTCATGGTTGAACTCCTTCGGTGGCCGTCAGTGATCCGCGGCCGAACACGGGGCGTCGTTTGGCCTGAAATGCCGCGACGCCTTCGGCGAAATCGTCACTGTCGAACAGTCGCGCCTGGTGCGCTGCCTCCCGGTTCAGTACGTCGCTCGGCGCAAGCCTGGGTGCGAGGGCGAACATCTGTTTCACGGCCCCCAGGGCCTCGGCCGGCCTGCCCGCAAGCAACTGGGCGTCGGCCAGCGCGGCGGCACCAGCCGCACCAGGTTCGGCCAGCGCATCGACGAGACCATCGTGCAGCGCCTGCGGGGCGTCGATCGGTGTGGCCATCATCAGCATCTGCCGAGCCCTGGCGACGCCGACACGGGTCGGTAGCGACACATAGACACCCATATCGCCGGCCAGGCCCACATTGAGGAAGGTGGCGGCGAATCGCGCGTCCCGGGCCGCCACCACTCGGTCGCAGGCGGCGGCAAGTGCCGCTCCCGCACCGAAGGCGGCACCTTCGACAGCAGCGACGACCGGTTTGGGCGTGTCCCAAATGGCACGAATGACCCGCTGCGCCAACTCCACACGCTTCAAGGCCTGGCTCGCTGGCATCCGGTGCATCGTGGCGATGTCGCCACCCGAACAAAAGGTGCCACCGGCTCCGGTGAGCACGATCGCCCGGACTGCTTTTGCGGTCTCGGCCGCCTCGAGCGCTTCGGCCAGCGCGATCCGCATGCGAATGTCAATGGCGTTGCGAACTTCGGGCCGATTCAGTGTGATCGTGCGCACCGGGCCGTCATCGGCGACGAGAACTGTCATTGTCCGGTGAACCTCGGCGGTCGGCGCTCGATGACGGCCCGCAGGCCCTCCAGCGCGTCGTCGGTGCCGGACAACTCTGACACTGTGCGCGCCTCCTCGGCGAGGCGCTGCTCGACCGACTGCCCGACCCCACTCCACACCAGCCGCTTGGTTGCCGACAATGCCTGGGTAGGCAGCGCGGCCAATTGGGCGGCGATCTCCTCGGCGCGGGTCGTGAGGTCCTCGTCGTCGACGACCTCGGTCACCAGGCCGATCTCGGCGGCCTCGGTAGCGGTCAGGGTCGGGTTGGTCAGCAGGATGCGCAACGCCTGTCGCAATCCGACCAACTGTGCCAGTGTCACCGACGACCCCCCGTCGGGCGCCATCCCCACCCGGACGGCGCCGGAGAAGAACTTCGCCGACCGCGCGGCAACGACCAGATCAGAAGCGCATACCAGCCCCAGTCCACCCCCGCCGGCAGCGAAGCCTTGAACAGCGGTCACCACCGGGATGCGTAGCTGGATCAGCGCGGCGGTGGCCAGCTGCAGCCAGGCCGTCGCCTCGCGAAGATAGTCCGGCAGGTGCGGCCCTTTGGATTCGAACGTCTTGACGTCACCACCCGCGCAGAAGTTGCGACCCTGCCCGGTCAGCAGGACCACCCGGGCAGCGCGATCGGCGTGACAGGCCAGCACCGCTTCATGCAGTGCCTTGAGCAGGTCGACATTCATGCCGTTGGCCGCCTCGGGCCTGTTGAGCTGCAGGCGGGCGATGCCGTCGGCGCCGACGTCGAGAGTCACCGGGGCCTCAACCGATGTGGTCATGCGCGCACCTCTTTCGTCTGCCGATGTTCGAATCGATCGATCGCGGTGCGGCCGGATTCTCCGCAGATGTGGCTGACCACGGCGTGCGCCTCGGCATCCAGCGCCGCGCCGAGAGGGCTGTCGAGGCCGGAGCGGACAAGTCGCTTGATCGTCGTGGTCGCGACCCGGCTGCGGGCCGCCAACGTCTCGACGAATGCGTGCACCGACTCGTCGAACTCGTCGGCTGGGTACGCCCGGTACGCCAGCCCTCGCGCCACGGCCTCGGTTCCGGTGAGCCGATCGCCGGATAGCAGCAGGCCCAGTGCCTGCTGTCGGCCGATGAGCCGGGCCAGGCGCGCCGTGCTGCCGCCGCCGGGAATCATGCCGAAATTGATGTGGTTGTCCGAAACTTTGGCCCGCTCGCTGATCAGCACGATGTCGGCGGCCTGCATGAGTTCGAACCCACCGGCCATCGCGATGCCCTCGACAGCGGCAACGACCGGGACATCCACCCGTGCGATCGCGTCGCAGGCCCTGCGAAACGCCGAGAACAACGCGGCCAATGCGTCAGCCCCCTCCGCACGAAGCCGTTCGACCTCGGCGAAATCTCCTCCGGCGCAGAAGTTTCCGCCCGCGCCGCGGATGACGATCACATTAACGGCCGGGTCGGCACCCAGGTCGTTGATGGCGCCTTCGAGCTCGCCGGCGAGCTCGGTGGTGATCGCGTTCATCTGGTCCGGCCGATCGAGGGTGAGCACACCGGCGCCGGAAACCGCGCGCCGCAATACCGTCACATGTATCTCCCTTCGCCGGGCTCGGTCACGGTCCGGCCGGGCTCGCCCGCGCACTGCACGGGGGCCGCGACCCCCGATGGCATCGCGGTACGGATCAGGCCCGGCTGCACGGCCCACTCCCTTCCTGAGGATGGACAAATCAATGGCAGATTTCTAATCTAGGTTAAACCAGTGGCACGACCAGCTCAACAAGCCCCTAATGAGGAGGGACCGCGATGGACCTGGGATTGACCGGCGCACGGGTAGTCGTCACTGGAGGCGCCTCGAACATTGGCCGCGGGATCGTCCACGCCTTTGCCGAAGAGGGCGCGCGCCTGGTGATCAGCGACATCGACCAACCGCAGGCCGAGAAAGTCAGCGCCGAGGCGCTGGAGAAGGGCGCCGCCGCCGTCGAGCTGGCCATCGCCGATCTAACCGTCCCGGGGGGCGCCGAGAAGGCAATCGGCCGCGCTGTCGATTCGTGGGACGGGCTCGACGTCCTGGTGAACAACGCGGGCTGGAGTGTGCCGGGCTTCCTCGCCACCGACACCGACCGGGACAAGTGGCAGCGCACCATCGAGATCAACCTGTTCACCGCGATCGCCGCCACCCAGGCGGCCATCGGTCCGATGAAGGAAGGCGGCGGTGGCGCATTGGTATTCATCGCCAGCGACGCGGCCTTCGGCCAGATCCGCCAGGGGGTGTACGGCGCCTCCAAGGCCGCAATGGTCGCGCTGGCCCGCACTGCCGCCCGCGAGCACGGCCGTCACGGCATCCGCTCCAACATCGTCTGCCCGGGCCTGGTGATTCCTGACGGCCCCGACGCCGTGGGGGCGTCGAGCCTCTGGGCGGTGGGCAACGAAAACGTCTTCACCGAGAAGCAGATCGACTACATGCTCAAGGACACCCCGATGCGCCGCCTGACAACGGCAGACGACATCGGTCGCGCGGTCGTGTGGTTCTCGTCCCCGCGAGCCGCCCGGCAGGTCACCGGCCAACTGATCTCGGTGAGTGGCGGCTACACGATGCCATGACCGCCAACGGCGTCAGGGCCTGACGAAGAGATCAAGGAATACCAGGACACCGAATACGACCAGCACATACCCCTCGAACAACGCGCGCAGCGGCAGGGGGGCTACCCGCAGATCCATGAAGTGGATGCCGATGAGCCGCACCTTGAACAATGCGAGCCCGACCAGGATCGCCGCACCGGCCGAGGCGAATCCGGCGCCCTGCTCGATGCCGACCAGAAACGATCCGAAGGTCAAGGCCAACAACAGCGCCCACACCAAGGTAACCCGTCGAGTCGCGGTCATCCTCACCTCACCAGATAGAACAACGCGAACAAGACGACCCACAAGAGGTCGACCATGTGCCAGAAGATGCCGCCGGTCTCGCACAGACGCACCTGTTTGCCGGTCAGCTCCGTTCGCCGTGTCACTGCAGCGAGCCTGCCCAGGATGGCGAGACCAATCAGGACGTGCAACAAGTGGATTCCGGTGAACATGAAGTAATACGAGAAGAACTCACCGGTACCGACGCCGATTCCCGCAGCGAACAGTTGCGTCCATTCGACGGCCTTGACCGCCACGAACCCCGCGCCACAGGCAATCGCGCCGGCGAACAATCGTGATGACCCGTCGTGCCGCCCGGCGAGCACGCGGTGAACGCTCAGGACCACCAGCAGCGAACTGCTCAGCAGCAGAACGGTATTCACCGTGCCCAGCAGGACATGTAGTTCTGCGTGGTGGCGCGCAAACTCGACGGGGTTCTTGCCACGGGAGTACATGAAGGTTGAGAAGAACAAGGCGAACACTGTCATGTCGCCGAGCACGAAGACCCAGATACCCTCTTCGCCCGGGATCCTCCGACCGGAACCGGTCTTTGGAGCCTCCACCGGCTCGCGGGTCACGGTCATCGGGACAACCGGCTCCGCGGTCCGTCGCCGCCGGGGACTTCCTCCGACGGCGCAGCCGTGTCCGAGGATGCCGGGACGGTGACCCACAGTTGCCATGCCATGATCAGGTACCAGGCGCCAAAGAACACGGCCACCATCCAGAACGCCAGCAGGCCGTTCCACGCGAACACACCGTCCTTGAAAAGCACCACCAGGCCACCGGCGGCAAAGAGAAATGCACACCAGACGTTGAAGTAGCCCAACCATCGCGGCCAGATCTGGCGAGCGGCGCCGAAGATCGCGAACCCGATCACCAGGCACTGGATGGTGGCCGCCGGCCAGTTCATCACAAACGGAAGCCAACCGAGATCGTTGAGCGCCTGGGTGATCTGTGCATCGCGCTCGGGGCGATAAGACGCCGCGGCGAAGGCGAAGACCGGCAAGATGATAGCCATCACCGCCAGTCCCGTTGCAACCAACTGCGTGTAGGCCAGTGGTGAGTACCGTCCGCCGTCCATCTGCCTGATCCGAACCGCGACGAGCGCACCGAACGGCGCCTGCAGGCCGGCCGCTGCCAGCAGCATGACCAGGCCCATCTGCTTGAGCCCGGTGTTCGTCGACCAGAACTGAACCACGTCGTCGGCGGTCCGCATCGGGGAGATCGGAGGTAACAGGCCGGCCATCACGAATGCCGGGAACGCCAGCAGCACAAACGCGACCGCGGACAAGGCCATCGTCTTCTGTAAGCCCTCTGTCATCCCGGACGACCCCTTCACCAGTCGGGCGGCATCTCCGCGCGCAGTAATTTAATCTGGACTAAACTCGGCGTACAGTCAAGGTTCCGAGCTATTCGGCGACCACCTTGCGGGCCAGCGCATCGCTTCCCAACTCTTCCAACCCCGACAGGGCCATGCCCGCGAGAAGCTCGGTCAGTCCGTCCACCCGCAGGGCCTGCGCAGGCCAGAACGCGGTGGAGTCGATGAGTCCATGGGCGGCGTGGACCGCAGCAATCAACACCTCCCGTGGCTGGTTCGGATAACAGCCATGGAGACAATCGACCCATCGGTCGATGTAGCGCTTGATTCGAGCGTTGATCCGCGACCGGTACGCCTTGGGGATCGCATTGCGTTCCCTGGTCCAGACACTCATCAGCTCCCGCTCCTCGACGACGCGCTGCGCGTGTCCCCGAACGAGGTGCTCGAGTTCCTCCCTCGGGTCATCAAATTTGCCCCCGGTGGACACCACTACCCGATCGATCGCCTCGTCGATGAGCGTGACGAGGATTTCGTCCTTGCCCTTGAAGTACCGGTAGATGGCGGGCCCGGAAACCCCGGCACGTTCTCCGATCAGATCCACGCCGACGGCATCGAAACCCCGCTCGTGGAACAACCGCATCGCGGTGCGCAGGATTCGCTCTGAACGATCGTTACGGTCAGCGGCCACTCGCACACGGTACCCCAGGCCGCAGGCATCCTGCGCGATCGGCAAACACGGCACAGCGGCGACCGGACCTACAGGACCTGTGCTGCAGCCTGTTCACCGGCCCGCACCGCCGACACCAGCGACCCGGCGCCGAACCGCCTCTGGGCACGGCGGAACGCAGAGTCGAGGCTCGGCGCCAGAAACCCGGATCCGCTAGATAGCCTGCGAACGGCCACCGGGTCACGGTGGCCATTTCGCGATAGCCTGCCAATTCAGGGCACAGCCTTTCGATGATCGTGGCCGCCCATCGCTCGAGTTCGTCGTCGCTGAGCTGCAGGAACCGGTCGGTGACCACGGTGTCGGTGTAGATCGTCACCAAACTATGCCCCACTGGGGCCCGGTCTGGTGACTTGTTGTGCTGCAGGAAGATCAACAACGCTTCGGGGATCTCGCAAGTGGGCACCAGCACTGGGTACGACCTGGTTTCCGTTGCAGCGCGGTACCCCGTTTGACATTGCGAAGTTTGTCGCCAAAGGCCGGTGACGCGGTGCAAAGCGTTGGCCATATCTCAGCCGTACGGTGATACATGGCCGCCAGCACGCAGCCGTCGGCGGCGATCTCATGCTGTCCCGCCCCGTCGTTATAGGACACCACCACACCCGATTCGGTCTCCGCCACAGCGGTGACGGTGGCACCACAGAGCACAGGCACGCGGGAGGCGAGCTCGCCGGTCACGGCGGCGAGGCCACCACGAACGTTTCGCAGGGGGCCAGACCATGCACCTAGCGCACCCAGAACGTTCAAGCTCGATGCGTCGCGGGCTCCTTTCCCAGTAGTCAGGCGCATCATCGGATCGATCAGATACTCGGTGACCTCGCGGCCAAAGCTCCGCATCCCAAACTCGTAGGCGCTGATGTCTGGGTCGTCCATCGGCGCGGACTGCACGAGCTCGTACGAATCGACGCCATTGATCGACCCGCGCAGCCTCAGAAAGCCGCGCAGCAGAGCAAGCTTCCCGCGCGCCGACAACGCCGTCGTGAAGCGCAGTTTCGCTGGTGTCGAGGTGTCGATGTCGACAAGGCGTCCCTGCCGGACCAACCCCATCACCGGACTGGTCTCTACCAGCTGGTCGGCCAGACCGAATGTCGTCGACCAGCTTCAAATACGATTGATAGCTCGAGGCCAGAGCGTCCGGGCCGGTATCCACCAGATATCGGCCATGCCGTTCAGTGGCCACCCGACCTCCCGGTCGCTGTTCCGATTCCAGCACCGTGACGGCGACGCCACGCTGCTGCAGCCGGTACGCCGCCGCTAGTCCGGACATGCCGGCCCCGACTACGACTACCGACTTCAAAGGAGCCACCGATACTTGCCAACTGATAAACGGTCGTTCACCACTACCAAAGCTTTGATATCACGAATACAACTACTTTTCATAGACGCTCGTTGGATGTTGTGAACGATCGATCACGCGTCTATTTTGGTGGCATGATGCGTGCAGCCATCGTCGGCGCCGGCCTCAGCGGTTTGACTGCGGGCTACCGGCTCGCCCAGGCGGGGTGGGACGTCGACGTCTTCGAGTCCGACAGCCGGCCCGGCGGACGGGTGCAGACCGTTCGCGCAGGCGGCTATGTCGTCGACACGGGTGCCGCAGCATTGGGCTCGGGCTACCACTCCTATCTGGCCCTGGCTGAGGAACTCGGCCTCGAACGGCATGCGGTCGCACCCTTTGTCGCCATCCGCCGCGACGGGTACACCCATCTGCTGGACATGAACCGTATGGTCCGTTCCGGATTGCGCACGCAGCTGCTGTCACTCGGGGCGAAGTTGCGAATGCCGCGGCTGGTCGCCGATGTCGCACTAGCCAAGGTGCGCGGCCGGCTGGACTATGCCGAGATGAGCAAATCCGCGCCGTTGGACACTGAGAGTGCACGCGAATACGCCATGCGGGTGCTGAGCGAAGAAATCGATCAGTATCTTTGCGAGCCGATCGTGCGCACCATGCTCATCGCGGACACCGACAAGGTATCCAAGGTCGAATTGTTCTCGGGTATCGGCAATATCTTCACCTCGAAGATCCTCACACTCGCGGGCGGCCAGGGTCGCATGCCCGAAGTTCTTGCGGCGCAACTGAAAGTACATCTCCAGACGCCGGTGACCGAGGTGCGCCGGGCCGGCACCGGAGTGCAGATCACACATGCGGGGTCGGTCGCCGAATACGACGCGTGTGTGGTCACCTGTCCGCTACCGGAAGCCGCGGCCATCTGCTGCGACGATCGGCCGATGCTGGATGAGCTCAATTCGACCTTGGACTACACCCGGTGTGTGAGCGTGGCCGTGGGCACCACGCGGGCACCGGACTGCCCAGCGTTTCTAGTGATGCTCCCCTCGAGCGAAGATCCGGACATCGCATTGATCTTCCTCGACCACAACAAGGCGGCGGACCGTGCTCCCGCGGGTCATGGCCTACTGACCTGCCTATGGGAGACCGGTGCTTCGTCACGGTTGATCGGCAATCCCGACCCTATGCTGATCGAACACACGCTGGCCACGGTGTTCAGCGTGTTCCCCGAACTGCGCGGAACCGTCGAGTACACCCATGTCACCCGCTGGCATCGGGCGCTGCCACTGACGAGCATCGGTAGCTACCAGAAGATTGGGCGGCTCAACGCGGCACTGGATCCGCTTTCGCCGATTCAGTACGCCGCCGACTTCATGTCGGCCGCCGGACAAAACACCGCCGTGGAATTCGGCAACCGCGCGGCGCGCCGGGTGCTCGAGCTCAACACGACTTGAGTGCCTTCAGCACGGTGCGGGCGGTGCTGCGGCCGGCCCAACCGTGCACCCCGCCCATCGGGTGCGCTCCGGCTCCGGTGTGCCACAGCCCCGGTACCGGTGTGCGGTAGCCAGACAGTGCCGGGCACGGACGATTCGGGCCCATCTGATTCAGCGACATGTCCACGACCACATAGCTGCCCTCATGCGTCATCTGACGCAATTCATTGGGGCTCTTGACCCAGCTCCCGATCACCATGTCGGCGAATCCGGGCGCCACCGCCTCAAAAGTGGCCGTGGCCTGTTTGGCGAAAGGTTCACGACGCTGTTCCCAATCGCTGCCGTCGGCGAGCGTCTGCGGCACCGCGGTACAGAATAGGTACATCGTGTCGCCCGAACTGCCCGGCGGCACCTGTGAACGATCGAACGCCGAGGGCATCAGCGCCCACATGGGAGTCTCAGCCGGGATCACGCCGCGCATGGCGGTGTGCAGTGCACGGTCGGTGTAACTCTTGTCGTCGCCGATCAGCATATAGCTGCCCCACAGCTCGGGTCGGTTGCATAACAGGTCGGGCCGTCGGGACAGGGCGACATCGATTTTGGCGTTGTTGATGCCCCAACCGTTGACCCGGATATTGCGGACCTCGTCGAGCACTGGATCGGGCACATGGCTGCAATCAACAAGCCGCGTCATCAATGTCACCGGGTCCATCGCACCGATGACCTGTCGGCCCGCGATCACCTCACCGTCGGACAATCGCACGCCGCACACCGCGCCGTCGCGCACCAGGATCTCCTCGACCTCGGCGCTGGTCCGGGCCAGTCCCCCATGGTGGTGCAGACAGGCACTCAACGCGTTGGTGAATTCCACCATGCCGCCGATGGGCCGCTTGATGCCCCAGCCGATGTGCAGCATGATCACGCCGAGTACCGCACCGGATCCCGGTTCGCGCAGCGGCGCCTCCGATCCCGATGCGTAGATGGCCAACAGCGATTTGACCTCGTCGGATTCGAACATGGTCTCGATCAGTTCGTGCGGCGAGGCCAGCAGCATCCGCACGACCGGTGCGAGGTTGCGACGTTTGCGCACCACGCGCCAGCCCAACTCGGCGATGGTCCGCACCCGCGGCCTGGTGGGGTGGTCCATCAGGTACGGCGCCGCCACATACCAGAATTCACACCACATTTCGCAGAGCCGCGCGAACTGCGCGGCATCCCTTCTGGAGTATCGACGGATCTCGGCCACCGTGCGGTCCAGGGAGCGCCACAGTCCGATGGACTGGCCGTCGGCGCCCAGGTACGCCCCCCACGGATCCGGACTCACCTGGCGCAACCCGAAGTCCTCCAGCCGCAGTTCGGTGATGATGGACGGCTCGAGATTGGTGAACAGCAGGTCGACGGCGCAGGGATTCATCAGATAACCCGGCGCCTCCTCGACGGTTTCGCGCGAGTAGGTCATCCCGCCCAGCCACCGGCGCCGCTCGAGCACGATCACGGACCTGCCGGCGCGCGCCAGATAGCTGGCGCACGTCAGACCGTGATGCCCACCGCCGACGACGATGGCGTCATACACCGCCTGGAGTTCCCGCCTTCGCGCGCTGCTCGGCGAGTCTCGTTTCGTTACGGGCGATAGCGTTCGGCGGCAAAGGAATCGGAAGGAATCGGCGGGTGCGGGTCATCAGTTCCCGGTATTCGGGCCGCACGCCCATGTAGTTGTCCTGGAATGCGGAGCCGAGGACCGAGGTCAGCATGATCGTGTTGATCAGCGGGCCCGCCACGGTCCACCAGATGGCAGGTTCGCCTGCCACAGCCACGAGCCAGATTCCCCACCACACCGTGGTGGTGCCGAAGTAGTTCGGATGCCGGCTGTACTTCCAAACCCCGGTTTGCAAATAGCGCGGGCGCTGTTCTTGGGCCAGGAACGCATGCAGCTGGGCGTCGGCGACCGTCTCGTAATACAGCCCGACCATGAAGACCAGCAGCCCGAGGAGGGCCAGCGGGCTGATGCCGCCGTCGGGCTCGCGAGTCACGAGGATACCGATGACCGCAGGAGCCCCGATCAGCACGATGATCACGGCTTGCGGTTCCATCACCCGAAAGAAGCTCTTCCACCAGTAGCCCGGTGACATCTGCTTGACGAAGTTGAGGTAACGCGGGTCGCCGCCGTACTTGGGTACATAGCGCCGCCAGCGCGCCGCCAGATACCACCCGAGCCGTCCGCCGTGCAGCATCACCATGAACAGCAGCAGCGCAGCGGTCACGGATTGAGCACCGACGATGACGTACGCCAACAGCGCGGGTGCCACGTAGGCGAAGCCGTACCAACCGTCCATCATCGAATGGTTGCCCTGGAAGAGACCGACCACCCACAGGATCGTGACCACCGCGAACGTGAAGATGGCGCAGAACAGGAAGACGCTTGAATCGCTTGACGGGTCGAAGCCGAAGGCACTTATCACGCTTGCCATATCGGTACGCTAGCAGATTATTGAGAACGATCGGTCACAAAATTCAGTCTGACTGATAGTCTCACGACATGCTCTGCAGTCGCTATCCGTTCACGATCGTTCAGCTTGGTCCGGCGGTTGCCGCGACAACGGTCACCTGATGTTCGTTGGTCACGGCCACTTCTTCCAAAATCTGGACGGCCGAGAAGACCGGGAGGTCTGGCAGACCGAGATGGCCCTCGCCGACCGGGCCGAAGGCCTCGGGTTCGAATCGGTCTGGGCAGTCGAGCACCACTTCGCCGGATACTCGATGTCGACGGACCCGCTGCAGTTCCTGACCTGGGTGGCAGCCAGGACAGAGCACGTCAAGCTCGGGACGATGGTTTCAGTGCTCCCGTGGCACGACCCGGTGCGGCTGGCCGAGCACGCGTGTGTGCTCGACCAGCTCTCCGGCGGGCGCTTGGTCCTGGGGATGGGCCGGGGGCTGGCGCGCGAGGAGTTCGACGGTTTCGGGGTGGAAATGGGCCAGTCGCGCCAGCTGTTCGATCGGCACGCCGCCGAGCTGCTCGACGCCTTCGAGACCGGACGGATCCGGGGTGTCGACTTGCGGCCGGCGCCGATGGCGCCGCTGCGCGGCCGGGTGTTCGCGTCGTCGATCTCACCGGAGTCCGCCGAGGTGATGGCCCGCCTCGGCGCCGGCATCATGATCTTCCTGCAGAAGCCGTGGGAGCAGACGGTCGGCGATCTCGAGCGCTACGCCGAACACTATCGCCGCTACCGGGGCAGCGATCCACCGAGGCCGACAGTGGTGATCTTCAACGCGTGTCACGAGGACCCCGACACCGCCGCCGAGATCTTCGAGCAGGTGGTCACCTATTACCGTTCGACCATCGACCACTACGGATTCGCCGATCCGACGATCGCCGATATCCCCGGATACGAGTACTACGGCAACATCGCGCGCACCATCGCCAAGCACGGCCACGAGCAGTTCGCCCGTTTCCTGGCCGACTTGCAGCCCTCCGGCACTCCCGGCGAGGTCATCGAACAGATCCACGACATCGTGCGGCGCACCGACGCAGGCGGTCTCATCGTGGTCAGCGCCTTCGGCACGCTGTCCCGCGAAGTCGCGCTTGCCAACCAGCAACGCTTCGCACGGGCGGTCCTGCCCGCGCTTCACCAGGCTCTGTCAACTCCTATCTGAGGTGAGGTGACCAACAGTGAAAGTCGGAATCACAATGCCCAGCAGAACCGCGCCGATGTCGCGGCTGCCCGAGTATGCGCGGATGGCCGACGAGGCCGGGTTCGACTCGATTTGGACCTACGAGCTCTACCGCAACCCGTTCGCGATACTGACCGCCTCGGCGCTGACCACCTCCCGGGCCGAGCTGTGCACCGGTTTGGCCGCCGCGTTCACCCGCTCCCCGTTCGAGGCCGCCAACGCCGCGGCCGACGTCGACGAGACCTCAGGCGGCCGAATGAATCTCGGCCTCGGCACCGGCGTTCCCGAGTTCCTCACCGCGTTCCATTCCACGGACTTCAAGTCTCCGATCAATCGGATCAGCGAGTACATCGACGTGCTCCACCGTTCCTGGGATTATCTGGCCGGCGAACAGGTCGAGAACTTCAGCGGCGCGCACTACCAGTTCGCCGCCACCGCCGGTGAATCCCTGGGGTCTGCGCGAGATGGCTCGCCCGCAGATTCCGATCCTGTTGGCAGGCATGCGCCCACAACTGCTGAAGCTGTGCGGCGCCAAGGCCGACGGCTGGATCGGATACCTCTGGACCCCCAAATTCTTCGACCAGATTGTGTTGCCGAACATCGCCGAAGGGGCACGCTCAGCCGGCCGCGACCTGGATGCCCTCGACTTGGCCTGCGAGGTCATCTGCTGCGTGCATCCGGACCGCGATGTCGCGATGGCGCGGGCCAAGAAACACGTCGGATTCTATCTGGCGCACCCGGTTTCGGATGTGGTCGCCGAGGTCGAGGGTGTGCAGGACATGATCAATGAGCTGCGGATGGCGATGTTCCAGAAGGGATTGGCGGCGTTCGAGGACACCCCTGAGGAGTTGGTGGAGCTGTTCTCGATCACCGGCACTCCCGAGGAGTGCCGCCAAAAGCTCGACAACTACCAGGTTTTACCGCACCTCGCGCTGCACACCTCATACGTGCCACCGTTCGATGCCGAGGAATCGGAAGACTGCTACCACCAGATCGTCGATGCATTCAAGCGGTAGGCGCGTCGCGGCATGAGCGGTTCTGAAGAAGTCATTGTCGCCGGCGCCGGGCCGGCTGGCTTGGCGGCGGCATTTCGCCTTCAAGAGGCCGGCTTCTCAGTGCGTGTTCTGGAAGCCGCAGACCGCGCGGGCTGCAAGATGTCCTCGACGCAGCGAGACGGCTTCCTGCTGGACCGGGGTGCCATCTTCCTCCCGACGACCTACCGCAACCTGCTTCGTCTGGCCCGAGATGCCGGCATCGATGGTGAAATCGTACCCGGCGGTTTCATCTTCGGCCTGGTGCGCGACGGCCGGATCCATCAGCTCGACGGCGATCATCCGATTCGGGCCTTCGCCCAGACCGGCTTCCTCTCGACGGTTGCTAAGGCACAGGCGCTGCGATTGGCCCCGGAGGTTATCCGCGCACGCAAGGCGGGGGTCGACAGGATCGCCGAGGCCGGCCCCTTCGACACCCAGACTCTCGGCGAGTGGGCGAACAACACGCTTCCCCGCGAGATTTCTCGCTATCTCATCAACCCTGCTATCCGTGGAATCTTCGCCGCTGAACCCGAACAGGTATCCAGGGTGGAATTTCTCGGCATCGTCAACCTGTTTGCCGGCGCGAAGCTGGTGGCCTTCCGCAAGGGAATGGGCTATTACGCCGAACAGCTGGCCTCCCAGCTGAAGATCGAGCTTGGGGCGAGGGTCACCGGGGTGGAGCAGCATGCCGGTGGAGCGACTGTGACGTGGGAGGGAGCAGCCGGCGAGCACAGCGAGACAGTAGCGGGATGTGTGGTGGCGCTACCCGCACAAGTAGCGGCCGAAGTCCGTGTTGATCTAGACGCCTGGCGCGCCGAATATTTGAGCGCGGTGCGCAGCGGAAGACTGATCACTCCCAATGTCGCGTTGTCCAAGGCGCCAGCGGGCCTGCGCGCCACCTACACCCTGATCCCCCGTGCTGAGCATCCGTTCCTCGGCGGTTTCGGTTGCGATCACAACAAGGCGCCGGGCCGCGCTCCGGCGGGCAAAGGCCTCCTGACACTCACACTGATGAACGACTGGTGCGAGCGGCATTTCGACGACGACGACGACGCGCTCCGCGGCATCTGCGCAGAAGCCATCGACACCTTCCTGCCGGGTGCATGCGACGATATCGAGTTCATCGAGATCAACCGTTGGCAGCAGCAATACAGCCCGGTGGGGCACTATTCACAGCTGAGGGCATTCCAAGCCAGGACCAGGCAGCTGGACCGGACGGTGCACATGGCGGGTGAATACCTCGCGTCACCGAACCTGTCGGCCGCGACCGCGTCAGGCGAGGCGGCGGCGTCGGCACTGGTCTCGTCGATTCGCGGGATAAGACCGAAATGAGCCAGGCGCACCAACGGCTTTGCGTATGGACAGGATTACTGTTTCTGCCCTTGTTCTGGCTCGGCTTGCTCGTCGCCGGGTGGTTTCCTCCGCCGACGCCGGACCTGACAACCGCCCAGGTTCAACAGATGTTCACCGAAGACCGCACCCGCATCCGCATCGGAGTGCTGATCTTGACCAGCGCCGCTCCCCTACTTGCGTTCTACGGCGCAGCACTCAGCTACCAGATTCGCCGCAGTGTCGGCGCAGCCTCGCCGCTGGCCACCGCGCAGAGCCTGGTCGCAGCCTGCTTGATCCTGGAATTCATCTTCCCCCAGATGATCTGGCAGGCCGCCGCCTTTCGCGGCGAGCGGAGCGCCGAACTGGTACAGCTCTGCTACGACATCGGCTGGTTGCTGTATATCGGGGTGGTCGGCACGGCGATGGTACAGATGGCACTTTGTGGCATCGCGGTGCTACAGGATCAGCGTCCGGTACCACTGGTGCCGCGCTGGGTCGCCTATACATGCTTCTGGTCGGCCATCGGCGTTGCGGGCGGGGCTTTTTGCGTGTTCTTCCGAACAGGACCCATCGCCTGGAATGGCCTTATCGCCTTCTGGCTGCTCGCCTTGGCGTTCTTTGTCTGGATGCTGACGATGAGCTGGGCGATGTTGCGTGCAAGCCGTGTCGAAGATGGGGCAGATCCTCAACTCTCGGCAGTGTCTTGATTATGACGTTACCAATCTCAGAAACTGCTGGACGGAAGATTCGGCACGGCGACTTTCGTCGATACCATTGACGGCCAACCGATCCAGGCAATACTGCCGACTTGGTCAAATGACCATGTCGAGTCTCGACCTCCCCCGACGAGAGGCTCTCGACCTCCCCCGAGGAGAGGGTTGCCATGACCGCGTCGACCACGGAGTCCACCACACTGCAAACCCTGCCGGCGAGCGCGTCCGTCGACAATGTCTGCGCGGCACTCGACGCCGATGGCGGCGTCATCCTCCGATCTGATGATCGCGCAGTTTGCGTTGCTGACGTGGCTGTTGCGCTCCCCTGACGGCAAGCGCCACGCGAGAGACGCCTACGGCCGGTACCGGGCGGACATGCACCCCGTGCTGGCCGCACCAGCCGGTAAAGATGAGTCAGACGTGGATCTGAACGCGTTGGCGGAGCTGGCAATCGCCCTCAGCGGGGGATTGATCATGCAACTGGCGACCATCGGTCCCACTGCCCTCGCTTCATTCGCGGCCGAAGTATCGCCTCAGGCCTGGTCCACAGCGCTCGTCGGAGCAGGAGGCGACACCCGGTGTCCATTACCGGGATATCAAGGTAGCCAAGGTAATACCCTGGCCAGCGATAGGCGCCAGCCGGCTTGGATAGCCCAGTCGGAAGTCGGCGGGTGACCGAGGCATTTATCTCTGGGGGTCCCGCCCGGGCCGGCCTGTTCGAGGCAGATCCTTGCCGACATCGCACGGCGTGAATTGCCGGAAATCGCGTATTGATCCTCGCGCGCGGTCTGGACTAACATAATTATGATATTTAGAATCTCAAAAGATGCCACAGGGAGTTCGCACCCACCAGGGAGGAAGACCGATGCCCCAGCCGAGGTCCCATTTTTCAGAGCGCAGTCAACGCGCGATCCTTTGGTGGGGCATTGTCTTCGCCCTCATCTACGTGTTCGCATTCATTTTCCTCCTCGACCAGGTACCCCTCAAGAACCCTGCGTGGAGCGCCGAGCAGGTCGCGGCTTGGTACAACGCTGACGCGGGCCAGATCAAGTGGGGTGCGGTGCTGGCAAGCTGGACCGGCGCCTTCATGTTGCCGATCCTGACCGTGCTGGCTATCCAGATGGCAAGGGTAGAGACTGGCGGTTGGAAGGTCTGGAGTGCGTTGACTCTGGTGAGCGGCGCCATGATGAGCCTGTTTCTGATGCTTCCGCCAATGTTCTGGGGAGTCGCGGCCTACACCGCGCCCCGCAAAGATTCCGAAGTGACCACGTTGATGCACGAGCTGGCGTCGTTGACGATGACGACGACCGACCAGTTCTACATCTTCGGCTGGGTCGCTGTCACCGTGATCGCGTTGCGGCCGGCTACCCAGCTGGTGAAGAACAACCCCTTCCCACGGTGGTGGGGCTATCTGTCGCTGTGGATCGCGCTCATGTTCGAGGCGGGCGCGATCGCCTTCATCCCTCGTTCGGGCCCGTTCGCCTGGAACGGCCTGCTGGTGTTCTGGTCACCCTTCGTGCTGTTCACCGTCTGGATCACGGTTCAATCCTGGCTGATGTTCCGCGCGTTGCGCGGTCAGGTCGCCGAACCGGACCCGGAACCCGCTCGTGCCGAGACCACCGCCCAGATCACCTGAGCTTGTCGTTGCCGGCGAACTAGCTTCGCCGGCATCACTCTTCTGGGAGGCCGAAGTAATCCTGATACCGCTGCAGCGCTTGGCGCACACGGTCGACGACATCGGGCGTACCGAAATTGAACCGGTGCGGCAGCCGATTTTCTCGTGGGTTGTCTGCCATGTATTTGATCATGGCGGCGCGTCCGTCATCGGTCAGTTCCATGCCAAAGTGCGAGTACAGGTCGTCAATGGGTGCCGATGACGTCTGCCACCAGGTCCCGGTAGAGCACATTGAAGATCTGACCCGCCGGGGGATCACTCCAGTTTCCAGCTGGTGAATCACGGCGTCGACGGGATGGGTGAGTGGGCCGCTTTGACCGAATCCCTGGTCGACTTCATCGCACGATTCGACGGCGGAGGTCAGGAGATCGCGATACGACGGATGGAGTTGTGGTCCCGGGAGCCGGCCTTACGGGCTCGCTACCTGTTGCACGTCGCCGATACCGAAGAGGCGATGTTGGACTGCCTGTGTCGCGCGCGGGGAACCACGCGGGAGTCCGACGAGCTAGCGCAGTTGATGGCACTGGCCGCCGTAGGCGCCTATCGCGCGACCGTCACCACCCATCGCTCGAGCGACCGCGACTTGGACGAACACCTTCGGGAATCGCTCGCCACCCTCGGGGCCGGCATTGCGGGCCGCTCAGCCTGCCCCGGCCGTCAAAGGTAGGACTCGATGAGCACCGTGAGCCGTTCGCGCGTCTCGGGATCATCGGACAACGGACTGGCTATCGCCGACACCGCCGCAGCGCGCGGCGTCAGACCGGCTTCGATCAGGCTCGCGGTTGCCACCAACGCCCGGGTCGAAGCGGTCTCCCGCAGGGCAGCGTCGTCGAGGCGGCGGATGGCCTGACCGAGCTTGATGATGTCGTCGAGCACCGACCCTTGCAGCCCGGTCTCCATCTGCAGCACCTTTTTCTCCACTTCCGCGGGCGGGAAGCCGAGATCGATGCCGACCAATCGCTGCCGGGTCGACATCTTCAGGTCTTTGAGGATGCTCTGGTAACCGGGATTGTAGGAGACGACGAGCTGAAATCCTGGCGCCGCATGCAGTTTGACACCCGCCGAGACGCTCGATATTCAGCTCACGCCGATGATCGGCCAGGGAATGCACCGCGACGATCGCGTCCTGGCGGGCCTCCACCACCTCGTCCAGGTAACAGATACCGCCATGGCGGACCGCCTGCGTCAGCGGGCCGTCGACCCATTCCGTGGTCGAGTCCCGCAGGACGAACCGGCCCAACAGATCGGAGGACGTCATGTCCTCGTGACAACACACGGTGTACAGCGGAACGCCGAATCGTTGCGCCATGTGCTCGACCAGGCGGGTCTTGCCGCAACCGGTGGGGCCCTTGAGCATCACCGGCAGGCCGGACCGCCAGGCCGCGTCGAACACCTCGACTTCGTCGCCTACCGAGACGTAGCCGTGCTCGCGTGCTGCTCCGGCCGGAGCTGTCTGGTCAGCAGGCACTGTTGATTCGTTCATGGTCGCTGGTGTCTTCATTGTCGCCGCAGTATCTCCTTGGTGGCGGGGATTCAGCTGTAGGAGTTGACCTTGTTGAGTCTGGTCGCATTCAGATCACGCAGGCGCCGGTGGTCGTCGGCGCCGAACAGCTCCCGTCGCCGACCGTTGCCCCGCGTCATGGCCAGCGCATTGATCAGCAACGAGCGCAGATGTCGCTCGACGTCGCGAACGTCGCCGACCACCCGGAACGCGTGCATCCGACCACACCTCTTCCAAGATGTCCGGCGTGGTCGACGATCGGATTCCGAGGCCGGCCAACGCGATTCCCCTCCGCATCGTTTCAGCGATCGCCTGTCGCGCATCGGCTCGGGCATACCGGTCCTCATATCCATCGTCGTAGGGCATACCGTCGCCGATTACCAGCAACACCATGTTCTTGGCCAGAGCTTGGGACTCCAACACGTAGCTGCCATGGCGAATGGCCGCACCGATGCGGGTGAACCCGGACGGTTGCACGTGCATCAGGCGACGCTTGGCCGCGCTGTCGAAGCGGCTGTCGAACTCCTTGATTCGCAAGAATTTCACCGCATGACGGCCACGAGAGTAGAACCCGTAGGTGCCCACCCGGTCGCCGAGGCGTTCCAGACCCGCGGTGAGTTCCCCGGCCAACGTGCGCTCCTCCTCGAAGACGACGTGACCGTTGGATTCCTCGGCGGTCGATCCTGAACAGTCCAGCAGCACCAGCACCGAAAGATCCCGCTTGGTGTGCCGGGTGTTCTCGTAGATGTAAGGGTCGGGGTTGCGACCGATGACGCGGTCGCACTCGTATTCGACGAGAGCGGAAAGATCCAGTGCGCCCCCGTCATCCTGGCGCCGGTGACGTTCGGACTCGACGCCCACCCGGGCCAGCGGACGTTGCAGGTGAGCCGCGACGGTCTCGAGCCGCCGTTCCGAATCGGATTCCGCCGGATCGTACTCGGCAACCGTGCACCAGTCCGGCCGGTAGGTGGCCTTGTTGCAGTCCCACTCCGGGTAGGTGGTGCCGAAGGCCGGCGCGGGCTCGTAGACCGACGGCAGAACGTGCTCGAGAACGCCCCGCCGGGCATGCGGGCCCACCGGGCCGGACCGGCGTGCGGCCGTCGGGATCTCGGCGCCGCCGCCCTGGCTCTTGGACCGACCACTGCGGCGCAACCCGAGCAGTTTCTGGATCGCGTCGCCGAGCGGATTGGCGATCGGTGCCGAAAGCAGGTTGAGGATCTTGCTCTCCTCGCTCTCGTCGTCGTCATCGTCCAGCTCGGGCGGCTGCTCGGTGAGTTCACTCAGCCGGCCCAGGTCCGCCTCCGTGGGCGAACCGCGCAGATCAACCGCGTCTGCACGCGCGAGCCGCCCCGGGCGCAACGTGCCGACCCACTCAGGTGGATCGACGATCGGCTCGCGGCTCAGCGCACGGCTTAGTGACTCCGCGCTCGTCGACGACACGGGCGTCGCGGCGGTCGTACGGATGCGGTTGACGGTGGCGGTCGGAAGGAAGTGCTCGAGGTCGGCTGCCACTCGGGCGGTTTCGAGAGCGAGATAACGGTCGGCGGCCGTCCGCCGATGACGCGCGAGCCGGCGCATCAATGGCCGCTCCAGGGATCCTCCCGCCAGCAGCGCGGCCTGAACGACCACTGCGTCGCGGATATCGGCGTCGGTGGCGGTGTCGTCGACGGTGATGGTGCGTCCGTCCGTGCAGGCCGGCTCGTCGGGAATGGGTGTCACCACGAGACGACGCGATGCGATCGCACTGGCGAGCACCTCGAGCCGTGTCGCACCGTGACCACTCGCGTCGGCCCGTATCCGTTGCTCACCCACCGCGGTCGAATGGCACCATCGACGGAAGCCCCGTGCCCGGCGGCACCACCAGGTTGCCCTCCGGATCCAGGTGCGCCGAGCCGCCGTCGGGGTTGTTGTTGTCGTTACGGTACTGGGGCACGGCGGGGCCCGGGCACGCCTGGTCGGTGCCCTCCCCGCAGATGCCGTTGGTGAAATACGACCGCTGTTGCAGGTCGGCGGGCCACTCGGCGCTGCGGGTCGCGGTCCAGCTGTTGGCGACGTTGTACACCAGGAAGAAGATCACGTTCACCGCGCCGATCAACGCCAGCGCCCGCAGAATGCTCTTGCGTCGATCCGACACCTTCAGCGATTCGACTCCTCGATCTGCCAGCGTCTCGCCGCGGTCGTTCTTGAAGAACCGCAGCATGGCCACCAAAGCGAATGCCGAACCGGCGGTGAGCATTTCGGTGAGCGGGAACTTGTGGTACGTGTTCGGGAAGATACTGAAGTGCCCACCGGGGTACTCCCACACGCCCAACGGCATGAAGATGATCCCCTCCAAGACGATGTCGAAGGCCCATAATGCGGCCAGGCAGATCGCCGCCAAACTCATCGCGCCCAGCTGCGGCCAGCGGTTCCGAGCCTTCCGCATCACCCAGGACCCGAAGAACATCGCGATCACGAAGCAGTACACATAAGCGCCAGGGACGATCAGGATCGGCTCGACGAGCATCGCGCCCGGGGCAGCCTTGCCCGTCGCGAACGGGATGCTGTTGACCCATGAGCCGAAGTTCACTGCCCAGGCGTTGTAGATGAACCAGTGCCCGCTGTAGGCCGACAACGGGTCCTGGAACCACAGCGTTCCGAACGCGATCACCATGGCGCCGTCGACGCTCAGCTTGCCTTTGCGCCGCCATGGCTTGATCACCAGGAACCAGACCAGCGCCAGCACCGCGGGTATGGAACCGATCTGGAAGAACATGACCGCGACCTTCATATAGGTCGGAACCGGCGAGGGTCCCGCCGGCACGGTCTGGAACAACGGCCCGGTGACCCACCGGGTGAGGACGACGACCATGAAGACGAGGTAAACCGCGCCGATCGCGGCCCACCACTTCACGGGGGCAGTGCTGCGCGGTTCGGCGGCAACGGGCCGGCCGCCGTCCGGCTTGACCGTTTCCGGCCTGGCGCCTGCGTGGGAAACCATGTCGTGCTTCCTTTCTCAGAATGCTGCTAGCGGTGGGATCCGGCCAACAACTGATCGACGTCGGCACGCAAGCGCCCGATGTCCACTGATGCGGACCCGTTACCCCGCGGCGCAGCGGCCGGGGTGTCGTCGCGAATCTCATCCTCCATGCTGTCCACCGCCTTGGACAGATAGATCGGGTTGATGATCATCCATGTCGCGAACGCCGCCAGCGGGAGATACCAGGCCACGATGCCGTTCCAGGCCAGCGGTCCGGTCTTGAAGAACACGCAGAATGTCCCCGGCACGAACATCAGCATCACCCAGAGGTTGTAGTAACCCAGCCACCGCGGAAAGATCGGCTGCGTCCGCCGGTCCAGCAGAATCGCCACACCGAAGCAGCCGACCTGCACCACCGCGGTGGAAGTGAGGCCCACGAACGGAATCCACGCCATGTCGTTGAGCAACTGGATCAGCTCGGGGGCCCGATCCACCCGGAACGTCGCCGTCTGCCAGAAGAACAGCAGATAGATGAACTCGAGCACGAAGATCGCCCCGAGCCCGAACTGAATCATGGACAAGATCGGGAAGCGGCCTTCGATGCGGCGCATCTGAGTCGCTATCGATGCCGCATACACCATCAGCAACGACGAGGCGAACATCGAAATGATCATCCCCCACCGGATTCGCGTCCGGTTGTCGATGATGAACTGGGCGGTCTCCGCGGCGCTGTCGCTTGGGGACCGAGTGGGAATGTAGCCCGCAACCGCGATGAATCCGATGGCCATGATCACCAGACATGCGGTGCCGCTCCACGCGCACAACTTGTGAACGGTCCTGTTCATCTCGGCACCCCAATCTGTACTGACACCCGCTCAGGCCACGACTGCTGCGAACGTGCGAACCATGGTGCGGAATGCGTCCTCGCTGGCCGCCTGATCGATCGGCGGCACGTAGGGGGTGTGTAAGACGATGTGGGACAACACGCCTCGGTATGCGGCAAGTTGCTCGGCGGCTTCGTCCGGTGTGCCGGCGATGGCGAAGGCCCGCACCAGTTCGTCGGATGCCGCCGTGGCCAGCGCCGCAGGCCCCTCGCTGAGCAGCCGCATGAGCACATGGTCGCGGGCTTCCTGCAAACCCATGAACTCGATGACGGTGTTGCTCACCGGATAGGCGACATAGTTGCCGACGTTGATGCGGGCTCGGCGAATGGCCTCGTCGCGGTCCTCGGATACGCTGCAGATCACCAGGGCAGCGACATCGATGTCGGCGGGGTCACGGCCGGCCTTGGCAGCGCCTTCGGCCACATTGGGCAGCACATGCTCGCTGATGAACGACGGCGTCGGCAGGAAGCCGAACACGCCGTCGGCGATCTCACCGGCCAGTCGCACCATCCCCTGCTTGAGGCCGGCGAGGTAGATAGGAATCTGCGGGCGGACCAATGTCCTTGTTCCCCAGGGGTTTATCGCCGGACTCTTCGACCGGTAAAGCTGTCCCTGGAACTCGTACGGTTCGTCGGTCTCGAAATGGCGCCAGATCAACCGCACGGTGTGGATGTATTCCCGCAGACGTGTCAGGGGTCGGTCGATATCGGTGCCGCTGAAGTCGTCCATCCAGCCGGCACCGCCGGTCGAGAGTCCGAGCAACGTTCGCCCGCCGGACAGTTCGTCGACATCGGCCGCAGCGTTGGCCATCTCGTAGGGAGTGCGGGTCGCAGCCGTGGCGATTCCGGTAGCCAACGTGATCCTGCTGGTCGACCGGGCGTTCAGGGCGTGAGTGATGAAGGGATTGCGGTAGAACTCATAGTCCCACAGCGAGTCGAAACCGGCCTCCTCGGCAAGGGCGGCGAACTCGGCGTATCGCTCGTAGGGCTGGTTGAGCATGGGCAGCGACACTCCGAGCCGGCTACCGACCGACGTGGCCACAGCTGTCCCCTTCCCTTTCGTGTCACCCAGCCACCGGTCAGGTGACCGAGTACATCCCGATCAGCAAACCGAGCAGGAGGATGCAATACCCCTCGAAGATGCCGCGTAGCTGTAGTGGCGCATCCCGCAGTTCCATGAAATAGAGGCCCACCAAGCGGATCTTGAAGACCGCGACGATGATGATCACCACGCTGGCGCCCACATGCGCTCCACCGAAGCCGTGCGAGGAGCCCAGCACGTATGAAGTCACGGTGAGCACCGTCAAAAGGACCCACGCGATCGTGGCGTTGCTGCGAAGAAGTGTTGTCATGTTCAGCGCACCAGGAAGAGAAGCGGGAAGATGACGATCCACAACAGGTCGACCATGTGCCAGAAGCACCCGGCGCCTTCGTAGAAGGAAATGTGCGTAGCACTGGGCTTCGGATTGCGAAGCAGCCGTAGACACACTGTCAGCACGAGCAGGCCGATGATGACGTGGGCCAGATGTAACCCCGTGAGCACAAAGTAATACATGAAGAACTCGTTGGTGGTCGGCGTGATGCCTGCCGAGATCTTCTCGTGGTACTCGAAGGCCTTGATGATCACGAAGCAGCATCCGACCGCCACCCCCGCGGCGCCCAGCCGTATCGCCAGATGTCGCCACTGTTCACTGCGGAATGCCCGGACCGCCATGACCACCAGCAGCGAGCTGGTCAACAGAATCAGGGTGTTCAGCGCGCCGAATGTCTGATTCAGCGACTCCTGCGACGCGGCGAACAGCACCACGTCCTTGCTGCGAGCGTGCAGGTACACCCCGAACAGGATGGTGAAGACCATCATGTCGCCGAAGAGCAGGATCCAGATGCCCGGCTCTCCAGGGATGTGGCGTTCAGGCCGGTTCATGGCCATTCGCTCTTTCACGTTCGGCCCGACCGCATCGGACACCGCCATTGGCGACCCCTCGTCGATATCTTTGAGATTGCGTGTCTCATATACTATGAGCAACGCCCATCACAGTCAACAAACGGTGTTGCCCGTAGCGGCCGGCTCACGCGAGCAACTCGTCCCACAGCAGTGCCTCGTCGACGGTCCGCGTCCGCGCCCCCAATCGCGCGCTCACCGCGCGCTCAGCCAGATCCGCGTCCCGCCATGCCCACAGCTTCCTGGTGTAACGGTGCAGACCGTACTCGGCTGTCACACCGACCGCTCCATGCAGTTGATGAGCCGTGCTTGCCACCAGCGTCGCCATGCTGGCGGCCGCGACGCGGGCAGCGGCCGCAGCTCCGAACCGGCGCAGTCGTGGCCGTTCGGACGCGTCGCACACGGCGAGGGCACGATCCAGGCCGGCCTCGGCGTTTCCGATCGCAACCGCCATCCGCGCCAGTGCCGTCGCCACCGCAGGGAACTTGATCAACGGGGCGCCGAACTGCTCGCGGTGCGTGACGTAGTCGCGGGTGAGTTCGTAGGCACCGCACGCGGCCCCGACAATGGCCGCGGTACGAGCCAGCATGAGTCTCTCGGCGACGAGGTCGGGCTCCACCGGTGCGGCTAGGCCGTACTGGGCGGGCTTCACCCGGATCCAGGCGGCAGGTAACCCGGCCAGGTCGGTGGTGACCTCGATGTCGGATCCGGCGGGTTCCAGCGCGGCCGGGACCACAGCGGACTCACCGATCACGACGACGCGGTCAGCCAGTCCGCCGAAGGCGACCATGCCCAGCTCAGCAGCGGCGGCCGCAGACGGGTCCCCGGCGCCGGCCATCACCACCGTGTCGAATGCGCCCGACCGGGGCGGGCCGATCGCGAACGCGGCGGTCGACGCCTCCACCACCGGCGTCCCGATTCCCGCCCGCCCGAGCTCACGAATCACCACCAGGAGATCGCCCGTTTCGCCGCCGGAACCGCCGGCTTCCTCGGGGAGCCCGATCGTCACCAGTCCGAGTTCCTGGATCTGATGCCAGACCGCCGGCAACTCGCCGGCGGCCGGATCCTCGTGGTCCTTGGCCAGGTCGCGGATCAGCTCGGTCAGCTCCCGGGAGTTCTCACTCACCTGCGCGCTCCGCTCTTGCTGACGATGGACAACAACACCTCGGATGAGCCTCCGCGGATGCTGAAGCCGGGCGAGGCAAGCAACGCTTGGGCATACGGCCCGCCGTCCGTCGCGGGCAACCCGACGCGCCGCGCGAATTCGATCACGTCGACTTCGAACGCCGTGCCGAGGTACTTCAGGCTGGCCGCCTCGACCACCGGCGCCCGACCGGCATCGAGCGCCTCCGCGATGTTCCAACATTGCCGGCGCAGCGTCGCCAGCCGGGACACCAGCTGGCCCAACTCCTCATCGAAGCGGCCGTCACCGGTTTCCCGCAACCGACTGAGAACTTCGGATAACAGCGGGTACGTACTCAGGACCCGCTCCGGGCCGCCGCGTTCGAAGGACAGCTGCTCGACGACCTGTCGCCAGCCGTTGCCTGCCTCGCCGATGAGCCGGTGCTCGGGGACGAACACGTCGGTGAACGTGACTTCGTTGAAATGGCATTCGCCGGTCATGTCCCGAATCGGGGATACGTGCACCCCGGGATCCGACATGTCGACCACGAACTCCGACAGGCCTTCGTGCTTGCGAGCGCTGGAATCGGTGCGCGCAAGAAGGTATGCGTGAGTCGCATGGTGGGCGTGGCTGGTCCAGGTCTTGCGGCCGTTCACCTTCCAACCGCCGGGGACCTTGTCGGCCACCGTACGGACGGCGGCCAGATCCGAACCCGCTTCGGGCTCGCTCATGCCGAGACAGAAGACCGACTCGGCATGGATGATCCCCGGCAAGAGTTCTTCCTGCAGTTCGCGGCTGCCATGCCGGAGGACGGCGGGGCCGATCTGTCGGTCGCCGATCCAGTGGGCAGCGACCGGGGCACCCACACGCAGCAGCTCCTCGGTGACAGCGAGCCGGCAGCGTGCGTCGAGACCGCCGCCGCCGAACTCCCGTGGCCAGGTCAGTCCTATCAAGGCGCGTGCCGCGAGCTCGCGGGAGAACTCGAGGTCGAAGGAACGAAGCCAACAGTCGCTTCGCGGCACATAACGTCGGTCCGCACGCCACGCATTGGTGAGCTCGCGAACCTGGTGCCGCAGCGTTTCCCGCCGCTCGGCGGTGGCCCTGCTCGAATCTGCCGGTCGGGTCGCGGTGTTCATCGCCCGGTGAACACCGGATCGCGTCGCTGCGCCGCCGCTTGCACGCCCTCGGCGAAATCGTCGGTAGCGCGCAACCGTGCCTGCTCGGAACGCTCGTGTTCGGTGGCCGCCGCGACGTCCGCCACCAGTTCTGCCCGCAACGTCCGCCGGATGCTGCGAACCGCGAGTGGGGCCGCGGTGGCGATCTCGCGGGCCAGGGTGATGGCGGCGAGGCGGACCTCATCGCGATCCGCCAAACGATCGACCAGGCCGAGGCGGTGCGCTTCGGCTCCGTCGACGCGGCGACCCGTCAGCAGCAGATCCGCCGCCCGCTGCGCTCCGACCACGCGAGGGAGTGTGACTGACAGCCCGAAGCCGTGGTGTAGGCCCAGACGCGAGAAGTTCGCAGAAAACCTCGAATCCGCGGCGGCGACCCGGAAGTCGGCAGCCAGCGCCAGACCCAAACCACCACCTATCGCGGCGCCCTGTATTGCCGCCACGATCGGCAACTCGGTCGCGAAGAGCTGAACCGCGGCGGAGTAGAGCTGTCGCGCGCCCTCACCGGCCGACACTTCTCCGGCACCGCTGGAACCAGTGAAGTCCGCGCCGGCACAGAAGTGCTTACCGCGCGAGGCGAGTACTACCGCCCGTGCGTCACCGCGTTCCTGCAATGCGGCCAACGCGCTCACCAGGTCCTCGATGAGGTGCACGTCGAAGAAATTGTTCGGTGGCCGGCAGATCTCCAACACAGCGATGCCGCCGGCCATCTCCTCGACGGCGATGGCATCGGAGTGTGGATTCACTTGGTGGGGCGGTGCATCAGCCGACATGGCCCTCCTCAGGACAGACAACCGGCTCACTACAGGGTCAGGGCAGATCGAAACACCATGTACCGTTCCGGGTGCGGCTATTTGAGCCTTAGCGTCTCAAATACTAGGCAGCTGGCGTCAGCCCGTCAACGCGGGACCTTTACCACGTGATGCACGTCATCGATCCAGCGGCAACAGCAGCCGCATGGCCGCTTCGGTGATCGCTGCTGTGTCGATTCCCTCGTCGGGCCGATACCAGCGCGATATCCACAGGAACATGCCGAGGATGAGACGCGTCGCCGTGGACGGATCCGAGGAAACCAGGACGCCCTCGTCCATTGCCTGCTGCACACACCGGGTCCACATCCTCTCGTACTCGCGACTCCAGGCTTGCCAGCGCGCGAAGACCTCGGGTGGCAGACCGGCACCCCCGAAGAAGACCGGCATGTATGCGCGCATCCGCACTGCCGCTTCGACCTGCACCTCGATGAGCCGAGCGAGTTTGTCGCGGATCGGCAGATCGGCGTCTACGATGCTGCCCAGCAACTCGCCCTGCTGCTGGGTGGTGCGCTCGAACAGTATGCCGACCAGGTCTTCCTTGCTGGGAACCACCCGGTAGAGGGTGGCCCGGGACACGTCCAGCTTCTCCGCGGCGTTGACGATCGAAACGGCGCCAGCCCCACCCTCGATGAACAAACCGGCCACCACGTCGGCAACCGCATCCATGTCGATCACCGCACGCGGTCGCCCCCGGGGCCGCCGCGCCGCGCCCTCGGCCTGCGCCGACTCCGGATCCTCTGCGGTAACACCCTGCGGCGGCATCACGACCCCCCTCCGGTGAACGGCACAAACTGAGATAGGCCGACTCAGAATAGGGCATTCGGTCATCCCACCGCCTCACAGTGGTCAGGTCCGGTGAATTTGTTGGCCTGCCGGGCCCCGGCGACCGCTCAGGCGTCGTGCCAGATCGGAGCGCGCTTCTCGACGAAGGCGGCGGCACCCTCTCGCGCGTCGGCTGATTCGCGTACGGGGTCGGTGTACCTGCGCTGCAACGTGAACGCATCTTCGGTCGGCCAGCGCGCTGAGCGGGTCGCAACCGCTTTGGCTGCCCGTACGGCCATCGGGGCGTTTTCTGCAATCGACTGGGCGATCGAGCGCGCCTCATCCATCGTCGTCCCCTCAGCGACAACGCGATTCACCAAGCCGATCTCGTAGGCACGCCGCGCGGTGATCGGGCCGCCCGTCATCAGCATCTCCATCGCCACACACCGGGGAATTCGATTGGGCAGTCGGATCGCCCCGCCGGCCGTCGCGACCAGGCCCCGTTTCACCTCGGGCAGCCCTAGGCTCGCGTTCTCGGCGGCGACGATGATGTCGGCGGCGAGTGCGATCTCGAGGCCGCCCCCGAGCGCGGGGCCCTCCACGGCTGCGACCAGCGGCTTCGCCGGCGGAAGCTCCACGATGCCGAAAGCACCCCGGCCGGGGGTGATGGGACGTTTACCGGTGGCGGTCAGCGCCTTGAGGTCCATCCCCGCGCTGAAGAAGCCGCCTCGGCCGGCGATGATGATCGCCCGTACCGTCGACTCCGATTCCAGGTCATCGAGCGCGCGGGCGATCGCCATGGCGGTATCGAAGTCGATCGCGTTGCGCACCGCCGGCCGGTTGATGGCGATCAGCCCGACGTGCGTGTCGACTTCGACGTCGATCCCGGATGCCACCGATGCGCTCATCGCGGCGCCATTCTGATCGCACCGTCCAACCGGATCGTCTCGCCGTTGAGCATCCCGTTCTCGATGATCGCCAGGGCCAGCTTGGCGAATTCGTCGGGCTCACCCAGCCTGCTCGGATGGGGAACCGTTGCCGCCAGCGACGCCCGGACGTCATCGGAAAGCCTCGCGAGCAGTGGGGTGTCGAAGGTGCCAGGCGCGATCGTGTTGACCCGGATCTTGCGGCCTGCCAGGTCGCGGGCCGCCACGATCGTCATCCCGACGATGCCCGCTTTCGACGAGGCGTAGGGGATCTGGCCGATCTGTCCCTCGAATGCCGCGACGGATGCCGTCAGGATCACCGCACCCCGGTCGCCGTCGACCGGGTCATTGCCCGCCATCCGTGCCGCGGCCAGCCGCAGGACATTGAATGAGCCGATCAGGTTGATCGTGACGATCTCGGTGTACAGCTCGAGCGATCCGGGCTCGCCGTTCTTGTCGACCACGCGCACCGGCCCGCCTCTCCCGGCACAGTGCACGACGGCCCGTAACGGGGCCAGGGATTCGGCCTTGTCGAACACACCGGCAAGTTCGGCTTCGCTGCGCACGTCGGCAGACACGAAGTGCGCATGTTCGCCCAGCTCTGCGGCGACGGCCGCCCCGGTCGAGGACGGCAGATCGGCGATGACAACCTGGGCGCCTTCCTTCAGCAGCCGGCGAACGGTCGCCAGGCCGAGCCCGGAGGCCCCACCTGTCACCACTGCCGACGCACCGTCGAGCTTCATGAAGCACCCTTCTTCACATCGGATCAAGCGTGGGGTATGGAATCGGGTATTGAACTGAGCGCCCGGGCACGACGGCGCCGGGCCGGATTCCAGAGCCGGACCGGCGCGGCCGAGCGTGTTGTCAGGCCCTGCTGCTGAATCCCGCGTCGACCCGGAAGGTGGTGCCGGTGATGTACTGACCGGCATCGGAGATCAGGTGAATGATCGAGTTCGTGACGTCCTCGGGCGCTAGCAGTCCGTCGGGTACCGGGAACGGGTTCTGCATGATGCCCGCGACTTCCGGATACTCCTGGACGAAACGCCCGAACGCCTCGTTGACCACCATCGGGGAAGCGACACCGGTCGGGTGCACGGTGTTGACTCGAATATTCTCCTTGGCCAACACGTTCGCCCAGCCCCGCATCAGGCCGACAACACCGTGCTTCGCGGCGATGTAGCCCTGGATACCCGGTGATCCGTCCGACAGACCGCCCGTCAAACCTGCGGTGGAACTGGTGATCACGATCGATCCCCCACGTCCGCCGGCCCGCAGGTGGGGCAGCGCCGCCTCGACGGTGTTGAACACACCGTTGAGCATCACGTCGATGCCGACATCCCAGGCCGCACGCCGCAACCGGTGTTCACCGGTGATCGCCATGACACCGGCATTGGCGAGCACGATGTCCAGTCTGCCCAGGGCCGCGACACCGTCATCGACCACCTTCTTCACTCCGTCGAAATCACGGACGTCGGCGACGGAGAGGATCGCGGTCCGGCCGAACTTCTCGATCAGCGCTCTGGTCTCTTCGAGGTCATCCGGAGTTGCGAGCGGGTACTCGACCGCCGGGTCGTCGTCGCAGATGTCGAATCCGATGATGTCGGCGCCCTCTTCGGCCAGCCGGACCGCATGTGAGCGGCCCTGCCCCCGTGCCACACCGGAGATGAAGGCGACCTTGCCATCCGCCACACCCATATCGTTCTCCTCACTTCCACTGCTGATCTGCGGCGAAGTTGGACCGCCGACACGAAATAATTTTTAGGTCGTGGAGTCTCATAATTACTCGTTGCGGGTAATTGTGTCAATGGCCACAACCGGCGGCCCGAACCTGCGGCGCGATAAACGTTCGTTCACGCACGGCGTAAGCTGACCGACGTGTCCGCGACCACCGATTCCACCCCAAGCCCCGATGGCGGCTGGACGCCCGCCGACCCCCGTGCCACCGGCTGGGTGGCCTGGGCGAATTCCCTCCCGTTCGCCCGAGATCTCGGCCTGGAGTGCACCGAGTTCGGTACTGCGACCGCGGCGTTCAGGATGGAGAAGTCGACGCTGACCCCCAACCCCAACGGTGCGGTGAACGGTGGACTAGTCGCCGCGGCCGCCGACCAGATCATGGGCGCAATGACGATGCGAGTCAGCGACGAAGGACTGCTACCCGCCACCGGCTCGTTACACATCCAGTATCACCGTCCGGCGCTGCCGCCCCTGACCTTCGTCGCGACCTCACTCGGCGGCGGGCGGCGCACCAAGTTCATCGAAGTGGTCGTGGAGGACCGCATCGGGCGGCGCTGCGCGACGAGCCAGGGAACCATGATCGCCGGGGGGTCCCGACTCTCGATTCCCCCGGGAGCTTGACGTTTCGCCATTGCCCCGACATTAGTGAGACAGTAATGTTCTAAAATGTTCTAAATTGTCCCGCTCGCCGTACAGTGAGGTAACCCGATGCCGAAGCGCCCCATCGATGTCGTCACCGCCTTCTACGATGCGATCTCCGCGTCCGACGTCGACACCATCGTGTCGACAATCGATGATCACTTCGCCGACGATGTGGCCATCGAGTGGCCGCCCTCGCTGCCACATGGCGGGCGGATCGAAGGTGCGCGCAAGTTGCGCGCCATCTTCGCCGGCATCGCCGACCCGGATGCCCCCGCGGGCGCCAAGAACCTGAAGCTGATCCGCGCCATCGGCGACGGCGACGACGTCGTCGCCTGGATCGGCTTCGAGTGGCGCCACCCCGGGGACGACAACGGCACGCCGAACGAGGCCCTGGAGAAGTGGACCTTCGCCAATGGCTCGGTCTCCGAGATCCGCGCCTTTTACTGGAACACCGACGCCATCTCCGCACCAAAGCGCGCCTGACAAGACAACGTCCCGAACGACTCCCAGAGAGGGAACTCCATGTCCCGCAATGCCGTGATCGTCGATGCGGTCCGCTCCCCCATCGGCAAGGGCAAAGCGCCCAGGGACGGCAAGCCCGGCGGCGCGCTCAGCGGTGTGCACCCCGTCGAGCTGCTCGGCCAGGTGATCTCGGACCTAATGGACCGCACCGGCGTCGATCCCGCCCTGGTCGACGACGTCGTCACCGGCTGCGTCAGCCAGGTCGGCGAGCAGTCCGGGCCGGTGGGCCGATGGGCCTGGCTGGCGGCCGGGCTGCCGGAGACCGTCCCCTCGGTCGCCGTGCACCGCGCATGCGGCTCCAGCCAACAGGCAGCGGATTTCGCCGCGCAGTCGATCATGGCGGGTGCCTGCGACATCGTGGTCGCCGCCGGGGTCGAGTCGATGAGCCGGATCCCGATGTTCACCGCACGCATCGGGATGGATCCGTTTGGTCCCTCCGTCACCGAGCGCTATGCGCCCGGCCTGGTGCCGCAAGGAATCTCCGCCGAGCTGGTGGCAGCGCGCTGGAAACTGGACCGCGAGTCCATCGACGAGTTCTCCGCGCGCTCCCACCGCAACGCCGCGGCAGCCGACTTCAGTGCCGAGATCGTCACGATCACCACCCCTGACGGTGCGCTCGCGGCCGACGAGACGATCCGGCCGTCCACCTCTGTCGAGGGCCTGGCGGGACTGAAGTCGTCGTTCCACAGCCCTGAGATGGCTGCGCGTTTTCCCGAGATCACCGGCTGGCACATCACTCCCGGCAACTCGTCACAGCTCGCGGACGGCGCCGCCGCAGTGCTCATCATGGCCGAAGACGTCGCCAACGCCCTCGGGCTCACCCCGCGGGCCCGGTTCCACGCGTTCGGCCTGGCCGGCGACGATCCGATCACGATGTTGACCGGCCCCCTGCCGGCCACCGAGAAGGTACTCAAGCGATCGGGACTGTCGATCGACGACATCGACCACTACGAGATCAACGAGGCCTTCGCGCCGGTGCCCATGGCCTGGGCGCAGCACTTCGGGGCTGACCCGGCGAAACTCAATCCCCGCGGGGGCGCGATCGCGTTGGGCCACCCGCTCGGGGCTTCTGGAGCCCGCCTGCTCACCACCATGCTCTATGCGCTGGAGGCCGACGGCGGACGCTACGGACTGCAGTCGATGTGCGAGGCGGGCGGCATGGCCAACGCGACCATCATCGAGCGGCTGTGACGGCCTCGGCGCCTACGCAGACAACAACTTGGCGGCCGACTCGTTCCCGGTCGATCTTCACCGACGACCACGAGGCGTTTCGAAGCAGTGTGCGACGCTTCATCGGCACCGAAATCGTGCCACGAATCGACGAGTGGCGACGCGACGGTCGAGTGTCCCGCGACGTCGTCCGCGCCGCCGGTGCGGCCGGCTTCCTCGGCATAGCGGTTCCGGAGGAGTTCGGGGGCGGCGACACCGAGGACACCGGCTTTCTGGCCGTGCTCATCGAGGAAACAGTCGATGCAGGCGCGACAGGTCTGGCGTTGCTGTGGGCGTTGCACGCCGGTGTCGCCATTCCCTGTCTGCTCACGCACGGCAGCGAATCGGACCGCCGCCGCTGGCTACCCGGGCTCACCGACGGTTCGTTGCTCGGTGTCCCCGCACCGGGTGCATCGGTGACGTTGGCAGGCACAACCCTGTCCGGGGTCCCGTGCGCCGCGTTGGCCGATGTGCTGCTGATCGGATCCGGCGATGGTGTGGCGGTGCTGCCGACGGATGCGGCCGGCGTCGTCGTGACGCCGTTGACCGCAATGCTGGCCGCACCCGAAGCGGCTTCCGCGGACATCAGCATCGGACCCGACAGCGGCGGACTGGACGGCCGCATGCCGACGGCGGCCGGCGCAACGCTGGCACGATCCCTGGACCTGTGGCTGGCGGTGCTGGCGTTGGCCGGAGCGCGCCGGTCGCTGGTGCTCGCCCTCGACTACGTGCACAGCCGCCAGGTGTTCGGCAAGCCGCTCGCCGAGTTCGAGAACACCCGGCTGCGGCTAGCCGAGCTCTCTGCCGAATTGATTTCGGCGACAACGTATGTCGACCATTGCCTCGGCGCCCACGCCGCGGCGAGCCTGACCGGAACCGATACCGCCGCAGCGCGCCACGTCGCGGCAGCCCTGCACGACCGGACGGTCGACCAGAGTCTCCAGCTGCATGGGGGCTACGGCTACATGCGCGAATACCCGATTGCGCAGGCCTACGCCGACGCTCGCTTCCTGCGGGTCGCCGGGGCGCTGTTCTCCGATCCCCGGCGCACGGTCGCCGAGGAGCTGGGTCTGTAGCCGGTGTTCACCGGCCGGTGAACACAGCGGCCCGGTCCTCGCGGAATGCAGCGATTCCCTCAAGCAGATCGTCGCTGGTGAGCGTGCCCTCCTCAAGGTCGAACGCGTAGTCGACCACCTCGTCGGCCCGCAGCGAGGACACCCGGTTGAGCGCCTTCTTGGTGCCCTGCACCGCCAGCGGCGGCAGCGCGGCAATGCGGGTCGCGATCGCCGCGGCGGTGCGCAGCGCGTCTTCGGGCTCATCGACCAGGTCGGTGACCAGACCCAGCTGAAAGGCCGTTGCCGCATCGAGAGCGTCACCGGTCAACAGGTGGCGGCGGGCCCGCAGCATGCCTGCCACCTGAGGCCATACCAGGCAACCACCGTCACCGGCCACCAGACCGATCTGCACATGAGTGTCGGCGAGCTTGGCGCGGCGGGCGGCCACCACAACGTCGCACATCAGCGCGACAGTCGCACCGAGACCAATCGCCGGGCCCTGCACCGCGACCACCACGGGCTGCGGCAGCGCGAGGAATGCCTGCAGCAGGTCCCGGCCCGCGGCAACGGTCTCGGCACGTACGGAGTCGTCGTCGTGGGCAGCGCGCATGAGCGCGAAATCCCCACCCGCAGAGAAGGTTTTGCCCGTGGATCCCAACAGTACCGCGCGGACCGAGTCGTCGCCGGCGATGTTCCGCAGCGCTTCACCGAGCTCCAGCTGGGTCTTGGTGTCGAAGCGGTTGTGCAGTTCCGGTCGGGTGAGCAGGACCTCGCAAACCCCGCACTGCTGGCGGGTCACCGACAGGCTTTCGAGCTCCGCTCCCATGATGCCCACCCTCTCACTATTATTAAGACAGTTCGAATCATAAATCATGCCAGGAAGGTGCTACTCCGGATGACCTACATCGACGTCGGTGACGACGTCCGCCTCCACGTCCAAGATCTCGGTACCGGGCCCGCAGTGGTGCTCATCTCGGGTTTCGGCCTCGACTGCGATCTGTGGGATCGGCAGGTGCGGGTGCTGGCGGGCGCCGGCTATCGCACCGTGTGCCTTACCCAGCGTGGCCACGGACGCTCCGATCAGCCGCTGGAGGGTTACGACATGGAGCGACTGGCCAAAGACGTGGTCAGCGTCCTCGAGCAGTTGAGCATCGACTCCACGACGCTCGTGGGCCACTCGTTCGGCGGGCAGGTGTCGTTCCACACCGCCGCTACCGCGCCGCACCGGGTGTCGAGGCTCGTCCTCGTCGGCTCGAATGGTGTGCGCGCCAGCCGAAGCGAGGACTTCCCGTTCGGCGCTCCGCCGGGCCCCATGGTCGAGAGGATGGTGCACGCCGAGGAGGCCGACCGGATAGCGATCCGCTATCAAATGATTCAGTCGAGTTTCGGATCGGAGCCCGATCCGCGGGTAGTCGACTGGCTGATGCGCACCTGGTTGCGGATGCCCAGCTGGGCGGCGATCGCGTGCTATCGAACGATGCTGCCGGCGGATCTGCTGCACGACTTGCCAAAGGTGACGCAGCCGGTGCTCCAGATCGTCGGCAGCGCGGACCCCGTGCACTCGAAAAAGGGAGCGTACTGGCTGCAATCGGCGCTCGCCGACGCGACACTGATCGAATTTGAGTGCGGGCATTTTCCCATGCTCGAGGCACCCGAGAAATTCGACGCGGCGCTGCTCGATTTCCTCAGCTCGGCTTAGCCGCAACGGGTTCCAGGACCCGCAGACTCGCCAAAGCCATCTGGACGAGTAGCTCCTCGGCGTGGTGGGCCCGCCGTCCCCCTGGAGGGCGGAGCGCCTCAGAGAACAACAGCAACTGAACGCCGCGGGTCGCGGTGATCATCTCCTCCACGGAGCTGTTCGGGTAGCACCGCTCCAGGCAGCCGACCCATCGTTGGGTGACCCATCGCTGCCGGCGGTCGTGATCGCGACGATAGCCCTGCGCGAGGGACCGCTGCTCGCGAAGCCAGATGGCCACCAACCTCTCATGGCTCGCGGCCAATTGGGCGAACACCCGCAGCATGTGCTCCAGGTCGGCGCGGGGGTCCTCGGCGGGTTCCCCAATGCACACCAGCATGCTGTCGAGCACCTTGTCGAAGAGCGCCGCCAGGATGGCATCCTTGCTGGGGAAGTGCCGGTAGATGGCCGATCCGCTGGTGCCTGCCACCCGCCCAATCTCATCGACGCCGATCCCGTCGAAGCTGCGCTCGAAGAACAACTTCTCGGCGGCGGCGAGTATCTTTTGGTCGCGCGTCATCGGCAAAGCCTACGGTGAGCAGCCGCCGCCGATTCTGCGCCACTCACCGGCGGTTCACAAACCGAGGCCCTGGCCGATGATCACCTTCATGATCTCGCTGGATCCGCCGTAGATGCGGCTCACCCTGCCGTCGAGATAGGCGTTGCCGATCAGCGAGTCGGCCCGCAGCACGGTCGAGGGATCCCACAGGCCCAGGCACCGGTCGACGACACGGCCCTGCAATTCAGTGCAATAGAGTTTGGCGATGGCCGCGTCGGTGCCGGTGAGCCGGTCGGCCACGTGCCGGTGCAGTGCCTGATCGACGAGCGCCTGCCCCGCGGCCACCTCGGCGGCGCACGCCGCGAGTGTGAACTTGTCGTCTTGGCCGAGCTTGCCGCCGCAGAGCGCCTGCACGGACCAGGAGACCACCGCATCAGCAGCCGCCTGCGAATTCACCGCAATCGACAAGCGTTCCTGAGCGAGGTGGGACGTCAGGTAACCGAAGCCGGCGTTCTCCTCGCCAAGCAGGTTCTGCACCGGAACCGCCATGTCGGTGAACGAGATCTCCGCAAGATCCTGCGCACTCAGGCCGAGCTTGTCGAGCTTGCGCCCACGGGTGAATCCGGGCGTCGCCGTGTCCACCAACAACAGGCTGATGCCGTGACGGCCGGCCGCCGGGTCGGTCTTGACGGCCAGGATCACCAGGTCGGCTTCGGCACCATTGGAGATGAAGGTCTTCGCACCGTTCACGACGTAATGGTCACCACGTTGCGTGGCCCGGGTGGACATCGCTTTGAGGTCGGACCCGGCGCCGGGCTCGGACAATCCGAGTGCGGCAACTGCCTCGCCGGCGGCGAGTCGAGGCAGCCACTCCGTGCGCTGCTCGGGCGACCCGTGATGAAGCAGATAGGGCATGCAGATGTCGGTCTGCACGCGCAACCCTCCGATGGCGAGGCCGAGAGCCTGGATCTCCTCGGTGACCACCACACTGTGCCGAAAGTCCGAGCCCGGCAAACCACCATATTCGTCGGGCACGCCGATCCCGAGAATCCCGAGCCGGGCCGCGCCGTCCCAAAACCGGCGCGACGGCTTGCCCGCGCGCTTCCAGTCCGCATATTCCGGGAGGACCTCGTCGTGGAGAAACCCCCGCACTTCCTGTCGGAAGTCGTCGTGCTCTTGAGCGAAGACAGTGCGCTCCCGGGTGATCGTCATGTGGTTCCACAGTCCATCCGGTGACGCTCCTCTTCTGCTTCCGTTCCGGCGCGGGCAGCCGCCCGACGCCAATCGAAGTGTAAACGACCGTTATCCCTATCGTCCATGATCGACCGGTTCGTCGCACCGCGTCCCCAGCGTTCGGTATCCGCCTTTCGTCGGAGCCAAACACTTCGAGCTTCCGGGCCCAGTCATTGTGCCGGAAACGTACGCCGCGTACGTTCGACAGCAGTGCGAGTGATCGTTCTCAAACTGGAGGCCAGATGGAGGCAGTCGGACTTACCCAAGAACAACGCGACTTCGCGGTGGCCGTGCGCGAGTTCTGTCGCAGGGAGTGCGGAACGCGCGAGCAGCGCGACGCATTGACTGAAAAGGGCGCCGAGCAACACAACCAGGAGCTGTTCGGCAAGCTCGCGCGCCTCGGCTATCTCGGAGTGTCGATACCCGAGCAGTACGGCGGCAGCGGCGGCGGGCTCACCGAGCAAGTCATTCTGTTCGAGGAGCTGTGGCGGGGCCTGGCGCCGGTCCACGGTGCCGGCACCTCGCACACCGTGGCCGGCATCTACAAGCGCTACGCGACCGAGCACCAGAAGCACACGGCCCTCGGCGCGATCTGCGCCGGCGACGTCTTCTCCATCAGCATCTCCGAACCCGGCGCCGGATCCGATGCCGCCGCCATCGCCTGCAGGGCCGAGAAGGTGGACGGCGGCTGGCGCATCACCGGGCAGAAGACGTGGTGTTCGGATGCACAGTTCGCCACGGCGATCCTGGTACTGGTCCGCACGTCGGCTGGCGTCCGGCCGCATGACGGGATGTCGATGCTCGAGGTGCCAACCGACACCGCGGGGCTGGCAATCCACTCGATCTCGACGATGGGCGGCCGCGAGGTGAACGATCTGTACTTCACCGATGCTTTTGTGCCGGAGTCCGCCCTGGTCGGCGAGGAAGGCAACGGCTGGAAACAGGTGATGGCTGGGTTGAACGGTGAGCGGTTGGTATGCGCGGCTCAGGGCTTGGGCATGGCCCAGCGCACCTTCGACGATCTTCTGGAGTATGTCCAGGGCCGCCAACAGTTCGGCGCGCCAATCGGCTCCTTCCAGGCACTGCGGCACCGAATCGCCGACCTCGCCATCGAGATCGAGGCCTCCAGGGCCCTCACCTATGCCACGGTGCACGCCGTCGAGAACGGCATCGGCACACCGGAGGAACGGGTACGAGCCACCTCGATGTCCAAGGTGAAGGTCACCGAGACGGCGAAGAAGGTCGCTTTGGAGGGAGTCCAGATGATGGGCGGCTACGGCTACTCAACCGAGTTCGACATGGAACGCCACCTACGGATGAGCATCGCACCGACGATCTACGCCGGCACCAATGAAGTCCAGCGCGACATCGTGTCCTCGACATTCGGGTTGCGCGCGACAGGGTCGAGATAGCCTGCGGCGAAGGTGGCGCTTGACACTAAACGCCGCGCGGAACCATAATTGAGACTACTTGGCTCAGAATATGGCCGGACGCTTCAGGCTTCATCGCGTGTAGTACGAACATCCAGGTGACGGACATGACCGGAGGACCCTCATGACGATGACCAAGCCCGAGATCAACGTTCTGGACGCAGACACGTACGCGAACGGAGATCCCACCACCTTCGGTCTGCCCCTGGACCAGTACGCCTGGCTGCGTGACAACGAGCCGTGCTACCTGCAGGAGTTCGACGACCCGATGCTCATCGATCGGGCCTGGGTGATCAGCCGCAATGCCGACATCTGGACCGTGGACCGCAATGCGGATCTCTACACCACCGCCCGCGGCGGCGTGAACATCTGGCGCGTCACCCCGCTGGATGCGGACGCCGGGGGCAAACCGGCGATGCTGACGATGGACGGAGCCAAGCACCGCGAGCAGCGCGCCGTGATGAGCAAAGCGTTCACGCCGCGCATGGTCCGCTCGCTCGAAGACAAGTTCCGCCAGTACGCGGTCAACATCGTGGACGCCGCGCTGGAGAAGGGCACTTTCAACTTCGTCACCGACATCGGCCACGCCATGCCCATGGAGGCCCTCGGCGATGTGCTGGGTGTGCCCAATGGAGACCGCGAGAAATTCTTCGCCTGGGTGGATACCTTCGCCGCACCCTTTGACACCCGCATCACCCCGTCGTTCGAATACGTCTTCAACGCGATCATGCAGTTGTTCAATTACGCCGTCGAGCTCGGCGAATTGAAGCGCCGCGAGCCCGGCGACGACGTCATTACCCAGCTGGTCCAGGCCGGCGCCGAGGTGATCTCCGAAGACGAGCTGATGGGCAATGTCGCGCTGCTGGCCAGCGGCGCCGCCGAGAGCACCCGCACGGCGCTGTCGCATGGCATGCACGAGCTCATGCGCAACCCCGAGCAGATGGCGTTTCTGCGTGCGCACGCCGATGACATTCCGGCGACCGCCGTCCAGGAGCTCGTCCGCATCGCCACCCCGTTCACCCACCTGGTGCGGACAGCCACTGCAGACCACGAGTTTCACGGCAAGCAGATAAAAGACGGCGACAAGGTGCTGATGCTGTTCGCCGCCGGGAACTTCGACGAGCGTGCCTTCGACGACCCCAACACCTTCGACCTGTCGCGTGAGAAGAATCCGCACGTCAGCTTCGGCCGTGGACCGCATCAATGTCTGGGTAAACACGTAGCGTCGCTGGAAATGAAGATCCTGCTCGAGGAGCTCCTGCGACGCACTAAAGACATCATTCCGGCCGGGGAGATCAGCTACGTCCGCGACGCCTACTCACGCGGCGTGTACGAACTGCCGATCACCGTCACCCCCGCGTAACCCCAGACCCTGGAGGCAATGAGCCGATGAGAGTCCTCGTCGACTTCGACAAGTGTGAGCTGCACGGTGAATGTGTGGTGGCCGCCCCGGACGTGTTCGACATCGGCGATGATTCCGAGGTCGTCGAACTGCTGAACGCCGAACCTGGCGAGGAGCTGCGAACCAAGGTCGAGGAAGCGGCACTGATGTGCCCGGTGGCCGCAATCCGGATCGAGGGCTGAGCATGACAACCACCCATGAGACGACCAAGGAACGCGACGACGATTCCGGCGACAGCGTCGCTGGTGTCGAGGTTCGCAATCCGGCCAACGGCGCTCTGGTCGGCATCGTCCCGGACATGTCGGCCGATCAGGTCACACAACTCGCCGCGGAACTGCGCTCCGCCCAGCCGGGCTGGGAGGCGCTGGGCCCCGAAGGCCGCAGTCGCCATCTGCTTCGCTGGCTGGACTGGATCGTCGACAATCAGGACCACATTCTCGGTCTGGTGCACCGAGAGGGCGGCAAATCCTGGGGTGACGCCCAGATCGAGCTACTGGTCTGTATGGAGGTCATCAACTACTACGCCAAGCATGCGGCGGAGTTCCTTGCCGACGAAACCCGCCGCCCGGCCGGCCCGGCGAATCTGACCAAGAACCTGAAGATCCGGTACCACCCGTATCCTCTCGTCGGCATCATCACCCCGTGGAACTACCCGTTGGGGATGCCGATGCTCGACGTGCCCCAAGCATTGATCGCCGGCGCCGCGGTGCTGTCCAAGCCCTCCGAGGAGACGCCGCTGGGCTGGGCGGAGGTCGTCCGCGGCTGGAACGAGGAGATCGGGGCGCCGCCTGTTCTGGGTTGCGCAACCGGTCGCGGCGGCACCGGCAAGGCTGTCGTGGATGCGGTGGACATGGTGCAGTTCACCGGGTCGTCGAAGACCGGCCGCCAGATCGGCATCCGCTGCGCCGAGCGCATGATCCCGTCCAGCCTGGAGCTCGGCGGCAAGGACGCCATGATCGTGCTGTCCGACGCGCCCATGCAACGCACCATCGGCGGCGCGATCTGGTCCGGCCTGTTCAACTCCGGCCAGTCATGCGTCTCGGTCGAACGCATCTACGTCGAAGAGCCGGTCTACCAGGAGTTCACATCGCGGCTGGTCGACGAGGTACTTAAGCTGCGCCAGGGCCACGACGCACCCGGCAGCTTCTCGACGGACATCGGCGCGCTGGCCAACGAATCCCAGATGGCCATCGTCGAACGACATGTCGCCGACGCGGTCGCCAAGGGCGCCCGGGTCCTCACCGGCGGCAAACGGTCCGAGCGTGGGCTGTTCTACCCACCGACTGTGCTGGTGGACGTTGACCACACGATGCTCTGCATGCGCGAGGAGACTTTCGGCCCATTGCTGCCGATCATGAAGGTGGCCAACGAGGACGAGGCGATCGAGCTGGCCAACGACACCAACTATGGCCTCGGTGGCAGCGTCTGGACCTCGTCCAAGGAGCGCGGCGAGCGGGTCGGCGCGCGCATGGAGGCCGGTGGCATCAACGTCAACAACGCGATGATGCATGTTTTCCAGTTCCCATTGCCGATGGGCGGCTGGAAGGATTCCGGCATGGGCCACCGCATGGGCGGACCTGACGGGCTGCGCAAGTACTGTCGCAAGCAGGCCGTCGTCAGCGAGAAAATCGATCTCAAGGGCGAGACGCACTGGTATCCGTACTCGAAACGCAAGTCAAAAGTGACATCCATCGTGCTTCGCCTGGTCGAAATGCACGACTGGCGCCGCCGCCTCGGCCTGAAGCCGAAGCCAGGCCGTTGACCGGAAACGGTCCGCAGGCGGCAACCCCATCGACTCCGCCGCCCGTCGGCGCGGTCGGCACCGGCTAACACTGAACTATGCATTCGCCGCGCCGAACGGGCGCGGTGCCAGACGCCCGATCACCGGCAGTTGTTGAGCTCGGCACGGCGGCCGCAGACAACCTTGGACAACTGCGTCTTAGCGATCGTTCACACGAATACAGCTGGCGCTTCGTGGCCGAGAGCTCTCGATCCAGCATGAGTTGAGGCTTGGTTGCACCGTCATTTCAGCTGGTACTGTTGAAGCATGCGAACGATCGTTTACAGTTCGTAGGATCCACGCTAACATTCCGGTATCGCCGTTCGCAGACAGACGCACCGCATGAGTTGAGATCAGGGAGCAGACGTGAGCTACTCAGTTCCGGACACAGTCAACACCAAGGGGCCGTTTTACCCGATGCGGTTCGAAGCGACCGTCGAGGAGTGCATCGTCACCCACGGCGAGATCCCGAAAGACCTCGTCGGCGGGTTCTATCGCACCGGACCGTGCTGGAAGAGACCGACCATGCAGGGCGGCGCACCGCTGCTGGCGATGGATGGCATGGTCCAGGGACTGGTCTTCGAGAACGGCCGTGCCGACTTCCGAAACCGCTGGGTACGCACTCCGAAGTATCTGCTGGAGGAGCAGTACGGACGCGGCATGTTCGAGTACGCCGACGGCGCCTTCGGCGACTACCGCGACTACGGGTACGGCGAGGTGACACGCACACCCGAGAACGCCCACACGCCCCAGGGAACCAGCAGCATCAATATCTTCCCGCATGCCGGCGAACTCGTGGTGTCCGGTGAGCTGGGTGGTCCCCCACAGATCATCGACCCGATCACCCTGGAAACCAAGGGCATCGTGCCCTGGGCGACCGCGCTGTCCCGAGGACCGCACGAGCCCGTGTGCTTCGGCGATGGCACCTTCTGCGCACACCCCAAGTGGGACGAGGACACCGGCATTCTCTACGGCTGGTCCTACAGCGACACCGCCCCCTACGTGTCAATGAAGTACGTGCACCGCGACGGTCTCGTCGAGTCCCGTGACCTGTGGGATGCGCCCTATAACACTGTGGCGCATGATATCTGGCTGACGCCGGAGTGGGTTGTGATGCCATTCCAGCCGTTCATCATCGACCGCAAGCGCAATGACAAGGGCCTGGCCATTTTCGGCTGGGAAACCGACTTGCCGATCACCATCGCGCTGATCCCCCGGCACGATCTGCAGGGCGAGGTTCGTTGGATCAAGACCGAACTGCCCGCCCAGTACGTGATGCACACGATGACGGCCAACGTCAAGGGTGACGAGCTCGTCCTGGACGCTCCGATCTTCCAGGAGCCACCGTTCCCGATGGAGAACAATTTCTCCGACGGCGACCAGGCCGCGTTGTTCTTCAGCAACGCAGCCAGCTACCTCGGCCGGTGGACGGTGAACCTGACCACCGGTCAGACCAAGGCCGAGCAGCTCTCGGAGCTGCCGTCCGAGATCTGCAAGGTCGACCAGCGCTTCTACGGTAAGGGGCACAGGTACGGCTTCCAGATCGGCGGTCAGCCCAAGAAGCGCGGCATGCGAATGGACAGCTTGATTCGCAACGACGTGGACAAGGTGAGCGAGCAGGTCTTCCAGATCCGCGGCCAAGGCGACTTGGCCGCCGTGCTCGAGGCGTCGTTCGCCCCCCGCACCACAAGCGCTCCCGAAGGAGACGGCTACATCATCGTGCCGGTTTCGTGGTGGGGAGAGCGCCGCGGTGAGTTCCAGATCTTCGACACCGACGACATCACCGCCGGGCCCATCTGCAAGATCGACATTCCGTTCCACATGGGCTGGACGCCACACGGTCACTGGATGGACTTCCGCTGAGCGGTGTAACTCGGCCACTCGCACCCACAGCGAGAGACACGGCACCACAGTCACTTTCAGCGCCGGCGACGGCAATCACCGCGGGCTTTACGACAGCACCCGTTACCGGCGCTTGGACAACGTCTGTCTGGGCCTGGGTCGGCGCCCCGATGACCTGCCACCTAGTACATGATCTGGCCCGCGAGAGGATCCCGATCCGATCGCCGTTATCGCAGACCACGCCAAAGCCGGTCGTTCAGTAGGATCGCGGCAGCCCCAGAGAGTGTTCGGCGATGAAGTTCAAGATCATCTCCTTGGAAACCGGCCCCATGTTGAGCATCCGAACCAGCCAGTAGTACGGCGCCAGCCGGTATTCGTAGGTCACCGCATTGCCGCCATGCACACTGACCGCGGCGTCCAGCGCCTCCAGCCCCGCCGCCGCTCCCAGATACTTCGCCGTGTTGGCCAGTTCGCCCACATCAATGCCCTCGTCGTAAAGTTCGCACGCACGGTCGGTCACCAATTGGGCGGCCACGAGTTGCATGTGGGCTGCCGCGAGCGGATGCGCAACCGCTTGGTGGGCGCCGATCGGCTGCTCCCAGACCCTGCGGTCGCGCGCGTAGGCGACCGCCTTGCCGATCGCGTACCGACCGATACCAGTGCAGATCGAACTCGTCAGGATCCGTTCGGCATTGAGACCGGCGAACGCCACCGCGAGGCCCTTGCCTTCCCCGCCCACAAGGTTCTCGGTGGGTACCTCCACGTTGTCGAAGAACACCTGGTGACTGCGGTCCGGGAGATTCATCACCGTCCGGATCGGTGACCAGCTCAGCCCTGGCGTGCCGGTCGGCACCATGAACACCGATAAACGGCCCCGTCGTGCCCCCGCATCTTCGTCGGTACGGGCCACCACCATCACCCAGCGCGCCGATTCCATGCCGGTGATGAAGACCTTCTGACCGTTGATCACATAGCCTTCGCCGCTGCGTGTCGCGGTCGTCGCGATGCGGTGGGCATTGGAGCCCGCATCAGGCTCGGTGATGGCGAACGACAGCCGGACACTGCCATCGGCGATGCCGGGCAACCAGTGCGCCCGCTGCGACTCGTCGGCACCGCGGGCCAGAATGGTGCCGGTGACCCCGGCCGAGAACAACAGCGACAGCAGTGGACATCCAGCAAGTGCGGTCTCCTGCGCGACGATCGCCAGTGTGCGCAGACCACCACCACCGCCACCGTATTGCTCCGGCAGATGCACACCCAGGAAACCGTTGGCGCCCAGTGTTTCCCATAACTGGGCACAGCTTTCGCCGCTGTCGACCTGCTCCTGGTAGTACCTTGGCCCGAACGAGCCGGCGATGGCGCCGACCGCCGCGCGGACCGCGCTGTCGTCGGCACTCGTGGGGATCACGCCGACGTGGGTGGTCATATCGCCAGCTCGGGGGCCCCCGACTCCACAGGCACCCCGTGGTAGTCCTCGAGGTTGAATTCCCGTGTCCGACGCCAGTAGTCGATGTAGGTCCACGGACTACTCACGACCACCCGGCCGGCGTCGTTGCGGTAGTAGGTCGTCATCCCCTTGTGCGACCAGATAGATTGCGCAAGAGCGTCATCGAGCTCAGCGTTGTACCGAAGAAACACGTCGCGGTCGACGTCGAGCGCGGGAATGCGGCGGACCAGCATGGTGCGGATCCCCTGCATGACGTACCGCACCTGGAACTCGGTGGCGTGGATGGCACTACCCCCGTGACCCGCATTGGTGTTCGGGCCGTTCAAGATGAAGAAGTTCGGGAAGTCAGGCACGGTAATGCCCAGAAAGGCGCGGGCATCATCGACGCCCCACTGCTCCCGCAGCGTCTGACCCGACAGCCCGACGATGTCCATCGGCCAAAGGAATTGCAGGACCTTGAATCCGGTAGCCAAGGCGATCGCATCGCAGTCCACCCGTGTCCCAGCGGTGGTGACCACCTCGGTACCGTCGACGTGGTCAACGGCCTCGGTGACCAGTGTGACATCGTCGCGCATGATCGTCTGGTACCAGCCATTGTCGATCAGCGGTCGTTTGCCGTACGGCGGGTAATCGGGCAGACAGGCCTCCAGCAGTTCGGTGTCGCCCCCGAGTTGTTCGGTGACGTACTTGGTGAGGAACACCCGGTGCCTGTCGTTGGTCGCGTTGACCGCGCGCTCCGGGTGGTGCCACTCCGGGTCGATCTGCAGCGCCGGATGGAGCCGGTCGCTGAAGTTCCAGAAGCACCGCAGCCGGTACCACTGGAGGTAGAAGGGCACTTCCCGCATCAGGAACCGGACCGTGTCCTTGACCTCACGCTTGTAGTTGGGGTGGGGTATGGCCCATTGCTTGGACCGCTGGAACACCGTCACGTGCTCTGCGACATCGGCGATCGCCGGCACCAATTGCATTGCGCTGGCTCCGGTTCCGATGACGGAAACCCTCTTGCCGGTCAGATCGACAGTGTTGTCCCAAGCCGCGGTGTGCATGACCGGCCCGGGGAACTCATCGAGACCCGCAAGCGCAGGGATCGACGGCCGGTTGACCATGCCTACCGCGCTGATCAGGACGTTCGCGGTCAGCGCCTCCTGCCCGCCGTCGGCGTTTCGGACATCCAGGTGCCATTGGCCGTCACCCGTGTCGAAGCCCGCGCGCAAGACCTCGGTCCCGAAACGGATGTGTCCCTTGAGGTCATACTCGCCGGCGAGGCCCTCCAGATAGTCCTGGACCTCCGCCCTCTTGGCGAAGTACCGCGTGATCTCGGGGTTCGTTGCGAACGAGAAAGTGTAGAGATGGCCGGGAGTGTCGACTCCGCACCCCGGGTACACGTTCTCCAGCCAGGTTCCGCCGAGATCTTCATCTTTCTCGAGCACCACGAAGTCGATCCCGGCGGCAGCCAGCTTTAACGCCATACACAACCCGGACAGTCCCGCGCCGATGACCACAACCCGGAAGTCAGCTGGGATGGCGTTGGCCGGGATAGTCACATCACGGGTAAGGAAACCCATTTCTTCCGCGAGCAATTCGCCGTACTCGGCGGGAACGTCCTCCGCCAGAGCACAACTGAGCATGGCCGGTACATCATCCCCAGTGATGGTCGCCGGATCCAGCGATCCGGCGCGGTAGGCCATCACGGCATCGAACGCGGCCTCTCTGACCTCGGCCTGGATCTCTGCCGGCAGACTAGCGGAGTCATTGTCGTCCAACGGCTTCCCCCGTAGCGGGCGGTACGGCTGCTCTGTCCACTTGGCTTCACCCGTGAGCTGTCGCAGCACAAGAAGAAGGGTGGGGATATTGGCATCCTCCAGAGCTTCCCGGAGCCGTTGCGGCCAGTCGCCGACGGACTCGGTTACCGTTCGCGCTGTCTCCGTCATCATCGTCCCTCCGACTCAAGACCCAGGGTGCGACCCGACGAGGTGCGAGTTTGACCTCGCGCACGGGGTCGATCTTTTTTGAACCTTACAGTCTCAATATAGGGCATGGGTATGCAGCGCGCAATTGCCAATCGCGTTAATTGATCGGTCACCGCCAGCAACCCATCGGCTAACGGCCTTTCGCAGCTCGATCGGCGCAGGTATTTCGTCCACGCAAAGTGTGCGAAACACGGGGCCTGAGCAATGTGGACCGAAGGTCAGTTCGCCTTGCGCGTGCGGCGGGCAGTCGGCTTCTTGCGTTTCGGCCGTGCAGGCACTTCCGTAAGTCGAAGCAACTCGATAGCCGTGTGAGCGATCTCAGCAGGCGAAACCTTCTGATTTGGGCGATACCAGCGCGATACCCAGATGATCATTCCGAGAATCAATCGCGTGATAACCAGCGGGTCGCCTGCGGCAAGGTAGCCGTCTCGCATGTTGTCCTTGACGACGCCGACCCAGATCTTCTCGTAGCGCCTGCTCCAGGTGTGCCAGCGCGCGAAGACATCCGGTGGCAGGTCGCCCCCGCCGAAGAACACCGGCATATAGCTACGCATGCCGACCGCTGCCTCGGCCTGCAGCTTGATCATCTCGGTCAGCCTGGTACGGGAGTCGTCGAATTGGGCAACCGCAGCATTGACTCGTTCGGTGAGTTCTTTTGTGCTGCGTTCGAACAGGATTCCCAGCAGGTCCTGTTTGGTGGGCACGGTCCGGTACAGCGTTGCCCGCGACACCGACAGCTTCTCGGCGGTGTCGACGATCGATACCGCCTCGTAGCCCCCCTCGTCAAAGAGTTCCGCCACAGCGTCGGCAACCGCGTCCCGGTCGATCGTCAGCCGAGGACGCCCACGGGGCCGACTGGTGACGGTGGTCTTCGGTTTCGATGCCACAACGCTCCTTAGCTGCGAGATATGACTCGGTGACGAGGCGCTCAGGCCGACCTTGAGTTTAGAGCCCCCGCGTCCCGCAACGCTGAGGGTGCATGCAGACGTCCGAGGATTCTTGTCCGAGGCGGGTCATTCCCCAGAAACCGAGGCCGCTTCGCTACCCCAGAGTTCTGTTGAAAGGGGACGCGGAGCGCGGCACACCTATCAGGGTTCCCCCGGCGCTGCTCGGCCTCCGGCCGCATCTCGCAAGAAGTCGCCGACGAGCCGGCTGAACCGCTCGGGAGCCTCGATCATTGCGCAGTGGCCGACGTCCGCGAGCCCAACGAAGCGCGCATCAGGGATGGTTTGAGCAAGTGAACGGCCCAACGACACCGGCAGAATTCTGTCCCTTTCGCCCCACACGACAAGCGATGCGCACGTCACGGCCTCGGGAGTGACCTGACTCGCCGCCCTTGCCGCCGCCTCGAGCGATTCGACATATCCTGGCGATGCCATTCCGGGAACGATCTGCATCGCCAACGCCGTCGACAATGTCCGCCGGTCGTGCACCGCGGCAGCAAACAACGCCGATCGCAACCAGCCTCTCCGTGCGACCGCCCCGGCCACCCAGGGCACTGCGAAAACGGTGTTGAAGACCCGCAGGCCAGTGACGATGAATCGGAGCCGCAGCGCACTCAGGGCGGCCCCTCCGGCATTGGTCAACAGCAGCCCAGAAACCCGGTCGGGGTGGTCGCACGCAGCCCGCAGCGACACCAACCCACCCATCGAATGGCCCACCAGGACGGCTTCGGACAGGCCGAGGTGATCCAGCAGACCGACGACTGTCGCGACATGTTCGCCGAATACGTCCTCGGTGCCGATGCGATCGGATTCGCCGAAGCCGGGCAAGTCCACCGCGACGACCCGGCTGTGTGCCGCCAAGGCGGGCAGGGTTCGTAACCACCACCGCCAGGAACCACCCTGTCCGTGGATCAATACGACCGCGGGACCGCGTCCCATGTCCGCGTAGCGGATACGCCGGCCCCGAACTGTCGCAAAGTGCAGATGCGCTGACCAATCCAGTTCTTGCCAGACGCGGTCGTGGTCTGACCGGAGGTCGGCTCGAGGTCCATCCATTATTTCTGACCGTATCAATCTCGAAACTTTCCGGACCGCTATGCGGACAGTTCTGTGAGGTTTTCGACCGCGGCCCCGGCGTCGGAGCCCTCCCCTATCTTTTTGAGATAGATCATCTGTAATATATGGCCATGACTCGTGACGCGATCGGCAATATCCTCCGTGCCCGAGCCGCCGCCAGCCCAGATCGGGTCTGCTGCGTCATGGACGACGATGCCTTCACCTACGCCGAGATGGACCGCCGATCCGACGCTCTGGCAGCCGGTCTGGCCGAACTCGGTGTCGAGCGAGGTGACCGGGTGGCGACGCTTAGCCCCAACCGCACCGAATTACTCGAGTCGTTCTACGGGGTGGCGAAGATCGGGGCGGTGCAGGTTCCGCTCAACGCCTACCTCAAGGGCGACTTCCTGCGGCATCAGCTCCGCCAGTCGCGGTCCGGCGTCCTGATCACCGACGCGTCTGGACGCGATGCGCTGGCCCCGCTGCGCGGCGAACTTCCCGATCTGCAAACCGTGGTCGCGCTGGACGACCCGGTGGGCGACGAGGTCGCTTACGCCACATTGTTCGACCACGGCCCGATGCCGCCACAGGTCGACGTCACCGCCGCGGACACGATGTCGATCCTGTACACGTCCGGTACGACCGGTCTGCCCAAAGGGTGTGTGGCCAGCCATGGCTACTACTGCCGCAGTGGCGAGGTCATCGGCGCCGCGCTTGAGGTCGGCGAGGACGATGTCCTGTTCGCCGGTCTCCCCCTGTTTCATGCCGGCGCTCGGCTGGTCACGGTGACGCTGCCGTTGGTCTATGGGATCCCGGCCTACCTTCAAGCGACATTCAGCGCTCGGGACTACTTTCCCCGCGCCAAGGACGTCGGCGCCACCCTCATGATCGCCGTCGGCGCAATGGGTGCGGCGATCCTGGCAACCGACCCGTCGGCCGCCGACCGCGGCCACCGCGTCCGTCGCATCATGTGCGCGCCCCTGTCGTTGGACGCACAGGCTCAGTTCCGGGACCGCTTCGGTGTGGATCCATGGGTGGACATCTTCGGCCAGACCGAGTGCATGCCCGCCACGCTGACGCCCCTGTCTTCACCTCGACGCGACCCGCTCGGCTGCGGGATCGCGGCACCCGACCTCGAGGTCGAACTCCTCGACGACGGCGGCAACGTGCTCGAAGGCGAGGCGACCGGCGAGATCTGCCTGCGCCCGAAGACGCCGTATGCGATGTTCGAGGGCTACTTCGAGCAGCCCCAGGCGACCCTCGATGCGTTCGGGGGCCTGTGGTACCACACCGGCGACTACGGCCGGCGCCTTCCCAGCGGTGCGTTCATGTTCGTCGACCGCAAGAAGGACTGCCTGCGCCGGCGCGGCGAGAACATCTCTAGCCTCGAACTGGAGGCGGTGATCAGTCGGCATCCGGCGGTGGTGGAGTCGGCCGTGCACGCGGTGGCCTCCGAGCTCACCGAGGACGACATCAAGGCGTGCATCGTCGCCAACGCCGAGATGACCCCCGGTGAGCTGTTCGACTTCTTCAAGAACAACCTGCCCTACTTCGCGATCCCGCGCTACGTCGACTTCCTCGACGCACTGCCCCGCAACGGCGTCGGCCGCGTGATGAAGCACAAGCTGCGCGAGGCGGGAAACTCGCCGAATACCTGGGATTTCGAGGAGATGGCGCTGACCGTCGCGAAAGAGGAGCGCCGCTGACGATGGACTTCACCCTGACTTCCGAGCAGCAAGACCTGCAGGCGCGCGCCGAGAAACTCGGCCGCTCGTTCGCCGAGGAAGCCCGCAGGTGGGACGAGTCCGACGAGGCGCCGTACCGCGAGATCTTCGACCGCGTGGGCGCCGAGGGCTTGTTTGGAATCGCGATGCCGACCGAGTACGGCGGCCGCGGCGGCGGCGCTGTCGAGTACCTGATCGTCGTCGAGGCACTGTTCCGGTACGCGCAGTCGTGGTTGCCGCCCGAACCGGTGTTCTGCACCAGCGGCCCGGGCCCGTCGATGTTCCTGCTTGGCGACGAAGCCGTCAAGGAGAAGTATCTGCATGACATCGTCGCCGGCCGCCGCGCCTGCAATATCGCCTTGACCGAGCCCGACGCCGGTTCCGCGCTGACGCACCTGACGACGACGGCCGTGCACGACGGGGACGCGTTCGTCCTCAACGGCACCAAGAGCTTCCTGACCGGAAGCAACGTCAACGACCTGAACGCGACCTTCGTTCGCTTCGACGACATTCCGGGCGCCAAGGGCATCGGCGCCGTGGTAGTGGAGACGTCGATGCCCGGTGTGGAAATCCGGCGGGGACCGGTCTTCATCGGCGACCGCGGCATCCATCACGGCGACATGGTGCTCACCGATGTCCGGGTACCGGCCGAGAACATCATCGTCGGTCCCGGCAAGTTCGCCCGGTTGATGACGGCGTTCAACCTCGAGCGCCTGCACAACTGCGGCTTCTGGCTGGGTTTCAGTCAGGCCGCCTACGACGAAGCCGCCAAATACACCCAGCAACGCGAGGCGTTCGGCAAGCCGATCCTCGATTTTCAGGCGGTCTATCACACGCTTGCCGACATCTGGGTGCAGATCGAGGCGTTGCGTCTGCTCGCCTACCGCGCTGCGGCGTCGGCGATCGAGGGCCGGTTCCCCAAACTCGCCGAGGTGACCCAGGCCAAACTCTTCGGCGCAACCGCCGGCCCGCAGATCACCCTCAAGGCGATGGAACTGCACGGTGGGTACGGCGTGACGACCGACCACCCGATCCAGCGGATCCACCGTGACTGCGTGACCAACGTCGTCGCCGGTGGTGCGCCGGCGGTGCTCCGCAACGGGGTTGCCGCCGGGCTGTTCCCGGACAGGAGGTTTCCACAGGGATGAGTCTCACCGTGGAACAACGCGACTTCGCCGAGGCGGTGCGCAATTTCTGCGCCAGGGAATGTGCCACCCGGGAACAACGCGAGTCGCTGCTGGACCCGGACGAGGAAGACCAGTCGGGGATTCTCTACAAGAAGCTCGCCGAGCTCGGCTGGCTCGGTGTGGCCATCGCCGAGGAGTACGGCGGATCCGGTGGTACCTACGTCGAGCAGACGATCCTGTTCGAAGAGCTGTGGCGCGGTCTCGCGCCGGTGAAGGCACTGGGCCCCACCACGACCGTGGCCGGATGCTACAAGCGCTTCGGGTCCGAGGACCAGAAAACCGAAGCGCTGTCGGCGATCGTCGGCCGGTGAGATCATGTCGATCTCAATCTCCGAGCCGGGCGCGGGATCCGATGTGGCAGCCGTGTCCTGCGCGGCCGAACCGGCCAGCGGGGGCTATGTTCTCAACGGCCAGAAGACCTGGTGCTCCTACGCCCACCGGGCCGGACGTATCCTGCTGGTCGCCCGCACCAGCCGCGAGGACAAGCCGCACGCGGGGCTGACGATCTTCGAGGTGCCCGCCGACAGCGACGGAGTGAGCAACGCGCCGGATCTCCACGCTGGGCGGACGCGAGGTGAACGACGTCTTCTTCACCGACTGCTTCGTGCCCGCCGAGAACGTGGTGGGTGAGGTCGGACGGGGATTCCCGCAGATCATGGCCGGCCTCGACGGCGAGCGGCTGCTGGGCGCCGCCGTCGGTCTGGGCATCGGGGCGCGTGCGCTCGACGACGCCATCGCCTACGTCAAGGAGCGCAAGCAGTTCGGACGATCGATCGGCACCTTCCAGGCCCTGCGTCACCGGATCGCCGATCTGGCCACCGACCTGGAGTGTGCGAGGCTGCTGACGTACGAAGTCGCCGAAAGACTCGAACAGGGCGCCGACCCGGTCACCACCCGCATGACCTCGATGGCGAAATTGAAGACGTCCGAGGTAGCCAAGCGCATTGCGCTGGAGGGCATGCAGATGATGGGCGGCTATGGCTATGCCACCGAATACGACATGGAAAGCCATGTTCGCCACTCACTGGTGTTGCCGATCTACGCCGGCACCAACGAGATACAGCGCGAAATCATCAGCGGCTCAATAGGTTTGCGTGGCTAGCGTGACAACCTACGACCCGCAGAGCACATCTGGAGCGTGGTGGTCATCGCGGACGCCAGGCGCGCCGGCGTGCCGCTGACCTCGTGGTCGGAATCCCGGGCCAGCTACCAACCGACGTGAGGCGCGGCGGTGCGCGACATCACCTTGCGGCCCCAGGCACTCTTGCTATACGCCTGAGGGGTTTCTACACTCAGGGAAGTGAGCGATCGTTCACGCCGCGATGATGCCTAGGAGAAATTCGTGGATGAGTTAACCAAGTCGAAGGTGCAGATGTTCGGCGCATGGTGCGGAATCGGCTACCTCGTCACGATATTCGGCGGCTTCGGACTCGTCGCGGGGTGGTTGCCCCCGACACCCCCCACCGACAGCGTGGCCGAGATCGCGGCGATGTACGACTCGGACTACATGCGCATCCGCATCGGCATGCTGCTGGTGATGCTGTCGGCGCTGGTCTTCCTCCCGTTCGCGGCGACGATGGCGCAGTACATCTCGCGGATCGAGCGCGGTGCCGGCATCCTCACCTACACATTTCTCCTCGGCGCTGCCGGCAACATGGTGCTCAGCTTCTACCCGGCAATCTGGTGGTTGACCGCGGCCTACCGGCCCGATCGTGACCCGAACCTGCTGCTGCTGATGAACGACATGTCATGGTTGCAGTTCCTCGGTGGTATCACCATTTTATCTCGCCATGCCGCTGTCGCTCATGGTCGCCGTGTTGTGCGACAAGAAGCCGCAATCCGACCTTCCCGCGCTGGTTCGGCTACGCCAACCTGTGGATCGCGATCACCATCGTCCCGGATCAGTTGATGTTCTTCTTCTACGACGGCCCGTTCGCCTGGAACGGCCTGTTCGGCATCTGGATTCCGGCGACCATGTTCGGCGTGTCGTTCATCCTCGGTGTCATCGTCCTGCGCAAGGCCATTCTGCACGACCGGACTGAGCTCTCCGACACGCTGCCCGCACAACCCATCACAGCCTCTCCCCGCTGACCGTGGCAAGTTCCCTGCCTAAAACGATCGTTCACCTCGACGGGTAAGGGGCACCGAACATGTCGGCATCGACTGCGCCGAACGTCCCCGGGGATGCGGGGCACGGCGACCAGAGCGTCCTCGTCGAGCGGGACCGCTCGGTGGCCGTCATCACGATCAACCGGCCCGACCGGCTGAATGCGATCACTCCCGAAGTCGGTGGCACCCTGGAGGCCGCATTCCTTGAGCTCGAGGCCGACGCGCAGGTGCGCGCGGTGGTATTGACCGGAGCCGGGCGCGGGTTCTGCGCCGGCGCCGACATCTCCGGCGATACCGGCAGCGCGCGTCAGGTGCTGCACGACACCTGGAATCCGCTGATCCTGACGATGCGCTCGCTTCACCTACCGATAATTGCCGCCGTCAATGGCGTCGCCGCCGGCGCAGGGGTGTCGCTCGCTCTGGCGTGCGATCTCAGGATTGCGGCCAGATCAGCCAAGTTCCAATTGTCGTTCGCCAAGGTCGGATTGATGCCCGACGCGGGTTCAACGTGGCTTCTGCCGCGCATCGTCGGCCTCGGTCGGGCCAATGAGCTCGCCTTGCTCGCACGCCCGCTCACGGCGCCCGAGGCAAAAGAGTGGGGGTTGGTGAATCAGCTGGCCGAGGATGGAGCGGCGCTGACCGACGCCATCGGCCTTGGCACGTCGTTCGATAACCTGTCCACCAGTGTCGCCGCCGCCAAACGAGCCTTTCAGCGTGCGCTGGAGGTCGACCTCGCCGACCAACTCGGCTATGAAGCGGACACTCAGGGTTTGCTCCAGGAACAACCCGACTTCGTCGAAGCGACCCGCGCGTTCAACGAGAAGCGACCGGCCCGATTCGCCGACCGCGTGCCCCCGAGCCGGGGACACGAGATTCCGCACAGCGGTTGAGTTCAGCTCGACCACGGATCATTCGGCCCGAAGCATTCCGCAGCGCCATTCACTATTTATGACATAGATGGTATCAATATTTCATGTCAGACCCATCGGTGGACGGACAGGGACTGCGCGAGCAGCTCGCCAAGAAGGTGAAAGTCGCCGGACAACTGGCCCGCATCGGGTCGCACGTCGTGCTCGAACGCGTTCGCCGCCCCAGACCCGTGATGCTCACCGAGATTCCCCCTTCGGTGGGCGCGCTCACCACGCAATGGCTCACCGCGGCACTCTGCCGCAACCATCCGGGCGCATGGGTGACCACCGTGAGCATCGGATCGGGGAGCGACGGCTCCACCACCCGGCGGACACTGCGCCTCGACTACAACGATGCCGGTCTGCAAGCGGGCCTGCCGATTTCGGTGTTCACCAAGTCCACGCCGCACTTCACCTCCCGTGCAGTGACCGTGCCTTCGGCGGCCCTGGAATGCGAGGCGCTCTTCTACGATCGCATCCGGCCGAGTCTCGAGATCGAAGCGCCGATCGGATATCACACTGCGGTCGATCTGCGGTCAGGCCGGTCGATGTTCCTCCTCGAGGATGTGGTCGAGTCGAAGGGGGTCACCTTCGGCGATCCCACCCAGCACTACATCAACCGGAAGCGCGCCGAAGCGATCGTCGAGACGTTGGCGACGCTGCACGGAAACCTCTGGGAGAGCCCACGGTTTGCCGGCGACCTGGCCATCATCAAAGATGCCGAACGCTGGCAGCGCGACGTCAACGACACCATCGGCTTCCCCCGGCGCACACTGATCGGTTTCGATCGTGCCGAGGCCGCCTTTCCCGCCGAGTTCGTGCGCCGCCGGGCCGACGTCTGGGGCGCCGTAATGGGCTCGCTGGCACGGCACAAATTCGGACCGCAAACCCTGCTGCACTCCGACGTCCACTCCCGCAACTGGTATCTGACAGCCGACCAGGGCATGGGTCTATACGACTGGCAGTTGCTGTCCCGCGGCAATTGGGCACTTGATGTCGCCTACGCCCTGAGCTCCGCACTCACCGTGGACGACCGCCGCGATTGGGAGCGCGAGCTGATCGAGCTCTACATCGACCGCCTGCACGCCGCCGGCGGGCCCGCGCTGAGCTTCGACAATGCGTGGCTCGCTTACCGACAACAACCATTCCACGGGCTTGCCTTTTGGCTCTACACCATTGGCGCGGGCCGACTGCAGCCCGCGATGCAGCCCGACGAGGTATCACTGGCCAATCTCGAGCGCATGACCAACATGATCGTCGACCTTGAATCCTTCGACGCTTTGCAGGCGTGACGGAGTTCTGATCCGATGAACCCCAGCGACAGCCGTCGATGCCGGCCGGTCCGTCATCGAAGCACGCGCCGCATGACGGTGTTCTCCTGCCCCCTCACCCCACAGCAGGTTGAGCGGAAACATCGAGGACGGTCACCGTTCCGTGGGTCGCGTCGAGCCGAATGCGCATACCGGTCACGATGCGCCGCACCGCATCTCCGGTGTTGACCACGCAGGGTATCCCCATTTCCCGGGCGACGATCGCCGCGTGGCTCAACGGTCCACCGATGTCGACGACCATTCCGGAGACCAACGGGAACAAAGCGCACCAGCTTGGGTCGGTGACTTCGCAGACCAGGATCTCGTCTTCCTCGAGATCCTCTGCCACCTCCAACGAGGTCGCCACCCGCGCGTACCCCTCGACGACGCCGTTGGTCACCGAAACCCCGGACAGGGTGTCCCCCGGGCGGGCCTGCTCGCGCGGAGCGCTCGAAGCGGTCGGTTCGGGCATGCCCTCCCATCTGTCCGGGACATCGAGCTGCTGGTACTCCGCGCGCTTGACCTGGCGCTGCTTGGCCACGTCCGGCACGTGGTCACGCCACCGGGGGTCATCGAGTCCGCGCTGAATCTCCGTCGCCGTGAAGGCGAACACGTCATCGGGATCGTCAAGAACACCCGCGCCCGCGAGTTCGGCGCCGTGCCGACGCGCGGCGTACCGCGCCACGTCGAGTGCCATCAGAAACGCCGCCTTGCCGACTTCCCGCAGCGGCATGTAGCGCTCTGCAAGCTTGAACAGCACTCTTGCCTTGACCCGCTGGCCGACAGGAATTTTGGCCTGCAGAGTGCGCTCGGCCGCCATCCGCTTCGAGGACCGCTCCGCCCGTTCGGCAGTGCGATCCTCGGCACCGCTTCGCGCGTAAACGGCGGCCAACGACGCGACGAGACCCGGGTCCTCGCGCCACGACGTCGCCGACACCTCCCCTTCGTCGGGCCCATGGAAACCGTAGCGGGCGGTGAAGTCGGCGACCGTTTTTTCCTGCCGAGACACCTTCCACAGCTCGGCGACCATCTGCGCCTCCTCGAAGCCGCCGTAACCCGCCGCCAGCTCGGCCACCAAGCTCGGGTCGCCGGCAGCCCGGGCAAGCCGAGTCAGCTGCTCGAAGAGGGCTTGGCTGACCGTGAGCCCGATCATGTGAATGCGCATGGCGGCGTCGAACTTCGCCACCGCCTCAGCCAGCAGCGACCGCGCAGAACACCGCGGGAGTCCCGATGTCGAGGTTGTCCACCAGTGGTGCTGATCGCGATGCAACCGCCTCAGCTGCGCCGGTACTCGCGCCGCCTTGACCGGGAATCTGGCTAGCACGAATGGCAGGCGCCGGATCGAGTCATGGCTGGGCATTTCTTCGCGGACAGAACCCAGCAGTTGGTGTTCCATCGCGTCGCCGGATGTACCGGGGGTCAGGTCGGCGACCTGACGCAGCCTTGTGACATTGAGGGCCGCATGACCGTAGAACACCGCCGCGAAACGCTCATCCACGCGCTCCGCTCGTCGCGTCCAGCGCCGAGACAGGATTCCCAGCCCGTGATAGGCGTGTGGTACCGAAATCTCGTTGCCCACCGAGAAGATCGACCACGACAGCGGTGTCGGTACACCAGGGACGGCCTCCGCGAGGTTGACCGTACTCCAATAGGTCTCGGGCCCACTTTGTTCGTGCAGCGGGTCCGGCCAGTCACTCGGCGTATAGGCCATCGTGGGACCCCCCAATTTTCTCGCGGCACCAAGTCCCCGTGATCAACGTTAACGTCCGTTGACGCCTTTGTTATTACGCGCCAGTGGCTCGAAAATATCAGCTATCGCGTCGATACCGGCGCCACCGCGCTGGCCGCACGCTATCCGCTCGCAACCCAGGGTCCACCTGTTGCGGGTCGACCGATTGGTCCGCTCCGGGTTGACCACGGCGCTGCTGAAACCGTCGACAAAGATCCGACTCGCCGGCGTCGTGTTCGGCGTCGCGCGCGCCGCCAACTTCCTGAAGTAGTCGAAGTAGTGAAGCGGTCGACCACCGGCCGCGCGATACATCGCGATCGATTCATCCTCGCGCGGTGGCTGCAGCCGGCCTACGTGATCCTCGTCGCGATCGGCGCGTTACGGCGCCACATGACCGAAGACGAACGATTAGCTCAAGCATCCCTGCTCGCTCCGTGTTGGGAAATCGTAGAGGTGTGAACGAATTTCGCCATGGAACCGATGAGCCTGCGAACACGCTCGGTTGCACCGCCTCGTGGGCGGCACCGCCGAGACCGAGCGGCTCGACTACACCTACATCGTCTGGAACACCTTGTACCGCCCGTTCGTGCCGCCCGGCTAGACCCGATTGCCCAACCGCTTCGCCAGCCGGGTCCGCCACGCGCTGATCTCCCCGGGAAAGTCGTAGGCGGCGCGCCGCAGCGCCCACCGGAAGCACAGCCCGATCGCATAGGAGACGAAGACCTCGGCTTCGCGCACGGGGTCAATGTCACGGCGCACCGACCCGTCGGACTGGCCGGCGGCGAGGTGTTCGACAAGCTCGGCCTCGTAGTCGGCGATAAGCCGGTCAAACCAGTCCGCGAAATCGTGCAGCGGACCCGGGGTTTCGAATGTCAGGACGACCATCGCCCGCACCGTCTCGGGCTCCTGCTCCACCGCACCACGCAGATCGTCGAGCGTGCCCAGGACGTGATCGAGTCCCGTGCCGGTCCGTTCCCGACGCACCGCGGGCAGCAACAGTTGCGCGAAGGTATCGAACACCGACTGCAGTAACGCATCTTTGGACCCATACCGGTCACGCACCATATTGCGGCTGAAGCCGGCGTTGATGCCGATCTCGGCGGCGGTCGTCCGGTCATAGCCCCGATGGGCGAACAGTTCGATCGCCGACGCAATGAGTGCCACCGTCGACTCCTCGACGCGTTCCTGGTTCGTCTTCGGCCGGCGCCGTGCGGCAGTCCTCACGTGCGGAGTGTACCCCTATCTGTTCCTAAACAGATATCTGTTCATAATCAGGTTCTTGGTGTTATCGTCGTCAGATGGCCCATGAACGCGCGTTCACGACCACCGCGCCTCGACAGGTCGACCCGGAGGGCACGGTATCGGCACATGGCGAGGGAACGTGGGCCAAGGTTTGGGTCGTCCACGGCGTCCTCTGGCTGGCCCTGATCGCCTACTGCTGGACCATGTGGGTCGTCAGCGGCGACTTCACTCCCAACACGCTGGGCCGCGGCGAGGAGCCCACCTGGTACGTCATTCTGGTCCGCTGCGTCGAGGTGGTCTTCGGCATCTTCATCACCGGTTGGATTCTGTGGCACTTCGTGATCAAGCCGAAGATCCAGACCGGCCGCTTCAGCTTCGACGGACTGTTCTTCCTGGGCGGATGGCTGATGTTCTTCCAGGAGCCGTGGCTTAACTGGATCACCTACCAGTTTCAGTACGCCACCACATTCGTCAACTTCGGCAGCTGGCTGCCCTACGTTCCCGGTTGGAGCTCGGGCAACGGCGAGTTGATCCCGGTGCCGATGGTCTACTTCACCGCATACCTGTGGATGTGCGCCATGGCCGGGTACGCCGGGTCCAAGTACATGGCATATCAGCGCCGAAAAGATCCCTCCCGCACTGTGTTCCGCCTCATCGCGCAGACCTACCTGGTGATGATCCTCGGCGACATCATCGTCGAGCTCATCATGACCAGAACGGGTTTGATCAGCTACTCGGCGACCATTCCGCAACTGACCCTGTTCGCCGGCACCGATCACCAGTTCCCGATCTACGAACCGCTCAGCTGGCCGGGCACGTTCATCATCCTGAGCTGCCTACACTTCTTCCGCGACGACAAGGGCCGGTCCTGGCCGGAGCGCGGCATCGACAAGCTGAAGTTCAAACGGGAGGGCACGAAGACCTTCGCGCGCTTCTGCGCGATCGCCGGGGCCTGCCAGCTGGCGATCCTCATCGCGTTCAACATTCCCTACACGCTGTATGCGATGCACGCCGGGCCGATGCCGCAACCGCACATCGAACGGGAGTGGCGCAACGGCGGGGTATGCGGCCCGACAACAGCATTCAACTGCCCCGACCCGAGCAAGCCGATCTCCCGTGAATCGGCACCCGACCGCCCAGAACTCCTTCCCGAAAGGCAGCCATGACACAGCACAGCACCGCGGCGGTGATCGGCGGCGGCATCGCCGGAATGGCCGCGGCCTACGAACTCAAGAAGGCCGGGTTCAAGGTCACCGTGTTCGAGACACGGGACCGGGTCGGCGGTCGCATCTGGTCGATCCGCAAGGGCGACTTCCTGATGGACCTGGGCACCGCCGTGTATCTGGGAACCTACCGCGAGGCCGTCGCGATGATCCACGAGGTGGGGCTCACCGATGAATTCGTCGAGACACCAGTGATTTTCGGCATGCCGCGGCAAGGAAAGAACCACTACCTCGATCTCGCGAAACCGGTGCGGGCCAGTATCGCCACCGACGTCCTGTCGTGGCCCGGCAAGATCAAGGCACTCAAATTGTTCGCCGACGTGTTCAAGCACCGCAACGGCCTTGGTTACGACACCTACGACGAACTCGCCGCGCTCGACAACGAAACCGTGCTCGACTACAGCCGCCGAGTGCTCGGCGAGGAATTGGCGCGCTACCTATCGGCGCCGTTGGTCAGCGGAACCTGGGTGCACGAAGACCACGACACCTCGGTCGCCCTGCTGCTGTGGACGGTGCGCAACATGCTGGTGAAATCGGTGTACAACCTGACCTCGGGTGTGGGTGGGCTGCCCAACAAGCTGGCCACCCTCGTCGACACCCGACTCGAGCACACGGTCGCGAACGTGACCGACACGGGTTCGGCCGTCGAGGTCAGCTACTCGGCGCCGACGTCCGCCGGTGAGCAGTCCGAGACATTCGACACCGCGGTCATTGCGACCACGGCACAACCGGCACTGGACATGTACCCGCAGATGGACGACAACCACCGGGCACTGTACGAAACGGCGCGCTATCACCGGCTGGGCAACGTCTCGATGGGATTCTCGTTGCGCCCCAACGACCCTGGCACGTTTTCGATGGTTTCGCCGTATGACGACCCTGACACCATCGCGGTGATCGCCGACCACAACAAGGCGCCGGGGCGCGCACCGGAAGGCAAGGGCCTCATCTCGGTGTTGCTGTCGCCGGCATATCTGAACCGCACCGACAACCGCGACGACGACTACCTACTCGGACACGCACTGGAGCGGGTCAAGTACTACTACGGCTCGCTCCCCGGCGCGCTCGAGGAGCACGCCGTCATGCGCTGGCCCGAATCGGTGCCCGTGCTCTACCGCGGGAGGTTCAGTCAGATCGCCGACTTCCGCAACAAGATCGATCACGCTGCACGCGTGCAGTTCGCCAGCGACCTCGACCGGATCCCCGGACTCAACGGCGGTCTGGTCTCCGGTAAGGAGGCCGCGGCCCGCGTCTCGGCGGTATTCGCCGACCGACTCGCCTCGTCCGTGTGACCAAACCGCCCACAACGACGGGAAGACCGTGACAGAACAAGATTTCGACTACGTAATCGTCGGAGCCGGACATAACGGGCTCAGCGCCGCTTGCACGCTGGGTGAGGCGGGCCGCTCGGTGCTGGTAGTGGACCAACTGTCGTTCATCGGCGGATTGTCGGCCAGCCGCGCCTGGGTGCCGGAGGCGCCCGAGCACCTGCTGAGCGTTGGCGCCATGGACGACATGCTGATGGCCCAGACCCCGCTGACCGAGGAACTCGGACTGAAAAAGTTCGGCTACCAACCGATCCCGCTGGAGGCGCCGTATGGCTGGATCAACGAGGACGGCGACACCCTGCTGTTGTTCCGGGACTTCAATCGGACCCTTGATGAGTTCCGAAAATTCTCGCCGCGCGACGCCACGACGTATGCCGAGATCCGGCCGACCCTGGATCTGATCATGGACCTGGTGGACGGCTTGGTGGTGCGGTATCCGTCCTTGACCAAGCGCGAGATCGGCCGGCTCGCCGTCAAGCTCCTCCCGGACCGCAGGTCGCGGACCCTGCTCGGGAAGATGGTGGTCCTGTCCGTCTTCGAGATGATTTCAGAAACCTTCGAAAGCGATGCGGCACGCGGATTGTGGGCCTACTGGACCTCCATGCTCGGCCCAGCCGACCTCGAAGGAACCGGCGTGTATCTGATGGGCTACCACGCGACCCACCGCAAGCAAGGCATCTTGCGGCCACGCGGCGGCATGACGGGGTTGATGAATGCCTTCGCCGCCAAGATCAGCTCCCACGGCGGCGAAATCCGGCTGGGCAACGGAGTCGATGAGATCCTTCTCGTCGAAAACCACGCCGCGGGTGTGCGGCTGACCGACGGCACCGAGGTCCGGGCTCGGCACGGTGTGCTCGCCAGCTGCGCACCGCAAATCGCCCTCGGCAAGCTGCTGCCCGAGGGCGCGGCGGATCGGCAGCTGGCCAACAAGGTGGCGATGATCCCCGCCAACGGCGTCAACACCGCGGCGTTCAAGATCGACTTCGCCGTCGGTGGCCGCCTCGACTATCCCAAGGCGGCCGCCAAACGGCGCGACGGATTCGACGTGCGCCGTACCACGCTGATGACAGGCACCCTGGAGGAGCACTACGCACATCTGGGGTCGAACAAGCGGGGCGAAATGATCGAGGTGCCACCGGTGTATATGTCGGTGCTCTCGGCCAACGACCCGACGATCGCCCCGGCCGGACAGGACGTGTTGTATCTGCACTCGAATGTGCCCGCCGACCCGGTGGGCGGCTGGCAGGTCAACAAGGACCTCTACACCCAGACGATCACCAAGTCCGCCGAGCGGTTCCTGTCCGGCCTCGACGCCGAGATCGGCCGAATCGTGCACACCCCCAAAGACTTCGAAGACCGCTTCGCAACGCCCAAGGGATGCTATTTCCATGTCGACATGACCCCATTGCGGCTGGGTACCAACCGACCGGCGCACGGCCTCGGCGGCTACACCACGCCTTTCCCCGGCCTATATCTGGCCGGGGCTGGCTCGCATCCGGGCGGAACGATCAGCGGCTGGTGCGGGCGGCTCGCCGCCCAGCAGGCCCTCAAAGAAGAAACCCGCTGAGTGCGGCTCGGAGGACGGCAACCATGCAACCCATGAACATCACCGCGCAGCGAATCTGTGTCTGGGCCGGACCCGTGATGGTCGCCACCTGGGCGGCGGCGTTCGCGTTCCTGAGCCGGTTCATCCCGCCGCCGGATCCGGCCAACACCCCCGAGCAGGTGGTGGCCCAGTTCAGCGACAACACCAACATGATCCGGCTCGGCCTGGTGATCAGCCTGTTCGCGTGCTCGCTGCTGGTCCCGTTCTGCGCGGCGATCGCCGCCCAAATGCGGCGCATGGAAGGTGTCCGCTCGGTGCTGGCGGAGACGCAGCTGATCTCCGGTGGTCTGCTGTGCGTCGAGTTCCTGTTCCCGTTCGCGATCTGGCAGACGGCGCTGTACCGCATCGACGAGTGGGACCCTCAGTTGGTTCAGATGCTCAACGACATGTCTTGGCTGATGTTCCTCGGAATCATCTCGTCGGCCTGCCTCATGGTGATGTCGCTGGGCGTGGCGATCCTGCTCGACAAGAGGGCCAAGCCGGTCTTCCCGCGCTGGGCCGGCTACTACAACGTCTGGGTCTCGATGATGTGGGTTCCCGCCGCGTTCATCGTCTTCTTCAAGAGCGGGCCGCTCGCCTGGAACGGCGTCTTCGCCTGGTGGATTCCACTCACCATCTTCTTCAGCTGGTTCACTGTCATGACTGTGTTGTTACTGCGTGCCATCCGTGACGATCACCGCGCCGAGGCGCCGGTCGAGCGCCGCGAACCCGTCGTGATCAACGAAGCATGAGGAGCCACCCACGACGATGTCGCCGGAAGCCAATCTCAACACCACCAGGGTTCCGCCGGCAGCCCGGATCCGCCGCGCAGCGGCCAGCCCCGCGATTCCCCTGGATTGCCACAGCAGCAGGCTACCGGTGAAGTGATCATAGAATCACGAATGATCGCCAAATCACACCGGGTCCGAAGAACCTACCCGTAGCCTTCAGGCGTGGCAGAACCATTGCCGGAAATGTCCCGCACGGCACGCCGCCAGGCCCGAACCCGCGAAGGCCTCATCCAGGCGGCGCGCGAGATCATCGCCGAGCGCGGGCTGGACAGCCTGCGGATCAGCGATGTCACCGAGCGCGCGGACGTCGCCTTCGGTACGTTCTACAACCAGTTCGACTCGAAGGACGACATCGTCGAAGCTGTTATCGCCGACACTATTGTCGGACTGGCCGACTCGGTGGCGCAGTCGCCGCAAGCCGCCGATCCCATCGAGGCGGTCGTGGCATCCACTCGCGCGATCGTTCAGGTGGCCTACAACGAGCCGAATCTGGCCCGCCTCCTGGTCAACCTCGAACAGGCCGAGCGTCGTTTCGAGCGCATCATCCGTAAGCAGGCTGGTGCGGTGCTCGAGCGCGGGGCGGACGAGGGTGTCTTCACCATCGACGACCTCGCCACCACGCTCACCATGTGCATGGCAGGAGCGTTCGAGGTGATACACGGCATCCTCGACGGGCGTCTGGGCCGCAACGCCGACATCACCTGTGCGGAGATGATTCTGCGAATGGCCGGTGTCGACGCACATTCGGCCGCAGAGCATGTGCGCGGCAAAAACTCGGGTTGAGCGCGCCGCTAAACGCGCCGCACCTAGCAGCACAAGATCGCCGGTGGGGCCGCTGCTCCGTCCAGATTCTGTTTCACTTCGGCGACGGGACAGCCCCGGTATCTCCCGCCAGGTAATCGGCCGGTACCGATCCCCGCACGTCTGCCGATGCGCCCGCGCACCGCATCCGATGCACAGCGACAGTCACGCCGATCAGCATGGTGAACGCCAGCACGCCCGTTGTGAGGTACTGCCAAGACCTGAACGCGCCACCATATGCCCCCGCTGTGACGCCCCACCACAAGGGCACCATCGCGGCGAAGCAGCCGTACACCAGTGGCGACTGCGCAATCGCCGAACGGCGACGCAGCAACAGCGCAGCGGCGATGAAAGGTAGCAGGAACAACGTAATCGCCGGCGCCGCTTGATATATGGGATCGTCGAACATGACCTTCAAATACTCCCAGAGCACCACGCTTGCGATGGCACCTCCAGCCACCAACGCTGTCCACTGCGCTTGAGTGCCACCCGGCAGATACTCGGCGCGACCAACTTTGATCGCTTGCCACAGGAAGATCAGTTCGATGATCAGGGCGCTGAGGAGTCCGAGCCAGAACAGCTTGAGGAACCAGTGGTCATAGGTGCTGAACCACACGTTGAAGCGGGCGACGACCCCGAGGTCGTGCGCGAACCACAGGTAGGTGCAGGGCAACGGAATCGAGATCGCACCGTGCCGTCGCGTCATGACCACCGCTGTGATCATCGCGATGTTCTGGAGCACCATTGCCAGCCCGAAACCGGTGAGCACGCCGAGGGTGTGATCGTCGATCGCGTCGAGTAGCGTGGCTGGGTCGTACACGTTGGCCACCTGCTTCGGTTATTGCTTCGAGTCGTTCATCGGCGATTATAGATACTACTAGTCGCATTATTGGAGCCTTCGACGAATCCGCCACTCGAGCGGCCGGACCGAGGTGCCCTCACTGTTCTATTCCAGGTGTGGCGCGAACGGCGTCGACCGGTCCCTGCAAGAATCTCGGTCATGGAGCCTGACAAGGTGACAAAGCACGGCACGCGCACCGAGCGGCAACGAGCGCGCACCCGCCGTCAGCTTCTTGATGCCGGTCGAAGCCTGATCGCGGCCAAAGGCGTCGCAGGACTACGGATTCAGGAGATCACCGAGCACGCAGACGTCGCCCTGGGCTCTTTCTACAACTACTTTGCCTCCAAGGAGGAGTTGCTGGAGGCGGTAGTCACCGAAAGCCTCTCCGATCTGGCGGCGACGATCATCACCAACGTGCCCGAAGAGGCCGATCCGGCGGAGGTGGTCGCGTTGGCAAACCTGCGCTTCATCCGGCTGGCCTACGACGAGCCCGACTTCGCTCGCCTGGTGATCAATCTGGGCCACGCCGAATCCCTGTTCGGCCATGCGGTACACCCGCACGCGGGGATCGCCGTGGAACGCGGAATCGAGAAGGGGCGGTTCGACGTCAGCGACCTCGGGGTCACGCTCAGTGCCGTCATCGGTGGCGCGTTCGCGCTCATCCGCGAAGTCCTCGACGGAAGGCACGGTCCGCACGCCGACGAAGCGTTCGCCGCCCACGTGCTCGCGGCGCTGGGCGTACCGCCGGCCGATGCGCGTGCGGTCGTCTCGCACGTCGTTCGCTCGACGATTCATTAGGACTTGATGAATAGATTTTCACTATTGAAATGTGATTCATCCATCGGGTAATCTGCAACGGATTCTCAAAACAGTCGATCTGCCGAGGGCTCGGCAACGACGAATCGGTCCCGCCCCAGTGGCCGTCTTGCTCGAGGAGCCGTATGACACCCATCGACATTGTGCTCGCCGCCCCGCCCATCCCCGTACATCCGACGACACCGATGCCTTTCATCCCCGAGATGATCTTCACTGTATTTCTCGGCATACCGGTGGCGTTCGGCGTCTTTTTCGCCATTAAGCACCTCGTTACCGGCCGCGGACCGCTGCTGGCCTTCTGTCTGCTCGGCGGCGCCGTGGCCTGCCTGTTCGAACCGATCGTCGACACGCTCGGGCTGTGCTACATCCGCCAAGAAGCCACCCTGACAACGTTCTCGTCGATGGGGCGTGACTTCCCGCTGTTCATCAACTTCGTCTACATCTGGTACGTCGGTGGCCTCGCCTATCTCGCGTACCGCATCTATTCCACCGGCGTCACCCGAAAGGGGCTGTTCCAGCTCTATCTGATCGACGTCTTCATCAACATCTGGCTGGAAAGCCCTGGTGTGCTGATGGGCGCCTACGAATATTACGGACCACAGCCGCTCAATTTTTGGGGCTTGCCGCTGTGGTGGGTGTGCGTCAACCCGATCATGCCGATGACTGCCGGAGCGTTGATCTACAAGCTGAAGCCCCATCTGCCCGGCTGGCGGCTGGCCCTGGTCGTCGCGTTCATTCCGATGTCGGACGGGATCGCCAACGCCGCGACGGCCTGGCCGATGTGGACGGCACTCAACCTCGGCGCGCCCCTGTGGGCGACCCACCTGGCGTGGCTGGTCACCGTTGGCCTTGCGCTAGTCTGCGTATGGATCCTGTCGCTGGTCGTCGCACGGCCGGAAGACGACGTGCCTATCAAATCCAAGGCAGCACTGCTGAGAGCCGCCATCTTTGGTGTCGAGCAGCCCCACCCCACTTCGACGGCTGATCGCGGCCACACCTCCGGGGCCGGCCCGCACGAGCCCGACGAGGTATCGGCAGCCGGGGCCACCAGACCATGACAACGGGCAGCAAACTCACGAGCAAGCAATACGGCCCAGACGACGAGGGCACACATGCGCCCGCCACCAGTGACGTCGACTGGCAGGAAAGCGTTTTCGTGCACTGGTACGACTCCAACGCCGGCATCGGCGGGGTCACCAGGATCGGGCATGAGCCGAACCGAACGGACGGCGGACGCTCGGCGCTACAGTGCTTCGTCGCAACCGCGGACGGCAACCGGTTCCGGCGCAACGACTTCGCATTGCCGCTCGAGGAACCGACAAGGCCGCGCTCATTTCGGGCGGGCGGATCAAGTTGGCATGTCGACAGTGGTCAGCCGACATTGGAGATACACGAGCCCGGGCTCGACGTCGACCTCACGATGGAGCACTTCTATCCGTTGACGGATTTCTTCCCCCCGTCCGGGTCCATGGTGGAGGACTTCGCCAAGGACCACTATGAAACCTCCGGACGAATTCGCGGCACGGCACGGATCGGTGGACGCGCCTTCGACGTTGACGGGCTCTATCACCGCGATCACTCCTGGGGCATCCGGAAAACGATGACCCTCAAGAGCCATCGATGGATCTCGGGCACCTTCGGGCCCGATCTGTCGTTCGGCTCGATCTGCTGGCATTCCGCTGACGACGCGCTGGTCAAGGTGGGATACCTCGTCCGCGACGGCGAATTGCTCTATGCCCAAGACGTCGATGTACTCACCTATCTCGACGTCGACGGCCTGACCCACCGCGGCGGCGAGGTGGCTTGGTCCATGCCGGATGGAAGCGGATTGCGGCTGCACGCAAGACCTTTCGACGCGGTCGTCGCCCAGCTACACAACGTGTACTACATCGACTCGATATGCGAGGTCCGGCACCAGGATCGCGCTGGGATGTGCGACTTCGAAGTGAGTAACAACGCCCGCTTGGGTAACTCGCCCGTCACCCTGGCCATCAATGCCGCGTTCGGCGAAGGCCTCTCGCATCGGTCGGTGAAGCCCGACCACACCAACGGAGATTGAACGCAGTTTCACTATTGAATCGCTATTCATCGGAAGCTAGGGTTGCCAGCGACCCAGTGATCTGGCTCATGAGAGGACAGCCACGATGGCCTTCCCGACCCATCCGGGTTCCACCGACCTACTGCTGCCCCTGCCCGCCCCGAGCGAACGCTGGGATCCGCACCTGATCCACACCCACTACTTCGGTTTCTCGGTGCCCGATGCGGCCATCGGCGCCTTTCTGTACGTGCGTTACCAGCCCGCGTTCCCGCTGACCCAGGGTGGCGTGTGCATCTTCCGTGGTCTCGACAACGTCGAGTACAACGACATGGCGTACCTCGACTACGAGATCACCATGCCCTGGCCGCACATCGAGGGAACCGTCATCACCACCGACAACGGCTTACGCATCGATTTCATCGCACCCGGTCAGACCGCACGGCTCAGCTACCGCAGCGGCGACGGCCGGGCCGCGTTCGACATCACCGCGGAGGCAGTGACCCCACTGTTGGCCCGTGGCCACGTCATGCCGGGCGAGGAGAGTCACCACGACATCGGCCTGCAGTCCGGCGGAACCGAGCAGTTCATGCACATGACCGGCGAACTTGTCCTCGACGGCACCACCCACGCCGTCGACTGCTACGCGCCACGCGACCGGTCGTGGCGCCAAGTGAGGGTGGAAAAGCGTGGCGCCGTACCGGTCCCGCCGGTCGGCTGGTCCCCGATGTACTTCGGGAAAGACCTCATCTTCAACCAGATCAGCTTCGAGTCGCCCGACACTGATCCGGCATGGGCCGGCCTGTACGACGTCGGCGATCGGCCGTCGCATCACTTCGCCTGGATCCAGCGCGGTGAAGATACTCGATTGATCACGAAGGTGCGCCGCAACGTGCTGGAGTACCACCCTCGGATCCACATGGCCTTACGCCAGGAGATCACCGCCGAGGACGACACCGGCGAGGTCTACAGGTTTCACGGCGAGGCCATAGCGGCAGCCTCATTGCCGGCATGGCCCAACACCTCGTTCCACGACAGCGTCTACCGCTGGCAGGACGAGGCGGGGCGCACCACCCACGCCACATACCAAGAAATCTGGTTCGACACCTATCAGCACGCGATGCTTCGGCGCGCGACAGCCGAAGTCGTTAGTTGAGGACGAAGTTGAGGACGAAGTTGAGGACGAAGAGGAGACCCCCGTGGCGCTGAAGAATGTTGTCGAGTCTGACTCTGCGGCCAAACAATTGGCTGATTGGCTCGGCGGGAAGATGCCCGACGCTCGCGACATCGCCGTCACCGATGTGCACGTACCCGGTGCGGGCGGACTGTCAAACGAGACGGTGTTGTTCACCGCCGCATGGAACGAGGATGGGGTCACGGTGACGCGTGGCATGGTGGCCCGCGTGCAGCCCGACGGACCCGGCGTGTTCCCCGACTACGATCTTCACAAGGAAGCCACGGTGATCTCGGCGCTTGCCGACCATTCACCGGTACCGGTGCCGGCGGTGTACTACTACGAGGAGAGCCCGGCGATTTTCGGCGCACCCTTCCTGGTGATGCAGCGTGTCGACGGGCGCGTTCCCACCGACGATCCGCCATTCACGGCGGCGGGGTGGGTATTGGAGCTAACGGCCGAACAGCGAGAGTTGATGTGGAAGAACAGTATTGAAACTCTCGCACAGATCCATTCGGTGGACTGGCGCGCGGCGGGGCTGGGGTTCCTTGACTCACCCGAGCACCACAGCGGCTTGGACGCTTGTCTGGCCCACTGGCGACGAACCTTCGAGTGGGCAGCCGAGGGGGAACCGAACCCGACGATCGAGGCAGCGCTCGCCTGGCTGGAGGACAACCGTCCCGACGACGAACAGACGGTTCTCAACTGGGGTGACGCCCGCGTCGGCAACATCATCTTCGCCGACGACCTCTCGGTCGCCGCGGTACTGGACTGGGAGATGGTGGCCCTGGGTTGCCGCGAACAGGATCTGGGCTGGTGGGCATTCTTGATGCGCCATCACACCGATGGTGTGGGCCTGCCATTGCCGCAAGGAATTCCAGATCGGGAAGTCATGCTCGACCAGTACGCCCAATTCACCGGCTATCGCGCCCGCAACATCGACTATTACGAAATCCTCGCCGGTACGCAGCTGTCGATCCTGATGGTTCGCGCGGCACACATGATGATCGCCGCAGGCATGATGCCCCCCGAATCACCCATGGCCCTGGCCAATCCCGCGTCCATACTGCTCGCCGAACTGCTGGGCCTGCCGGCGCCAACCGGCGAATCGACCAGCTTCATCGGGAACCGCTAGACGTGGCCACGAGGAACCCGCCGGCGTCGGCTGACACCGAAGTCGTGCAGAACCTCGGATGCGACGTACCTGGTCACGCCGAGATCGAGCCGAACGAACCCGCAGGTCTGGCCCGGGAGCGGGATCTGCGTGCGCGCATTCAGATCGGCGCGGCCTGGTCCGGGGTGGTGTTCATCATCGTGTTCTTCGTGGGATGGGGACTCGTCGCGGGCTTCATGCCGGCCCCGTCACCGATGAAGCCGCAGCCCGACGTCGTTGCGTACTTCCAGGACAACCAGTACCGGATCGTCACCGGGTGCATCCTCACGATGGGCGCCGCGATGCTTTTGGCGCCGTTCACGTCCGTACTGGCCGGGCAAATACGCAGGATCGAGGGACCGCCCAGAACGCTGTCGAACATCCAGCTGTTCTCCGGAGCGGTGACCGCCAGTGTTCTGACGGTGTCGTGTCTGATTTTCCTGGTGGCTGCTTTTCGGCCGACCCGCAACCCTGATGTGACCATGATGCTCAGTGATTTCGGGTTCACCACCTTCATCGGGCCGTTCGCGCCCGCCTTTGCACAATGCCTGGTGCTGGCGCTGGCGATCTTCTCTGATCGCCGGGTGCGGCCGGTGTACCCACGCTGGGTGGGGTATGCCAATGCGTGGTGTGCGGTCCTGTTTCTGCCGGGCCCGTTGCTCTTCTACTTCCTCAGTGGCCCTTTCGCGTGGAATGGCGTTGGCGCGTTTTGGATCCCGGCGGTCGCGTTCGGCGCGTGGTTCTTGATCATGACCCACGCAACCATCAAGGCGGTCCGCCGGGAGCGTCAAGAGCTGTGTGACACTTACCGTTTCGAGCTCCAGGCCGGCATCACCAGAATTCGCCCGGAGTACATCTGATGGCCTCACTGACGCAGATCGCCATTCCGGATGGTAGACGCTCGTTACCGGGTGAACCCGGGATCTGGTTCGTCATCTTCGGAGACCTCGGGGCGTTCGCCGTTCTGTTCCTCACCTATATGTACTACCGGGCGCAAGCACCAGCAGAATTCGCGGCGGGTCAAGTCGCAATGAACCGCGGGATCGGCGTCACGAACACGATTGTGTTGATGACGGGCTCACTCGCGGTCGTGCAGGCAGTACACGCATACCGCGCGGGCGCGCGCCGAGCCGCCGACCAGGCGCTGACCGCGGCGATCATCTGTGGCCTGTTCTTCCTGGTGCTCAAGTCCGTGGAGTACGCGCAGAAGGTCTCAGAATCCCTGGTGCCCAACACCAATGCGTTCTACCTGCTCTACTACACATTCACCGGTATCCACTTCTTTCATGTGGTGGTCGGTGTCCTGGTCCTGGTGTATCTGCGCAGCACTGTCAGGCGCGACCGGCCGGACGTACGCGACCGGGAAGCGCTCGAGAGCGGCGGGATCTTCTGGCACCTGGTCGATCTGTTGTGGGTGGTGCTGTTCGCCCTGTTCTACGTGGTGCCCTCGTGACGACGAGCGTCAAGAGCTATGTACCGCGCCGGACTTGGCTGGTCTGGGCCTCGCTGATCGCTCTCACCTTGATCACCGGCACGTTCGGCACGTCCATGCCGTTCGCGCACTCAGTCACCACCGCTGTCGTCTTGGCAATCGCATTGGTCAAGGTCCGCCTCATCGGCACTGACTTCATGGAACTCCGTCGCGCGCCGCGCCCCCTGGCCGCCGCGTTCGACGTCTATCTGGTCGTTGTCTACTGCGGACTTGTGGGCATGTACTTGGTGCTGTGAGCCATCTGCTTGTCAGCTTCGGCCTCGGTACGGATTGCTCGGAGAAGGGGAGCAGCACCACGAATACCAGTCCGCACCATGCCCAGAAGATCTGAATCCGACAACTCGATGTCGCCAAGCAACGCCTCCAGTGTCGTCATTTCGACTTCCGCCTGTCGCGCAGCACGGTCTGGGCGGCGAGTTTGCCTGGTAGCGCGCACACGCCGCCGACGGGATGGGTACCCGCGCCGCTGAGGTACAGCCCCTTGACGGGGGTTCGATATCCACCGAGCCCGACCGCGGGCTTAAGCGGGCCGAACCGGGTGATCAAGGGATCGACGTGATAAACATTGCCCGCTGGGGCGTTGAACCGCTTCTCGATGTCCGGTCCACCGAGCACTGCCCGATCGATCTCGAGGCTGTCCAAACCCACGTAATAGTCTGCGGCGTCCCGAAGTACGGCGTCGCCGACCTTGTCGCGCACGTCCTCCCACGGCTCCTCTGGCGTCACCGGGATCACGCCCGACCACAGCCACAAGTTGTCGTGCCCTGCGGGAGCCTGCGTCGGATCCACCGCGGTCGGAATGATGGCACAGCTCACCGGCACGGGGTCGGGCCATTGGCCACGGACCAGGGCATTCCAACCGGCGTCCTGTTCGGCCAGGGTATGCCAGGCGATGAGATACCTGCGCAGGTCGAGTCCGTCGCCGCGCCAATCCTCGTGCTTCTTCATCGTCACGCGGCCGTCGAGTGCGACGTTGATCTTCAGCGAGGTGGCGTGCGTCTTACGGATCGGGATGTCCTTGGCCCGCACCGACAACGTGCTGTCCAGCGTGCCTTCCGGCAGCAACTCGTTGAGCGTGATCACGGGATTGCAGGTGGTCAGCACACCCTCGCGAGCTCGAACGACCTGACCCGATGCCAGTTGCACTCCGGTCACGCGGTCATTGGCCACCATCAATTGCTGCACGCGGCTGTCGGTGTGCACCGTTCCCCCGTTGGCGATCAGGCAGCGCTGCAACGCGGCCGGCAGCGCGCCGGTGCCACCGACCGGCATGGCGTTGGCGACCTTCTGCACGATGCCGAGATAGATCATCGCCCACGACGTCATGTCCAACCGCATCTGCGAAAAGGCGGCCATGGCTGCCAGCGCGCCCTTGGGCAGTTCCGTCTCGAAGGTCTCCTCGAGAAACTCCGTGTGCGAAGCGGTCAGCAGTTGCTTGAGTCCCCACGCCTTTTTCAGGTGCGGGGTCATGCCGAGCAGTGACGTGATCATCTCGCGGCCGAAGGGCCGCGACGGATGACTCTTCATGTATGCGACCACGACGTCGATGATCGGAGCCAGCGCGTTCGACATATCCAGCCATGCCCGAGCGTCTTTCGGCGAGAAGCGCCTCAGCTCATCGGCGGTGCGACTGGCGTCTTTCCACACGGCCAGCGAGCTCCCGTCGGGGGCCAATTGAACGTGTGCCGGATCGACCGAGATCTCTTGCAGACCATACTTGTGCAATTGCAGATCCTCGGCGACGCCGGAGAGGCGAAAGATCCCGGTCAGCTGGATCGCGCCCTCGTTGAAGAAGTGGCCCGGTGCGCTCGACAACGTGGCGTTTGTCGAAGTCATGCCGCCGATGCTGGGTGAGGCCTCCACGACGGCCACCCGGTGTCCGGCGCGGGCTAGATAGCAAGCGGCGGTCAACCCGTTGTGGCCCGCACCTACGATCACATAGTCAGCATCGGCCGGCGGTGCATTCGTTGTCATACCACCGATCCTGGCCCAACTCGATATCTAAATCAAGATTGAAAGGCTCATCATTCTGCGGTGCTTCCGAGATGACGTCCCCCGCCGCCCCGTTGGGCCGCCGCGACCGGCGCAAGGCAGCCGCCCGGCGACGGCTGCTGAACGCGGCCAAGCGTTGGCAGCTATGCGGGCGATCTTGGCCGGCCGCATCTCAGCGGGCCCTCGGCCGGAGTCTCGTGGCGCGGAGATGATGCTGCGCGGATTCGGCCTCGACCCGGGGCTGCCCGCGAGATCGCCTGCCGCACAGTGCCATAGCGAAACAGACGCGACGCTCAGCCGCCGGGTGGCACCAGCATCGACTGCCATGTTTGATTCTGCTGCGCACCCTCGGCCAGATTTGACTGGGTGTAGACATTTCCGTCTGGGCCGACGTAGTTACCCGTTTTTGGGTCGTACTCGGCGACCGCGACCGGCGGTAGCGGCGCGGCGGGCGGTGGCGGCGACGCGGCCGGCGCAGACCCGACGGGCGGCTGCGGGACGTCTTGGCCCGACAGCGTCGCGTTGGGGTCGCCCTTCCAGCTATAGCCGTCGTTGAGCGGCACATACTCCTCGTCGCTCTTACACATCTTCGCCGTCGGGGCGCGCTTGCCGGGCTTGGTGGGGCATGGGAGGTTGCGGGCGCCACGCACATTGAACGGCGCGTCCTGCGGGATGCGGCAGTAGATGTCGTCGGCGGGGCGGAGCGGGGCATCTTGATAGGCGGGTCCACGCTGCTGCTGGACCGGTAGGAAGCCGGTATTGCAGGGCGGCGGGTAGTTCAGGTTGAGGTTGAAACTCAGGAAGGCACCGGCGTAGTCCTGCTTGGTGTTGCGATTGGCGGTTCCCAACGCCTGGATATCTGCAACCCCGATGGGCAGGAACACCAGCAGCTGTTCGAGGCCCGCATGGTATTCCACCAGCACCTGATTGACACTGACCAGGTTTGCCAACACGATGGGCAAGGTCGGGTTAAGTCGGTCGAACACCGCACGAATCTCGTCGGCGGCCGCCGGGCCCTTGTCCAACATGCCCTGGACGGCGGCATCTTCGTTGCGGAGCTGATTTGTGATGTTCGCGAAGTTCGACGCCCACGCCCGGATCGCATCGGAGCTGTCGGTCTGCGAGTTAAGGACCGGCGCGGCCTCGTCGATCAGGGTGGTTAACGAATCCAGGTTCTCGCGCGCGTCGATGGCCAGTGTGGTGGACCCCCTGACGATGCGCGAGATTTCCGGGCCGAGTCCCGCGAAAGCGGTGTAGGCCTCGTCGACGACGGTCTTGAGGTTGTCGCGGGGGATGGCCTGCAGGCCGCGGTTCGCGGCGCTCAGTAGCGAGTTGATGTTGGGTGGGACCGAGGTGCGATCGACTGGGATCACATCGCCGTTCTGCAGGTACGGGCCGCCGCCGCGGGTCGGTAGCAGGGCGACGTACTGTTCGCCGATCGCGGACTGGCTGTGTACCTCGGCGTCGAGATCTGCCGGAATCTTGATGCCGTTGTTCAGCGACAGCACCGCTTTTGCACCGGTTCGGGTCAAGCTGACACTCTCGACGCGCCCGACCTCAGTCCCGCGATAGGTGACGTTGGAGCTCTTGTACAACCCGGCCGCCTGCGGCAGTTCCACGGTGACCGTGTAGTGCCCCGCCCCGAAGAGCATCGCCGGCAGGTTGATGTAGCGCAGGACCATCACCGACACCGCCACGACTGCGATCACGGCGAAGACCACCAGTTGAGTGATGGCGCGTCTAGTGAGGTGCATATCAGGAGCCCTCGGTCATGTGGTAGGGGGCGGTCAGCGGATTGCCGGCGGTGTAGGGGCTGGGCAGGACCCCAATGGTGCGGCCCCACTGCATCTCCAACTCGGTGAGATCGCCTTCCCACCTCGTGCCGGTGAACATCGATGAGTCGATCCGGCTCAGCGTCAGGTCGAAGACTCCGGTCATGTTGCCGTAGTCGCCGCGCACCCAGTTCTGCATGGTTTCGTTGGGCCACGGATAGGTGGCCAGCATGCTCAGCGAGCGGGTCAGCGATCGACCGGAGTTGGCCAAGGACTCGAACACGGGGCCGAAATCCTTGAGTTCTGCGACGAAACTCTCCTTGGTCTTGTTGACCGAGTCGGCGGCCAGCGCACTGAGTTTGCCGATCTTGTCCAGTGCCTCGGCAAGGTTGGCCCGCTGCTCCTTGACCACCGCCAGCGCGTCCGGAATGGTCCGAAGGGCCCTGTCCACGACGGGATCCTGGGCGGCGAACTGACCTGCGAGGTTGTTCAGGCTCTCGGTGGCGGCGATGATGTCGCCGGTTTGGTCGTTGATGTAGGTGACAAAGGTATCGAACTCGTTGATGAGACTTCGTAGGTCGTCTTCGCGTCCGGCGAACGCGGTGGCGAAGGTCTCGGTAATCTCGTGGATCTCGCCGATCCCTCCCCCGTTGAGCAGCATTGATATCGAGGCCAGGGTGTGCTCGGTCGACGGATACATCCGCCCGGCCGACAGCGGGATCAAAGACCCGTTGGTCAGCCTGCCTTTCGGGGGGACGCCGACCGGCGGGGCCAGCTCGACGTGCAATGAACCCAACAGACTGGTTTGACCGACGGTGGCGGTCGCGTTGGCCGGCAGGTGCACGTTGCCGTTGACGGTCATCGTCAGCAGCGCGTGCCAACCCTGACGCTCGATTTTGGTGACGTTGCCGACGGTGACATCGCCCACGCGTACGCGGGAGTTGCGCTCGAGCGTTGCCACATCGGGCAACTGCGCCTGAATCGTGTACGCATCCGGCCCACCGCCCTCGGTGCCCGGCAGCGGCAGCGTGTTGACCCCGCGCCAACCGCACCCCGGCACTACGGCCAGAACTATGGCTGCCAAAACCGCCGACACGGCACGCAGCGGCCATCTGAACCGGGTCACTGTCCGCCTCCAGGTACCACCATCATCCCAGGCAGACCTGCGGCTGGGTCAGTGTGAACTTCGCCACCGGGCAGCGGTGGCAGCCCCGCCTCGGCCGCCAGCGGTGCGGGGGGTGGGGGCGCGCCCGGCGCCGCCGGCGGCGGTGGCGGAGCCGAACCCGGAGGCGGAATGTAGTCCGGCCGCAACCAGTCCTCACTGTAGGTGAGCTCATTGGGGCGGGCCATCGTTCCCACAAACGGGTTGAGCCCGATCGGCGGGAAATTGTATTGGCGGTTCTTGAAGATCGGCGCCAGATACTGCACGCACAACTTGGCCGACTGTTCGGCCCCGAGCCGGGATGCCGCCTGAACCGCACTGCACAAGAACTGGATTGGACTGGCGAAGTTGTTCAGGGCCAGCGCGCCGGTCAGGGCGGCTTGCGAAGGTTGGTAGATGTTGACGAAGTTTGCGAACGTGTTGGGCGCGGAGTGCATCGCCTGCTCCAAGGTGTCTCGGCTCTGAACCAGCGCCGTGGATACCGACGCCAAGAGGTCGGATGCGGTTCCCAGGGATTCGCGGTTGTCGGCCGCGAAAGTGGTGACCTTTCCTGTCACCAGGTTGATGTCACTGACCGCCTGACCCACCTCGTTGGGGTCGTCGGCCAGCAGCGCGGTCACCGCGGCCAGGTTCTGGTTCAGTTCTCCCATCAGGCCGGTGCTGCCACGCAGCGCCGCCACCAGCATCGACAAGCTCTTGAGGGTGCCGTAGATATCGCCGCTGTGGTCACCGAGCGCCGACAGCGCCTGGGACAGCTCGATGACCGTCTGACGAATCTCTGCACCCTGGCCACGCAGGTTGTCCGCCGAGGTGTTGATCAACGCGCCCAACGTGCTCACGCCGCCGGGCTCGGTCGGCTGCAACGTTTCGGTCAGCTTCTCCAGCTGCCTACGCAAGTCGTCCCACTCGACCGGAACGGCCGTGCGCTCCTGGGGAATCACAGCGCCCTCTGCCATCACCGGTCCACCGGTGTAGGCCGGCGTCAACTGGATGGCCCGCGCCGTGACGAGATTCGGCGACACGATCACCGCCGAGGCGTTTGCCGGCAGCGGCACGGCCGAATCCACCCAGAACGAGATCTTCGCCCGCTCCGGCTCCGGCTCGATGGCCTCGATCTCGCCCACCCGCACCCCGAGCATGCGGACATCGTCGCCGCGGAAGACACCGTTGCTGTTGGTGAAGTACGCCACGATATGTGTCTTGCCGACGGCCGCTGTGGCGCGCATGGCCACCACGATCCCAGCGATCAGCGTCAGCGCGAGGAGGACGGCCAGGCCTTTCCTGGCGGTCTTGGATCGGCTCACGGGGTGGCCTCCTGCGACGGCTCATCGGGTAGGTGCAACACCGGACTGGGGGTCGGCGCGGTCGAGTAGGCAATCTCGGGCGGAATCGGTGCGGGTGGCCCGGGTGGCGGCCCGCCCGGCGGCGGTGCGGGAAGCGGCGCGCGGTAGGGGTAACAGCCGGTAGGTCCGGGCAGCGGCAGGCCCGGCGGACCGCATCCCTGATCGCCGGGATTGCCCGTGATGGCATCGGGCACCGTCAACCTCGGCTCGCCGCCCTGACCGGTGCGGGGGTAGGGAATGGGCATCGCCGGCGTCGCGCGCTGCCCCAGCGGCGGATCGCCCATTTGCGACGGCAACAGCACATTGGGGTCCAGACCCAGATCCGAGAAAGCCGCGTCGATGAACGGCTGGATGAATTGGCCCGGAACCAGATTGGCAAGGTAGGCCTTGAAGAAAGGTCCCGAACCCACCGACTCACCCAGGGACATCGCGTATTTCGTCAGCAAGTCAAGAGACTTCTGAAGCTCCTGTTTGCGATTGTCGACGATGGTGAGCACGCCGTTGAGCTTGTCCAGCGCCGGTCGCAAGGTCTGTTGATTCTCATCAATGAACGCCCCAATTTGCCGGCTAACCGCCGAGATGTTTGACGAGACCTGATCCAGCGCGATGCTTTGGCCGCGCAGTTCGACCAGCAGCGCATTGGCGTTGGCGACCAGGCTGACCACCTGATCGGCGCGCTTGCCCAGCACTCCGGTCACCTTTCGGGCATTGGCCAGCAGATCGCGCAACCGCGCGTCACGCTCATTGAGCACACGCGAGAAGCGAGTCACACCTTGCACCGCGACCTGCACATCGGGCGGCGTGTCACGGAAGGTGTCGGCCAACACCGCCAGCGAATTCGACACCTGATCCATGTTGAGGTCATCGACAGTGCTGGCCAAGTCGCCGAGCGCATCGGGAAGCTGGTAGGGCGCGGTGGTCCGGTCCAGGGGAATCGGACCCTGCAGGGTGCCTGTGCCGCGCGGTGCGACTTCGAGGATCTTGGCGCCCAGCACGCTCTTGGTCTTGATCGCCGCTTCGCTGCGATCCCCGATCTGGATATCTCGTTCGATCGAGAAGTCCACCAGCACCCTCGGCCCGTCCAGCGATATCTTGTCGACCTTGCCCACTTCGATCCCCGATACCTGCACCGGCGCGCCCGGCAGCAGCCCGCCGGCATCCGCAAAGTAGCCCGAGTAATCGTTCCTGGTGTTGATCAGCGGCAGATTTTGGAACTGAAGGGCGCCCACAACGACTGCGACGGTCAGGGCGGTCCCGATGGCGCCGACAACGAAGGGATTGCGCTCGGAGAATGATTTCATTTCGGTGCGCACCTCCCGGTCGTTTGCTTGGCGAGCATGACGTACACCGGTTGTCCACCTTTGCCGTTGACCTTCAGCACCAGATCGCACAGGTAGAAGGTGAAGTAGTCGCCGTACAAGCCCAGCCTGCCCAGTGCCTGGTATCTCTCGGGCAAGTTGGCGAGGAGATTGTCGAGGTAGTCGTGGTCGGCCACCATCAGCCCGGCGGTCCGGTCCAGCTGGGCGACGGCCTCCCGAAACGGTGGGCGTGCCTGTTGCAACATGTCGGCCACCGTTGCCGCCGACTCGTTGGCGTAGCCCACCGCGTTGCGGACGTCGGTCTTGCGCGCCGCCAGCTCCTCGGCTATCTGCGATAGGGAGTCCACCGCCTTGTCGAACTGCTGGCTCTGGTCGCCGATCGTGCCCAGCACCGTGTCGAGATTGTCGATGACCTCCCCAATGAGCTTGTCGCGGTCGGACAGGGTGTTCGTCAACGAACCGGTCTGAGAAAGGATGGATCCCACCGTGCCGCCTTGGCCCTGGAAGGCGCGAATCAGCTGCCCGGTCAACGCATTGACCTGCTCGGGTTCCAGGGCGCGAAACAGCGGGCGGAAACCGCCGATCACCGCGTCCAGATCTAATGCGGGTTGGGTCTGGGCCAACGGAATGGTGCCACCGGGATGGAGCGTCGCGGTGCCGCCCGCACCCTCCTCCAGTTCGAGGTAACGACCGCCGATCAGGTCCGCGTACCGGATGACCGCCCGATTGCCCTGCGTCAACACGACCGAGTCGTCGGCCCAGAACTTGACCTCAACGCTGGTGTCCGGGGTCATCGTGACGGAGTCGACCTTGCCGACCTCGACTCCAGCGACGCGGACCAGATCGCCACCCTTGAGTCCGCTGGCGTTGACAAAAATGGCGCGGTAGGACTCGTGTTTCTCGAACCGCAGCTGGGCGAACACTGCCAGCAGCACGAAGACACCCAACACGCACACGGTCATGAACACCGCCAGCCGCCACACCGCGCCGGCGAGATTGCCTCTCATGGCAGTGCCCTCTCGTTGCCTACGTTGATGAGCTGCTCCTCGATCACGGTGTCGGTGCCGCCAGTTCGGGAAGGTGTGGGGTTGGTGTCGGCTGCATCTGCGCCGGATGCGCCACCCTGAAGGGCTCCGAACCCGGCGGCGGTGGGCCGGGTTCGCGCGGCGCGCCCGGCGGCGGGGCCGGGGGCAGGCCCGGCCACAGCGGCGTGCCGTCGGGTGCATACAGTTGCGCGCCATACGCCGGCGCGCCGGGATAGGGCACTGGCCCGATCGCCGGTCCGCCTTCCAGGTTGCGGATGCTGGGCGGCTCCGGCACTGCGCGCGTGCCCGGCAAGTAGTTGGCCCACCCCGGGAATCCGATGCCCGGATTGGGGCGCACATCCATGCCCGTTCCCCAGCCGGTGTCGGTCACCAGGTATCGCACCGGGAAGTTCTCGTCCACATAGGGCAGCGACCCACAGCCGGGCTTGCCGCCCGGGCCCCCCTTGGCGCCGACGATGGGCAGATCTTGCGGATACCGGTAGGCGTCATCGCCGAACATCAGGCCGGCGTCCAGGATCGCTGTCCTACCGTTGCCGCCGAAGTGCGAGTAGGCGCCGTGTTCCAGGGTCCAATGTGCGCCGACGAGCATGCACGTCAGGCTTGGGTTGTACTTCAGCAGCAGGTCAGCCGTCGGCCGCAACGTGTTAATGGAGTCGACAAGGTTCTGCTGGTTGGGCGCGATGAGTTGGATACCGGTGTTGGACAGGCCGATGACGTTGAGCAACAGCGCATCCAGGGCCCCGGCCCGGTCGGCGATCGTGGTACTGGTGGTGCTTGCTGCGTCCAGCGTCGACAGGATGTCGCCGGCGGCCCCGCTGTAGGCATCGTTGAAGCCCTGGAACGCCTGCCAGTCCCGGCGGATCGTCTCAAAGCGTGGGTTGTAGGCCTTCAAGACCTCGTTGGCATCGGTGGTGGCCTGTCCGATCGCCTCGCTCTGGCCCCGCACACCGTCGGCAAACGCGGTCAGGGTGCCGTTGAGCTTGGCCGGGTTGACCTGGTCGAGGACGTTGACCAGGTTCTGAAACACCGTGTTGACCTCGGGGCTGACGTTCTGCGACCGCAGCACCGCCCCCGCAACCAGGGGCCGGTTACTGGGATCACTCGGAACAACGAGGTCGACGTATTTGGCGCCGAAAGCGGTAGTTGCCTGGATCCGCGCCTCGACATTGGCGGGGATGTATTCGATCTGGTTGGGGAACAGCTCCAGCTCCAGGCGCACCGCCCCGGGGTCAGTCGAAATCTGACTGACCCTGCCGACCTGCACACCGCGCAACTTGACCTTGGCGCCGGATTCCATCACCAGACCCGCCCGGTCCGACGTCAGTGTCACCGGCACATAGCTGTTCAGCGTTCCCGAGAACAGCGCGCTGACCAGCACAACAATGAAGATGACCGCGACGACCAGGATCAGGGTCCACCACGCAGGGTGCAGCCTGCGGTCACGGGGATTCAGCGTCTCCATCGCCGCTAGCCCGACAGGTTGAAGTTGCCCGACTGGCCGTACACCGCCAGCGAGATCGCCAGAATCACGAACGCCAACACGATCAGCGAGGTGCGCACCGCCCGGCCCACCGCCTCACCCACCCCGGCAGGCCCACCCGAAGCCGTGTAACCGTAGTAGGTGTGCACGAGCATCACCGCGATCGAGACCACCAGCACCGTGAAGAACGACCAGAGCAGGTCGGTGGGAATCAAAAACGTATTGAAGTAGTGGTCATACACGCCGGTTGACTGGCCGTAGATGAACGTCGTGCCCACCCTGGCGGCAAGGAAGGCGCTGAGCATGGCGATGCAGTACAGCGGCAGCACCACGACTACCCCGGCGATCACCCGGGTGGAAGCCAGATAGGCGATCGACCGAATACCCATCACCTCCAGGGCATCGATCTCTTCGGCGATGCGCATCGCGCCCAGCTGAGCGGTGGCACCCGCACCGATGGTGGCCGCCATGCCGATACCCGCTACGGCCGGGGCGATAATCCGCACGTTGACATACGCCGATGCGAAGCCGGTCAGGGCCTCTACCCCGACTCCGGACAGCTGTTGGTATCCCTGCACGGCGATGATCGCCCCGCCGGCGAAAGTCAGTAGACCGACGATGACGATCGTGCCGCCGATGACTGCCAATGCGCCCGTACCCAGGCTCATGCCCGAGATGAGCCGCAGGACCTCGCCCTTGTACTGGGTCAGCGCAGCACCGGTCTCCCGCACTGACCGGTAGTAAAACGACATCTGCTCGCCGATGCGGTTCCAGCCCTCGACCCAGCCACGGAAATAGGAGTACAGCCGCGGGAACCGCTGCGCGCTGACCGTACGAACGTTCATAGAGTCGAGCCCCCCGACGAGAAGAAGGCAGCAGTGGAAATGACATTGATGATGAACAGCGCGACGAACGAATAAACCACCGTCTCGTTGACCGCGTTGCCCACACCCGCGGGTCCCCCACCCACCGTGATGCCCTTGTAACAAGCGATCAGACCCGCCGACAAGCCGAACAGCGCACCCTTGGCGACCGAGACGATCACCTCGGGTGCGCCAACGATCAGGGGCAGACCCGCGGCGAAGGCGCCCGGGGTGACGTGCTGGATGAACACCGAGAAAAGGAAACCGCCCACCAGGCCGACAATCGAGACCAGGGACACCAACGCGGCCGCCACGACCGTCGCCGCCAGCACCCGCGGCACCACCAGAGCCTGGATCGGGTTGATGCCCATCACCCGCAGGGCGTCGAGCTCCTCGCGGATGGTCCGGGCGCCCAGATCCGCGCACATCGCCGTGGCCGCCGCTCCGGCGACCACCAGCACCGTGACGACCGGACCGATCTGGGTAACCGCGGCGCTGGCCGCACCGCTTCCCGAGAAATCGGCCGCCCCGAACTCGATGAACAAGATGTTGAGGGTGAACACGGTCAACACCGTGAACGGAATCGTCAACATCAGCGTGGGCACAATCGAAACCCGCGCCACAAACCAGCACTGGAGCAGAAACTCCCGCCACGCCCACGGCGGCCTGAACATCAGAACGACGGCATCCAGCGACATCGCGAAGAAACCACCCACTGCGCGCAGGGGTGTCACACCACTCTGCAGTACCGCCAAGACCAGTCCTTCCGCGTCGGTCCGCCGCTTCGCACGCATCCTGGATCACCGTCACCACGTCGACGATTTCCTAAGATGCTGCGGCGGGAGCCATTCCGATCTGTCACTTTTTAACCTATGTGTCTCAAAATTTAGACCTTGAGGTTAGTGCGCTGGGTCACACCTGTCAATCCTGTTAGGGCTCCGTTCGTCAGCAACCCTCACCAAAGCGTTTCGCATGGCTATCGCCCTGCGCGCAACCGCGAAACCGTGAAACATCAGCAACGCGTCGAGCCGATCCGAAAACTAACCAACCTAGGTTGTGGCAGAAATTAACATAGATTAAAAACATTTCCAACCCGCTTGGGCAAAAAAACGCTTAGGCGGAAAAACTGGTTGACGTTCGGCCGACGGGCGGACGGTTCGTCATCGTCGCAATACCGCGCAGAAAGCTCCGGATCCGGTCGGCGTAGAGCGACTTCACCGTCTGATCGTTGGCTGCCAACGCGGCGGCAAGGTGCGGGTGGGCTTGGGCGTTCATGCCCGGAAAGCCCGCCTTGCGCCTTCGCGGCCCCGGGGCCGCTTCAATCAGGACCGCTCCGATGGACAGGGTCTCCAACCCGTCCAGGATTCGCGCGTGCAGATGAACAGGCACCCCGGCATCAGCCAGTATGCGGGCAGCGTCCTCGTAGCCGCGAGCCAGAATCTCGCGGGGCAAGTAGCGCAACAGCAGCGGAGAGGCATTCCGGTGGCGCAGGACCGACTCACGGAAGTTGAGTGCAAGCGCCACGAAATACTCCGGCCAGTCTTCGTCGGGTGGCCGCCTCGGACGGGGGACCGACTTGCCGGCGATGTGGTGTGCGACCGCCGCCAGGATGTCCTCCTTGTCCACAAAGTGGTAGTACAACGACGGCACACGCACGCCGAGCCTGTCCGCCAAGCGCTGCAGGTTGAACGCGTCCAAGCCGTCGGCGTCGATGATGTCCAGCGCCGCCTCCACCGCGGTCGCCCGCTGGATCATCGGTGCCGATGGCCGCGCCATGCCCGATCCCTCCCCACCTGCGGTGGCCCCGACCGTTGCTCGCGGTTCACGGGATCGCCACTACTGATCCTCGTCGATGACGAGGGCAAGTTCGGGGCAGGCGGCGACGCCGTCACGAGTGGACTGTTCGTCATCCGCCTTCACCTCACGGCACTCCAGGATGGAATAACCGTCGTCATCGATGGGAAACAGATCCGGATCGACGGCGTAGCACTGGGCGTGGCCGACGCACTTCTCGGCCTCCAACCGGACGCGCATTGGCACCTCCTCGGTCGGCTGCAACGCCGGCGCGATTTATCTAATAGACATAGTTTTCTAGCACACGCGCAACATAGCCGCGCATGGGTTCAGCAAATCTAAAGGAATCTGCGGCAGCGCCGTTCGTCCCGCCGTGCACGATTCCGGCGCCACGGGACGTCACGATCGCAGCCGCGCGCACCAGGGGCGCAGAGGCGCGCCGGGCGGCCCGTTTCGCGGCATCCCGGCGACCGATGTGCGCCCAGGACCCGGTTGGCTGTCCCGTTACGGCGAAGTCCGCCCGGACGATCACCGGCCCCGTTCGTCAAATCGCCCTCCCATTCGCCTTGTCTCTCTATGTGATTACATGCAACAACCGTACCTAATGAGTCAATTGACAAATATTGATTGACGTATCATAGCGCCCTCAGGTAGCGTCAGCGAAAGGCGTGATGCACATCACAAAATCCCGCCTGACGCTTGGCGTTCAGTACCGACAAAAGTCCGAAGGAAACGTTGTGAAACTCGCAGGCAAAGTCGCCTTGATCACCGGTGCGGGCTCCGGGCTGGGTCGGCACTGCGCCCAACTGTTCGCCGCGGAGGGCGCTCGAGTCGCGATCGTCGACATCGATCCCGAACGCGCAGAGCAAACTCGCAAACTGGTCGACCAACACGGCGGCGACCCGATCGCGATCACCGCCGACGTCGCGGACAAAGCACAGATCACCGAGGCGACGAAACAGACCGTCGAGCACTTCGGAAAGCTCGATATCGCCTGGGCCAACGCCGGGATTGTCTCTCGCGGCGGGGTCCCCACCGTCGCCGGTGGCGAGTTCGTGGCATTCGAGGATCTGACCGACGACGACTGGAAGCACGTACTAGGTGTCAACCTCAGCGGCGTCGTCTACACCGCCCAGGCCGCGGTGCCCGAACTGAAGGCCAACGGCGGCGGCACCATCCTTGCCACGTCCTCGGCGGCGTCGTTCGTGGCCTACCACAACATCGCCATGTACTCGGCCACCAAGGCCGGGGTCAACGGATTGGTGCGGGGCCTGGCACTCGACCTGGGTCGGTATGGCATTCGAGTCAACGCCATCGCGCCGACCCACGGCATGTCCCCCAACTTCTTGATGCCTCCTGGTGAGCCCGTCGTGGGCCTGTCCTACGAAGAAGTCGCCGGCCCATGGGATCCCACCGTCTCCCCGATCCCGTTGAAGCTCCCCCGGCCGCCGTCCCTGGCGGACAACGCCAAGGTGGCACTCTTCCTGGTTTCCGACGATTCCGCGTACATCTCGGGAGCGACGATCGGAGCCACCGACGGCGGCACACTTTCGCGTGTCGGCATGTGGTTCGAGGAGGACCTCAGCCCGGAACCGGTCACATGAAATTCCGGCACGGGTGGTCGGATCTTGTTGGAGACAAAGCTAACCGGAGGACCTGCGAAACATGACAACAGCACACAAGGCACCTGCCCCTGCCGGGCTGCGCGAGCACCTGATCGTCGATTTCGACGTCTACGACCTGCGCCTGGCCGACCCGGTCGACACCATGCAGGAGCGCGTCGCCGAGCTCGCTGCCAAGGGGCCCATCGTGTATTCCACCGCCCACGGTGGCCACTGGGTAGTCACCCACTACGACGAGATCCACCAGATCCTCACCGATCCACAGACCTTTTGCAGCTTCCCGAACAACATCGCCAACCCACCGGAGTTCGGAAAATTCATCCCGCTGGAACTCGATCCGCCGGAACACACCGCCTACCGCCAGGCGCTGCAGCCGTTGTTCAGTCCACAGCGGATGAAACGACTCGGTGACGACATCCGCGCCGTCGTCAACGAGCTCATCGATGCGTTCTCCCCCAAAGGCGAGGCCGAGTTCATCTCGGAGTTCGCTCATGAACTGCCCGCACGTGTCTTCCTGTCACTGATGGACTGGCCGCTCGAGGACGCCCCACTCTTCACCGAGGCGACCGATGCCGTGTTGTTCGGCAAGCCGGACGGAACGGCGGAGGAGTCCGCCGAGGTCCGGATGAACGCAGCGATGACCGTTGCCGGCTATTTTCACGGTGTCATCGCCGACCGGCGCGCCAACCCGGGCGACGACGCCACCTCGGCGTTGGTCAACACCGAGGTGAGCCTTCCCGACGGCGCCCGGTTACTCACCGACGAAGAACTGTTCCGAATGTTCTTCTTGCTGTTGATGGGCGGGCTACACACCGTGCAGGGCTCGCTGGCCTGGGCCATCGTGCATCTGGTCCACAACCCAATGCAGCGTGACCGGATCGTGGCCGAGCCGGCGCTAATCCCCAAGGCCGTCGAGGAGATCCTGCGCATCGAAGCGGCCGTGGTACCTGGGCGGCGGGCCACTTGCGACGTCGATGTGGGTGGCGTCCGGATAGCCAAGGACGACCAACTCATCCTCATGCTGTGTTCGGCCAACCGCGATGCCGCCCAGTTCGAGGAGCCGAACCGACTGGATATCACCCGCACCCCCAATCGGCATCTGTCCTTCGGCGCCGGGCCACACCGTTGTCTTGGTTCCCACCTCGGCCGGGTGGAGCTCAACATCGCCCTCGAGGAGTTGCACCGTCGCATCCCGGACTACCAGCTGGTGGAATCCGATCCACCGGTATTCCACTCCACCCAGGTCCGTGGGTGCGTGCGGATGCCCATCACGTTCACTCCCGCGGAGGTCGAACAACCATGACCACGTCACTGCCCCGGCAGGACCGGATCCGCCGAGCCCTGGAGCTGTTGCGCAACCAGACCACGGACAAGTTTGACGACATCGTTACGTTCGAGGCAGGCGAATTCACCGATCCGGTAATAGCCCAAGAGGAACGCGAACACATCTTCGGTCAGGTGCCCTCGATCGTGGCACACGGGTCGGAGATCGCCAGGCCCTACGATTTCACGACCGTGCAGATGCCGCGCAACAACGTAATCGTGATTCGTCAGAACGACGGTGGTGTAAAGGCATTCGTCAACTTGTGCCGCCACCGCGGCGCACTGCTGGAGGAACAGGAGAAGGGCCGGTGCCGGTTCTTCTCCTGCCCCTATCACCGCTGGTCTTACGACCCGGATGGATCGCTGCGAATGGTGAGCCGCGACGACACCTTCGGCGACATCGACCGCAGGACGCATGGCCTGGTCGAACTTCCCTGTGAGGAGCGACACGGCTTCATTTGGCTGGTCGACAACGCCAAGGCAACGATTGACGTGGCGGCGTGGCTCGGTCCCGACATGGACCTCATCCTGTCGGGCTACCGCCTACAGGACCTGGCGTGCGTCAAGTCGGCGGGCTTCGACGAGCCGACGAACTGGAAGATCATGCAGGACGCCTTCCTGGACGGATACCACATTCAGTACGCGCATCCGAATACCGCGGGCAAGATCATCCACACCAACGTGATGGCGTTCGAGGATTTCGGCAGGCACTGCCGGTTCATTGCGCCTCGCAAGTCAATCGATCGTTGGTTGGAGGACGATCCCGGTGATCTGAACCTGGACAAACACGTCACCGAGACCCACTTCCTCCTGCCGAACAGCACCCTGCTGCGGCAGCCCGATCACTTCCAGCTACTGACTTTTCGCCCCCATCCCAGCGATCCGGCCAAGTCGCGTATGGAGCAGCGCCTCATTGTTCCCTCCCTGGAGGCCTCCGGAATGGAAGAGGCGCACTGGTCGAAGTTGTGGGACAAGAACTGGGAAATTCTGCTTGCGGTGTTGCACACCGAAGACTTCCCGCTATTGCGCAACTCTCAGCGCGGGATGGCCAGCGCCGATGCCGGCGAGATGTTGCTCGGTCGCAACGAGACGGCCAACCAGGTGTTCCGCCGCGAGACGAAGCGGCTGCTCACCGCAGGGCGCCACGCGGCACAGTGACCTTCCGACGACGATGATCAGGTACGAATGGCGCAACACCCTCAGCGACGAGGAGTCCGCCCAGCTGGACAACCTGCTGGGTCGCGCCGCGGCCTACGACGCCGAACCCGAGTACAGCACAATCGATTTCGCTGATGTCGCACGGTCGATGTCCACAGGCGACCCCACTGCGCGCCACCTGGTGATCTGGATGCTCCCGTATGCCACGGCGTTCGGGCAGCCCGACCTCCCCGAACGAATCGCAGGGCTGCTACGGATGACGTTCACGTCGCCATCCGCGGCCGAAGCGACGGTGGTCATCGAGCCCCAGCTGCGCTCGGTGGGAATCATGACCTTGCTGCTCGAGAGCGTCGGCCTCGATAGCGCGGCGCCCGAGGGCTGGTTCGGTTCGGGGGCACACAGCATCACCGCATGGGCCAGGGGCAATCACCCCGCAAGCGCACGGCTAAGCAATCGCTTTCTGATACCCCGAACTCGACGGGTGTGGAAGTTGATTCGCTGCACGGATTCGGCCGAGTCTGCCGAACCCATTCTCGAGCCGCTTCCAGAACCTGCACTGACCAGGTCTCGGCTGGGCGGGCACATGGCAGGGCGGTGTCAGACATGGGCTACGTGAATCAGCCGGGATCGTTGGTGTGACCGCGTTGGATCTGCGGCCGATCGAGTCGATCGAGTTCGGGCCGTGCGCCACCGTCATCCACGCCGTCGCTGCACCGACAGCCGGCCTGAGCACGCGCCGGCGGCTGCTCGAGGGTGCGGCCGCGGTCGCGCGTGCGGCGGGAATGCGCGGAGTGATCATCCATGCGGCCGCCGACGATGCCCGCCTCGTCAACGCATGCCGACTGGCGGGCTTTCAGCACGACCGTACCGATGTGCGCTACCAGCTCGGAGAGGTCTCGTGACGCTGAACATTCCGCCTGCACTCGTCAGCACCGTCGAATCACACGGCAAAGCCGTTGCCACCGGAGACAATCAGTCCGTTCTCGCCGACTTCCTGCCGGACCGGATCGGCCAGCTGATCGCGTCAGCGGACGTTCCCGACACCCTCCGGGATGCGAAGGTACAAAGCATCACCGAAGCCGGGGGGGGATTCTTCGACGCGAACATCCGATACATCCGGCCCGATGACAGCTGGTTCGAGTTGCGGTCGCGCTGGGTACAGTTCCACGACGGCACCTGGCGAGTGTTCAGCGTACGCAACATCCCTGAGACACCGCCTTGGATCAGCCTGTCCGGGCCGTCGGAAGATGGACTGGACGCCCCGCACTGGACCGGTCTGCGTGACGGCAGGCTGCTGCTGCAACGGTGCCGTGACTGCCGGACCTGGACATGGGGACCGCGGCCGATCTGCCCGTCCTGTCACTCTTTTGATACCGCTTGGGAGCACGTCAAGCCGGTGGGCACGTTGTTCGCGTGGACCCGCACCTGGCAGCCATTCACCCCGGAAGCAACCGGGCATCTGCCCTATACCGTGGCGCTGGTCGAGCTTCCGAGGGCCGGAAGTCGTCGCGTTCTTGGGGTGTTGGCGGATACCGACGGTGTCACACCACGCATCGGATCGCCGGTGCGTGGTGAGATCGAGCAGCCACCCGGCCACAGCCTCTGGCCGCTGATCCGCTGGCACCTGGCGGGAACGCAAGCATGACTGGCCGCAACGGTTCGAGCGGTTTTCGCGGCGCGACCGCGGTCGTCGGCGCGGGAGCAACAGACAACTACAAGCGCGGAACCAGCCCCCTGACGTCAGCGCAACTCGTGCTTCAGGCCATCCTGCGCGCCTGTGCAGACGCCGGCGCCGACCCCCGCGCCATCGACGGGTTCGTCTCCTATTCCCGAGATTCCAGCGAAGGCATCGCCATCGGTGCGGCACTGGGCGTGCGCGAGGTCCGATGGTCCACCGAAGTATGGGGCGGCGGCGGCGGCGGCGTCGCTGCGGCGGTCAATACCGCCGCGGCGGCGGTCTACAGCGGCCAGGCCACCTGCGTGGCCGTGTACCGCGGTCTCTCGGAGCGTACCGATGGCCGCGGCGCATACAACAAGGGGCACATGGGCCCCCTGTACACGGCGCACGGCATGATCGCACCCGCGCAGGTATGTGCCATGCGGACCCAACGGATGATCGAGATCGACGGAGTACCACCATCGGCCCTCGAGGCGTTGTCACTGGTCGGCTATCACCACGCGCAGAACAACCCGCATGCGGTTGCCTACGGCCGCCCGCTCGACCACACCCAGTACCAGAGCAGCCGCTTCATCTCCGAGCCGCTGCGGCTCTTCGACTGCTCCCGGGAAAACGACGGCGCGGCAGCCATTCTCGTCGTGGCCGCCGACCGTGTCGACGAGTACCGCGGCACTCCTGCCTACATCCTCTCCTCGGTTCAGGGGTCGGCTGCGGGCTGGAGCGAATGTGTGGAGAACGAGGATCGCTACACCTCCGCCGGTTTCCATCCCGAATTGGTACAACGGCTGTGGCGGGGCGCCGGAATCGGCGCCGCAGATGTCGATGTCGCCCAGGTCTACGAGAATTTCACCGGTCCCGCGGTCGCATCGATGATCGACCACGGGTTGTGCCCGCCGGGACCCGAAGCGGGCGAGTTCATGACCGTCGAGAACCTGACCGTCGGCGCCGGACGCCTGCCGGTGAACACCGCAGGCGGAAACATCGCCGAAGGGTTCGTGCATGGCATCGGCCTCGTCGTCGAGGCGGTGCGGCAGATCCGCGGCGGATCGCCCAACCCGGTTACCGATGCCGACATCTCGTTGCTGATCGGTGGTCCGATGGCCCCGCTGGTCAGCTCTACCGTCTTCGGCGCGCACAGCACTATCTGACGACCAAAGGAGACAGCGAATTCATGTCCGCGACAGTCGGATCCGCATTGCGTTGGTGGGCCCTTACCAAACCCGACGACAGCGCACTCGTCGTCGGCGAGGAGCGGCTCACGTATCGACAGCTCGATCATTGGTCCAGCCGGGTAGCCCGCCGGCTCGCCGAAAGTGGTATCACGCCAGGGGATCGCGTCGGCCTCTCAGCCACCAACTGCCTGGCGTGGCCCGTCGCGGCACACGGCGTACTAAAGTGCGGCGCCGTCCTGGTTCCACTGAATCCACGGTTCAAGGCCGCCGAGATCCGCAGGACCGCCGAGGACGCTGAGTTCAGCGCGGTCATCGTCGCCGCCGATCAGCGTCGGGCGGTCGATCAGGCTTCCGCGGGGGGTTCGAGTTTCGAGGTGATCGGGCTGGAAGCGGTCCAGGAACTGCGGACCGGTCCAGCTGATGACTTCCGGATCGACAGGGATCCCGAGGAAGCCGTCGCGCTGATCTTCACCAGTGGGTCGACTGGCATGTCCAAGGGTGTGATCCTCACCAGTCGCACGCTGCTCAACATCGTATTGGAGAACACCTTGACAGAGGAAGGATTTCGTCCGGGCTCGACGAGCTTGCTGGTCTTGCCGTTGGCCTTTACACCCGGACTCGTCTACGGCTTGATGATCACCACAGTGCTGGGCGGCACCTTGATCGTCGAACCTGACCTGAATCCTTCACGCGCCGTGGAATTGATTCAGAAGTACGCGGTGAATGCGCTTTTCGGTGTTCCCTTGATATTCCAGGCGATCGCGAGCGCGCCCGAGTTCGATGACGCGGATCTCCGCTCGCTTGCGACCGCAATCGTCGGTGGCGCGTCGGTGTCTGTGCCACTGTTGCGGCGATGGGCCGACAAAGGCGTGTTGCTGCGCCAGATCTACGGAATGACCGAAGCGGGTGGGGTGGCCACGGCGACCCTGCGCGCCGAGGCACTCGACCATCCGGACACCTGCGGGAACGGTTCGATCTTCACCGAGGTGAAGGTGATGAGGCCCGACGGCTCCGTCGCTGCGCCGGGCGAGGTCGGCGAGCTGGTGGTTCGCGGTCCAGGTGTCACACCGGGGTATTGGCAGGACCCGGAGACGACCGCCGCCGCGATCCGTGGGGGCTGGCTACACAGCGGAGACCTCGGAACAGCGGACGAACAGGGCCGCATCGCCTTCGTCGATCGGCTCAAGGACCTGATCATCTCGGGCGGGATCAACATCTCGCCCATTGAACTCGAAGCCGTGATCGGCTCGCTCGATGGAGTAACGGAGGTTGCGGTCATCGCCGCCCCCGACGCCCGCTTCGGCGAAACCCCGGCGGCGATCGTAAGCACCGTCCCCGGTTCGGAACTCACCGAGGTTGATGTCGTGCGCCACTGCGAGCAGGTGCTGGCCGACTACAAGGTGCCCCGTTACGTCATTCTGCGCACGGCACCGCTACCGCGGCTTCCTGCCGGCAAAGTCGACAAGCCGGCGATCCGCGCAGAGTACGTCGATGTCACCCAGCGTTTCGCCAGGGCCCGATGACACCGCGCGCCAGATGACAGAGACACCGGCACTGTAAAATTGCCAGCCGGCAATGAATGTTCGACGGGAGTGACATGGCGCGGCGCAAGAACGGTGCTGGGTTGAGCACCAACGCCGACGAAGCCCGCCAGCAGATCCTCGCCGCCGCGGAGAACGTGATCCTGCGATACGGCGTGTCCAAGACGACCATGGATGACATCGGAAAGGAAGCCGGGGTATCGCGGCCGACGGTCTACCGGTACTTCGGAGACCGTGACGCTCTGCTCGGTGCACTGATCGAACGCCGCTCGCGGATGTTGTTCGAGCGTGCACGCACCTTCATCCTCTCGCATCCGACATTCGCCGACCAACTGGTGGAGGGGTTGATCTTCCTGGTGGATCGCGGTCGACGAGACCCCATCGTGCGGGTGCTCGTGAGTCCGGAACACATGCAGATGGCGACGCCGATCATTGGCAGCTCCAACCTGGCTGCCGAACTCACCGCCGAGATGTGGTCACCCGTCTTCCGGCAGGCGATTGCACGTGGCGAGATTCGGGCCGACATCGACCTGGCCAGAGCCGCCGAATGGCTGGCGCTGGTTCAGTTCGTGCTGGTGGGCCGCCTCGATTTCGGAAACGTCAACGACCCCCAACACCGGACGATGCTGCGCGAGTTCGTTCTTCCGGCCTTCTTGCCCACCACTGTCGCCGCACCGTCGTCGCTCTGAATCGATTTCAGTACCTCGGTGAGCCGGCCAGCGCCTGGGTGGGCGACTCGGCATCTGGCCGGGGGTCCACTTCCTCGGCGTTGACCGCACGAACGGTGAGAACCGTGAATACGACGATCCAGATGAAGAATACGACCATCGGGATGTAGAAGACCAGCACACCGTTCTGGGAGAACGGACCCGTCTTGAAGAAGAGCAGAAGGCACGCCTCCACCATGAAGAAGGCGGTGAACAGGTTGTAGTACCCCGACCACCGTGGGAACGCCGGCCGCCGGCTCCGGTCCATCAGAATGCTGACCGCCAAAGCGATCTGGAACAGCGCGAACGGGGCGCCGGTGAACAGCACGCCCAACCAGCCCAGGTCGTTGAGCGCCTGGGTGACCTCCGGACTGGTCTCACCGGGCCGCCAGGAGGCCGCACCGAAGAAAAAGCCGATGAACATCACGACGACCACCTCGCAGGCCACCGAAATCAGCATGATGTTGAAGAGAATCGGCCACTGTCGTTCACGGCGGCGCACCATCTGGATGACACCTGCGCTCCACGTCGTGTAAAGGATGCTCGAGAAGATGAAAACCACCGTGGCAACCCGGATCCCGGTGGTGTTTGCCAGATATTGGGCCACGACCGTTTCGGCGGGGTCGGCGGCCGAGGGCGGCAGGATGTACTGGCCGTTGGCCACGACGATGGCCGCGAACGGCCAGAGGAACGCGAAGGCAATTCCCGTGTAGGCGCAGAACTTTAGGATCTGCGGGTGAAAGCCGTCAGTGCGCATGGCGTGCTCCTTTGATTGTCAACAGGTCGACTACGGGTGGTTTGGTGCACCTGGAGGTGTTGTCAGGTCGCCGGTCTTCTTGGCGCAGGCGGTCGGGCGACCGCGATCGGCCTACCCGGATGGAACCGAGAAGTCATGCGCCGCTTGCCCTTACGGTCCGTAAGGTGGTCTGGGCATCGGGACGCGCGGTCCCAGGCAGGTTTGCCCATCGGCACCGGCGGCACACATGTCATTGACCATGTAGGACGGCTAGCCCTCGGGGAATGGCCCCGAGTGAGTAGCGCGCCGATGCCTGCCCACCACAACACTGGCCGTGTGCTGCGGCCCGGTGGATCGGGAAGAAATCTGCCCCGAGCCCCACGGCCATGTTCAATCGTCGTCACGTCTCGTCCTCACGCCGCGGGCCAGCAAGAATCCAAGTGCTGCGCTAGTGGCACTAACATTATGAGCCCTGCAGATTCACAATTGCAAGTGGCACTTGCAGCTCAGCGCAATGGCCGGCTCGGATGCGCCGCCTAGGTCGCGTTAATATTTACTGTCATGCAGCCCAAGCTCAGTCCGCCTCCCGTCGCCCGCGACGATGTGCGCTCCCGGACGCTTGCTGCAGCCCATAGACTCTTCACCGAGGATGGCTACCGCGCGACGACAACCAAGGAGATCTGCCTCCTAGCCCGGATCGCCGAGCCGACGCTGTTCCGCCAGTTCGGCTCAAAAGCAGAGCTTTTCGAGGCGACGATCCTGGAGCCATTTACCGAGTTCGTCGACAGCTGGATCACCTCGTGGCGCGAGTTCTCCGCCGAGAACTCGGTTCAGGATCTCGCCGAGAGCCTCGTCACCGGGTTGTTCACCCTCGTGCGGCAGGATCGTCGGCTGTTTCAGGAGCTCATGGAGGCGCGTGCCGACCCGAACAACGACTTGCACAAGTCAGCCGTCGCGATCAGTACCCGGATGCGACAGGGACTTCGGGCAGTCCAGGATGTCGGGCTCGAGATCGCCGGCCAGCGCAATCTGGCTCACCTCGACCCGCCGGCCACCATCGCGTCAGTGGCGGCCATGGTCATCGGCGCGGCCGTCCTCGACGACTGGATCGTGCCCTCCGGTGTCCGCCGTCCCAGCCAGGCCCGAATGATTCATGAGATCACCATGTTGATCACCCACGGAATCACCGGGCGTCCGGACTAGGGCATCGTGTCGAAAAGGCATGTCATCACAGCACAAAGTACAGCCCCAGGATCGCGCTACCCGCCATGACGCAATAGCCGTCGTACATTGCGCGCAGCTGAATCGGCGCATCTCGAAGTTCCATGAAGTAAAACCCCACGATCCGCACCTTGATGAACGCGACGATCATCACGAGAGCGGTGGCGATGCGGTGGTTGGCGATTCCGTGATCGGCACCCAAGCACCAGGACAGCAGAGTTGCCAGGATCAAGATGCCCCAGACCGCTACGATCCGACCACTGAGGGCCTTCGTGACGACGCCGGGTCCTGACGGGGAATTGGCCGGCGTCCGCTCGATACTCATGGTTCACCTCATCAGGTACAGCAACGGAAAGAGCACGATCCACAACACGTCGACCATGTGCCAAAAGCACGCGCCGCCCTCCACGAAGGCGAACTCCTTGACCGTCAGGACGGCTTTTCTGGACTTCTTCCACAAGTACGCCAATACGGCCATGCCGAGCAGCAGATGAAGGAAGTGCAGGCCGGTCATGATGTAGAAGTACATCCAAAAGTCGTTGGTGGTCGGCGTTATTCCGCGGTCGACCTTGTCGCCGTACTCCAGGAACTTCATCATCGAGAACCCGAAGCCGCAGGCAATGGCGGCAAGGAAGCACCGCGACGCGAGGGCTCGACCTCCGGTGTGGATGGCCCGCATCCCGGTGATCACGGCCAGCGAACTGGTCAGCAGCAGCAGTGTGTTGATGACGCCGAACTCTTGGGTCAGCTGCTGCGAGGACGCGTTGAACAGGTCGACATCACCGGACCGGTACACCACGAAAGTGCAGAATATGAAGGCGAAGACCGACATATCGCCGAGGATGAATATCCACGTGCCTTCTTCGCCGGGGATATGGTGAACCGGTTTGCGCCGCCGGGCGCGCAACGGGACGGCTCCGAAAATCCCCGCTGTCAAGAGATCCAGCCCCGAATCACCATTTGCTCCCCGTGGCCCCGATCACTGGGCGGAAAATGGTGCGACGGTCTGCTCTTCCACCCACGCGACGTCGGAGGCGCCCGACTCCGCCGCGGCTTGCAGCTTGGCGGCTTGCTGATTGATCACCTTCAGTGACATCACGATCATCACGATGATCTCGCCGAAGAAGATGAATACGGGGAACCAGAACGCCAACACACCGTTGTAGGCGAAGGGGCCGTCCTTCCAGAACACGATGAGCGCCGCCGGGAAGATCAGGAATCCACACCATAGGTTGAAGTAGGCAACCCAGCGGGGATAGATCGTGGGGACGTTGTGGTCCTTGAAGATGGCAGCCGCGACCACGAAGAACCAGATGGCAAACGGCGGCCAGGTGAACAACCAGTCGAACCACACCCAGTCATTGGCGAATTGGATGATTTGAGGATCCATTTCGTCGGCCCGGTAGGCGCATACCGCCCACGTCATCGGAATGAAGACGAAGAAGACGTATCCGCCACCGACGAGGGCGATAGAGGCATAGGTCAGGAACGGATACCCGCGTTCCATGCGGCGCATGAAGGTTGTGACAACCATGCCCCACGTCGCCCAGAAGCTCCAGGCGATGATCTGCACGATCGAACCGATCTGTATCTCCAGTCGACGATCGATGAACCGCTGCCGGAGTGCCTCGGCGCTCAGCGTGGGGTCCGGCGCCGGCAAGAAGTGCATCAGAAAGCCCTGGGCCACCAGGAGGCCGATGATCACCACTACCGCGGACCAGGTGAACGCCTTTGCCACACCCTGATCCATTTCAACCTGCTTGATCACTGATCCCTCCAGATCTCGACGGCTGATTTCGAATGATGCTTCTTATCAAGCGATCTCGCCTCCGCAACGGCCTTCATCACGGTGGGTCATCCCGGGTGCGCTTGGCAGTCCGGTTTCGATAATAAGTGACACTTGCTAATATAGCTAGTGGCACTTCTCATGGTTCCGCGGCGGGTGGCACCAGGAGCGCAAGCGTGGCACTGGCAGCACGCAGCCTGGTGGACGCCCGCACGTAGTACCCGTGGATGCTGCGGATACGCAGGCCGGGGTCGCGGCGTCAGCCCCGCCCGGTGACGCCGTAGAGCAGCATGCGGGTGGCTTCGTCGATCTGGCGAGCCCTGCCGGGGCGCCGCTGACTGGGGGGGAACAACCAATCGTCGAAGAGCACCAGCGATAACACCGATCCCACGGAGAACGGCACGGTCACCGGGACATCCAGCTCTCGAAATCCCCGGGCCACGCCGTGCTCTACGAGTACCTCCTGTACGGATCGCAGGCTGTCGGCCAGTCTTCCGCTCACCCGCTCCGCGACCTCGGCAAGCGCGGGATCAGCGCCCTCGATCCGCGCGGCGACCAGCGTCTGGAGCAACTCCCTGTGCTCGACGGCCAGCGTGTAGAAGCCTTTGACGAACGAATGGGCGACGTCGGCGGGGTCCGAATCGGAAGTCAGCGTCGCATCCCACGTTCTCGCCCAACCGTCGACGAAATCAGTGAGCGGCGTGAGGATCGCGGCCTCGAACAACTCCGCTTTCGAACCGAAGTTCCGGAAGATCACGGACTCGCCCACACCGGCTTCCTCGGCGATCTCCCGGGTCTTGGTGCCGTGATAGCCCTTTGTTGCGAATAGCCGATCGGCGGCCCGAAGCACAAGTTCTTTGACGACCTCGGGGGCGCGGCGGGCATTCCGGCCCGGTGCGGCTGCTCCCCTAGTCAGCGCGATTCACCTCATCGGTGACGAGCGAGGCGAACAAGTGCCTGAGGCCTCCCGTGTACTCCTGCTTGGATGCGGCCCGCAACGCAGCTCCGCACCACAGTCGTTGTACAGGAGTATGTCATCCTCACCCGGAGATCGTTCAGGCGCAGCTGACTTCGCCCACCCCGGCCGGCCTCAACCTGCCCGGCCGGGCGTGAACGACCGCCGGCTCATCGTCGGACGGAGGCCCCCAGCGTGGGTCAGGTGTTGACGCCCGTCGGCGAACGTAGGTTTTCTTGAGCATCCTTCCCGCTGGTGCGCGTCGTGGCCGCGTCGGCGCCGGCGGCGAATTGTCTGCTGATGCCGGTGTGCATGCAGTAGGTCATGACGACGATCCAGGCCACGAAAGCGATAACGGGTACATAGAAGCCGATCAGACCGTTCCAGGCGAAGGGGCCGTGCTTGAAGAACACCGCGATCCCACCGCCCGCGCCGCTGAGACCGATCCAGAGATTGAGGTAACCCACCCATCGTGGCCACAGCGGCTGAGGCGAGCGGTCCATGAAGGCGGCCAGTGCGATACAGAACAACTGCAGCACATAGCTGGGAAAGACCATCACAAACGTCAACCAAGAAAGGTCGTTGAGCATTCTGATGGTCGACGGCTCCAACTCGGAGCGGAACGTGGCGGTGATCCACAGCATCCCGCACAGCTGGAAGAACACGACGAGGAGCACCGCGCCGCCGAATTGCATCACCGCGAGAATCGGCATCCGCTTCTCGATCCGCGCGATCTGAATCGAGATCACGCCGAAAAATGGGAACAGCAGCGTCGTGGCGACGAGTCCGATCACCATGCCGATGCGGATCTGGACCGCGTGATCGGTGATGACCCGAGCAACCGTCTCGTCGTCCCACCCTGGCGCGAGCGGTGGTACAAACCTGGCAATGCCCGCGAACGCAGCGATGTACAGAACCAGAAACACCGGGCCCGCCCAGACGGCCGCTAGCTGAATACGTTTGGCCACTCCGCCTCCCTACGAGCGCCTGAAATCGATCCCTTTCGAAAGCAGCGCTTACATTATGAGTCTATCCGGCTCATATATACAAGCTGCCCCGCACCCGGGTTTGGGACGACTGTCGCGCTTGCGTTTACACGCTGGCCGGCCGGCGTGTCGATCAGTGCCGACCGAGCGCAGTCTCGGCCGCCAGGCGCCCGGGCCAGCCGCTGACGCCGCCACCCGGATGAGAGCCGGCCCCGGCGTGGTAGTAACCCTCGATGGGTGAGCGATAGCCACCAAGACCGCGCGCTGGCCGGTTCATCGCCAGCCGCAGCGGCGTCATGTCGACGTGGAAGTAGGAGCCATTCGGAGTGGCGTACTGTTCGCCGAAATCGCCCGGGCTGGTTTCTATCCGGCCGATCTCGGTGCCGATTCCGTCCAGGTGGTCGCCCACCGAGGCCATGATCGCTTCGGAGATCGCAGCCTTCGCCTTGCCCCATCCGTCCCGGGGCTGGGCCGGAACATTGGACGCCAGGTAGAGGACATCCTGATCCGCCGGCGCAAGTGTTGAATCATTGGCGGTCAGGACGGCCATGTAGACCGGCGGCTTGTCCAGCGACTCGCCAGCGCGGATCGCCTGCAGCTGGCGGATGTTGTCATCGAAGGTGCCCGTCATAAGGGCGGTCTTCCGCAGGTCGAAGCCGTCGATCTTGGCACGCTTTGGCGCGCCATTCCGATATCTCACCCGCCCCGCCAGCGCCATGTCGATCTTGAATGTCGCCGAGTTGTTGCCGCTGGCAGGCAGGACGGCGATCTTGGCCCGGGTGGCGGAGTCGAGAAGCCCGTCGGCCAGCAGGGGGCCGAAGGCGGTCTGTGGGGGCACCGCGGCCAGCACGCCGCGTCGCGCAACAATCTCCGAGCCGTCCTCGATTCGCACGCCCGTCGCGCGATTGCCGGATACCAGCACTTCGGAAACGCGTTTCGCGGTTTGGATATGTGCTCCCCGCGCGGTCGCGTAGGCCGCCATCGCCGCCATGACGGCTCCCATGCCACCACGCGGACGGATGACCCCCGGCTTGCGATGCACTGCGGCCAGACCGACGCAGTAAAAGCCGCCTCCGTCGTGATCGATCGGACCGATCATGGAGCCCCAGTAGGTGCCGAGCGCCCGCATCTGATCGCTCTCGAACGTATCGGCCATCAGGTCGATGAGGCTGCTGCTCATGATCTGGCCGAGCCGCCGGCGCACTGACCGGCTTGGGGCCAGCTTGAGCAACAGCTTGCCGAGATCCTTCTTGGGCAGGTCTGCGGGATGGTGGGGCATCACGGCGGTCAGTGCCTGAAAGATCCAGGACAGCGCTGGCTGCAAATCGGCGTAGGTTCGAGCGTCCTTGGTCGAGTATCGCCGCACTTCGGCCAGCGTGCGATCGAGGTCGGCGAACAGCAGCAGCGTGGAGCCGTCCTCGCCGATCCAGCCGTAGGGCGCCTCGACGGATGTGCCCGAGTATCCGTAGCGTGCCAACCCCAGGTCACTGATGAAGGTCGTGCACGACATGAACATGTCGTCCATTGCACCCAGGCTGAGGATGTGCTTGGGCGCCTCCGGCAGAAAAGCGCCGCTGTTGGCCAAGCCGCCCAGATGGGCACACGCCTCGAGCACGAGAACGGAGGCGCCCGATGCCGACAACGTGCAGGCTGCGCTCAGACCGTTGTGCCCACCGCCGACCACGATGAAATCAACTGCCGTTTGGCCGGCAACGGCCGGCGCTGCATTCTCATTCATTTCTGCCGGCCCCTTGTGGTGGCCAACGCGCGTGGCGGCGCCGGCTGGCCAATTGAAGAAACCGGTGATCTTGCATCAGGTTCCTAGTCTAAGGCACTCTTGTAAGTGCCACTCTCTTTTTGAGACTATACAGCTCGTAAGTGTGTCCGCAACGCGATTGGACGATGATGACCGCTACTCATACATCGGTCGGGCGAACTCTTCCGGAGGCGCGCACACCGAAGCTTTTCAACGGCGTGTATCTGTTGGCCTTCGTCGGCGTCCTGATCGTGGCGTACGCGTTGTGGACGTGGGGGGCTTGGCTACTCGATGGTCCGCGTCCGATCATCGAGTTCCGCGACCCCCACAGCCCGACGCTGTGGGTAGCACGGGGCTATGAAACCGTCATGGTGATCGCGGCCATTGTGATCCTGGTGCACGTGGTGCGCGGTTGCGTCCGCGAACGAAGGTTCACCACCGATGCTTCTATCGTCATTGCCGGGTTCTTCACGCTGTTCTGGGATCCAATGGTCAATTGGATGCAGCCGAACTTCTTCTACAGCTCCCAGTGGATCAACGTCAACACATGGACCGGGTACGCGCCGTGGGTGGTCAACCCCACTGCGAGTCAGATGCCACAACCCATCGTCTTCATCGGCCTGATCTATCCACTGGGATTGCTCGGATTCTCCATGCTGCTCAATAAGGCGATGACCGCGGTCCGCGGCCGATGGCCGGAGATCAGCAACACCCGCTTGATCGCCCTCACCGCCGCCGGCGCGCTGTCGTTGTGTCTGTTCCTGGAAGCGCCGATGTTCCTGCTCAATCTGTGGGGTCTACCCGGTGCGCCCGGCGAATTGGCGTTGTTTGACAACGATCATCGCTTCGCGTGGGCCGAATACGTCACGACGACGATTGTGTTCACCACGATGGCCTCGGTGCGATTCTTCCGAAACGACAAGGGGCAGACGATCGCCGAGCGGGGCTTGGAGGGGCGCTCGGCGGTGGGGCGAGCTCTGGTGGCGACGTTGGCGACCACAACACTGTTCGCGATGTCGATGTGGGTGCTGTTGTTGATTCAAATTCCGGCCGGGCTGCACGCCGATCCTTATCCCGAGGGCTACCCGATGCATATGATCAACAACCTCTGCGATGTCAACCCGGGAATGCACACGGAATACGGGCCATGTCCGGGCTCTCCGGGCTTCCGGATGCCGGTCAAACAAACGTTTCAGCCGTAGGGATTGCGGGCCTGGATCGCCGCGCTGATCTGGGCAGTGGCGAACCGCGGCAGCGATGTCGTTTTTCCGCTAGTGAAGTGGGTGGCGCCGTGTCATGGTTTGAGGCATGTACGAGGACTTCGACCGCTGCTACCGGGCCGTCCAGTCCAAGGACGCACGGTTCGACGGCTGGTTCGTCACCGCCGTGCTGACGACGAAGATCTACTGCCGGCCCAGCTGTCCGGCCCGCCCACCGTTCGCAGACCACATGCGGTTCTACCCCACCGCGGCCGCGGCCCAGAAGGCCGGCTTCCGCGCCTGCAAACGTTGCCGGCCGGATGCCTCGCCGGGATCGCCGGAGTGGAATGTGCGTGGCGACGTAGTCGCCCGAGCGATGCGGCTCATCTCCGACGGCACCGTCGACCGTGACGGCGTCACCGGCCTTGCCGCACGCCTCGGATACACCACACGCCAGCTCGAGCGGCTATTGCAGGCCGAGGTCGGGGCGAACCCGCTGGCGCTGGCGCGGGCGCAGCGCACGCAGACCGCCCGCGTGCTCATCGAGACCACCGAGTTGCCGTTCAGTGACGCCGCATTCGCGGCCGGCTTCTCCAGCATCCGGCAGTTCAACGACACGGTGCAAGCAATATGCGGTCTGGCTCCGACCGCTTTGCGGCAGCGGGCGCGTTCCAGATTTGGTCTCGGGAACGGCGCCACCGGCCGGCTGTCCCTCAGATTGCCGGTGCGTACACCGTTCGCGTACGAGGGGTTGTTCGGTCACCTGGCAGCCAGCGCCGTGCCGGGTGTGGAGGAGGTGCGTGACGGCAGCTACCGCCGGACGTTGAGACTTGCCAATGGCAACGGCATCGTCAGTCTCACACCACAACCCGACCATGTGCGATGCGAGATCACGTTGGATAGCTTCCGCGATCTCGCCGCTGCCATCGCCCGCTGCCGGCGCTTGCTCGATCTCGACGCCGATCCCGAGGCGGTAGTGGACGCGCTCGGCACCGACCCGGAGCTCAGTGTGCTTGTCGCCAAGGCGCCTGGGCAGCGAATACCGCGGACCGTCGACGAGCACGAATTGGCGCTTCGTGTTGTGCTCGGCCAGCAGGTGTCGATCAAGGCCGCGCGCACCCATGCCCACCGCATCGTCACCGCGTATGGTCGGCCAGTCGCCGACGGCGATGGTGGACTTACGCACGTGTTCCCGGCGGTCGAAGACCTCGCCGAGATCGCTCCGGCGCACCTTGCCGTTCCGCAGTCCCGTCAGCGGTCGCTGACAGCGCTGATCGGGGCGCTGGCCGAGGGCGACGTCGCGCTGGACGCCGGATGCGACTGGGACCGGGCCCGTGCGCAGCTGATAGGACTTCCTGGCATCGGACCATGGACCGCAGAGGTGATCGCGATGCGTGGACTCGGTGACCCGGACGCGTTTCCCGCCAGCGATCTCGGAGTGCGGATAGCGGCACAGCAGTTGGGCTTGCCCCGCGAGGCGCGGCTGCTGATCGAGCACAGCACGCGATGGCGGCCGTGGCGATCGTATGCGACGCAGCATCTGTGGACAGCTTTGGATCACGCGGTCAACGAATGGCCACCGAAGGAGAAGTGATGGAAACCCTGCAATTTCGCTCCGTCGACAGTCCGGTTGGTCAGCTGACCCTTGCCGGCAAGGACGGGCGGTTGAGGCACTTGCGGATGGTCGACCAGACCTACGAGCCGAGCCGCGACGGATGGGAAGTTGATGACTCCGCGTTTCCCGATGCCGTCGACCAGCTCGAAGCCTATTTCGCCGGGGAGCGCACCAATTTCGACCTGAGTCTTGATCTGGTCGGTACCGAGTTTCAGCGTCGGGTGTGGGCCGCCCTGCTGACGATTCCTTACGGGGAGACACGTTCGTACGGCGAGATCGCACGGCAGATCGGATCGCCCGGTGCGTTTCGGGCAGTCGGGCTGGCCAACGGCCACAATCCGATCGGGATCATCGTGCCGTGCCATCGAGTGATCGGGTCGAACGGCAGCCTCACCGGCTATGGCGGCGGTGTGGCGAGAAAACGGGCGCTACTCGACATGGAGAAAACACATGTCGGCATCGCGCAGTCGTTGTTCTAGCTGATCACGTCCGGGGGCCAGTATTGGCTAGTGCGTACGAATATGTCGATACCCCAGCTGGTTTGGGGTCGGTGACGGTGCTGGTGCTGTGCCGGCGCAGCTGGGTTACTTGGTCCGCGAGTTCAGCGTTCGCCAGATGTCGAACACCACCAATGGCACCCACCGGGACAAGATGCCGTTCCAGGACAGCGGACCGTGCTTGAAGAACACATTGCAGGGACCGCAACAAACAGCATCGCGGTCCACAGGGTGACGTAGCCGAGCCAGCGGGGAAAGACCGGCGTGGGGCGGCGGTCGATCAGTATGGTCGTGATGTCGATCGTCCTGCTCAAAGCCATCGGCACCGATAGCCGTACCCAAAGAGCATGATCGAAGCGCTCGGCAACTGCTACGCGAGGACATTGGAAGGATAGGTTAGGTAGGGATGACGCCATCGCAGTACGCACACGAGAAGCTTCAGCTGGCCCTGTGGGGCTGCGGCATCGGGTTCGGGGTGCTCTTCTTTGTGGGTCTCGCGCCGGTGTCGGGATTCATCCCACCCCCCTCGCCGCAGCTGAACGGGGCTGAGCTGCTCGCCAAGTACGACAACCTCAACCTGGTGAAGCTGGGCATCCTGCTCGGCATCCTGGGTGCCACACTGCTGATCCCGTGGTCGGCGCTGGTGTCGATTCAGATCGCACGCATGGAGGAGGGGCGTCGCGTGCCGCTCTGGGCGATCTTCTCGTTCATGGCCGGTGCGGTGAACGCGGTCGCGTTCATCCTCCCGTTCATCTTCTGGGCCGGCGCCTACTACCGTGCCGACCGCTCGCCCGAATTGGTCCAGCTCATCAGCGACATGACCTGGATCGAGTTCCTGCTGTTCTTCCCCGCCTTCAGCATGCAGCTCTTCGCCCTGGCCATGGCGGGACTGACCCAGAGGCAGGGCCCGGAAGTGTTCCCGCGCTGGTTCTACTACCTCAACCTGTGGATGTCTGTCGTCGGCTCGACCGGCATGCTCTGCCTGTTCTTCTTCTCGGGCCCATTCTCCTGGAACGGTGCGATCGGCTTCTACCTGCCCGTGGGTGCGTACGTTCCGTTCCTGGTCATCACCTGGGTGATGTTCTACCGCGCCATCCGCGCCGAGAAGTGCAGCTACCAGACCGATGAGTCGGGCTTGGTCATTGCGCGGCGCACGGCGGTCTGACCGTCACACGCAGCACAAGCACGCCAGCAGAGATGAACGTGAGGCTTCGCGCCAGATCTCGATACCAGTAAAGAAAGTTCTCACATCGCAGGTCAGCGGTGCCCAGGGGCGCTAGCCAGCTTGTGCGTGTAGGGCCCCGCGGCATCTCCGATGCGGCGAGGAACGAGGAAAGCTCTGGTTCGTTGTGATGTCGGGCTGTCGCCCCCTGGTCGTCGGTGACGATGGCCGAGGCCGACGGAACAACACCGACGGAACAACACTGTTGGGCACAGGGTCTCGGGGTTGTAGCAGTCGGTCCGCATAGGGGTTCAGCCTCTCGCGGTCAGCGGTCTGGCGCGGTCCCAGAACTGGGTGAAAGCCTCTTCGCGGGCAGGCCCAGAGCCGAGGTTCGTGGTGGCGCGACACCATAGTGCTGGGCAGCGACGGACGCCAGCTCGACCTAGTGCTCATCAGATCCGTCGTGTCGGCTGCGCGCAGCGATGGCGCCGACTTGGTCCGGTGATGGTGGGCCCTGGTGCATGTCTTGTGCGAGGCGGGGAAACTGCGGCAGCCGCGCGGCGATGGTGGTTGACCGCTCAACTCCGCCAACTCATCGCACACCTCGAGGCGCTCTTTCGGTGCGATCGCCAACATAACCCCGTCATAGCATCCGGGTCCGACTTTGGCTGCCCACATGCTCACGCAGCAGGGTTTCGCTCGAGGTGGTATTTCGGCCCTTCGGCTCTCACTCCTCGTTGGTCTACGTTCGGAGTAGTAGTCTC
>CAWDVX010000005.1:0-71222 GCA_963805835.1 uncultured Actinomycetota bacterium | reverse complement strand
CGCCGCGCCTCACCTGACTTGTCGGTGGACAGACCTACACTCGCGATGCCCGGCAAACATCGATGAGGAGGAGGGTCGAGATGCGATTCGTGCACACCGCCGACTGGCAGCTCGGCATGACCCGCTACTTCCTCAACGGTGAGGCGCAGCCGCGCTATTCGGCCGCGCGACGCGACGTAGTCGCCGGTTTGGGCGTGCTCGCCGCCGACACCGGGGCCGAGTTCGTGATCGTGGCGGGCGACGTCTTCGAGCACAACCAACTCGCTCCCCGGGACATCAGCCAGTCGTTGGAGGCGATGCGGGCCATCGGCGTCCCCGTGTACCTGCTGCCCGGCAATCACGATCCGCTGGATGCGTCGTCGGTGTATACCAGCCCGCTGTTCCGTTCCGAGTGCCCGGAGAACGTGACGGTGCTCGACCGACCCGGCGTGCACGAGGTGCGGCCCGGCCTGCAGCTGGTGGCGGCGCCATGGACGTCGAAGGCGCCGTCGGCAGATCCGGTCGCCGCCGTGCTCGACGACCTGCCCGCCGACGGGGTGGCCCGCATTGTCGTCGGCCACGGCGGCGTCGACATCTTCGTGCCGGACAAGGATCGGCCGTCGCTGATTCGGCTCTCGGCGCTGGAGGCGGCCGTCGCCCGTGGCGCGGTGCACTATGTGGCGTTGGGTGACAAGCACTCTCGTATGCAGGTCGGTTCCACCGGGCGAATCTGGTACTCGGGGTCGCCGGAGGTCACCAACTACGACGACATCGAGACCGATCCGGGCCACGTACTGCTGGTCGACCTCGACGAGACCGACCCTGGCGCGCCGGTGCGGGTCGAACCCCACACTGTGGGCCGGTGGCGATTCGTGACGCTGCGTCGCCCGGTGGACAGCAGCCGCGACATCGCCGATCTGGACCTCAACCTCGACCTGATGCCGGATAAGGAACGCACCGTCGTGCGAATCGGACTGACCGGCACGCTGACGGTGACGGACAAGGCCGCACTGGATGCATGCCTCGACAAGTACGCCCGGCTCTTCGCAGCACTTACGTTGTGGGACAAGCAGTCCGACATCGCGGTGACGCCCGCCGACGGGGAGTTCGACAACCTCGGGATCGGCGGGTTTGCAGCAGCCGCTGTCGACGAGTTGGTCACCGCGGCGCGGTCCGACGGCGAAGACGCCGACGACGCGCGTGCGGCCCTGGCGCTGCTGCTGCGTCTGGCCGATAGGGGTGTGGCGTGAAGCTGCACCGCATGGTCCTGACCAACTATCGGGGCATCGTCCACCGCGAGATCGAATTCCCCGACCGCGGTGTGGTGGTGGTGAGCGGCGCCAACGAGATCGGCAAGTCGTCGATGATCGAGGCACTGGACCTGCTTCTGGAGGCGAAGGACCGCTCGTCGAAGAAAGAAGTCAAGCAGGTCAAGCCGACGCACGCCGACGTCGGCGCGGAGATCACCGCCGAAATCTCCACCGGCCCTTATCGATTCGTATATCGCAAGCGCTTCCACAAGCGGTGCGAGACCGAATTGACGGTGTTGGCGCCGCGGCGCCAACAGCTGACCGGCGACGAGGCGCATGACCGGGTCCGGGCCATGCTGGAGGAGACGGTCGACACCTGCCTGTGGCAGGCCCAGCGGGTGCTGCAGTCCGCCTCCACCGAGACGGTGGACCTGTCGGGGTGCGATGCGTTGTCCCGCGCACTCGACGTCGCCGCCGGTGAGGCCGTCGGATTGTCGGATTCGCGCGGCGGCCGCGGGCGGCACCGACGCGCTGCTGGTCGACCGTATCGAGGCCGAATACCTCGACTATTTCACCCGAACAGGGCGCCCCACCGGGCAATGGGCCGCCGCCGCCAGCCGGCTGCGGGCCGCCGACGAGGAACTGGCCCGTTGCGCGGCTGCCATCGCCGAGGTCGACGACGCGGTCCGAAGGCACGCCGCGCTTACCGTCGAGCAGATCCGGTTGGCCGCCGAGCGCACGGCCGCCGCGAAGCAGCTCGCGTCGGCCCAGGCCGCCGCCGACACCGTCGCCGCGCTGGCCGGCCAGCTCAAGCAGGCCGAGCTGGTCGCGGACGCCGCGAACGAAAGACGCACGACGTCGGTCGCGGCGGTCAACGACCGGCGCACGTTGCGGGAGGGGATCGATGAGCGGGCAGCCGCGATCGTCGAGCTGCAAGCCTCGGCCACTGAGGCGGCCGAGGCGCTGACCACCGCCGCCGAAGTGCAGCAAGCCGCCGATGCGGTGGCCGATCAGGCGCGGGCGACGGTCGCTACCGCCCAGGCCCGCGCGGCGACGGCCCGTCGCACTGTGGATCAGTTGGTTGCCCGTGAGGAAGCCGACAGGCTGTCGTCGCTCCTGGCCAAGATCGCTGAGACACAACGTGATCTGGACGGCATCGATGCCGAACTGGCGGGTATCACACTGACCGGTGAGGGAATGCGGGCGATCGAGGCCGCGAACTCGGCGGTCGATGTCGCGATGGCGCAGGTTGAACTGGTATCGGCACATGTCGAGTTGGTCGCGATCTCAGACGTCGAAGTGCGCCTCGGTAGCGAATCGATCTCCCTCGAGGCAGGTCAGACCTGGTCGGCGAGTGTCAGCGCCCAGACCGACATCGAACTCCCGGGTGTCCTTACTGCCCGCCTGGCCCCTGGCACGCCGGCATCGGAGACACAGGCCAAATTGGATGCCGCCCAAGAGGTTCTGGCGGCGGCATTGACGAACGGTGGTGTTGCCGATATCGCCGCGGCGCGCACCCTTGACCAACGGCGCCAACATCTGACGACCGCCCGCGAGCGGTCGGCCGCTCGGGTCGAGGCATTGACCGGCGAGGCATCGGTCGACCACCTGCGGACCAGGCTGGCCGAGTTGACCGCACGTGAACCCGCTACCGCCGATCTGTTCGGGAGCGACATGACTGGTGCGCGTGCCGAACTCGACTCGGCGACGGCGGCCGTGGCCGAGGCGATCACGGACGCGGAACAACACCGCAGAGTGGCAGAGGCGGCGGCGAAGCAGTTGGGGGAGCGTGAGACTCATGTCGCGCTGCTGCGAGACAAGCTCGCCACCGAGCAGAGCCAGATCGCACTCGCGCGCGATCAGCTCACGCGGCAGCGCGCGACGACCACTGACGAGGAGTTGGCCGCCAACGCCGAGGCGCACGAGGAGGAGGCGCGTCGAGCCAACGCTCTCGTCGCTGAGCTCAGCGTGGAGTTGGCAGGTGCGGCGCCTGAAACGGTGGTCGCCGAGCTCAGTGATGCCACCCGTCGTGCCGATGTGGTGGGACGCGGCCACGATGCGGCGGTCGAGGCATTGCGCGAGGTGAGCACGCAGCTGAAGGTCTACGGCACCGAAGGCCGTAAGGGGCAACTGGACGCGGCGGAGACCGAACGGGAGCACGCCGAGGCGGAGTACCTAAGGGTGCAGCGGCGCGCTCGGGCCGCCGAACTGCTGCGTTCGGTGATCACCCGGCACCGCGACGCCACCCGCCTGCGCTATGTCGACCCGTTCCGCAGCGAGCTCGAGCGGCTCGGCCGCCTGGTCTTCGGCACCAGCTTCGAGGTCGAGATCGACAGTGACCTGCGGATCTGCAGCCGCACGGTGTCGGGCCGCACCGTCCCGTATGACTCGCTGTCCGGCGGGGCCAAGGAGCAGCTGGGCATCGTCGCGAGGTTGGCCGGCGCCGCGCTGGTGGCCAAAGAGGACACCGTCCCGGTGGTGATCGACGACGCGCTGGGATTCACTGACGCCGACCGCCTCGTCAAGATGGGCGCGGTGTTCAACGCAGTCGGCGGCGACGGCCAGGTGATCGTCCTGACCTGCAGCCCGGAGCGTTACGCGGCCGTCGAGGGCGCCCACCACATCGCGTTGACCGCCTGACTCGCTCGAACTGGGCCGACACGCTCTGTTGTGCCGAACGTGCGCTCACCGTGGAAATCCACCCGGAATTTCGCCGTGGACGGCGCGATGTCGCCCCCGGTGGCCTCGCGGGCTCCTAGACTTCGGCGGGTGGACGCCGACTACATCGTTGTGGGAACGGGCTCTGCCGGATCGGTGGTGGCCAATCGCCTCAGTGCGGATTCGTCCGCTGAGATCGTGGTGCTCGAAGCCGGGCCGAAGGACAAGGACAAATTCATCCACATCCCCGCGGGCTTCTCCAAGCTGCTGCGCAGCCCAGTTGACTGGGACTACCTGACTGAGCCGCAGAAGGAACTCGACGGGCGCGAGATCTATTGGCCGCGAGGGAAAATGCTCGGTGGCTCGTCGTCGATGAACGCGATGATGTGGGTGCGGGGCTTCGCCGCGGACTACGACGAGTGGGGCGCGGCTGCCGGTGAGCAGTGGGATTACGCCCACCTCGAACCGTATCTCCGACGCATCGAGAGCGGTCCACTGTCGATCGCGCGTCAACGAAGCCCCCGCACGTCCACTTCCGCGTGGCTGAAGGCAGTTCAGGAATGTGGCTATCGTGTCGAGGAGCCTAATCAAGCTGAGCCGGAGGGTTTCTGCGAAACACGTGTCACTCAGCGCCGCGGTTCCAGGTGGAGCACCGCGGACGCGTATCTGAAACCCGTGCTGAAGCGTCCGAACCTGACTCTGCTGACCGAGGCCACTGCGACAAAAGTGCTCTTCGACGGACACCGTGCCGTCGGCGTCGAGTACGACAAAGGTGGAAGCAGACAGGTCGTGCGGGCGCGGCGCGAAGTGGTGCTGTGCGGAGGCGCAATCAACACTCCGCAGCTGTTGATGCTCTCCGGAATAGGTGATCGCGACCAGCTCAACGAGCACGGCATCGACATCGTCGTGCAGTCCGCCGGCGTCGGCGCCAACCTGCTCGATCATCTGGTGGTGCCGTTGGGATTCGACGCGCCGAACGACACCCTCTTCGCGGCCGAGAAGCCCCTGGAACTGTTGAACTACCTGATCCGCAGGCGGGGCATGCTGACGTCCAACGTCGGCGAGGCGTACGGGTTCGTGAAGAGCCGCGCGGACCTAGAGCTACCCGATCTCGAGTTGATCTTCGCTCCGGCGCCGTACTTCGAGGAGGGTCTCGGCGACCCGTATGGCCATGCGGTCATCATGGGTCCGATCCTGCTGAAGCCCTATAGCAGCGGCACCATCACGTTGCGGTCCTCGGACCCCAAGGACAAGCCGATCATCGATCCGCGTTATCTCACCGACTCCGCGGGCGCAGACCGTGAAGCGCTGATGGCCGGACTTCGGATGTGCGCGACGATCGCGAAATCGCCGGCGTTGAGCGGCATCATCGGTTCGATCGCCAGACCGCCGAATGCCACGATCCTCGACGACGAAACACTGGACCGGGCGCTGAACTCGTTGTCGCACACGCTCTATCACCCGGTGGGCACCTGCCGAATGGGCGGTGACGACGCCAGTGTCGTCGACCCGCAGCTGCGGGTCCGCGGTGTCGAGGGGCTGCGGGTTGCCGACGCATCGGTGATGCCGACGATCATCCGCGGGCACACCCACGCGCCCAGCGTGCTGATCGGGGAGAAGGCCGCAGACCTCATCCGTTCCGCCGGCTAGGGGTCGGGCTCCGATCGCAAGGACTTGCGAGTCGCGCTGGCCAGCACTTCCGGGCCGGTTCTCAATGCCTTCCGCCACGGTGCGACACCGTCGATCTCGATCTCGATCGTGAAACTCAGCACCGTCCGAATCAGGACGATCATCCCGAGAACGGCGGCATCGGTCAGCGACGGCCTGGACGTGACGGTCTTGACGATATCCGCCGCGACAAGCAATTCGAGGCCGAGAAGAATCGCTCCACCCAATGACTGCCGCAACGTCGTGAATGCGCGAGCACCGCTTCCGGTGCGCTTCCACGTGACTATCGACAGCGCGAATGCGAAGACAAAACCGACGACCATCGACAGAACGCCCAGCACCTCGAACGCCTGCGTCGCCCACTCGAAGAAGTCCTCAGTTCGCACGCTGCCTCGGCTCCGGTCCTGCCTGTGGGTGTGATCGATTCGTTCCGCGACTCTATAGAACCTTGGCGCGCGAGGGGCACAATGGACGGTGATGACCATGAATGCCAGACGTCGGCGGGCGCACGACAAACTGGCCGCGCTTCCGGGTGTTCGCGCCGTTCGACGGCCGGTGCGGAAAGGCTCGTCTGACGAGTTCGGCCTCTACTACGTGCGGACCGGGCGCAAGACCGCGCATCCGCTGGTCGTCATCCCGGGCGGTCCGGGAGCGGCGTCGGTGGCGTTGTACAGGGGCTTTCGCCGCCGGGCCACAGCTCAAGGCTTGGACGTGATCATGGTCGAGCACCGCGGTGTCGGCTTGTCACGCCACGACGATCGCGGCGCCGACCTCCCGCCCGAGGCCTTGACGGTCAACGAGGCCGTCGACGATGTGGCCGCGGTACTCGACGACGCGGGAGTCGACAAGGCGGTCGTCTACGGCACTTCGTACGGCACTTATCTCGCCGCCGGGTTCGGCGTGCGCCACCCCAACCGGGTCCAGGCGATGGTCCTCGACTCGCCGGTGCTGTCCGCCCAGGACATCGATGCGGTCCGCGAGACGACGCGCCGGCTGCTCTGGAGCGGCGACGATCCCGAGACCGCCGACCTGGCACCCAAGGTGCGCCGACTGGTCGACAACGACCAGTTCACGCCCGCGGCCACGCAGCTGGCGATGGCCGTCTACGGTTTCGCCGGGCCCACACTGCTGCAGCGCCAACTGGACCTGCTGCTCACCGGCAGGCGCTGGCTCTGGTCAGGCCTGGCCCTCGCCAGCCGGCTCGTGCTGGAGCGCAAGGCCCCGTACAGGCACGAGCCCGACCTGGTCAACCGCATCGCCTACCGAGAGCTCAACTACGGGGCGACACCGGACGGCAAGCCGTTGGATCCCGCGGCGGTCTACCGCGAAGCCGACACAGGCACAACGGAATTCGACGCCGAACCCTTCGATCTGGTCGCCGAGATGCCGAACTTCACCTGGCCTACCGTGGTGATCTCGGGAGGTCGTGACCTGATCACCCCGCCGGCGGTGGCACGCCGGGTCGCGTCGCTGATTCCGAATTCGGTACTGGTGAGCCTGGCGACTGCGGGTCACAGCATTGTCGATCTTCGCGAAGGCGCGGCCCTCGACATCGTCGAGGCCATCTACGACGGCACGCTCGAGCGCCTCCCCGAACGCGAGGCAGCACTGGATTCGAAGCCCGCCGGTTTGGGGGTTCGGGCGTTGATCTGGGGTATCGAGGCGGCGGCGGCCCTGGAGGCGGCGGTGCCGGCGGCGGTTCCCCGAACCGTGCGTCGCGCTACTTCATGAATCCGATCTTCGTGTAGTCAGCGTCGGCGAGACCGAACGCGCCGAAGTTCGCCAAATTGCTTCGTACCGCGATGTTTCCGGTCGACTGCGTCAGGGGAAGACTGAAAACCTCTTCGAACAACGACTTGTCGAGCTCGTTGGCCAGCGTACGGGCTTTGACGGGATCAAGCTCGCCGACCGTCTCCTCGATTTTCGCGTCGATCTCCGGGCTGCTGATCTTGCCGAAGTTGCTCTCGGCATCCGTGCGGTAGATCTGGGTCAGGCTCGCGAGTGGGAATGCGTCACCGCTCCAGGCGAACTGGGCGATGTCGAAGTTGCCGACCGTGACGTAGTCGGTGAAGAAACCCGCCGCAGGACGGATGTCCAAATCGAGCTTGACGCCGATCTGGGCCAGGTTGTTCTGCGCGATCTGGCCGTACTGCCGTGTCCCGAGCGAGTCGAAGAGCACGTCTCGAATCACCAGCTGCTGACCGTCCTTCTCGCGGAACTGTCCGTTCATCTTCCAGCCCAGCCCGTCGAGTATCTTCTTGGCCTTCTCGGGATCGAAGGCGACGACGCCGCTGTTGTCCTGGTAGCCCTCCTGGCCTGCGACGTAGATGTGGTTGTTCAGCGGAACGGGGTTGTCGGCGAGCCCACGCTGGGTGACCGCGGCGATGGTGTTGCGGTCGATGCCCATCGCGACGGCACGCCGCAGCGCGGGATCGGCCAGGATCCTGCCCGGGGCGCCGTTGAACGTGAAGTGATACCAGCTCGAGTCCGGGGGCGCGGCGGACGGAAACCCCGTTGGTTCGACGGGCGATCTCCATCTCGTCGAGCGTGGCAAGGCCGGTGGCGTCGATCGTGTTGTTCTGCAATGCGGGAATCCGAGCCGCGTCATCCAGCACGAGGTAAGTGATGCTGTCCAAGATTGGTTTCTCGCCCCACCATTTGGGGTTGCGTGTCAACGTGATCCGCTTCGCCCCGCGATCGAGGTTGGAGATGACAAACGGCCCCGCCGACGGTCCCGGTCCATTGAGCTGCGCGCGGTTGAACGCCTCCGGGGTGGCCGTCGACGTCTTCGGCAGTAGCACGGTGCTGCCCGCGAACATGCCTTTCCAGTCGGACCAGGGCTTGGAGAACGTGACGATCGCCTGCCGGTCGTCGGCTCCGCGCTCCACCTTCTCGACGCGGTCGCTGCCGTTGGTCGCCGCGATCGCGAAGCCCTTGTCCTTACCGCTGGTGGCGTTGATCTGGGATTGGATGTCCTCCCACGTGATCGGGGTGCCGTCGCTCCACACCGCCTTCGGGTTGATCGTGTAGGTGACCTCCTGGGGGTCGGTGCCCGTCAACTCGATATTGGTGAAGTAGTCGGTGTTCACCGAGGCCGAGCCGTCGGCCGCGATCCGGAACGCGCGCGGCATGGTGGGCCGCATGAGCGAGCCCACATCGCCTGTGTTCCCGTCGATGTGGAGCGAGTTGAAATTCGGCGGGAAGTCGTTGAGGGCCAGCCGGAGGTTGCCGCCCTGCCGCAGGTTGGCGACGTCCTGCGGGTTGATGTCGTTGGTGCTGCCGACTTCTGCGGATCCGCCCGCGGACGGGGCCTCCTGGTTGCTGTCGGAGCAGGAGGTCAGTGCCAGCGCAGCGATCACGGTTGCCAGCCCGAGGGCCTGAGCGAAGCGTCGGATCTTCATGCGCACCGACTCTAGCGGCGATCGATCTCCGGTTGCGGAACCGCAGCAAGCAATCGGCGGGTGTACTCGTGCCGCGGACGGCTGAACACCTGGTCACCGTCGCCTTGTTCGACGATCGAGCCCTTGTACATCACCGCCACCCGGTGGGCGAGATGCTTGACCACCGACAAGTCGTGTGAGACGAACAGGTAGGACAGGTCGAACCGCAGCTGCAGATCCAGCAGGAGGTTGATGATGCCCGCCTGGATCGACACGTCGAGCGCCGACACGGGCTCATCGAGCGCGAGGATCTTGGGCTGCAGCGCCAACGCCCGCGCGATGCCGATGCGCTGCTTCTGACCACCGGAGAACTCCGCGGGGTAGCGGGTGGCGTCTTCTCGGCGCAGCCCGACGATGTCCAATAGCTCGGCCACTCTCTCGTCGATTCGATTCTTGTCGAAACCATTGGCACTCAACGGTTCTGCCAGAACCTCGAACACCGGGAGTCGAGGGTCCAGTGAGGCGACCGGATCCTGGAATACGACCTGTAGGTCTGAGCGCAGCTCGCGGCGGCCGCGCCGATTCAAGGTCGCGACGTTGCGGCCCAGCACCTCGATCGAACCCGATTGCGGTGCGGCCAACTCGAGCACCTGGTGCAATGTGGTCGATTTGCCCGACCCGGATTCGCCGACGATGGCCAGCGTGCGGCCCTGCTGCAGTTCGAAGCTCACGCCGTCGACCGCGCGCACCTCACCGACCTGCCTGCGGAACACCGCACCCTTGGTCAGCTTGTATGTCTTGACCAGGTCCTGGACGCGCAGCACAACGGGCGAGTCTGCGGGCTCCACGCCGGCGGGAGGTTCGGTCGATACTCCGTAGATCTGTGCGGCGGTGCGGCCCGCGACCTGATCGGTCCGGATACAGGCAGCGGTGTGGTCGGGTCCGACCTCGATCAGGTCGGGCTCATCGGCACGGCAATCGTCGATGGCGAGTGGGCAGCGCGGCGCGAACGGGCAGCCGGGCGGTAACGCCGCCATCGACGGCGGTGCGCCGGGTATCGGCACGAGCCGTGCGCCCTGCGGCGCTTCCAGTCGGGGTACCGATCCGAGAAGTCCTGCGGTGTAGGGCATTCGACGGTTGTGGTACAGCTCAGCGACGGTCGCGATCTCGACGGGCCTGCCCGCATACATCACCAGTGTGCGATCTGCGAACTCCGCGACCACCCCGAGGTCGTGGGTGATGATGAGCACACCCGCACCCGTCACGTCACGCGCGGTCTTGAGGACGTCGAGGATCTGCGCCTGCACGGTGACATCGAGTGCGGTGGTCGGCTCGTCGCAGATCAGCAGATCCGGATCGTTGGCGATGGCAATAGCGATGACCACCCGCTGGCGCTCGCCGCCGGACAATTCGTGCGGGAACGACTTCGCCCGCCGCTCGGGCTGGGCGATGCCGACCAGTTCGAGCAGCTCGACCGCTCGGGTCCTGGCCGCCCGCCGGGTGATGTCATGCTGGTGGACCTCGATCGCCTCCGCGATCTGATCGACGACGGTGTAGACGGGTGTGAGCGCCGACATCGGATCCTGGAACACCGTGCCGATGGTCTTGCCGCGGATCTCCGACATTTGTTGATCCGACAGCCCGAGTAGCTCATTGTCGTGCAGTCGAATCGAACCGGACACCGTCGCATATTCGGGCAACAGGCCGACGACGGCCATCGCGCTGGCCGACTTGCCCGCACCGGACTCTCCGACGAGCGCGACGACCTCCCGCGGGTTGACCTGAAAGTTCATGCCGCGCACAGCGTTCACGGTGTCGGTGTCGGTGGGAAAAGCGACCGTGAGATCACGCACCTCTAGCAGGCTCACTTGCTCGGCTTCCGCCGCAATGCCTGGCTGCCCGGGTCGAGCGCATCGCGCAGACCATCGCCGACGAGGTTGGCGCAGAAGATGATCAACACCAAAACACCCGCGGGGAAGAGGAACAGCCATGGAAAGGTGGTTGCCGAGGGAGTCCCGCTGGCGATGAGGGTTCCCAGCGAGACGTCGGGTGGCTGGACACCGAAACCCAGGTAGCTCAGCCCTGTCTCGGCCAGGATGGCTATCCCGACGTTCAGCGCGGTGTCGATGATGATGATCGATGCCACGTTCGGCACGATATGGCGCATGATGATCTGCGCGTCGCGGACACCCATATACCTTGCGGCTACAACGAATTCGCGCTCCTTCAGGCTCATCGTCATACCCCGCACGATGCGGGAGCTGATCATCCAGCTGAAAACGGATAGCAGAAAGATCATCCACACGATGTCGCCCTTGGTGCGCTGCACGACGATGGTGATGAGGAGGAAGGCCGGCACGACCAGCATGAGATCGACGATCCACATCAGGGCGCGGTCGCGCCAGCCACCGAAGTAACCGGCGATTGTGCCCACCGTACCGGCAATCACGGTGGAGATGAACGCTACGCAGACGCCGATGAGCATCGACTTCTGCATCCCGCGCAGAGTTTGGGCAAGCAGATCCTGGCCGAGCGAATTCGTACCGAACCAGTGGTCGCTGCTGGGCGGCTGTTGGAGCGCCAAAAAGTCCAGATCGCTGTAGCTGTATGGCAACAGCGGCGGCAGGGCGTAGCAGCCGATGAACATGATCGCGAGCAACACGAGCGCGGCCACCGCAAGCTTGTTACGCCGGAACCGTCGCAGTACGAGGGTGCGCCTCGATGCGAAGGATGCGGCGTCGCCGCCAGACGTTGCGGTCGTCGACGAATCGACCGTCGCGGGCGACGAATCGGCGGGTGTGACGGGTTCGGTCATGACACCCGCACTCTCGGGTCGAGCATCGCGTAGATCACGTCGGAGAGCAGACCGGCCAGCAGGACGGTGACACCTGCGAATACGACGATGGCGGCGATGATGTTGATGTCCTGGGTGTTGAGACCTTGGATGAACCATTCGCCCATGCCGTGCCAGCCGAAGATCTTTTCTACGAACACCGCTCCGGTGAACAGTCCGGCGAAGCTGTAGGCGAACATCGTCGCCATCGGAATGAGCGCGGTGCGTAGCCCGTGTTTGAACAGTGCTCGTCGACGGGTCAGCCCCTTGGCCCGGGCGGTCCGGATGAAGTCCTGTCCCAGCACATCCAACATCGCGTTGCGTTGGTATCGGCTGTAACCGGCCAAGCCTCCTAGCGCGAGCGTGGCCGTCGGGAGCACCAGATGCTGGAGACGGTCGACGAACTGATTCCATGCGCCGCTGATCGCGTTAGGCGATGTCTCGCCGGTGAATTCGAAGAGCTGAACACCCAGCGCGGAGTTGACTCCCAGCGCCGACAAGATCAACAAGGTGGCCATCACGAACGAGGGGGTACTGATCACCACCAGTGACAGCGCGGTGATGACGCGGTCGCTCAACCGATACTGACGTATCGCTCCCCACGCGCCGATGACCACGCCGGCCACGGTGCCGATTACCGAACCGAGGACAAGCAATCGCAAGCTGACGCCGACCCGCCGCCACAGCTCGTCCGTCACCGGTTGACCCGCGACGGTGGTGCCGAAGTCGCCGTGGACGACGCCGGACGCCCAAATCCCGTATTGGACCAATATCGGCTTGTCGAGGTTCAGTTCGACTCGCTTTGCGTCGATGACCGCCTGCGGTGGACGCGGGTTACGGCTCTGAAGATTCTCGAGGGGATCGAACTGCCAGGACGCGAGCAGAAACACCAGTAACGACGCCAGGGCGAGCAGCACCACATAGTTGAGCAGCCGCCGCGCGAGGAAGCGCGTCATCCCGCCGGTCCGTACCTGGGCTGCATGCGCACAGGCTATGAGATATGGGCTGCCGAGCTTTGGATGACTCACACGTGGGGTGCAGCCGGTTCCCAGATCGGGCGCGTTCAGTGGTAGCCACCTGCAGTTTCACCGGTAGTCGCACCAAAGGGTCAACCGGCAACGCCAGAGGAGGAAGGTGACATGGGTAGACAGCGCAAGAGTAAATCGCGTGCCGAGCTGAGGCTGTGCGCAGCCACGGTCGGTGCCAGCGCGGTCCTCGCGATGGCCGCGATCGGCTTGATGGCGGCCGAAGAGCATGACGGAGCCCCGGTCGCGAAATCGACGACGATGACTGTCGGCTCGACGAGTACGCAGACGACACCGTCCAATGCACCGGCTGTCGCCGTCGCCACGCCCGCGATCAAGGGTCCCGCGAAATCCAAGTAGGGCGCCAAGTAGCCGTTTCACCTCCGCCTTCTCCGGTTATCCCAGAGCCATGGGGGTCGCCGTTGACCCCTTGGCGCACTGTTTGGTGAGCCGCGCGTTGTCGTGGCTCCCACAGGCCGAATGGAGGGGTCAACGTGACATCGAAGCAGCTGAAATTGGGGGCGGCGACGTTGGGGACCAGCGTCGTGCTCGCCATGGGTGCATTTGTGGTGGCATCCGGTGTGAGCGCGCAGGAAGAGACTGAGGTCCCGAGCCCGGAGATCACGTTGGGCGAGACGACGACGTCGACCAGCGCACCGAGCGAGCCCGAGACTCCGGTCGCGGTTCCCGATGTCACGGCCGAACCGGCCCCGACCGCCTAAGCGTTCGCTGGTTGTGGGGGGCCGGGTCCCGGTGGTCCGTCAGGGCCCGCCGGGACCGATTCGCTGGTGGACCGTGGTGGCGGTTGCCACCGCGCCGGTGCGGGTGGCCTGGAGCGTCACCTCGTCGTTCACCACAAGCGAGTGAGCGATCCGGGTCGAAGGCTGCAAGTCATACGTCTGGGTGAAGGCGTCGTCACTTCGCACCGTGATGGCGGTCGGGGAGATCGCAGTTATCGTCCCGGTCTGTGTGAGCATCGTGGAATACCCGCCCTTGCCGTCGGAGACGACTAGTTCACCGTGCAGGGCCGCGGGTGCGGGTGTCAGCTGCCGGGCGCTGAAACCGCCTGGTGGCGGACCACCGGGTATGCCGTGTCCGAACGGCTGGGTCGATTGCGAGCCGGTCGCGGCGTAGATGGCGGCACCGCCGAGTCCCGCGATGACAGCGGCCACGCCAACGGCGGTGAGGGTTTCTCGCATGCCCCAGCGCTGCGGGGGAGACTGTGGCGCACCCCAGACGGCTTCGTCGGTTTCCTGATCGATCGTCATACCTCCACGCTGCACGAGCGGCATGTGCATTGGCTGTGCAACAGATGTAGAACCGCACATTCACAGCTCGCGCATAGACAACGCACAGTGGTCGCCCACGGCGATGTCGATAATGGACGTGTGGCGAGTCCTAACGGTTCTGCGGTCAATGACGCCGAGCCCGCGCGAGTGGTGATGCGTCGAGCCGACGGTAACCCCATCCATGTACTGGTCGTCGATGACGAACCGGTGCTCGCCGAGTTGGTGTCGATGGCCCTTCGGTACGAGGGCTGGGAGATCGCGACCGCGGGCGACGGAGCGAGTGCGATCGCATCGGCCCGCCAGACTCCACCCGACGTGGTGGTGCTCGACGTGATGCTTCCGGACATGAGTGGGCTGGATGTGCTGCATAAGCTGCGCGAGCAGATTCCCGGCCTGCCTTTGCTGCTGCTGACCGCCAAGGATTCGGTCGAGGACCGCATCGCGGGCCTGACCGCGGGCGGCGACGACTATGTGACGAAGCCGTTCAGCATCGAAGAGGTGGTGCTTCGACTGCGCGCTCTGCTGCGACGCACGGGGGTCACCAGCGAGTCCGGCGGCGCGAAGGTCATCGTGGGCGATCTGGTGCTTGACGAGGACAGTCACGAAGTGACCCGCGCGGGCGAGTTGATCACGTTGACCGCGACCGAGTTCGAGCTGCTCCGATTCATGATGCGAAACTCCAAACGCGTACTGAGCAAGGCGCAGATCCTGGATCGGGTATGGAGTTATGACTTCGGTGGTCGGTCCAACATCGTCGAGCTGTACGTGTCGTATCTGCGCAAGAAGATCGACAACGGGCGCGAACCGATGATCCACACCCTGCGCGGCGCCGGCTATGTCCTCAAACCCGCACGCTGAGGGGCCGGTGGGTTGGGGGCACCACCCGGCCGAAGGCCAGGGGGAGAGCGATGGGGGCACCGCCCACCCACAGGGTAGGGGGACGACCCGGGAAATGACCAAGCTGACCCGCTTGCGCTCGCCGCGGACGTGGTCGCTTCGTACTCGGCTGCTGGTATCGCAGATACTTCTGCTGGCCTTGGTGTGCGCCGGGATCGGTGTCGGCACAATCATTGCGCTGCAACACTTTCTGACGAACCAGCTCGATGATCAGCTGGCTGAGACAGGCAGGCGTTCGGCGGGGCTGTTCGAATTCGGGCCGCCCCCGCCGCCGCCCGGGTTCCCCGTTCGACCCGGCTTCCCTCGGCCGGAGGATCATCCGCGGCGAGATGCGCCCGGGCCCGGAGTTCCTCAATGCCCCCGGTCAGGCCGCCCGCACGGTGGGCGCGGTGGTATCGCACGGTAAGCCCGTGGATGCCGGTGTCATCACCGCCGACGGCAGCCAGAGCGGGATCAGTCCCGCCGCAGCACAAGAACTGGCGCACATCGAGCCTCAGACAGCGCCGACGACGGTGGAGCTCGACGGACTCGGCCGCTACCGCGTGATCGCGATGCGCGCACACGGACCCGGAGAGACGATTGTCACCGGTCTTCCCACCTCCGACGTCGACGCCACCCTGCTCACCGTCACCATCATCTTCAGCGTGGTGGCGGCCGTCGCTCTCGTTGGTGGGACGACGGCGGGAATCTTGATCATCCGACGCCAACTCGCTCCGCTGTCAACCGTTTCCGCCGCCGCGCGACAGGTGGCCGACCTGGAACTCGACCGTGGCGAGGTGCAACTACCGACGCCGATCGTCAAGGTCGACCCGGCCGCCGCGCACACCGAGATCGGGCAGCTCGGTTCCGCCCTGAACCGAATGCTCGACCGCATCGCCGGCGCGCTGTCCGCGCGACATGCCAGCGAGACCCGGGTGCGTCAGTTCGTCGCCGACGCCAGCCATGAGCTGCGAACGCCGCTTGCCGCGATCCGCGGGTATACCGAACTGGCGCAACGCAAACGCGGCGACGTGCCCGACGATGTCGCACATGCGATGAGTCGGGTGGAGTCCGAGACGGAGCGGATGACGCGGCTCGTCGAGGACATGTTGTTGCTCGCGCGCCTCGACACCGGACGGCCGCTGCGAGCATGAGCCGGTTGATCTTTCGCGTTTGGTCGTCGACACCGTCAGCGACGCCCACGTCGCGGGTCCCGATCACCAATGGTCGCTCGATCTGCCCGAAGAACCCGTGGTGGTCACCGGCGACGAAGCGCGCCTGCATCAGGTGCTGGCCAACCTGCTCGCCAATGCGCGGACCCACACGCCGCCGGGCACGTCGGTCACGACGTCGTTGGCGCCGTCCGCGGACGGAGGCGTCGTGCTGACGGTGGCCGACGACGGCCCCGGTATACCGGAGTGGCTTCAGCCCGAGATCTTCGAGCGCTTCGCCCGGGGTGACACGTCGCGCTCCCGGCGCGGGGGCAGCACGGGGCTGGGACTGGCGATCGTCGCGGCCGTCGTCAAGGCTCATCGCGGCGCCATCGACGTGCGCAGCGGGCCGGGTTCGACGGTGTTCACTGTGACGTTGCCCGGCGATTCACAGACAAGACACAGCGCGAGCCAATCCGGGGCATAGCCGCTCCAGACAGGATCGTGGCAGTGACAACCACCCTGGCCGTTCCTCGCGAGGAGACGGAAAGTGCCCCGACACGCCGCGGAGAACGGGTCTCTTCAGCTTGCTCGCGGGTGGGTCTGCCACTCCTGCTCGCGGCGACGGCGGTGCTCTATCTGTGGAACCTGTCGGCAAGCGGTTGGGCCAACGCCTTCTACACGGCGGCGGCGCAGGCCGCCGCGAACGACTGGACGGCGATGCTGTTCGGGTCCAGCGACGCCGCCAACGCGATCACCGTGGACAAGACCCCGGCGGCGTTGTGGGTCATCGACATCTCGGTTCGGCTGTTCGGACTGAACCCGTGGAGCGTGCTGGTGCCTCAGGCGCTCGAAGGGGTAGGGGCCGTCTGGTTGCTCTACGCCGCCGTACGCCGTGTCGCCGGCCCCGGCGCGGGATTGTTGGCAGGCGCGGTGCTGGCCGTGACGCCCGTCGCCGCGTTGATCTTCCGGTTCAACAATCCTGACGCCCTGCTGGTGCTGCTGTTGGTCGTTGCTGCGTACTGCGTGCAGCGGGCATGCGAAAAAGACGCCAGCCGTTGGTGGTTGGTCGGCGCGGGCGCCGCGGTGGGATTCGGCTTCCTCGCGAAAATGCTTCAGGCGTTCCTGGTGTTGCCCGGATTCGCGGCCGCCTACCTGGTCGCCGGGCATCGCACGCTCAAGCGACGTATCGGCGACTTGCTCATCGCGGCTGCGACCGTCGTGGTGTCCGGAGGGTGGTACCTCGCGCTGGTCGAACTCTGGCCCGCGTCCTCGCGGCCCTACATCGGCGGTTCGCAGCACAACAGCATCATCGAATTGGCGTTGGGCTACAACGGCTTAGGCCGGTTGACCGGCCGCGAGACCGGCGGCCTCGGCAATCTCAACTACGACGTCGGCTGGGACCGGCTATTCGGTATGGGGATGGGGTTGGACATCGCGTGGCTGCTGCCCGCGGCCCTGATCTGTGTCGTGGCGGGTGTGATCATCACGCGGCGGGCGCCCCGCACCGACCCAGTGCGCGCGGCGATGATCCTGTGGGGTGGTTGGCTGGTCGTCACCGCAGTGGTTCTCAGCTTCGCCAACGGCATTGTGCACTCGTACTACACGGTGGCTCTCGCACCTGCGATCGGTGCATGCATCGGCATCGGTGCAAAGATGCTGTGGCAGTGCAGATTTGACATCAGAGCGGCAACGGCGCTGTCCGGCACGGTGCTGGTCACCAGCATCCTCGCCGCGGTGTTGTTGTCCCGCCATCCGGAGTGGATGCCGTGGCTGCGGGCGAGTGTCGCGGTCGGGGGAGTAGGAGCGGCGACGCTCCTGCTCGTTTCCGGCCGACTGGCGCCTGCAATGGCGCGATCGATAGCGGCGTTGGCGATCGTCTCGTGTCTGGCCGCTCCCGCGGCTTTCTCGGTCGCGACCGCAGCGTCGATCCACACCGGAGCGATACCGAGCGTCGGGCCGTCGCATCACAGCTTCGGCGGATGCGGGCCGGGCGGCCTGCTGGCCTCGCCGACGCCGGGGCCGGCACTGACGGCGACCCTGGCCCGCGACGCCGAGGACTACACGTGGACAGCTGCGGTCATCGGTTCCAACAACGCTGCGGGCTATCAGCTCGCGACCGGTGCCCCCGTGATGGCGGTCGGGGGTTTCAACGGCACAGACCCCGCACCCACCCTCGAGGAGTTCCAGAACTACGTCGCCGAGCGGCGGATCCACTACTTCATCGGCGGCCGGATGATGGCCTGGGGATCCCCGAAAAACGGCGGCAGCCGTGAAGCATCCGATATCGCGGCCTGGGTCGAGACAGCACTACACGCCCTATTCCGTGGAACGCGCGGTCGTCTACGACCTCACTCAGTCGCCGAGGAATTCATAGCCGGCATACAGCTCGGCCCAACGACCGGCACAACTGCAACCTCGACGATGGGACTCATGACCGATATCGCCCTCGACAGTGGCACAGTTGCTCGGACCCGTTTCGAGCCCCGGCCGAACGCCACCGAGATTGCGCGCGACGCCGGTGTGCCGGTGCTCGACGTGGTGGTGCCGGTGTACAACGAACAAGCCGCCCTCGCCGACTCGGTGCACCGATTGCACCGTCACCTTCGAGAGCACTTTCCGTTCTCGGCGCGCATCACCATCGCCGACAACGCAAGTACCGACGACACCGCGCGGATCGCCGCCGGACTGGTGGTCGAGCTGAGCGACGTCCGGGTGATCCGGGTGCCGGAGAAGGGGCGCGGCCGCGCGTTGCACGCCGTGTGGTCGACGTCGGACGCTCCGGTGCTCGCGTACATGGACGTTGATTTGTCGACCGACCTCGCCGCGCTCGCACCGCTGGTGGCGCCGCTGGTTGTCGGGGCATTCCGACCTGGCGATCGGCACCCGGCTTGGGCGCGGTTCGCGGGTGGTGCGCGGCGCCAAGCGCGAGGTCATTTCCCGCTGCTACAACCTGATCCTGAAATCCACTCTTGCAGCGGGCTTTTCCGACGCGCAGTGCGGATTCAAGGCGATTCGGGCCGACGTCGCTGAGCGTCTGCTGCCTCACGTCGCCGATACGGGATGGTTTTTCGACACCGAACTGCTGGTGCTGGCCGAACGCAGCGGTCTGCGCATCCATGAGGTCCCAGTCGACTGGGTCGACGATCCGGACAGCCGGGTGGACATCCTCGCGACCGCTGCGGCTGATCTCAAGGGGATCAGCCGACTGCTGCGCAACTTCGCCACCGGCTCGATACCGGTGAATGCGATTGCCGCACAGCTGGGTTCGTCACAGCGATCGGCCGCCCCGGGTTCGCTGTTCCGGCAGGTTGTGCGATTCGGGACGATCGGTGTGGTGTCATCGGCCGCATACGCGGTGCTGTTCATGTTGATGCAGGGGTCGCTCGGCGCACAGGTGGCCAACCTGATCGCGTTACTGGTCACGGCGATCGGCAACACCGCGGCCAATCGCCGATTCACCTTCGGCATTGGCGGCAGACACAATGTTGCGCGTCAGCACGTCGAAGGTCTCATCGTGTTCGGGATCGCGCTGGCGATCACCAGCGGATCCCTGACCGTGCTGCACATCTTCGTCGCCGACCCGCATCACCTGATCGAGCTCGTCGTGCTGGTGATGGCCAACCTCGTGCCACCGCGGCGCGGTTCGTCCTGTTGCGCGGCTGGGTGTTTCACCCCCGCCGGACACGCTGACCCCCGAAACGCAAAGGAATCCATCGATGACTATCAGCGCTGACGTGCAACCGCACGCCGTGCCCGCGCCAGACGACCCTAGTGACGTGGCGCGGCCGCGATGGGTGCGTCCGGCCTTGTTCGCGCTTCTGGCAGCCACTGCGGTGCTCTACCTGTGGGCCCTCGGCTCATCCGGCTGGGCCAACGACTACTACGCCGCCGCCGCGCAGGCCGGTACCCAGGACTGGAAGGCCTGGCTGTTCGGCTCGCTGGACGCGGGCAACGCGATCACGGTCGACAAACCACCGGCGTCGCTGTGGTTGATGGCGTTGTCGGGCCGGATCTTCGGCTTCAGCGCGTTCACCATGCTGCTGCCACAGGCATTGATGGGTGTCGGTGCCGTCGGCGTGTTGTATGCGGCCGTCCGCCGATGCAGCGGACCGGCGGCGGGCCTGATCGCGGGCGCAGTGCTCGCGTTGACGCCCGTCGCGGCGTTGATGTTCCGGTTCAACAACCCCGACGCGCTGCTGGTGCTGCTGCTGGTGGTCGCGGCCTACTGCATGGTGCGGGCGATCGAGACGGCGAGTACCCGCTGGATGGTGTTGACGGGCTGCGTCATTGGCTTCGCATTCCTGGCCAAGCTGCTGCAGGCCTTCCTGGTGGTCCCCGGCCTGGCTCTGGCGTTTCTCGTCGCGGCCCCGGTCGGCATGTGGAAGCGCATCGGCAAGCTTGCCATCGGAGGGGTCGCGATGGTTGTGTCGGCAGGCTGGTACCTCGTGCTGGTCGAGCTGTGGCCTGCCGACTCGCGGCCCTACATCGGTGGCTCGACCGACAACAGTCTGCTGCAGTTGACGTTGGGTTACAACGGACTCGACCGTGTCCTGGGCGGCGGCAACGACGGTCCCTCCGGTGGCCCGCCGGGTGGCGGATCGCCGCCCGGAGGCGGTGTGCATCACGCGTTCTTCGGCGGCCAACCCGGAATCGGGCGAATGTTCGGCGAGTCGATGGGCACCCAGGCTTCATGGCTGTTGCCCGCGGCGCTGATCGGCCTGCTGGCCGGGCTGTGGTTCACGCGCCGCACCGCCCGCACTGCCGGTGTGCGAGCCTCGCTTCTGATGTGGGGTGGCTGGCTCGTGGTCACCGCGGCGGTGTTCAGCTTCATGGACGGCATCATCCACCCCTATTACACAGTCGCGCTGGCGCCAGCGATCGCTGCGGTGGTGGGCATTTCCGTGCGAGAGCTGTGGCGCGGCAAGGAGTATCTGGCGCCACGCATCGTGTTGGCGACAATGTCTGCCGGCACCGGGGTGTGGGCGTTCATCCTGCTGGACCGGACGCCCGACTGGTGGCCTGCACTGCGCTGGGTGGTGCTGATCGGATCGGTGATCGCCGGGGCGATGCTCGTCGTCGGAGCACACCGGCTTGGCCGCATCACGGCTGCCGTGGCCGCCGGGGCAATGCTTTTCGGTGTTCTCGCACCCGCCGCGTACTCGATCGAGACGGTCGTGAGTGCGCAAAGCAGTGGACCAATGGCGGTGGCGGGTCCCACCCGCTACACCCAGATGGTTCCACCGGCGGGCGACGGGCCTGGTGGGTCCAACAGGCCGGGCGGACTGGGTGGACCCTTCCCCACCGCCGACAACCCGACGTTGGAGAATCTCCTCAAGGGTGCGCATACCCGTTGGGCCGCAGCCACCGTCGGCTCGATGGGGACCAGCAATCTGGAACTGAAGACCGGCGCATCGATCATGGCGATCGGTGGCTTCACCGGCGCCGACAACTCGCCGACACTCGAAGAATTCCAGGCCTACGTCGCCGACCATGACGTGCGGTACTTCATCTCCAGTGGTCACGGCGGTCCCGCTTGGCGAGAGTCGGGCACTGCGAACGACATCACGACGTGGGTGAAGCAGAGCTTCATGCCGATCGACGTCGCGGGCACCACGGTTTACGACCTCGACGCACCGATCAGCAAGTGACGGGTTCAGTCGAGGTCCCCCGGGAACAGACGGCTGCCCGCCAACCCCCGGGAGGGCGGCCGTCGTCGATTCGATCGGGATGAATCTCTTCGGCTCGGCCGCCATCGACCGGCGATACAGTCGACGAATGTCCGTGACCGACGAGTATCTGAAGAACAATGAGGCCTACGCGAGCACCTTCACCGGCCCGCTGCCGTTGCCCCCAAGTAAGCACGTCGCCGTGGTGGCGTGCATGGATGCCCGACTCGACGTCTACCGGGTACTCGGGCTCGGCGATGGTGAGGCCCACGTCATACGCAACGCCGGCGGCGTCGTCACCGACGACGAGATCCGCTCGCTGGCCATCAGCCAGCGACTGCTCGGCACCAAAGAGATCATCCTGATCCACCACACCGATTGCGGCATGCTCACCTTCACCGACGACGGATTCAAACAGCAGATCCACGACGACACCGGAATCAAACCCGAGTGGGCTGCCGAGGCGTTCGTCGATGTCGACGAAGATGTGCGTCAGTCGCTGCGCCGCATCGAGGCCAGCCCGTTCGTCACCAAACACGAGTCGCTGCGCGGGTTCGTTTTCGACGTCGCGACTGGCCGCCTCGACGAAGTGACGCTGTAGCGGCTCAGCCGACCTTGTAGGTCGCGATTGCCTTCGCGATCGCGTCGCCGTCGGGGGTGACGATGTCGACGTCACAATTGACCAGCGTCTTGCCGCGCCGCAGCACCCGGCCGATCGCGATCAGGTCCGTCGCGCGGGCCGGCGCCAGAAACTGCATCGACATCGACGTGGTCACGCCGCGCAGCGAATCGGGCACCTGCGCGCCCGCCCACGCAGCGGCCATCACCGCGACGTCGGCGAGCGCAGCGACGGCGCCTCCGTGAACCATGTCGCCGACCGTGACGTTGGATTCGTCCCACGGCAGACGCAGGCGCACCTCGTCGCCGTCGAGAACCTCGGCGACGATGCCGAGTTTGGCGACGAAAGGCGACGCCGGGATGAACTGCGCCATGACATCCGCGCCGGTCTGCGGTGGGCTAGTGGTGGACATGCCTCCAGTATCTGCACCGGATCAATTACCTCTCGGGTAATCCCGCTCCGTTCGTCGAGCGTGCGGTTTCGTGCGCGACGCGCCGTCAGAGCGTTCAAATCCGCACGCTCGCGGAGCCGTCGGCGTTGACATGGCAGGCCAACCCTGGTTTCATATCGGGTTATGCAGATAAAGCTGGTCATTTCTACCAACTTTACGAGGAAATGATGACCGAGACTGAACAATTGAACCCGGGTCGCTACGAGCTCAGCCATCTCCGATCGCTGGAAGCCGAGGCGATCCACATCATTCGTGAGGTGGCCGCGGAGTTCGAGAAGCCGGTCCTGTTGTTCTCCGGCGGCAAGGACTCCATCGTCATGCTGCATCTCGCGCTGAAGGCGTTCCGGCCCGGCCGGCTGCCGTTCCCCGTGATGCATGTCGACACCGGGCACAACTTCGACGAGGTGCTGCAGGCGCGCGACGAACTCGTCGCGGAGTCCGGTGTGCGTCTCGTGGTCGCCAAGGTTCAGGACGATATCGACGCCGGCCGCGTCGTGGAGACCATTCCGTCGCGCAACCCCATGCAGACGTTCACGCTGCTGCGTGCCATCCGGGAGAACAAGTTCGACGCCGCCTTCGGCGGTGCGCGCCGCGACGAGGAGAAGGCGCGTGCCAAGGAGCGGGTGTTCTCCTTCCGCGACGAGTTCGGCCAGTGGGATCCGAAGGCGCAGCGACCCGAGTTGTGGAACCTGTACAACGGCCGCCATCACAAGGGTGAGCACATCCGGGTGTTCCCGCTGTCGAACTGGACTGAGTTCGACATCTGGTCATACATCGGCGCCGAGAAGATCAAGCTGCCGTCGATCTACTACGCGCATCAGCGACAGGTCTTCGAACGTGACGGGATGCTGCTGGCCGTGCACAAGTATCTGCAGCCGCGCAAGGACGAGGAGATCGTGGAGAAGACCGTGCGGTTCCGCACCGTCGGTGACGTCACCTGCACGGGCTGCGTGGAATCGCTTGCGGGAACGGTGTCCGAGGTGATCGCCGAGACCGCGGTCTCGCGCCTGACCGAACGCGGCGCCACCCGCGCCGACGACCGCATCTCCGAAGCAGGTATGGAAGACCGCAAGCGAGAGGGCTACTTCTGATGAGCGCTCGCGCGAAGAAAAGAGGGTTCTGATGGCGACATTGCTACGCATCGCGACGGCCGGTTCGGTCGACGACGGCAAGTCGACCCTGATCGGCCGGCTGCTGTTCGACTCCAAGGCAGTCATGGAGGATCAGCTCGCCGCGGTCGAGCGCACCTCCAAGGAACGCGGGCACGATTACACCGACCTTGCTCTGGTGACCGACGGACTGCGCGCCGAACGCGAGCAGGGCATCACGATCGATGTCGCGTACCGCTACTTCGCCACGGCCAAGCGGAAATTCATCATCGCCGACACTCCAGGCCACATCCAGTACACCCGCAACATGGTGACCGGGACTTCGACCGCCCAACTGGCGATCGTGTTGGTCGACGCGCGCCACGGACTGCTCGAGCAGTCGCGCAGGCATGCCTTCCTGGCCTCGCTTCTGGGCATTCGGCACATCGTCCTCGCGGTCAACAAGATGGACCTCATCGACTGGGACCAGGAGCGTTTCGAGAAGATCCGCGACGACTTTCACGAGTTCGCCGCGCGGCTCGACATCCACGATGTGACGACCATTCCGTTGTCAGCGCTCAAGGGCGACAACGTGGTGACCAAGTCGGATGTCACACCGTGGTACGACGGGCCCGCGCTCCTTTCGCATCTCGAGGACGTGTACATCGCAGGCGATCGCAACCTCGTCGACGTGCGTTTCCCGGTGCAGTACGTGATCAGGCCGCAGACCCACGAGCACGCCGATCACCGCAGCTACGCGGGCACCGTCGCCAGCGGTGTGATGCGCCCCGGCGACGAGGTCGTCGTCCTTCCCACCGGAAAGACGAGCCGCATCACCACGATCGAGGGACCGGGCGGGCCTGTCCAAGAGGCGTTCCCGCCGATGGCCGTATCGGTCAGCCTGGCCGACGACATCGACATCTCGCGCGGCGACCTGATCGCCCGGCCGAACAACCAGCCGAGGGTGGCGCAGGAATTCGATGCCACGGTGTGCTGGATGGCCGACGAGACCTCGCTCGAACCCGGCCGCGACTACATCATCAAACACACGACCCGCACCACGCGGGCCAGGGTCGCGGCACTGGATTACCGGCTCGATGTCAACACACTGCACCGCGACAAGAGCGCCACGGCCCTCAAACTCAATGAGCTGGGCCGTATCTCATTGCGCACACAGGTGCCGCTGTTGCTCGACGAGTACAGCCGCAACGCGGCCACCGGCTCGTTCATCCTGATCGACCCGAACACCAACGGCACGGTCGCCGCGGGCATGATCCTGCCGCAGGTCGCGGCACGCACGTCGAGCCCGAACACGGTGCGCCACGAATCGTTGTGCAAGGCCGAGGACAGGTTGTCCAAGGGCAGAACCGTGTGGTTCACCGGACTGTCCGGCTCCGGAAAATCCTCGGTGGCGATGCTTGTCGAGCAGAAGCTGCTCGAAAAGGGTGTGCCCGCTTATGTTCTCGACGGCGACAACCTGCGTCATGGTCTCAACGCCGACCTCGGGTTCTCCATGGCGGACCGCGCCGAGAACCAGCGGCGACTGGCGCATATCGCGGCCATCCTTGCCGACTCCGGTCAGGTTGTGCTGGTACCCGCCATCAGCCCGCTCGCGGAGCACCGTGCGCTGGCGCGGCAAGTCACCACCGAGGCCGGCCTCGACTTCTTCGAGGTGTTCTGTGACACCCCGCTGGAGGACTGCGAACGGCGCGATCCGAAAGGGTTGTACGCCAAGGCGCGCGCCGGCGAGATCACCCATTTCACCGGGATCGACAGCCCGTATCAACGGCCCAGGAACCCCGACCTGCGGCTCACGCCCGAATGCACGCCAGATGAGCTCGCCGACAGGGTGGTCGAACTACTGGAATCCAGGCAGTGAACGACCACGACGTCGCCGCCCGGCTGGCGACAGAAGCGGGCAAGCTGCTCCTCGACGTCCGCAACGAGCTCGCCGAGGCCACCCAGGATGAGCGGAAAGCAGCGGGGGACAAGCGGTCCCACGACTTTCTGATGGCGGCGCTGGCCGCCGAGCGGCCGGGCGACGCGGTGCTGTCAGAGGAAGGCGCGGACAACCCGATTCGGTTGTCCGCTGACCGAGTGTGGATCGTCGACCCGCTCGACGGCACCAGGGAGTTCTCCGAACTCGGACGTGACGACTGGGCGGTGCACGTCGCCTTGTGGCAGTCAGGCGAACTGATCGCAGGCGCCGTTGCCCTTCCGGCGCAGGGCATCACGCTCGCAACCCCGACGGTCAGCACCCCGCCGCCCGGTCCGGCACAGCCGCGCGTGGTGGTTTCGCGTACCCGGCCCCCCGCGGTGGCCCTGGACGTACGTGACGCGTTGGGCGGCGTCCTGGTCGAAATGGGCTCGGCGGGCGCAAAGGTCGCCTCAGTGGTGCAAGGGCTCTCAGATGTGTACGTACACGCAGGTGGTCAGTACGAATGGGATTCCGCGGCGCCGGTCGCGGTGGCTCGCGCGGCCGGGCTGCACACATCGCGCATCGATGGATCGCCGCTGACCTACAACAGGCGTGACCCCAAGCTGCCGGACCTGGTGGTGTGCCGTCCGGAGCTCGCGGAGGCCGTGCTCGAAGTGACACGTGCTTGACTGGTCTCATGCGGATGTCGGCCAAAGCTGAGTACGCCGTCCGCGCGATGGTTCAGCTGGCCACCACCGAGGGGGGCGCGGTGGTGAAGACCGATGATCTGGCCAAGGCGCAGGGCATACCCCCGCAGTTTCTTGTCGACATCCTCTCCGACCTGCGTACCGATCGTCTGGTTCGTAGTCATCGCGGCCGCGAAGGCGGATATGCACTGGCCCGGCCCGCGGCTGAGATCAGCATCGCCGATGTCTTGAGGTGCATTGACGGCCCGTTGGCCAGCGTGCGCGACATCGGACTTGGCGACCTCCCGTACTCCGGTCCGACCGCGGCGCTGACCGACGTGTGGCGGGCGTTACGAGCCAGTATGCGATCGGTGCTCGAACAGACGAGTCTGGCCGAAGTCGCCGCGGGGACCCTGCCTGAACACGTCGGCACGCTGGCCGACGACTATCGCGCGCAGGAAGAGCGGCGCGGCCACACCGTGGGCTAGCGCCGGCGTCGTTTCGCGCCACGCACGGCGCCGGCGTCGAAGTGCTGGTGTCGCGGGTCAGTCCGCGCCGGATCCGTAGGGCCGGGTGATGATCTCCAGGTAGTGTCCGCCGGGATCCTGGAAGTACACCCCGCGACCGCCGTCGTTGTGGTTGATCTCACCGGGACGGCTGCCCCGCGGATCGGCCCAGTGCTGTAGGCCCCGCTCGCGGATGCGTCCGTAGATGGCGTCGAATTCGTCCTCGGACACCAGGAACGCGTAGTGCTGCGGACGGATGTCATCGTCAGGTCCGGCCTGTGCGTAGTCGAGGCTGGCGCCGTGATTGAGTTCGACCACCAGGAATGGGCCGAACTCCTTGGCCGGCAGGTAGACCGAAAAGCTCAGTGAAGAACTGCGCCGCTTCTTCTCGATCGCGCGCGGCGACGATGGTGTGGTTGAACGTGATTGCCATGTCGATCCAGTCAACCACCACCTGCGACAGGACGGCAACGAGGCAGGATGGACAGATGGCACACGTCCATGTCCTCAAGGGGGTGCGGTAAATGAGTCCGTTCGATCTTCGTGATCTCGCTGTCCCGATCATCGTCGCGCCGATGGCCGGTGGGCCGTCGACGCCGGAGCTGGCCGCGGCCGGGACGAATGCCGGCGGACTCGGGTTCGTCCCCGCGGGATACCTGTCGGCCGAGGTATTCGCCGAGCGTCTCGCCAAGGCGCGCCGACTCACGGCTGGACCCGTCGGCGCCAATCTTTTTGCGCCGCAGCCGAGTGCAGGCACGCCCGCCGCCATCCAGGCGTATGCCGCGGCCCTGGCCCCGGAGGCCAAGCGGTACGGCGTCGCGCTGGGGGAGCCTCGGTTCAACGACGATGCATGGTCGGCGAAGATCGACGTGTTGCTCGATGTACGGCCAGAGGTGGCCTCGTTCACCTTCGGTGCGCCGAGCGCCGACGAATGCAAACGACTACGCGCTGCCGGCATCACGACGGTGGGCACCGTGACGACACTGTCGGAGGCGCGGTTGGCCATGGCGGCGGGTGTCGATGTGCTCGCGGCGCAAGGCCCGTCCGCCGGCGGACATCGCGGTACGTTCGACCCGTCGGCACAGCCGGCCGCCGAACCTCTGGAGCAGCTGCTGGCCGCGCTGATTGCGACTTTCGACGTTCCGGTGATCGCGGCGGGCGGTCTGTCCACCGCAGAGGACGTCCGGCATGTGATGCAGGCAGGCGCTGTCGCTGCCCAACTCGGCACGGCCTTCCTGCTGGCCGACGAAGCGGGCAGCAGTCCGGTCCACCGAGCCGCGCTCAAGGATCCGCAGTTCACCGAAACCGTTGTCACCCGGGCTTTCTCCGGTCGCTACGCCCGCGGCCTACGGAACCGATTCATCGACCAGCACGACGCGGAGGCAACGTTCGGCTACCCCGAGGTTCACTACCTGACCAGCCCGGTACGCGCGGCGTCGGCGCGCGCCGGCGATCCGCACGGCGTCAATGTCTGGGCAGGCACGGGTTTCCGCGATGCGCAAGCCCGGCTCAGTGGCCGAAATCGTCGAGAACCTGACCTAACCGGGTCTTCAGCGGACTAACGTCCAGGCCATGCCGCAGCTGACCCGGCGTCAATTCACCGTGCGCGCAGGCGTCCTCGCGGCTGCGACGCTGTTGCCCGGCTGCAGTAAAGGCAGTGACAGCAGCGACGCACCCAGAGTAGTGACGCGCCCAAACAACGCATCGTGGTGATTGGAGCCGGCATGGCCGGCCTGGCGGCGGCGCGTCGGCTCGCCGATGGGGGGATGGACGTCACGGTGGTGGAGGCCCGCGACCGGATCGGCGGCCGTATGTGGACGAACACCTCGCTGGGCGTGCCCATCGATCTCGGTGCGGCGTGGATACATGGCACTGAGGGCAACCCACTGGTCGAACTTGCGGATCAGGTGGGTGCGCGTCGAGTGGAGACCGACTTCGACAAGGTCGCGCTGGTCCAGGATGGCAGCGAAGTCAGCGCAGACGCTGTGCAGGCAGCGTTGTCGCGGTGGCAGGAGATCGCCGGGGAGTTGGTGACTCTCGGGGGTGACGCTGGTCCCGATGAGTCGGTCGCCGACGGTCTGGCCGAGGTTGCAGATCTGAACGATCCGCTCATCGCGTGGTGTGCGTCAAGCGAGATCCAAGGCGAGTATGCCGCCGATCCAGATGAAATCTCGCTCAAGTGGTTCGGCAACGAGGGTGAGTTCGGCGGTCCCGACGTGATCCTGCCGGGCGGGTACCAGGAATTGGCGCAGCACCTCGCGCGCGGGCTGGCGATCCAGCTGGGTAACGAGGTCAGCCGCGTCACCTACAACGACTCAGGGGTGCGTATCGAGACGGCCCAGGGCGCGGTGGAGGCGGACAGGGTCATCGTCACGGTCCCGCTCGGAGTGCTCAAGGCGGACACGATCGCCTTCGACCCGCCGCTTTCCGATGACAAGCGGGCCGCCATCGAGCGGCTCGGCTTCGGTCTGCTCGACAAGGTGGTGCTCAAGTTCGACCAGCCGTTCTGGCCGGACAACGACGTGATCGGACTTGTCGGTAGCGGTGAGCCGGTATCGATGCTCATCAACGGTGAGACGTTCGCCGATGCGCCAGTGCTGGTCGGGTTACGCGGCGGTCGCGACGCGCGTGAACGCGAGGCCCTTTCTGATCAGGACGCGGTGGCCCAGGTGGTGACGGCACTGAACGCGCCCACCCCTACCGGATCACTCGTCACCCGATGGGCCGCGGACCCGTACGCACGCGGTTCCTACAGCTTCATTGCGGTCGGTTCGAGTCCCGACGACATGCGAGCCCTCGGCGAACCGGTGAACGACCGGCTCGCGTTTGCCGGAGAAGCCACCAACCCGGAGTTCTTCGGCACGGTCCACGGCGCGTACCAGAGTGGCATTCGCGAGGCCGAGCGCATTCTCGGCTAGCCACCACCGAGGACCAGCGGCATGCTGGACAGCGCACCGATCAAATTCGCGCCCGCCAACGGTGCAGCCTGCTACGAAGATCTGGGTTGGCGCGCGGTCGAGATCGTGTCGGTGTTCTCTGCGACGCATCGATTCGGCCGACTGCCGCGATGGATTCGTCTCGCGGCGCGGCTGCCTGCGCCCAATCCACGCAAGCCGGGCAGCCGGACCTGCAGCGGCATCGTCAGGCTCACGCGGGGGCCGTGACTATTTCGGGGCGGTGAGCTCCAGTGCGATGTTGTCGGGGTCGCGAAACTCGAGGATGTACATCAGCCCGATGTCTTTGATCCCCTCGTGGGAGATGCCGAGATCGTCGAGATGCTGTGCTGCATCGTCTAGTTCGGACTTGCTCCCGAGACGGAACGCCAAATGGTCGAGACCGGTACGATCCTCGTCGAACGAATCGGCCGCGCCGGGTCGCAGGCCAATGGCGGAATCGCCCGCCTTGTAGATGACACCACCGAAAAGAAACCACAGTTGCTTGCGCGTCGCGTCGTCGGCGTCCTCGGGCAGCTCGAGTGTGATGGGCCAACCGAACACGCTTTCGTAGAACTGCCGGGACCTCTCGATATCGGTCACGGTGAGCCGGACGTGCGCGATGGATGTTGTGTTGATCGCCATGAACGCCCATCGTGCCAGCGAGGCTGACAGGACGGTCAGGTGTGCGCAGTCCCTCGGCCGTGCCAGAATCGCCGTCGTGCAGATCGGGATGACGATGCCGGTGATGGAGCCGAGCCTGGACGCGGCGACGCTCCGGGCGTGGGCGCAGGTGATAGACGGCGGCCCGTTCTCGTCGTTGTGCTGGGGTGAGCGCATCGCGTTCGACAATCCCGATTCCCTGACCCTGCTGGGGGCGTTGGCGGCATGGACCGATCGGGTGCGGTTGGTGACCACCGTCGTGGTGCCTCAGCTGCATGATCCCGTCATGCTGGCCAAGGCCCTGGCCACCGGTGACATGCTCAGCGGCGGTCGACTGACCGTCGGACTGGGTGTCGGGGGCAGACACGAGGACTACAACGCCGTGGGTGCGGACATCGCGACGCAGACGATGCGCGCGATGGCCGACAGCGTCGCGGTGATGAGACGTATCTGGGCGGGGGAGAAGGTCACCGACTCCACCCTTCCGGTCGGACCGCCGCCCCTGCAGGCCGGAGGACCGCAATTGCTGGTCGGCACCATCGGCCCCAAGACCGTGCGCAGCGCAGCGGCGTGGGCGGCAGGCCTCGCGGGGATGACGCTCGACTTGGACGTCGACAAGCAGAACGAGCTGTTCGACGTCGCTCGAACGGCGTGGGCCAAGGCGGGCAAGCAGAGTCCGCACCTGGCCACGTCATTCTGGTTCGCGATTGGCGACGGCGATGAGGCAAGGGCGCAGGTCCACACGCATCTACGGCGCTATATGAACTGGATTCCCGCCGAATATGTCGACGCGATGGCGCCCACCACCGGTTGGGCCGGCACCGAAAGCGAGCTACTGGAGGTGCTGCGCAAATTCGAGGCGATCGGCGCCGACGAGATTCATTTGATCCCAACGAGTTCGGACATCGATCAGGTCCGGCGTGTCGCTGAAGTGGTCAAGGACTGGAAGTCTCGGACGCCCTCGTAGACCGACCTTGTTGTAGTACGACGCGGTGACCGGTGGACGCGATCGGAAAACTCCGTCACGAGCCCGACGACTTGTGCCGGCCGCTACAACCGCCCTACGAGTGGATGCGGTTGGCCGACGCGTACTGAGAGCAGCTAGCTGCGCAGCGTGAATCCCGCATCGAGCGGCCATGAGGTGCCGGTGATGAACTGGCCCGCGTCGGAGACGAGCCACGCGACCGCTCCCGCGACGTCCTCCGGTTGCAGCAATGCGATGGGCAATGCGTTCTGTTGGGCGAGCAACCATGGATCGTTGGCACCGGCAAGCGCCATTGTCGCCTCGTTGATGATCATTCCGGTGGCGACCCCGCTGGGGTGGATGGTGTTGACGCGGATCGAGTGCGGCGCTAGCTGCATCGCCCAGCCCTGCATCAGGGCGACCAGTCCGCGTTTGGATGCGGCGTAGGCCTGCAGGCCGGCGCGTTCGGTTCCCGATGCCTTGATCCCCTGGGTAGAACTCGTCAGCACGATTGATCCTCCGCGGCCGCCGGCGATCAGCGCAGGAATCGCGGCGTCGACGGTGTTCCACGCGCCGACGAGGTTGACGTCGATAATGTCTCGAAACGTCTGTCGCGGCTGATCGCAGTCGGTCACCCGAATGATGCCCGCATTGGCGACGACGATGTCGAGGCGTCCGAATTCCGCCAATCCATCGGCGACGACGGCGTCCATCGCGTGGGCGTCGCGAACGTCGGCCTCGCGCACGAGGACCCGACGGCCTTGGGCCTCGACCAGCCTTGCCGTTTCGGCGAGGTCGGCTGCGGTTGCGCCGGGATAGTCGGTGTATTCGAAGTCGGCGCAGATGTCGATCGCGATGACGTCAGCGCCCTCGCCGGCGAGTTTGACTGCGTGCGCACGCCCCATCCCACGGGCCGCACCGGTGATGAAGGCGACTTTGCCCTCGAGGCTGTCCACCATCACTCCTTCGGGAAGTTGACGTCTTTGGTGACGGCTTCCCATTCGTCGATCGAAGCGGAGAACGCGGCGAGCTTGTCGCGCACCGCCTTGAGCACGTCGCGCCCGAGAAGGAGGCGGAGCGGCGGGTCGTCGAGATTGGCCACCATGAGCACGGCCTCGGCCACCTTGCGCGGGTCGCCCGGCAGGTGGTTGGCGAACTCCTTGATCATCGTCTTGCGGGCACCGACGTTTTCGTCGTAATCGCCGATCGGAGTGGAGGATTCCCACATCGAACGTGCCGCCCAGTCGGTGCGGAACGCGCCGGGCTCGATGGCGGTGACCTTGATGCCCAGTGGTCTCACTTCCTGCGCCAATGCCTCGGTGAGCGCTTCGAGCGCGAACTTGGTCGACGAGTAGTACGCGTTCGGTGGATTGGCGACCAGGCCCGTCATCGACGAGATGTTGACGATGTGCCCGGACTGGCGGCCACGCATCTGGGGGAGCACCGCCTTGATGGTGTCGACCACGCCGAAGTAGTTGGTGTCGAACAGCTTACGAACCTTTTCGTCCTCGCCCTCTTCGATCGCGGACAGGTAACCGTTGCCGGCATTGTTGACCAGGACGTCGATTCCGCCGAATGCGTCGTCGGCCGTTTGGACCGCGGATGCGATCTGGTCCCTGTCGGTGACGTCCAACGCGACGACGGCGGCCCGGTCACCGTACGCGTCGGCGAAGTCGGCCACCGTCTCGGTGCGTCGTGCCGTCACCACCACGGAGTGGCCGGCCTCCAGCGCGGCCCGTGCGATTTCGCGTCCGATCCCCGTCGAGCATCCGGTGATCAGCCAGCGCGCCATGTCAGTTCGTCCCTTCGGGCAGTCGGCGCAGATAGGACGCCCTGCGATCGGCGAGTTCTGCCGCCCGCTCCGTTGTGGACACGCGGCGCAATGACGGCACCTCCTTCTCGAGGTCGTCGAGTTTCACCACCCGCCCGCGGGCACCGAGATCCTCCTTCGGCCCGTCACCGCCGAACTCGGCCATTCGCAGTGTCAGGATGCCTTCGCGGAGACCGTCGGAGTCGATCCAGTTCGCGACTCCCGGGTCGGTTGGAGAGATGACGTAGGTGTAGGTGCCGTCTTCATTCGGTACGGACTGGGCCTTGTTGAGGCTGCCTGTCCGGTCGACGATGTCCAGTGTGGTGCCCCAGATGTTGCTCAGCGGCACGGTGAAGTATTCGGCCCCGCCGTCGCTGACGTCGACCACGAACGTCTCTCCGGGGTTCAGATCGAACCGGCCCATCACATACACCTGGTTACGCATCGCGCCGACACGGTCGGCCGACCACGCCAGGTTGAAGTTGTTGGGCGCCATCTTGTAAACCCCGTGGCTGAGCTTGCCGGTGAAGTCGGCGAAGTACGCCATCATCGCCGCGGTGGCGTCGGCCTGTTCGTCCAGTGTGCGCGGCGGTTGGAAAGGACCTGCCGGCTCACCCAACCGCTCCACGCCCAGATGATTGGGGTCGTCTCGGTCCCAGTTGAGGAGCACGTCGCGGATGTAGAACTCGTGGGCCTGCGGCGTGGTCTGTACGTGGTTGGGTCGCCCGTTGGCCGGATCGGAGTCGACCGTGATGAGGAAGGAACCGTCGCCGTCGACGTGCATTGTGCGGCCGTTGAGTACCGCCACGGTCCCCATGTTGGAATCCCACAGCGTGAAATAGTTCTCCGTCATTCGGTTGGCGCCCACGCGACCGTGGATCTCGTAGCGCTCGTCGCCCGAGATCGGGTATGACTCGGTAGATGCTGTCGGGATTGTCGATGCCCCAACGTGATCCTGGGATGGGGCGTCCTGCCACGGGGTGTCCAATCCGCGTGATGCAACTGACCTTCGGCCGAAGTTTGTCCTGATTGGACGACCACACCGCCGCCGAGAACATCACCTCGGCGAACGCGTCGTCGAACCGTTCGCGCATCGCGTCGGACGCCTTGGCCCGACTCGAGCCACTTCTCGGCGACGCTACGGTACGCCGCCTTGACCGTCGGGTGGTTGGTGAGTTCGAGTGCGGCCAGTTCCTGCTCGTGTTGAGACGCCGTCGCCACCGGGTCGCCTGTGAAATCTGGCATCAGTTCCTCCTGGAGGGGGCCGCTGCGCGGAAGCGCGCGTTGTATTCGGCAAACCGTTGCTCGATCTGACTGTCGCTCAGGCCGAAATCCTCTGCCGAGTACGGCGGGCGGGCGGGTTCGCGCGGACGCTCGGCCAGCCAGCGGCGCATCGCCGACTCGGCGTCGGAGGTCAACGTCGACCGGATCGCGTCGTAGACCCGGGCCACCTGTCCGATCGGATCAGCGACCGCGTCGGCGAACTCGATGTCGGTACAGCGCTCGGACTCGTCGCTCCACGCTGAACGGGAGGCCATGGCCCGGTCATTGGTCCAGCCCATCCGTTGCAGCCACTCGGCACCGACGCGGTGGGAGTCCACCTCGTCGGCGTGCATCGCGTGCAGTGTGGCGTTGAGGCCGGCCCCGGAGGGGATCGTCTCCCTGGGATCACGGTGCATGTGCACCAGGTGCAGATCCGGGAAATGGGCCCGCAGCGTGTCCAGATATCCAAGGTGCGCAGGGGATTTGAGCACCCATCGCGTCGCGGTCAGGCCGCGTTGTCTCTTCTGCCACTGGAGGAACTGCAGCATCCTGTGCAGGTACGCGTAGGCGGGCGCGAAATCCTGTCCGTCGATCCATGCGCGGTATCGCGGCACGTGCGCGCCGGATTCCGGCACGTGCGACAAGAACGCGTCGGACAGGAAGACGATCTCCTCTTCGGGCTCGCGGGCGTACATCGGGTGGATGGTGAACAACTCGGGGGCGAGTTCGCGCGATGTCGCCTCGCGCTTCTCGCTGACCGCGATCCGGGGGTCTTCTTCGGTGCAGAATTCGTGGTCGAGTCGGGGAGCGACCTCGACGACCTCCCACCCGTATGCACAGTGAAAGCGGTTGTCGGCAGCGAGGAGTCGCTGCAGCAATGTGGTTCCGCTGCGCATCATGCCGACCACCACGATCGGCGCGACGATGACTTCCTCGGTGATCTCCGGATGGCGCCGGATCCACTCCTGAGCACGCAGCCTCATCCGCAGGCTGTGTACGAGGCCGGAGCGCAGGATGTGCGCGCCGATGTCGTTCAGGTCTGCCGCGGCATAGCTGTCGGCCAGTACGCTCAGCGGCTCCTCGAACGGCAGGGGCCCCCAGTCGTCTAGCCCCTCCTTCTGCTGCGCGGCCATCGCGAGTCCACTCGCGTCGAAGGGGTTCGCCACCGGTCAGAATTTCAGGTGGTGGCTGGTGTCGCCGACCTGGTCGACGAACATGATGCGGGTATCGAACCACCAGACACCGTCGATGCGGTGAAAGGTGTCGCGGTAGTGGCCGGTCACGATGATCTGAAGCGGCAGGTCGGGCGTCGCCTGGGTGACGCAGTAGTACGCGCTACCGTGCGCGGTTCCGGCGGCCTCATCGACATCCAGGCGCACGTTGGTGGTGAAATGCTTGGTCTTGGGTGTGCCGTCCTCGTAGAGGCGGGTGGCGATCTCGTACATCTGCCGAACCCCGGAAGCCCCGGTGAAGATCGTCTCCGGGGGGCCATCCTCCATTCCGCAGATCCGGCCGTGAGCGAACAGTGCGGCGACGCCGTCGAGGTCGCCGGCGTCGAGTCGTTCGGCATAGGTGTACACGAGGTTCTCGATCTCGCGGGCGCCGTCGCTCATCGGCGGTAGACAACCAGGCGGAATCTGTCATGTCAACGATTCCGCTCCGGCATCGCGAACCCCTGGAGTACCGCAACGGCCCCGACCACTGGCTAACCTCAGTCCGTGACGACACAGTGGGCGCCGACAAGACTCGGCGATATGAGTGGCAAGCGCATCATCGTGACCGGCGCGACCAACGGAGTGGGTCTCGGGACGGCGCGGGCGCTGACCCGCGCGGGTGCGCACGTGATTCTGGCCGTCCGCAACCTGGACCTCGGGGCGCAGCGCGCCGCGGAGATGGGCGGCGACACTGCCGTCGTCAAACTCGACCTCGCCGACCAGTCGTCGGTGCGGGCATTCCCCGATCTGTTCGAAGGTGATGTGGACATCCTGATCAACAACGCCGGCATGGTCGCGCAGAAGCGAAGCGACACCGTCGACGGCTTCGAGATGACGATGGGCACGAACTTTCTCGGCCCGTTTGCGTTGACCAACCTGCTGTTCGAGCGGGTCCGTTCGAAGATCATCAATGTCGGCTCCGATGCTCACAAGTCGGCCTCGATCGCCTTCGATGATCCGCACCTCCGGTCGCGGAAGTGGTCGTCCTTTCCGGCGTACGGCCGCTCGAAGCTGGCCGTGATGTTGTGGGGCCTGGAGTTGGACCGCCGGTTGCGTGAAGCGGGTTCGCCGGTCACGTCGTTCCTGACCCATCCGGGCTGGGTGGCATCGAATCTCCCCAAGATCTCCGACACCCGGCTCATGTCGGGATTCCACTCCGTGGTGACCTCGGTGGCCAACGTGATTGGTAACGATATCGACGCCGGTGCCGCGCCGACGCTGTACTGCATCACCGAGCCGATCCCGCCGGGAAGTTACGTGGGCATCGACGGACGGTTCGGATTCAAGGGCGGGCCGACGCTCAGCGGCCGAACCGCGAACGCGTGTGACTACGACGACGCCCGAAAACTGTGGGAATTCGCCGAGAGCGAGACCGGTACATCTTTGCCGGTATAACCCAATTGGCTGCGCGACGCCGATGACGACTGCGAAATCGTCCTCGCCCCAGATGATTTGCTTCGGAACCGACGGCATCAGATAGCTGCGGTCGAGCATGGTGACGTACTGACCCCGGCCGTCCACCACGGCCCGCAGCGTGCGCGAGAACGCCGACAATGCCGCCGGGTCCTGCAACCTGGCGAGCAGACGAAGACCGTCCGGCAGGTCGCGGCCGTATCTGGTCGAGCCGAACAGGGTCTTGGCGGCGCGGCCGGCGAATTGCAGTGCGGGTCGGGCGCCAGGAAGTCGCAGCGCGGCCAGCGCCCCGCCGCCCAAGGGCAGGGCTGCCATACGCAGCGCAATGCTCACGTCCTTCGTCACGCCTCCACTGCTGACCAATACGAGGCGCTCGACCATGTGCGGGTACTGGTAGCTGAATTGGGCTGCGACACCTCCGCCGAGTGAATGACCGACGAGGGTGACGCGTTCGATAGCGAGCACCGCGAGCAGGTCGCGCATGCCGTTCGCGAACGCTGCCAACGAGTAGTCAGCACGCGGCTTGTCGGACTCACCGTGACCCAGGAGTCCGGCGCGATGACGGTAAACCGTTGCGCAAGCTTGGCGTGCACGGAACTCCAGGTCGTCGAGGTGTCACCAACACCGTGGATCAGCAGCAGCGCGGGCCCGGACCCGGCGATGCGGAACGCCCGGCGATAGCCGTGGATTGTGCGGAACTGCAGCGACGGGGGGCGACGTCGCGCACAGGCCGCAAGGTGGGGCGTGAAGCAGGCATGGTGTTCTCCCTTGCCTTGGGGCGTTCTCTTCGCAGAAGCCTGGAAGGGAGTACTTGGTGATTCCTTGGAATCTATGACCGCGCTGCTGATCGTTCCCGCAATAGGCGATTGCCTTGTCCGAAAACCTCAGTCCCACATGTGCAACATCCGCCACGCCGGCGGCATCGGGACCGCTTCCGTTGGGACGCCGTGAGTTTCAATGGCAGAGCAACCAACGATCGGCGAACGACAGCCGAACAAATCCGGTAATCACAACAGAACGTTGAGGAAACGGTCGCTATGCGCGAAATAACGGCCCCGGCGAATTTCGCCGGGGCGTTAATCCTCGAGATTGGATTGTGAGTCAGCTCACCTTCGACTCGTACTCGGGGCAATATGCAGCCGTCGCCGCACCGATAAGGAACGCGGCATTTTCAGCAGTGAGATTGGGAACGAGCGAGTCGACCTCTTGCTCGAAGGAGGCGCCGGCCGCCCAATCCTGGCAGACGCCCTTGCCCGCGGCGATCTGGTTGTCAGGGGTGGCGCCCGGCCACGTCACGCCCTGCTCGGTTAGTGCGTCGATGAACGCGTCATCAGCATTGTCCGCCGCCGCCATAGGTGCACAGATCAAGGCGGCTGCAGCGAATCCGCCAACAACCGACCCGGCGATCTTCAGGGAATGCTTCATGGTCGTTCTTTCTCTAAGGGTTCGTAGGTAACGCGAATCGTTACATAACGAATCGTTACATAACGCCGAGATCCTCCGAGTGGGATTTCAGAAAGTTGTCCCGGTACGTCTGACTCAACCAATTGCTTGCATAGGGTGCGTTTTAGATTCTTCTTAAGGGTGTGGTCCATAGGCCGGTAAGTCAGGCAATGAAATGGAACTCCAGATCAGTTTGCCTTCAGCCGGAACCGCAGCGCCTAGTATCTGGCTTCATACAGGTCGACGCCGATTTCATTCTCAGGGTGTCGGTTGGTCTGCTCGTCATCACTGCGCCTTTCGACCCGGTGAAACTGTTGTTCTTCAACAAGGTCCTGACGGACCGGGCCCAGAGCCGCGCGGGTGCCGCGCTCAAGGTGACGCTATACGTGTCGATCATCCTGTCCGTGGCCGCTGTGGCCGGCAAGGAACTGCTCGAGGCGATGGGCATCAACCTCCACGTGTTCGGCGCTGTCGGGGGGATTGGTCATGGCCGCGATGGGTTTCGAGATGCTTTACCGCGGCGGAGCGTCGAAGACCCACGGCGAGGATGAGCACAAGGGGGGCCTGAGGAGACCGTCGGCCTGCCCATGCCTCTGTCGATTCCGCTCATCGCCGGCCCCGGCGCCATCGCGACCACGATCGCCTTCGCTCGCAGAACACGTCGGCTTCGGGACTAGTCGCCATGGCCATCACGATCGCGGCCGTGGCGTTGGTGACGTTTCTCTTCTACTGCTTCACGGGCGCGCTGCTGCGTGGTTGAAGCCGGGTGCCGTCGCGATCGTGGCGCGCATCGGCGGCCTGCTCCTGGCCGCTTTGGGATTTCAGCTGTACCTCGGTGGCCTCAAGAACTTCTTCGGTCTAAGACAACGGTTCGACCCCGCTGTTCTCGAACACGAGCCCGAGCACAACGACGTGTTCACCGTCCGACAAATGGACAAATGAGTGAAAAGGTCTGCGACCCGCGGCCACCACGACCGGCGCCGCGATGGAACGCGGGCAGCGCCGGTCCTAGTCTTGACAGCGGCGTCTTGACAGCGGCGTCTTGACAGCGGCGTCTTGACAGCGGCTACGGAGTCGGTACTACTGTTTCGTCGCCATCGCCGAAGGTTGATGTCGGCGCCGAATCCGCATGTCCCGCGCCACTCTGCTGCAGGCCGATGCATTCACCCGTGTTTTGGCCGGTGCATGGGATGCCGTCAACCTGGGGTACCGAGTTGTTGCCAGGAATGGACCCCATCTCCCCCGGCGCGGGCTGTCCAACGCACTGGCCGCTGGCCGGATCCAGGTGCTGGCCGTCCTGGCAGGCGGCGAGCTGAGTGGGCGGGCCCGCCGGTGGTTCAGCACTCACTGCTATGGCCGGTGCCACCACCGCGACAGCAAATGCCCCAGTGATCATCAGCCGCCGAATTGAAAATTCAGTTGGCGCCATCATGTTGCCTTCTGTTGTTCTTGACGTGATCGTAAATATCACGGTACGCATTTCTCGATAAGTCTGCATGGATTGCGCGAATTCCCCACAAGTCATGAGCGGCCGCGCCGTCCCAAAGGCCGTTTAACTGCGTCTTCCGGGTCGACAGCTCGGTCGAGAGGTAGCGGCGAGAGCGGTGCGGCTCGGCCTGGGCTCGCGTGCTTTTGCGCACTACCGTGCTCGCTCTCGTCCTACGGATAGCCTCCATTTGCCAACGCGTTGGCCTTTCGTTTGGCGCCAACCACCGGAATATCGCTGGCCAATTCGGGGCGAAAAGCCAGGTCGCGGCAACGAGCTAAACAAGTTCTATCGCCCCGAAGTTGCCCGCTCATCGCGGAAACATCGTCTGAGATGGTGCCCCCGGCAGGATTCGAACCTGCGGCCTTCTGCTCCGGAGGCAGACGCTCTATCCCCTGAGCTACGGGGGCGCACATGGGTGAAGCTGCGCCGATGGGCGTGGACAGCCTAACGCATCGAAGTGGGCGGAAACGGATTCGGGGCCTGACCATGCCAGACCATAGGATGGACCCTCGTGACCCCCGCCGACCTGGCCGAGCTGCTCAAGACCACCGCGGCCGCGGTGCTGGCCGAGCACGGCCTCGACACCTCCGCGCTGCCCGCACACGGTCACGGTAGAGCGCCCGCGCAACCCCGAGCACGGCGACTACGCCACCAATCTGGCCCTGCAGCTGGGCAAGAAGGTCGGCGCGAACCCGCGCGAGCTGGCCGGCTGGCTCGCCGCCGCGCTGGCGCAGGCCGACGGTATCGCCGCCGCCGACGTCGCGGGCCCGGCTTCGTCAACCTGCGCATCGATGCCTCCGCCCAGGGCGTGATCGTCAACAACGTCATCGACGCCGGCGCGGACTATGGGCACTCGGATGCGCTTGCACGGCCCAGAACATCAACCTGGAGTTCGTCTCGGCCAACCCCACCGGACCCATCCATATCGGCGGCACCCGCTGGGCCGCCGTCGGCGACGCGTTGGGCCGGCTGCTGTCGACGCAGGGCGCCCACGTCGTCCGTGAGTACTACTTCAACGACCACGGCGCCCAGATCGATCGGTTCACCAACTCGTTGATCGCGGCGGCGAAGGGCGAGCCGACGCCCGACGACGGCTATGCCGGCGACTACATCAAAGACATTGCCGCCCAGGTGCTTGCCAAAGAGCCCGATGCGCTGAGCCTGCCCGACGCCGAGATGCGCGAGACGTTCCGCGCCATCGGCGTCGACCTGATGTTCACCCATATCAAGGCAGTCGCTGCACGAGTTCGGCACCGACTTCGACGTCTACACCCACGAAGACTCGATGCACACCTCCGGCCGCGTCGAGCAGGCGATCGCCAAGCTGCGCGAGGCCGGCAAGGTCTACGAGAAGGACGGCGCAGTCTGGTTGCGCACCACCGACTTTGGCGACGACAAGGACCGCGTCGTGATCAAGAGCGACGGTGCGCCCGCCTACGTCGCCGGCGACATCGCCTACTACCTCGACAAGCGCGAGCGCGGATTCGATCTGTGCATCTACATGCTCGGCGCCGACCACCACGGCTACATCGCCCGGCTCAAGGCGATCGCCGCCTCGCTCGGCGAGGACCCCGCCACCGTCGAGGTGCTGATCGGCCAGATGGTCAACCTGGTCCGCGACGGCCAGCCGGTGCGGATGAGCAAGCGTGCCGGCACGGTGATCACGCTCGACGACCTCGTCGACGCCATCGGCGTTGACGCCGCCCGGTACTCGCTGATCCGGTCGCTCGGTGGACACCCCGATCGACATCGACCTGGCGCTGTGGTCGTCGGCTTCCAACGAGAACCCGGTCTACTACGTGCAATACGCGCACGCACGGCTCTCGGCGCTGGCCCGCAACGCCGCCGAGCTGGGCCTGGCCGCCAGCACCGAGCACCTCGAACTTCTGACGCACGAGAAGGAGGGCGACGCTGATCCGCAACATCGGCGAGTTCCCCCGCGTGCTGAAAACCGCGGCGTCGCTTCGTGAACCACACCGGGTTTCGCGCTACCTCGAAGATCTCGCCGGCGACTACCACCGGTTCTACGACTCGTGCCGCGTGCTGCCGCAAGGCGACGAAGCGCCCAACGATCTGCATTCCGCGCGCCTGGCGCTGTGCGAGGCGACCCGCCAGGTCATCGCGAACGGCCTGGGCATCCTCGGCGTCTCCGCTCCGGAGCGGATGTGATCGCACACCCAGCCGGTCCCCGGCACGCCGAAGAAATCCACCACGCTGGCGCGCCGCCGCGCCCGCTGTCAGCGGCCGAGGTGCTGACAGCTCGCGCCGAATGTGTGGCCGCGCAACACCGTTCGCGGCGACGACGGTGTGGTTTCGATTGCGGGAGTGTCGGTAGCCGACATCGCCACCGAGTTCGGCACGCCGGTCTTCGTCATCGACGAGGACGACTTCCGGTCGCGCTGCCGGGACATCGCTGCGGCGTTCGGCGGTGGCGAGTACGTCCACTACGCCGCAAAGGCATTCATGTGCACCGAGGTCGCCCGCTGGGTCGACGAGGAGGGTCTGTCGCTCGACGTTGCGACCGGCGGCGAGCTGGCCGTGGCGCTGCATGCCGGATTCCCAGCAGAGCGGATCGCATTGCACGGCAACAACAAATCCGTCGAGGAACTGACCGCCGCGGTCAAGGCAGGAATCGAGCACGTGGTGCTGGACTCGATGACCGAGATCGAACGCCTCGACGAGATCGCGCGGCGAGGCGGGCGTCGTTCAGGACGTGCTGGTCCGCGTCACCGTCGGCGTCGAGGCGCACACCCACGAGTTCATCTCGACCGCACACGAAGACCAGAAGTTCGGGCTTTCGCTGGCCAGCGGGGCCGCGATGGCCGCGGTGCGGCGCGTGTTCGCCGCCGATCATCTGCGCCTGGTCGGCCTGCACAGCCACATCGGATCGCAGATCTTCGACGTCGCGGGCTTCGAGATCGCCGCGCACCGCGTGATCGGTCTGCTGCGCGACGTGGTCGCCGAATTCGGCGTCGAAAAGACATCGCAGATGTCGATCGTCGATCTCGGTGGTGGACTCGGCATCTCCTATCTGCCCGACGATGATCCGCCTCCGGTGCAGGATCTCGCCGCCAAGCTCAGCGCGATCGTCCGCGACGAGTCGGCGGCGGTCGGACTGCCCGCGCCGAAGCTTGGTCGTCGAGCCCGGCCGTGCCATCGCCGGACCTGGGACCATCACGCTGTACCAGGTCGGCACCGTCAAAGATGTCGCCGTGAGCTCCGACGGCCCATCGCCGCTATGTCAGCGTCGACGGCGGTATGAGCGACAACATCCGCACATCGCTCTACGGCGCAGAATACGACGTTCGCCTGATCTCCCGCGTCAGCGAAGGCATCGTCGACGCTGGGACGTGTCGTCGGAAAGCACTGTGAGAGTGGCGATATCGTCGTCCGCGACGCGTGGGTGCCCGACGACATCAAACCGGGCGATCTGCTTGGCGTCGCGGCCACTGGCGCCTACTGCTATTCCATGTCGAGCCGTTACAACCTGATCGGCCGTCCCGCGGTGGTGGCCGTGCGCGATGGGCGGGCCCGCCTGATCCTGCGCCGGGAGACGGTCGACGATCTACTCAGTCTGGAAGTGAGGTAACTGATGAGCACCGACGGGAAGCCAATCGGCGTAGCGGTCTTGGGATTGGGCAATGTGGGCAGCCAGGTCGTCCGCATCATCGAGGAGAGCGCGACAGGACCTGGCGGCGCGGATCGGTGCACCGATGGTGTTGCGCGGCATCGGGGTGCGCAGAGTCGCCGACGACCGCGGCGTGCCCATCGACATGCTGACCGACAACATCGAGGATTTGGTGTCGCGTGACGACGTCGACATCGTCGTCGAACTGATGGGGCCGGTCGAACCCGCACGCAAGGCCATTCTGTCCGCGTTGGAGCAGGGCAAGTCGGTGGTCACCGCCAACAAGGCGCTGATGGCCGTCTCCACCGGCGAGTTGGCCCAGGCCGCCGAGAACGCCCATGTCGACCTGTATTTCGAGGCGGCGGTCGCCGGTGCGATCCCCGTCATCCGTCCGCTGACCCAGTCGCTCGCGGGCGACACCGTGCATCAGGGTCGCAGGCATCGTCAACGGTACGACCAACTACATCCTCTCGGAGATGGACAGCACGGGCGCCGACTACACATCGGCCCTGGCCGATGCGAGCGCGCTGGGTTACGCCGAAGCCGATCCGACGGCCGACGTCGAAGGGTACGACGCCGCCGCCAAAGCCGCGATCCTCGCCTCGATCGCATTCCACACCCGGGTCACCGCCGACGACGTGTACCGCGAAGGCATCACGAAGGTCACGCCGGCAGACTTCGCGTCGGCACGCGCGCTGGGCTGCACGATCAAACTGCTGGCGATCTGCGAGCGCCTCACCACCGACGAAGGGCAGCAACGGGTTTCGGCTCGCGTCTATCCGGCGCTGGTGCCGTCTGGACCATCCCGCTCGCCACGGTCAACGGTGCGTTCAACGCGGTCGTCGTCGAGGCCGAGGCCGCGGGACGGCTGATGTTCTACGGCCAGGGTGCAGGTGGCGCGCCGACCGCGTCGGCGGTGATGGGCGACCTGGTGATGGCCGCGCGCAACCGGGTGCAGGGCGGACGCGGCCCGCGCGAGTCCAAGTACGCCAAGCTGCCGATCTCACCCATCGGCTTCATCCCCACCCGGTACTACGTAAGCATGAACGTCGCCGACCGGCCCGGCGTCCTGTCCGCGGTGGCAGCCGAATTCGGCAAGCGCGAAGTCAGCATCGCCGAGGTGCGCCAGGAAGGCATGGTCGACGAGGAGGGCCAGCGCTGCGGTGCGCGCATCGTCGTCGTCACGCACCAGGCCACCGACGCCGCCCTGTCTGAAACCGTCGAGGCGCTGGCCGACCTCGACGTCGTAGAGGGCATCAACAGCGTGCTTCGCCTGGAAGGGACAAGCGAATGAGCGATGAGCCGCTTGCGGGAAGAGCTAATGAACACCGTCCCTCCTACTGCCGTGCATCAACCCTGGCCCGGGTTGATCGCCGCCTATCGCGATCGGCTCCCGGTCGAGGACAGCTGGACACCGATCACGCTGCGCGAGGGCGGCACTCCGCTGGTGCCTGCACCTCGGCTGTCCGAATACACCGGCTGCACCGTGCATCTGAAGGTCGAAGGACTCAACCCGACGGGTTCGTTCAAGGACCGCGGCATGACGATGGCCGTTACCGAGGCCGTCGCCCGCGGTCAGCAGGCCGTGCTGTGCGCGTCCACCGGCAACACCTCGGCGTCGGCGGCGGCCTATGCGGCCCGGGCAGGCATCACCTGCGCGGTGCTGATACCGCAGGGCAAGATCGCGATGGGCAAGCTTGCCCAGGCCGTCATGCACGGCGCGAAGATCATTCAGATCGACGGCAACTTCGATGACTGCCTGGAGTTGGCTCGCAAGCTCACCGCCGATTACCCGACGGTATCGCTGGTCAACTCGGTCAATCCGTTCCGCATCGAGGGGCAGAAGACCGCCGCGTTCGAGATCGTCGACGCCCTGGGCGTCGCTCCTGACGTGCACTCTCTGCCTGTGGGCAACGCGGGCAACATCACCGCTTACTGGAAGGGCTACACGGAATATCACCGCGACGGGCTGACCGACCGATTGCCGCGCATGCTGGGCACTCAGGCCGCAGGCGCCGCGCCGCTCGTGCTGGGTGAACCGGTCAGCGAACCCGAGACGATCGCGACAGCCATCCGGATCGGCTCACCCGCGTCGTGGACGACCGCGGTCGAGGCGCAGCAACAGTCCGACGGCCGGTTCCTGGCCGCCACCGACGAGGAGATCCTCGCCGCCTATCACCTGGTGGCGCGCACCGAGGGAGTGTTCGTCGAGCCCGCATCGGCGGCGAGCATCGCCGGGCTGCTGAAGTCGATCGAGGACGGCTGGGTGGCCAAGGGGTCGACGGTCGTGTGCACGGTGACGGGCAATGGACTCAAGGATCCCGACACGGCGCTGAAAGGCATGCCGACCGTCACTGCCGCTACCCGTCGACCCGTCAGTCGTGGCCGAGAAGCTGGGTCTGGTCTAGCGGGTGGACTTGTGACACGGACTCTGCCGGCCGGGCTGACGGCCACTGCCGTCGTGGCGGCGTCCAGCGCCAACCTGGGCCCGGGCTTCGACAGCCTCGGCCTGGCGTTGAGCCTGTACGACGAGATCGTCGTGGAGATCATCGAATCCGGCCTCGTCGTGGAGGTCGAGGGCGAAGGCGCCGGGCAGGTGCCGCTGGACTCCAACCATCTGGTCGTGCGTGCGATCGAGCACGGGCTGCTGAGCCGCAGGTGTGCAGGCCCCGGGACTAAAGGTGCGCTGCCGCAACGACATTCCCGCACTCCCGCGGGCTGGGCTCGTCCGCGGCAGCGGTCGTTGGGGGCCTTGCAGTTGTCAACGGGCTTGTGGCGCATGGCGGTTCGGAGCCGCTCGGCGACGCCGAGCTGATCCAGCTGGCGAGTGAGTTCGAGGGCCATCCCGACAACGCGTCCGCGGCTGTCCTCGGCGGAGGCGTGGTGTCCTGGACCGAACACGAAGGCGTGTTGCCGCGATACTCGGCGGTGCCCGTGCGGCTCCATCCCGACATCCATTTGTTCCCCGGAATCCCCGAGGAACGGTCCTCGACGGCCGAGACGCGTGTGTTGCTGCCGGAGCAGGTCAGCCACACCGACGCCCGGTTCAACCTGAGCCGCGCCGCACTGCTGGTGGTCGCGCTGACGGAGCGCCCGGATCTCCTGATGGAGGCCACCGAGGACGTCCTGCACCAGCCGCAGCGAGCCGCCGCCATGCCCCGCTCCGCGGAATACCTGCAGATCCTGCGGCGTTGTGGTGTTGCAGCGGTGCTATCCGGTGCCGGACCTGCGGTTATCGCAATGAGTACGCAATCGGAACTGCCTGCAGAAGCCCTGGAGTTTGGTGCCGCGAACGGGTTCACCGTCAACGAGATGACGGTCGGCGAGGGTGTCCGGTGGACGTCGGGTGTCCCCGCCAGGAGTTGAACTCAGCTGGGAAGCATCAGCAACAGGAGTCACATGTGAACCAGTGTCTTTCTTGCTTCCAGCACGGAAGCGGGTTATTCTCGCTGTCGTCCAGCAATTGCAGCGTCTCTGCCTGCGTCGACACTAGGACGACCACTCTTCTTTTAAGTGCTCATCTCGTGGACTGACGGTTCGCCGTTCACCGGCGAATCCCGGCGATCACTGTTGCAGAGGCAATAGTGGGACCCCCGCGTTCAGCGGATCAGCTGAACGCACCGAACCCCCGCATGACTCGATCAGCGAGGGAAAGAAAGGAAATCCGTGACCGAAACGGACCTGATCACGGCTGGCGGCAGCAGCGAAAACGACCAGCTGCCGACTCCCGTGAATTCAGACATCTCGACTTCCGCGCCCGAAGACGCGTCGAACAGCACGCCCACCGCGGAAACCGCCCCGACGGCCGACGTAGCGTCCGGCGACCGTGCCGCCTCGCTGTCGACCATGGTGCTGCCCGAACTGCGGGCGCTGGCCAAGCAGATCGGCGTCGACGGCGCCTCCGGAATGCGCAAGAGCGAACTCGTCGCCGCCATCCGTGAGCACCGTGGCGAAGGCAACGGCGCGACCCGCAAAGCGGCGGCCGACACCGCCCCGGCCGACACGGCACCTGCGTCCGACCCCGCCCCGGATGAGACGGCCGGCGAGGACCGCACCTCCGGCGAGCAGGCCGACCAACAGCGCCCACGTCGCGAGCGCCGCGGCGCCTCCCGCGACACGGGTGCCCCGAGTGGCTCTGACCAGTCACAGGGCGGCGGACAGGACGCCAAGACCGACGCCGACGGCGAGCAGAACGCCAAGCGGCGCCCCAAGTCCGACGGCGACAAATCCGACGGCGCTGACCAGCAGGGCGGCCAACAGAACCGCAACAACCAGAACCGCAACAACCAGAACGACAACGACGATGATGGCGAAGGCCGTCAGGGTCGCCGGGGTCGCCGGTTCCGGGATCGCAGGCGCCGTGAGCGCGGCGGCGACGGCGGCGGGGGAGACCGCGACACCGAGCTGCGCGAGGACGATGTCGTGCAGCCCGTCGCCGGAATCCTCGATGTGCTCGACAACTACGCGTTCGTCCGCACATCGGGCTACCTGGCCGGCCCCAACGACGTGTACGTGTCCATGAACATGGTCCGCAAGAACGGCCTGCGCCGCGGCGACGCGGTGACCGGTGCGGTCCGGGTGCCCAAAGAGGGCGAAGGCGGCGGTCAGAACCCGCGTCAGAAGTTCAATCCGCTGGTTCGGCTGGACACCGTCAACGGTGGACCCGTCGAGGACGCCAAGAATCGGCCCGAGTTCACCAAGCTGACCCCGCTGTACCCGAATCAGCGGCTGCGCCTGGAGACCACGACCGAGAAGCTGACGACCCGTCGTGATCGACCTGATCATGCCGATCGGCAAGGGCCAGCGCGCCCTGATCGTGTCGCCGCCGAAGGCCGGTAAGACCACGATCATGCAGGACATCGCCAACGCGATCACCAAGAACAATCCGGAATGCCACCTGATGGTCGTGCTCGTCGACGAGCGTCCGGAAGAGGTCACCGACATGCAGCGCTCGGTCAAAGGTGAGGTCATCGCCTCGACCTTCGACCGCCCGCCGTCAGACCACACTCAGGCTGCCGAGCTGGCGATCGAGCGCGCCAAGCGGCTCGTCGAGCAGGGCAAGGACGTCGTCGTGCTGCTCGACTCGATCACCCGGCTCGGCCGCGCGTACAACAACGCGTCGCCGGCCTCGGGCCGAATCCTGTCCGGTGGTGTCGACTCGACCGCGCTGTATCCGCCCAAGCGGTTCCTCGGTGCGGCCCGCAACATCGAGTTCGGTGGCTCTCTGACGATCATCGCCACCGCGATGGTGGAGACCGGCTCGACCGGTGACACGGTGATCTTCGAGGAGTTCAAGGGCACCGGCAACGCCGAGCTCAAGCTCGACCGCAAGATCGCTGAGCGACGGGTGTTCCCGGCTGTCGACGTCAACCCGTCCGGCACCCGCAAGGACGAACTGCTGCTGTCGGCCGACGAGTTCGCGATCGTGCACAAGCTGCGCCGCGTGCTGTCCGGTCTCGACCCGCACCAGGCCATCGACCTGCTGATGAGCCAGCTGCGCAAGACCAAGAACAACTACGAGTTCCTGGTCCAGGTCTCCAAGACCGCGCCGGGCTCCGGCGACGCCGACTAACGGTTTGTGCGCCTCTGGTTGCGCTCAGCGCGCCAAAGCGCACCCAAGTCACACGGCGGGGTCGGCCCGCAGGCCCGGCATCACATAGCGGCGCACCTGGATGAGCAGGGCGTCGGCGTCGCTGGAGTCCAACGTATCGCCGGGCACCGTCGCGAGCGAAATCAGTACGCGCGCCACCCATTCCGATGCTTCGGCGATATCGGCATCCCGGTGAATGTCGCCCCGATCGCGGGCTGCTATGAGGTAGCGCGACCAGAAGTTCGCCAGGTCGGGCACCAGTCCCTGGACGCCTGCTCCCGCGCACGCCGAGAACTCCTCGGGCTCCTCCATCCGCAGCTTCATCAGGAGCGCGCCGGGGTCCTCATATGCGGTGCGGGCGTGACGGATGCCCAGCGCCATCTGCTGGTCCAGACCCTCGACCTGCTCGAGCATGGCGTGCGCGTCGGACCAGTACGCCTCGTTCAAACGCACGATCGCCGCACCGAGCAGCGTCACCTTGTCCGGGAAATGGCGATACAGCCAACCTCGTGACACCCCGGCGACTTCGGCTACCTCCGACACCGTCGTCGCGCGGATACCCTTTGCGCGCATGCAGACCTCCGCCGCGTCGATCAATCGATCACGGACGTTTGTGGTGGCAGCGCCGGTTGTCACGTGGGCATTGTGGCACGGTAGACAGACTCACAGATCTGTTCAGCGGTCGAGATCGCGACAGAGTGGGCCAGGAATAGCAGCCCCATCGCAGGCGTTTAGGCCGTTGGCGGTTGACCTGGCATAATGGCGCCGACACCCTCGGTTCCGGTTCACGCCGATACCTCCTGGTCAACGGAGGGGCGACCCGGGCCCACGATTGAAGAGGAAACCATGAAATCAGGCATTCACCCTGACTACGCCGAGACCACGGTGCACTGCGGCTGCGGCAACACGTTCACCACGCGCAGCACGAAGTCGGGCGGACAGATTCACGTCGAGGTCTGCTCGCAGTGCCACCCCTTCTACACCGGCAAGCAGAAGATCCTCGACAGCGGCGGCCGCGTGGCCCGCTTCGAGAAGCGGTACGGCAAGCGAGCCGGGGCGACGGGATCGAACAAGGCCGGCGCTGACAACGCTGAGAAGAGCGCCGAGAACTAGCTGTCTTTCCGACGCCCGATTCTGCGTGAGAGCGCAGGCCGGGCGTCGGTTTGCGTTTGAGGGAAGGAGGACGGCGTGGCCGACACGGCGCCTGCGATCGATGCGCTGCTCGCCGAGCATGCCGACCTCGAGCGTCAACTCTCCGATCCCAACTTGCACGCGGACGCCGTCGCCGCCCGTCGGGTCGGCCGACGGTTCGCCCAGGTTTCGCCCATCGTGTCGACCTACCGGAAGCTGGAAACGGCCCGCGGCGACCTTGAGGCGGCCCGGGAGTTGGCCGCCGACGATGAGTCCTTCGCCGCCGAAGTGCCTGAGTTGGAGGCCACCGTCGAACAGCTCGACACCCAATTGACCGATCTGCTCGCACCCCGCGATCCACACGACGCCGACGACATCGTGCTCGAGGTCAAGTCCGGCGAGGGTGGTGAGGAGTCCGCGCTGTTCGCCGCCGACCTGGCGAGGATGTACATCCGGTACGCCGAGCGGCATGGCTGGACCGTGACGATGCTCGACGAGACCACCTCAGATCTCGGCGGTTACAAGGACGCGACGTTGTCCATCCGGAGCAAGGGCGACTCGGCGGACGGCGTTTGGTCGCGCCTGAAGTTCGAGGGCGGCGTACACCGAGTGCAGCGGGTGCCCGTGACCGAGTCGCAGGGCCGCGTGCACACGTCGGCCGCCGGCGTGCTCGTGTACCCCGAGCCCGAAGAGGTCGAGGAAGTGCAGATCGACGAATCCGATCTGCGCGTCGATGTGTACCGCTCGTCGGGCAAGGGGGGCCAGGGCGTCAACACGACCGACTCGGCCGTGCGTATCACGCACCTGCCCACCGGCATCGTCGTCACCTGCCAGAACGAACGCTCGCAGCTGCAGAACAAGGCGCGCGCCCTGCAGGTGCTGGCCGCGCGTCTACAGGCCCTCGCCGAGGAACAAGCGCAGGCCGACGCATCCGCGGACCGGGCCAGCCAGATCCGCACCGTCGACCGCAGCGAGCGGATCCGCACCTACAACTTCCCGGAGAACCGGATCGCCGATCACCGGATCAACTTCAAGGCGCACAACCTCGACCAAGTTCTCGAGGGCGACCTCGACGCACTGTTCGATGCGCTTGCCGCCGCAGACAAGCAGTCCCGGCTTCAGAAGGCCTGATTGTGCTCCGCCAGGCGATCGATGCCGCCGCGGAGGCGCTGGCCAAGGCGGGTGTCGCGTCTCCACGCGCCGATGCCGAACTTCTTGCTTCGCATGCCGCGGGGGTGGAACGCGGACGGTTGCCGTTCGTCGACGCGGGGCCCGGCTTCTTCGAAAGGTATGGCGGACTCGTCGCCGAACGTGTCAAGCGGAAGCCGCTTCAACACATCGTCGGTACCGCGGCTTTCGGCCCGGTCACCGTAGCGGTGGGGCCCGGTGTATTCATACCCCGGCCCGAGACCGAGGCGATACTGGAATGGTCTGTCGCGCAACGCCTACCGCAGAACCCGGTGATCGTAGATCTGTGCACGGGTACCGGGGCGCTGGCGTTCGCGCTGTCGAAGAACTGGCCCGACGCCCACATCGTCGCCATCGATGATTCCGAGAATGCGCTGGAGTACGCCGACAGAAACCTCGCGGGTACTGGCGTCGAACTGATCCGGGCCGACGTCACCGAACCGGGTCTGCTGCCTGAACTCGACGGCCGTGTGGATCTTCTCGTCGCCAACCCGCCCTATATTCCCGACGGCGTGGCTCTGGAACCCGAAGTGGCCGAACATGATCCACCGCACGCGCTGTTCGGTGGGCCGGACGGGATGGTCGTCATCGACGCCATCGCCGACCTCGCGGCCCGGTGGGTTCGGGTAGGCGGATTCTGTGCCGTCGAGCACGATGAAACCACGTCAGCGCGGACGGTCGAGGCGTTCATCAGAACGGGAAGATTCGACGACGTCACCGGGCGACGCGACCTCGCGGGGCGACCCCGGTTCGTCACCGCGGTCCGGAGCCGGTGAGATGCTGGATTCATGACCGAGACGTTCGACTGCCTCGACGAGCAGACGCGGGCGACCGGAATCGCCTCCGCCGTCAGCGCGGTCAAGGGCGGCCGGCTGGTCGTTCTGCCGACGGACACCGTCTATGGCATCGGCGCAGACGCCTTCGACGACGAGGCGGTGGCGGCGCTGCTCTCGGCCAAGGGCCGCGGGCGCGACATGCCTGTGCCGGTGCTCGTCGGCTCCTGGCACACGATCGAGGGTTTGGTCTACTCCGTACCGCACACCGCCAGCGAGCTCATCCGCGCGTTCTGGCCGGGCGCCCTGAGCCTTGTGGTGCGGCAGGCGCCGTCATTGCAGTGGGACCTCGGCGACGCCAACGGAACCGTCATGGTGCGCATGCCGTTGCACCCGGTGGCCATCGAGCTGCTGCGCGAGGTGGGGCCGATGGCGGTGTCGAGCGCCAATATCTCGGGTAGGCCCGCCGCGGTCACCGCGCAGGAGGCACGTGACCAACTCGGTGACCTTGTCGAGGTCTATCTCGATGCCGGACCATCGGAGCAGCAGGCGGCGTCGACGATCGTGGACCTCACCGGTGCGCATCCCCGGGTGCTGCGGCAGGGGCCGGTGACCGTCGACGCGATAGCGACGGTGCTCGGCAGTGGACCCCGCGACGTTGACGGATTGAACTGGGGCAACGTGGCATACGGTTCATCAGTGGACTTCGCAGCAGACACCCTGCTGGCGCTCAACGATCGCGGCGCCGGTGTCCCGCTACGCGAGCTCGCACTGGTCGGGTTGACCGCCGCCATCATCACCTACTTCGCCACGGGATGGGTGCGCGTACTTGCCCGCCGACTCGGCGCGGTCGCCTATCCACGCGAACGAGATGTCCATCTGCAGCCGACTCCTCGGATGGGCGGGCTGGCGATGTACATCGGCGTGGTGGCCGCGGTCCTGCTGGCATCGCAGCTTCCAGCGCTCACGCGAGGCTTCGTGTATTCGTCGGGGATGCCGGCGGTCGTCGTCGCGGGCGGACTCATCATGGCGATCGGTCTGATCGACGACAGATGGGGTCTGGATGCGCTGACGAAGTTCGCCGGCCAGATCACCGCGGCCAGCGTGCTCGTCACGATGGGCGTCGCCTGGAGCGTCCTGTACATCCCCGGCGTCGGCACCATCGTGCTCGACCAGGTGTCATCGATCCTGCTGACCTTGGCGCTGACCGTCGCGATCGTCAACGCCATGAACTTCGTCGACGGGCTCGACGGGCTCGCCGCGGGCCTGGGTCTGATCACCGCGTCCGCCATCTGCATCTTCTCGATCGGACTGCTGCGCGATCACGGCGGCGATGTCCTGTTCTATCCGCCCGCGGTGATCTCGGTGGTGCTTGCCGGGGCATGTCTGGGATTTCTGCCCCACAACTTCCACCCCGCGAAGATCTTCATGGGTGACTCGGGCTCGATGCTGATCGGCTTGATGCTCGCGGCCGCCTCGACGACCGCGGCGGGTCCGATCTCGCAGACCGCCTACGGCGCCCGCGATGTGTTCGCCCTGCTGTCGCCGTTCCTGCTGGTCGTCGCCGTCCTGTTCGTGCCTGCTCTGGACATGCTGCTGGCGATCGTTCGACGCACGCGTGCCGGCCGCAGCCCGTTCAGTCCGGACAAGATGCATCTGCACCACCGGTTGCTGCAGATCGGTCATTCGCATCGACGGGTGGTGCTGGTCATCTACCTGTGGGTGGGCATCGTCGCGCTGGGCGCGGCGAGCACCATTTTCTTCGATCCGCGCTACACCGGTGCGGTCATGCTGGCCGCGATTCTGGTCGCGGCCGTCGTCACGCTGATCCCGCTCCTGCGCCGCCGGGACGGGCAGTTCGACGAAATGTACGACGAAAAGTAGTAGACCTGTTTTATGGCGCTCACCATGTGTTAGGGTGCCGATAGAACCCGAAAAAACCTCGCGGGTTGCCGGCCTCCGGGCCGTCGGCTAACCACCGATTGGCGCGGAAAAACGACCGACATAGGGAGCGACCCCAGGGTGATTCCAGTGAGCCCAATGCCCTCCGATACGCTCGGTGCGCCACTCACAGAAAACTTTGGATCATCCGGGAACCTTCCTCTGACCGCGGGATTGAGGTGACGCAGTGACGACGCCAGCGCAAGACGCGCCGTTGGTGTTTCCGTCCGTAGCATTCAGGCCGCTGCGCCTGCTCGGTCATCTGCGTTGTGTTCGCCGGGCTGGTGACGCTGGCCGCCGGACTGCTGGGCCATGTCATGGTCGGGGTGTTCTTCGGGATCGGCCTGGCGCTCGGTTTGCTCAACGCCATCCTCGTGCGGCGTTCGGCGTTGACGATCACCGCCGAGGCGCATCCGCTCAAGAGCAAGATGGCGCTGAATTCCGCGGCCCGCTTGGTGATCTTGACCGTGGTCGGCGCTGACCATCGCCTTCGTCTTCCGGCCCGCGGGACTCGGCGTGGTCTTCGGCATGGCGCTGTTCCAGCTGCTGCTGGTGTTTACGACCGCGCTGCCCGTGGCGAAGAAACTGCAGCGCGGGCTGGCCGTGGACCGACGGGATGGACCTGCAATGACGGGATGGCATGACGCCAACGATGACCGAGACGATCCTCGCCGCCGGAATGCGCGGCATCCACGTCGGCCACCACACCGACGGCGCCAACTGGTTCGGGCTGACCGTCAACACCGACACGTTGCTGTCCACCGCCATCGCCGCGGTGATCGTGCTCGCGCTGGCTTTCTTCCTGCGCGCCAAGGTCACCTCGACGCGGCGTTCCCAGCGGGGTGCAGCTGTTCTGGGAGGCGATCACCGTCCAGACTGCGCAACCAGATCGAGGCCGCCATCGGCATGAAGATCGCGCCGTTCGTGCTGCCGCTGGCCGTGACGCTGTTCGTGTTCATCCTCATCGCGAACTGGCTGTCGGTGCTGCCGGTGCAGTACTCGACTGAGACGGGCATCCACGAGCTGCTCAAGCCGGCCGCATCGGACATCAACTTCGTGCTCGCGCTCGGCCTGTTCGTGTTCATCTGCTACCACGCGGCGGGCTTCTGGCGCCGCGGCATCGTCGGCCATCCGATCAAGCTGCTCAAGGGTCACGTCGCTTTCCTCGCGCCGATCAACCTCGTCGAGGAGCTCGCCAAGCCGATCTCGTTGTCGCTCCGACTTTTCGGCAACATCTTCGCCGGCGGCATCCTGGTCGCGATCATCGCGCTGTTCCCGGCCGTACATCCTGTGGGCGCCGAACGCGATCTGGAAGACGTTCGACCTGTTCGTCGGCGCCATCCAGGCGTTCATCTTCGCGCTGCTGACGATCCTGTACTTCAGCCAGTCGATGGAGCTGGACGAGCAACACGCACTAGACCGACAACAACTGACTCGAACCAACACAGAACCTGGTAGGACAGCTACCAGTTATCAAGGAGGATAAAAGGAATGGATCCCACTCATCGCTGCCGGCGCACTCATCGGCGGTGGATCTGATCTTGGGCGGCGGCGCCATCGGCGCCGGTATCGGTGACGGCATCGCCGGTAACGCGCTGATCGCCGGCATCGCCCGGCAGCCCGAGGCCCAGGGCCGGCTGTTCACCCCGTTCTTCATCACGGTCGGTCTGGTCGAGGCCACGTACTTCATCAACCTGGCGTTCATGGCGCTGTTCGTGTTCGCCACCCCGGTCTGCACGTAGTCCGACGCCATGGGTGAACTGAACACGACCGATCCTCGCGGCGGAAGAAGGCGGGGGCAGAGCAACTTCCTGCTCCCCAACGGCACCTTCTTCTTCGTGCTGCTCATCTTCCTGATCGTGCTCGGCGTGATCGGCAAGTGGGTTGTGCCGCCGATCAGCAAGGTGCTGCGCGAGCGCGAAGCCATGGTGGCCAAGACGGACGGCAGGACAACCGCAAGTCGGCCGAGCAGCTCGCGGCCGCCGCAGGCCGACTACGACGAGGTGATGGCCGATGCCCGCCGTGAGGCGTCGACCATCCGCGACGAGGCCCGCGCCGAGGGCCGCAAGATCGTCGACGAGAGCGCGGCCGAGGCCAAGCAGCGAGGTCGCCGGTAGCTGCAAGCAGGCCGAACGAGGAACTGACGGAGCAGCGGTCGCGGCGACTCAGCCGAGCTGCAGTCGTCGGTCGACGGCACTGGCGGCGACGCTGGCCAGCCGGATGCTCGGCGTCGACGTGACAACCGACGGTCGGGACAGGCAGGACGGTAGCCAATGTCGACCTTCATCGGACAGCTCATCGGCTTCGCGGTCATCGTCTTCATTCTGTGAAGTGGGTTGTGCCGCCGGTGCGCAACATGATGAAGAAGCAGCAGGAGGCCGTCCGCACCCAGCTCGAGGAGAGCGCCGAGGCGGCGAAGAAGCTCGCCGACGCCGACGCGATGCACGCCAGAGGCGGTGGAGGAAGCCAAGGCCGAGGCGGCGAAGGTGATCGACGAGGCGCGGCACGACGCCGAGAAGATCGCCGAGCAGCTGCGGGAACAGGCCGACGTCGAGCCGAGCGCATCAAAACGCAAGGCGCGCAACAGGTTCAACTGCTGCGGCAGCAGCTCATCCGGGAGCTGCGCGCAGGCCTCGGCGACGAGTCCGTGCAGACGGCAGGCGATTTGGTGCGCGAGCACGTCTCCGATCCGGCGGCGCAGTCGGCGACGGTCGACCGCTTCCTCGACGAGCTCGACGCGATGGCGCCGTCGAGCGCAACGATCGAAACCGGCGCGACGGCCAAGCTGCGCGCCGCCAGCCGCGAGGCGCTGGCCGCGTTGTCGAGCGAGTTCGACGACGTCGCCGGCCGACTGCGCGACGCCGGATTGACGACGCTGGCCGACGACCTGGCCTCGGTGGTCGAAGCTGCTGCGACGCGAGCCGATGCTGACCAGGCATCTGGCCGACCCGTCGACGACGCCGCAGGCCAAGGTCGGTCTCGTCGAGCGCTGCTGTCGGGCAAGGTCGGCGACCCCGCGCTCGAGCTGCTGCGGACCGCTGTGTCGCAGCGCTGGTCGGCCGACGCCGACCTGCTCGTACGGCATCGAGCACATCGCACGGCTGGCGCTGCTGATGCGCGCCGAGCGCGACGGCCAGGTCGACGAGGTCGAGGACCAGCTGTTCCGGTTCAGCCGCATCCTCGACGCCGAGCCGCAGCTGAGTCACGCTGCTGAGCGACTACACCGCGCCCGCCGGACGGCCGAATCGCGTTGCTCAACAACGTGCTCGGAGCGCCGGGCGAGCAACACGACCGCAGAGCCTGCTGTCGCAGACGGTCGAGCTGCTGCGCGGCGAGCGCGCCGACGAGGCCGTCGTCGACCTGGCCGAACTGGCGGTGGCGCGGCGCGGCGAGGTCGTCGCCCACGTGACGTGCGGCCGCCGAGCTCAGCGACGCCCAGCGCAGCCCGGCTGACCGAGGTGCTCAGCCGCATCTACGGTCACCCGGTGTCCGTGCAGCTGCACATCGACCCAGATCTGCTCGGCGGGCTCATCGATCGCCGTCGGCGACGAGGTGATCGACGGCTCGCTCGCCTCGCGGCTGGCGGCGGCCGAGACCCATCTGCCCGACTGACCCGACGAACACAACCTAGACCAGCACAACCACGAAGGTAGGAAGACGAAAAGCCATGGCAGAGTTGACAATCTCCGCTGATGACATCGAAGGCGCCATCGAGGAGTACGTCGCCTCGCTTCGCCGCCGACACCGAGCGCGAAGAGATCGGCACCGTCATCGATGCCGGCGACGGCATCGCGCACGTCGAGGGCCTGCCCTCGGTGATGACCCAGGAGCTGCTGGAGTTCCCCGGCGGCGTCCTCGGTGTCGCGCTGAACCTCGACGAGCACAGCGTCGGCGCGGTGATCCTCGGTGACTTCGAGAAGATCGAAGAGGGCCAGCAGGTCAAGCGCACCGGCGAGGTCCTCTCGGTGCCCGTCGGCGACGCGTTCCTCGGACGCGTGGTCAACCCGCTGGGTCAGCCGATCGACGGCCGCGGCGACATCGAGTCCGACGAGCGTCGCGCGCTGGAGCTGCAGGCGCCGTCGGTGGTGCAGCGCCAAGGCGTGCAGCGAGCCGCTGCAGACCGGCATCAAGGCCATCGACGCGCATGACCCCGATCGGCCGCGGCCAGCGTCAGCTGATCATCGGCGACCGCAAGACCGGCAAGACCGCGGTCTGCGTCGACACCATCCTCAACCAGCGGCAGAACTGGGAGACCGGCGACCCCGAAGCAGCAGGTGCGCTGCGTCTACGTCGCGATCGGCCAGAAGGGCACCACGATCGCCAGCGTGCAAGCGCGCCCTCGAAGAGGGCGGCGCGATGGACTACACCACCATCGTCGCGGCACCGGCGTCGGACTCCGCCGGCTTCAAATGGCTTGCGCCGTACACCGGTTCGGCCATCGCCCAGCACTGGATGTACGACGGCAAGCACGTGCTGATCGTGTTCGACGACCTGTCCAAGCAGGCCGAGGCCTACCGCGCGATCTCGCTGCTGCTGCGCCGCCCGCCGGGTCGCGAGGCCTACCCCGGCGACGTGTTCTACCTGCACTCGCGGCTGCTGGAGCGCTGCGCCAAGCTGTCCGACGAGCTCGGGTGGCGGCTCGCTGACCGGCCTGCCGATCATCGAGACCAAGGCCAACGACATCTCGGCCTACATCCCGACCAACGTCATCTCGATCACCGACGGACAGTGCTTCCTGGAGACCGACCTGTTCAACCAGGGTGTGCGGCCGGCCATCAACGTCGGTGTCTCGGTGTCCCGCGTCGGCGGCGCCGCTCAGATCAAGGCGATGAAAGAAGTGGCAGGAAGTCTCCGTCTGGACCTGTCGCAGTACCGCGAGCTGGAGTCGTTCGCGGCGTTCGCGTCCGACCTCGACGCGACGTCCAAGGCGCAGCTGGATCGCGGCGCGCGGCTGGTCGAGCTGCTCAAGCAGCCGCAGTACACGCCGATGCCGGTCGAGGAGCAGGTGGTCGCGATCTTCCTGGGCACCAGGGGCCACCTCGATTCGGTGCCGGTCGAGGATGTTCGGCGGTTCGAGCAGGAGTTCCTCGAGCACGTCAAGGCCTCCCACGAGGACATCCTCAAGGAGATCCGGGAGACCAAGAAGCTCTCCGAGGAGGCCGAAGAGAAGCTCGACGACGTCATCAACGAGTTCAAGAAGGGCTTCGACAGCCACCGACGGCAGCTCGGTCGTGGTGAACGAGCGACGTCGAGGCGATGGACGAAGAGGACGTCGAGAAGGAATCGGTGAAGGTCCGCAAGCCCGGCGCCGAAGAAGAAGAAGGCGAGAAGGGTCTGGAGAGCTAGATGGCTGCCACACTGCGCGAACTGCGCGGACGCATCCGCTCCGCCGGGTCGATCAAGAAGATCACCAAGGCCCAGGAGCTGATCGCGACGTCGCGCATCGCCAAGGCGCAGGCCCGAGTCGAGGCGGCTCGGCCCTACTCGACCGAGATCACCAACATGCTCACCGAACTGGCCAGCGCCAGCGCGCTGGACCACCCGCTGCTGGTCGCAGCGGGAGAACCCCAAGCGGGCGGCTGTGCTGGTGGTGTCGTCGGACCGCGGGCTATGCGGCGCCTACAACGCCAACGTGTTCCGGCGGTCCGAGGAGCTGTTCTCGCTGCTGCGCGACGAGGGCAAGGAGCCCGGTGCTCTACGTGGTCGGCCGGAAGGCGCTGGGCTACTACAGCTTCCGCAACTGGGATGTGACCGAGTCGTGGACGGGCTTCTCCGAGCGGCCCGACTACGAGAACGCCCAGGAGATCGCCGACGACCCTGGTCGACGCCTTCATCGCGGGCATCGACGACGAGGGCGACGATCCCGGAGCGGACGGCATCCTCGGCGTCGACGAACTGCACATCGTGTTCACCGAGTTCAAGTCGATGCTGTCGCAGTCGGCGATCGCCCGACGGATCGCACCGATGGTGGTGGAGTACGTCGAGGAGGACGACCGGAGACGGTCCGCACACGCTGTTCTCCTTCGAGCCGGACGCCGAGACCCTGTTCGACGCGCTGTTGCCGCGCTACGTCGCCACCCGCGTCTTCGCCGCGCTGCTCGAGGCGGCGGCGTCGGAGTCGGCATCGCGCCGGCGCGCGATGAAGTCGGCGACTGACAACGCCGACGACCTCATCAAGGACCTGACCCTGATGGCCAACCGCGAACGGCAGTCCCAGATCACCCAGGAAATCAGCGAAATCGTCGGTGGCGCGAACGCGCTCGCCGACGCCGCCAAGTAAGCCCGTAGGAAGCGAAGAGAGAAATGACTGCTACTGCAGAAACAGAAGACCGAGCACCGACACCAAGGGCCGCGTCGTCCGCGTCACCGGCCCGGTCGTCGACGTCGAGTTCCCGCGCGGCTCCGTGCCGGAGTTGTTCAACGCGTTGCACGCCGAGATCGACTACAAGGACCTCGCGAAGACGCTGACGCTGGAGGTCGCCCAGCACCTCGGCGACAACCTCGTGCGCTGCATCTCGCTGCAGCCCACCGACGGCCTGGTCCGCGGAGTCGAGGTGACCGACACCGGCGCCTCGATCTCGGTGCCCGTCGGCGACGGCGTCAAGGGCCACGTGTTCAACGCGCTGGGCGACTGCCTCGACGAGCCCGGCTACGGCAAGGACTTCGAGCACTGGTCGATCCACCGCAAGCCGCCGGCCTTCGACCGAGCTCGAGCCTCGCACCGAGATGCTGGAGACCGGCCTCAAGGTCGTCGACCTGCTCACCCCGTACGTCCGCGGCGGCAAGATCGCTCTGTTCGGCGGCGCCGGCGTGGGCAAGACGGTGCTGATCCAGGAGATGATCAACCGCATCGCCCGAAACTTCGGTGGCACTTCGGTGTTCGCCGGCGTCGGCGAGCGCACCCGCGAGGGCAACGACCTCTGGGTCGAGCTGGCGGACGCCGACGTGCTCAAGGACACCGCGCTGGTGTTCGGTCAGATGGACGAGCCGCCCGGCACCCGTATGCGTGTTGCGCTGTCGGCGCTGACCATGGCCGAGTTCTTCCGCGACGAGCAGGAGCAGGACGTGCTTCTGTTCATCGACAACATCTTCCGGTTCACGCAGGCAGGTTCCGAGGTGTCGACGCTGCTGGGCCGCATGCCGTCTGCGGTGGGTTACCAGCCCACGCTGGCCGACGAGATGGGCGAGCTGCAGGAGCGCATCACGTCGACCCGTGGCCATTCCATCACCTCGATGCAGGCCGTGTACGTGCCCGCCGACGACTACACCGACCCGGCGCCTGCGACGACCTTCGCTCACCTGGATGCCACCACCGAGCTCAGCCGTGCGGTGTTCTCCAAGGGCATTTTCCCGGCGGTGGACCCGCTGGCGTCGAGCTCGACGATCCTGGACCCGAGCGTCGTCGGCGACGAGCACTATCGCGTTGCCCAGGAAGTCATCCGAATCCTGCAGCGCTACAAGGACCTTCAGGACATCATCGCCATCCTCGGCATCGACGAGCTGGCCGAAGAGGACAAGCAGTTGGTGCAGCGCGCGCGTCGCATCGAGCGCTTCCTGTCGCAGAACATGATGGCCGCCGAGCAGTTCACCGGGCAGCCGGGTTCGACGGTTCCGCTGAAGGAGACCATCGAGGCGTTCGACAAGCTCAGCAAGGGCGACTTCGACCACCTGCCCGAGCAGGCGTTCTTCCTTATCGGTGGTCTCGAGGATCTGCAGAAGAAGGCCGAAAGCCTCGGCGCCAAGATGGACGACAGCGGCGGCGATGGCGCTCCGGCGCCGACCGACCAGGGCAAGAGCGACGACAAGGGTGACAAGGACGACGACGCCGACAAGGGTGAATAGCGATGGCTGAGTTGGACGTCGACATCGTCGCCGTCGAGCGCGAGATCTGGTCGGGCAAGGCGACGTTCGTGTTCACCCGCACCACCGCGGGTGAGATCGGCATCCTGCCGCAGCACATTCCGTTGGTTGCTCAGCTGGTCGAAGACGCGATGGTGCGTGTCGAGCGTGAAGGCGAAGATGACCTGCGGATCGCTGTCGACGGCGGCTTCATGTCGGTCACCGATGAGGGCGTGATCATCCTGGCCGAGATCCGCAGAACTCGAGTCTGAGATCGACGCCGACGCCGCCAAGCAGCGACGCCGACTCCGAGGATGACCTGCAACAGCGGCCCGAGGGCGAGCGCGCCTGCGCGCTCTAGGCCAGATCGACTAGGCCGCCGATGAGCGCGCCCATGTTCCTCATGGTCGCGCTGATTGGCGTGCTGCTGGTGGTCGTCGTGATGATGTGCTACCGGTTGTGGAAGCTTCGGCAGGTCGGCGGCACCGCCGCGATCTTGCGTGACGTGCCCGCGGTAGGCGGTCACGGATGGCGTCACGGTGTGATGCGATATCGCGGTGGAGAAGCCGGCTTCTACCGGTTGTCCAGTATCCGGTGGTGGCCGGACCGTACGCTGAGCCGCCGTGGGTTGGAGATCGTGTCCCGGCGTGCGCCACGAGGCGATGAATTCGACATCATGACAGACCAAATCGTGGTCCTCGAGCTTCGAGATACCAGTCCCGAACGCCGGCGCGGCTATGAGGTGGCATTGGATCGCGGGGCGTTGACGGCCTTTTTGTCATGGGTCGAATCGAGGCCGTCCCCACGTGCGCGGCGTCGCACGTCCTAGCCCGTTGCGGGACCTTATCTGTTGGTCTTCGCGCGAGCGCTCATCCGCCACGGCTTCCAAAGTACGTCGCCGCCCGGGTTGGCCACCCGGGAAAGAATGAACAGCAGGTCCGACAGCCGATTGAGGTACTTGGCCGGCAGCACGCTGATGGATTCTCCGTGCGTGTCCACCGCCACCCACGCTGACCTCTCGGCCCGCCGTGCCACCGTGCGGGCCACGTGCAGCAGCGCGGACAACGGCGAACCGCCCGGCAACACAAACGAATTCAATGCGGGCAACGACTCGTTGAATTCATCGCACCAGGACTCCAGCCGGTCGATATAGCTCTGCGAGATGCGCAGCGGTGGATGCTCTGGGTTCTCGACCACCGGGGTCGACAGATCAGCGCCCGCGTCGAAGAGGTCGTTCTGAATCTGCCTGAGCACCTTGAGAATCTGCTCATCGGGATTGCCCAAAGAGACCGCGACGCCGATGGCGGCATTGGTTTCGTCACAATCCGCATACGCCGCCAGCCGGGCGTCGTTCTTCGACACCCTGCTGAAATCGCTCAAACCAGTGGTTCCGTCATCGCCCGTACGCGTGTAGATGCGGGTCAGATGAACTGCCATGGTGAAACGGTACCGGAGAAGTGGCCGAGGAAACTGACATGGTCGACCGCGCTGTTTAGACTGACCCGCGTGAGCGAGCGATTCGTGGTGACCGGTGGAAACCGGTTATCAGGCGAAGTTGCCGTCGGGGGGGCGAAGAACAGCGTCTTGAAGCTGATGGCGGCATCGCTGCTGGCCGAGGGCACGAGCACGATCACCAACTGCCCCGACATTCTGGATGTGCCGCTGATGGCGGAGGTGCTCCGGGGTCTGGGTGCCACTGTCGAACTCGACGGCGACGTAGTGCGGATCACCTCGCCCGACGAACCCAAATACGACGCGGATTTCGCCGCTGTCCGGCAGTTCCGCGCGTCGGTGTGCGTCCTGGGTCCGCTGGTCGGCCGGTGCAAGCGCGCCAAGGTCGCATTGCCGGGTGGCGACGCCATCGGCTCTCGGCCCCTCGATATGCATCAGGCGGGGCTCCGCCAGCTTGGGGCGCGGTGCAATATCGAGCACGGCTGTGTGGTCGCCGAAGCGGATCAGCTGCGCGGGGCCGAGATTCAGCTGGAGTTCCCGTCCGTCGGTGCGACGGAGAACATTCTGATGGCCGCCGTCGTCGCCGAGGGTGTGACGACGATTCACAACGCGGCGCGCGAACCCGACGTCGTCGACCTGTGCACGATGCTCAATCAGATGGGCGCACAGATCTCGGGCAGCGGTACGCCGACGATGACGATCACGGGCGTCGACCGGCTGCATCCGACCGAGCACCGGGTGATCGGCGACCGCATCGTCGCTGCGACATGGGGTATCGCCGCAGCGATGACCCGCGGCGACATCTCGGTCACCGGTGTCGACCCGCAACACCTCCAATTGGTGCTGCACAAACTTCATGACGCCGGCGCCACGGTCACTCAGGATGACAACGGCTTCCGGGTGGTCCAGTACGAGCGGCCGAAAGCGGTCAACGTCGCGACGCTGCCGTTCCCGGGCTTCCCGACGGATCTCCAGCCGATGGCTATCGGCTTGGCGGCCATCGCCGACGGCACGTCGATGATCACCGAGAACGTCTTCGAGGCGCGGTTCCGATTCGTCGAGGAAATGATCCGGCTTGGCGCCGACGCCCGCACGGACGGCCACCACGCGGTGGTGCGGGGCATACCGCAGCTGTCCAGTGCGCCGGTGTGGTCTTCCGACATTCGCGCAGGCGCTGGCTTGGTCCTGGCCGGCCTGGTCGCCGACGGCGACACCGAGGTCCACGATGTGTTTCACATTGACCGTGGCTACCCGCTGTTTGTCGAGAATTTGATCAGCCTCGGCGCCGAGATCGAACGGATTGCCTAGTTCCCCAGGGCCGCGTTTGGGACTGAGCCGCATAAGGCGTAGGCTTTAGCCCAGAAGCCAAGGGCCCCAGTCCAAATGGATTGGCGGACCGGGTTTGACCTCTCTGTCCAACTGGAGTACAGTGGCAGGGTTGCCTGAAAACCGGGTGTGTTGTTTGAGAACTCAATAGTGTGTTTGGTGGTTTTTGTTTGTTGTTGTTTTTGTCCATCTCTTTTTCCCGTTTAGGGGTGGATGTTTTTTGATGCCAGTTTTTGGTGTCTTGGTTGTTTCAGATTTTTCTGAATGTGAATTCTGCCCTGCCTTTGGGTGGGGGGTTTTTGTTTGGAGAGTTTGATTCTGGCTCAGGACGAACGCTGGCGGCGTGCTTAACACATGCAAGTCGAACGGAAAGGCCCTTCGGGGTACTCGAGTGGCGAACGGGTGAGTAACACGTGGGTGATCTGCCCTGCACTTTGGGATAAGCCTGGGAAACTGGGTCTAATACCGAATAGGACTACGGCCTGCATGGGTTGTGGTGGAAAGCTTTTGCGGTGTGGGATGGGCCCGCGGCCTATCAGCTTGTTGGTGAGGTTATGGCTTACCAAGGCGACGACGGGTAGCCGGCCTGAGAGGGTGTCCGGCCACACTGGGACTGAGATACGGCCCAGACTCCTACGGGAGGCAGCAGTGGGGAATATTGCACAATGGGCGCAAGCCTGATGCAGCGACGCCGCGTGAGGGATGACGGCCTTCGGGTTGTAAACCTCTTTCAGCAGGGACGAAGCGCAAGTGACGGTACCTGTAGAAGAAGGACCGGCCAACTACGTGCCAGCAGCCGCGGTAATACGTAGGGTCCGAGCGTTGTCCGGAATTACTGGGCGTAAAGAGCTCGTAGGTGGTTTGTCGCGTTGTTCGTGAAAACTCACAGCTCAACTGTGGGCGTGCGGGCGATACGGGCAGACTGGAGTACTGCAGGGGAGACTGGAATTCCTGGTGTAGCGGTGGAATGCGCAGATATCAGGAGGAACACCGGTGGCGAAGGCGGGTCTCTGGGCAGTAACTGACGCTGAGGAGCGAAAGCGTGGGGAGCGAACAGGATTAGATACCCTGGTAGTCCACGCCGTAAACGGTGGGTACTAGGTGTGGGTTTCCTTCCTTGGGATCCGTGCCGTAGCTAACGCATTAAGTACCCCGCCTGGGGAGTACGGCCGCAAGGCTAAAACTCAAAGAAATTGACGGGGGCCCGCACAAGCGGCGGAGCATGTGGATTAATTCGATGCAACGCGAAGAACCTTACCTGGGTTTGACATGCACAGGACGCCGGCAGAGATGTCGGTTCCCTTGTGGCCTGTGTGCAGGTGGTGCATGGCTGTCGTCAGCTCGTGTCGTGAGATGTTGGGTTAAGTCCCGCAACGAGCGCAACCCTTATCTTATGTTGCCAGCACGTCATGGTGGGGACTCGTGAGAGACTGCCGGGGTCAACTCGGAGGAAGGTGGGGATGACGTCAAGTCATCATGCCCCTTATGTCCAGGGCTTCACACATGCTACAATGGCCGGTACAAAGGGCTGCGATGCCGTGAGGTGGAGCGAATCCTTTCAAAGCCGGTCTCAGTTCGGATCGGGGTCTGCAACTCGACCCCGTGAAGTCGGAGTCGCTAGTAATCGCAGATCAGCAACGCTGCGGTGAATACGTTCCCGGGCCTTGTACACACCGCCCGTCACGTCATGAAAGTCGGTAACACCCGAAGCCGGTGGCCTAACCCCTTGTGGGAGGGAGCCGTCGAAGGTGGGATCGGCGATTGGGACGAAGTCGTAACAAGGTAGCCGTACCGGAAGGTGCGGCTGGATCACCTCCTTTCTAAGGAGCACCACGAGACTGACCCGTCCCGCGTTGTGGGGGTGTGAGCCGGGAGATCGAGATGCTGGTCGCTGTAGTGGGTGCTGGGTTTGGTGCACAACAAACGTTGAGCCGCAACGGGTTTCCGAGTTGATCGGGATTGCGGTGATGGATTGCCAGACACACTATTGGGCTTTGAGACAACAGGCCCGCTATCTCTTCGTCCCGAGTGTGGGAAACCGGAGATAGGTTGCGATTCCCGCCGTGGTGGGGGTGGCGTCCCGGATACGGTTCGGGGTTGGTTGTTGTCGCCTCGCTTTGGTGGTGGGGTGTGGTGTTTGATTTGTGGATAGTGGTTGCGAGCATCTTGCACGCGGGGGCGCCGGCTCTTCGGGGTTGGTGTCTTTTTGTGTGTGGAGATAATGCAATTTTTGATTCTTCCGAGAATTTTTAACTGTTTTGTGTTGTAAGTGTTTTAGGGCGCATGGTGGATGCCTTGGCACTGGGAGCCGATGAAGGACGTGGGAGGCTGCGTTATGCCTCGGGGAGCTGTCAACCGAGCGTGGATCCGAGGATGTCCGAATGGGGAAACCCGGCACGAGTGATGTCGTGTCACCCACTACTGAATACATAGGTAGTGGGGGGGAACGCGGGGAAGTGAAACATCTCAGTACCCGTAGGAAGAGAAAACAAGTGTGATTCCGTGAGTAGTGGCGAGCGAAAGCGGAGGATGGCTAAACCGTGTGCATGTGATACCCGGCGGGGGTTGTGTGTGCGGTGTTGTGGGGCGTTTCTTCTCTGGTCCGCCGGCCAGGGCGAAAGTGATAAACCGTTGGGTTAGGTGAAGTGGTCTGGGATGGCCTGCCGTAGAGGGTGAGAGCCCCGTAACCGAAAACTTGATGGCTTTCGTGGAACTGTCCCCGAGTAGCAGCGGGCCCGTGGAATCTGCTGTGAATCTGCCGGGACCACCCGGTAAGCCTGAATACTTCCCAGTGACCGATAGCGGATTAGTACCGTGAGGGAATGGTGAAAAGTACCCCGGGAGGGGAGTGAAAGAGTACCTGAAACCGTGTGCCTACAAGCCGTCAGAGCCCTCCTTTGTGGTGGGGTGATGGCGTGCCTTTTGAAGAATGAGCCTGCGAGTCAGGGACATGTCGCGAGGTTAACCCGGGTGGGGTAGCCGCAGCGAAAGCGAGTCTGAATAGGGCGTATCCAATTCGTAGGGATTGGTGTAGTGGTGTGTTCTGGACCCGAAGCGGAGTGATCTACCCATGGCCAGGGTGAAGCAGCAGTAAGATGTTGTGGAGGCCCGAACCCACTTAGGTTGAAGACTGAGGGGATGAGTTGTGGGTAGGGGTGAAAGGCCAATCAAACTCCGTGATAGCTGGTTCTCCCCGAAATGCATTTAGGTGCAGCGTCACATTTTTCTTGTTGGAGGTAGAGCTACTGGATGGCCGATGGGCCCTACTAGGTTACTGACGTCAGCCAAACTCCGAATGCCGACAAGACAAAGAGTGTGGCAGTGAGACGGCGGGGGATAAGCTCCGTGCGTCGAGAGGGAAACAGCCCAGATCGCCGGCTAAGGCCCCTAAGCGTGTGCTAAGTGGAAAAGGATGTGCAGTCGCGAAGACAACCAGGAGGTTGGCTTAGAAGCAGCCACCCTTGAAAGAGTGCGTAATAGCTCACTGGTCAAGTGATTGTGCGCCGATAATGTAGCGGGGCTCAAGCACACCGCCGAAGCCGCGGCAACGACCATCCCTTCTGGGGGTGACGTTGGGTAGGGGAGCGTCCTGCATCCGGTGAAGCCACAGAGTGATCTGGTGGTGGAGGGTGTGGGAGTGAGAATGCAGGCATGAGTAGCGATAAGGCAAGTGAGAACCTTGCCCGCCGGAAGACCAAGGGTTCCTGGGCCAGGCCAGTCCGCCCAGGGTGAGTCGGGACCTAAGGCGAGGCCGACAGGCGTAGTCGATGGACAACGGGTTGATATTCCCGTACCCGTGTATCAGCGTCCCTGATGAATCTGATCTGCTAACCACCCAAATCCGTTGATCACCAATCACCTTCGGGTGTGCGGGGTCGCGGTGCTGCGTGGGACCCGGTCGGGTAGTAGTCAAGCGATGGGGTGACGCAGGAAGGCAGCCGTACCAGTCAGTGGTAATACTGGGGCAAACCTGTAGGACGAACGATCTAGGCAAATCCGGTGTTCACATGTCCTGAGAGGTGATGCATAGCCGAGTGAGGCGAATTCGGTGATCCTATGCTGTCGAGAAAAGCCTCTAGCGAGCAGATACACGGCCCGTACCCCAAACCAACACAGGTGGTCAGGTAGAGAATACCGAGGCGTACGAGTGAACTATGGTTAAGGAACTCGGCAAAATGCCCCCGTAACTTCGGGAGAAGGGGGACCCCCTACTGTCAACACCTTCGCGGTGGGCAGCGGTGGGGGGTGGCACAAACCAGTGAGAAGCGACTGTTTACTAAAAACACAGGTCCGTGCGAAGTCGCAAGACGATGTATACGGACTGACGCCTGCCCGGTGCTGGAAGGTTAAGAGGACCCGTTAACCCTTTCGGGGGTGAAGCGGAGAATTTAAGCCCCAGTAAACGGCGGTGGTAACTATAACCATCCTAAGGTAGCGAAATTCCTTGTCGGGTAAGTTCCGACCTGCACGAATGGCGTAACGACTTCTCAGCTGTCTCAACCATAGACTCGGCGAAATTGCATTACGAGTAAAGATGCTCGTTACGCGCGGCAGGACGAAAAGACCCCGGGACCTTCACTACAACTTGGTATTGGTGCTCGATACGGTTTGTGTAGGATAGGTGGGAGACTATGAAGCGCACACGCCAGTGTGTGTGGAGTCGTTGTTGAAATACCACTCTGATCGTATTGGGCCTCTAACCTCGAACCGTATATCCGGTTCAGGGACAGTGCCTGGCGGGTAGTTTAACTGGGGCGGTTGCCTCCTAAAAAGTAACGGAGGCGCCCAAAGGTTCCCTCAACCTGGACGGCAATCAGGTGTTGAGTGTAAGTGCACAAGGGAGCTTGACTGCGAGACCTACACGTCAAGCAGGGACGAAAGTCGGGACTAGTGATCCGGCACCCCCGAGTGGAAGGGGTGTCGCTCAACGGATAAAAGGTACCCCGGGGATAACAGGCTGATCTTCCCCAAGAGTCCATATCGACGGGATGGTTTGGCACCTCGATGTCGGCTCGTCGCATCCTGGGGCTGGAGCAGGTCCCAAGGGTTGGGCTGTTCGCCCATTAAAGCGGCACGCGAGCTGGGTTTAGAACGTCGTGAGACAGTTCGGTCTCTATCCGCCGCGCGCGTCAGAAGCTTGAGGAAACCTGTCCCTAGTACGAGAGGACCGGGACGGACGAACCTCTGGTCCACCAGTTGTCCCACCAGGGGCACCGCTGGATAGCCACGTTCGGACAGGATAACCGCTGAAAGCATCTAAGCGGGAAACCCCCTCCAAGACCAGGCTTCTCACCCATTAAGTGGGATAAGGCCCCCCGCAGACCACGGGATCAATAGACCAGACCTACACACACCGCAAGGTGTTCAGGGAACTGGCACTAACCGGCCGAAAACTTACACACACTCGCAACCACACACATCCACGCGCATCAAACCACTCCGCCCCACCACCAAATAACACCCCCCCACCACCACGGTGGGGCACTCAAAAACGAGTGAATAAAGTTACGGCGGTACATAGCGGCAGGGAAACGCCCGGACCCATCCCGAACCCGGAAGCTAAGCCTGCCAGCGCCGATGATACTACCCAACACGGGTGGAAAAGTAGGACACCGCCGAACACAAATTAGGATCACCCCCCACAATTGCGTGGGGGGTGATTCTATTTGGCCGCAATATATTTCGAATTCTCAATTGTGGCGTCATCGGGTAGAAAGGCATACGTGGTCCAGGACGGAAACAGCGACAACCGAGGGCGCGCCCCCCGGCGCCCGCCACCGCGCGCGTCCGGTCCCAACCGGGCCCGTCGCGTCCAGCCGCGATCCAGCGACGAGCCGCAACAGGACGTCCCACCCATCCCCGCCGACATCGAAGCCAAGCAGTTGGCGCCCGAGATCCGCGGTGAACTCACGACTTTGGACCGCGCCACCGCCGACACGGTGGCGCGACACCTGGTGGCCGCCGGCCTGCTGCTCGACGAGGATCCTGAAGAGCGCCCTGGCCCACGCGCGGGCCGCACGGGCTCGTTCCGGCCGCATCGCTGCCGTCCGGGAAGCCGTCGGCATCGCCGCCTACCACGTCGGCGATTGGGCTCAAGCCCTCGCCGAACTGCGCGC